>NZ_JASBQE010000002.1 GCF_029960785.1 Polyangium sp. 15x6
GACGAAAAAGAGCCGCTCTGGCTCGTCATGGAGTGGCCGGATGGCGAGGTCGAGCCGACGAAATTCGCCCTCACGACGCTCTCACGCCGCATGACGAAAAAGCAAATCATCCGGATCATCAAGGAGCGGTGGCGAACGGAGATCGTCTACGAGGAGCTCAAGGGAGAGCTCGGCCTCGATCATTTCGAGGGCCGCTCGTTCCCCGGGTGGAATCATCACGTCTCCGTCGTCCTGTGCTGCTACGCCTTCGTCGTCGTCGAGCGTATGCGGCATTTTCCCCCCTCGGCCCGAAGGCAAGCGTAAAACGACGCGCACCCCTTCGCGCCCAGCACGCCACTTCGCCGATTCCTTCGCCACCATCCGCATCGCCATCGCTCGCGCGCTCATTGCGTGGCTGCCACGGTGCCCATTCTGTCACCGCACCGGCGATGTCATGCACGGGTCCTCCTGTAGAGAGCCGCCATCCCACGCCACCAACATGCGCCAACCCCTCTTGCTTGATTCTAATGTCCCGCAGTAGAATTAGGTTACCGTGCGGCCGTCGCCTTCGAATAGTAAAAGACCTCTGACGCCGTCATCGTCGCGCAGGTGAAACCTTTCTTCTCACACGCCTCCTGAAGCTCGTCCAGCCGGGCGCGGTCGCTCGCGTAAATCTCGATGTAGGGGCCCGGCAAACGCCGGTACGGCAGATCGGGCATGGCCGGTGTATACAGCGAGTGATTCGCGTAAGGCACTTCGTTCTTGGGCCGATCGTAGGGGCTGATGACGAGCGCATGCCATCCGGCCAGCTCCTTGACTTTCCGCCGGAACGCAGCGTTCATCTGCGGGCGCTTGAGCGCCCAGACGTACCGGTCGTTGGTGAAGCTGTCGAGCACCACGAGGTCGAACTTGTTGAGGGTCGACGGGCCGCCGAGGTCGAGGAGGGTGTTGCTGGACCGGGCCGCCGGCTGGTTGACCCATGCATTCGTGTAGGTGCTCGACGCGATCCTCGACCGGGTCCTCGCCTCTCGCATGATGGCCATGAGCTGCTCCCGGGTATCCATCCGGGAGAGGAGCAGATCATGCCGAATGGAGCGCCATAGATTGGGCAGCAAGGCCGCCGCGACCAGGAAGCCCACGCCGCCGGCGAGGACGCGCGACCGGGTCGGGGCGGCCTTCCACGGAGCATCGCGGAGGGCTCGTTGAAGGAGGAACCGCGCGCCCACGGCGGCCAGAATGCCGACCACCGGCACCAGGGGCAACACGTACCGATCAAACGACAATATGGATCGGAAGACCACCACCACGAAGGCGGCCACGAAAAGGATGATCCCTGCCTTCTTCGGCGCCGCGACCTGCCGATCCCGCAAAAACGCCACGAGGCCCACCGCAGCGAGGCAAAGCAGCACCACCCCGCACCCCGTCGCGAGCGCCTGGCTCTTGTCGAGCCAGGGGTTCAACGTATCGTGGCCGAAGTGACCGAGCTTGTAGGCGTGCTCCTTTTCATAGAGAAAATCTCTCTTGAAGATCGCGTAATCCCGCACGATGTACGGGTTGGTCCCCAGGAAGGTCGCCGCGGCGCCCACGGAGGCCACGAGGCCGTGCAGCAGCGTCTTCCAGATCTGGGTCTTGAATGTGAGCAGCGCGGCCCCTGCGAATGCCGCGCCCACGATCGCGCCGTTGTACTTCGCGGACGCCGCGAGACCCGTCGCCACCCCGATGAGCAGAGATACCCAGAGCGGTTTGTCCTCTCGATCGACCCAGACCAACGTCAACGCGAGGGCAAGCATACACATGGCCGCGAGGGGGATGTCCACGGTATCCACGTGGGATTGCTGCACCCATAACAGCGACGTCCCCGTGAGGAGCGCGGCGAGGCAGCCCACGTTCCGGCGACCGCCGAGCCGGAAGCCACTTACGTAGGTCGAAAACAACCCCACCACGCTGAAGCACAGGGTCAGGATATGCCCGGGCAGCGTGAAGGGCAGCCGCATCGAGCCAATGGACATGGTCCTCGACCATTGCTGGGACATGAAAGCGGCGAAGCTCGAGACCGAGCCCTGGGCTTTCGCGAACATGTACGTGGCCCAGTACATCCCCAGGTTGGCGTACACCGTCAGGGCGGGGTAGTGGTAGGCCTTCGGCTTGCCGTGATTCGTGTAGGTCTCGAGCGCCTGCTGCGCGAGCGAATCCGGGTGCATGAAGGGCGGCCCTCCGGCCGCGCCGAGCAAGACCACGAAGGCCAGCACGGCGAGCAGGGGGAGCCACGTTCGGCGCCGCGAGAAGACGCGTTGCCCCCATCGCTGCAGCCGTTGTTTCACCCCTGGGCGGGCCTGGCCTTCCGGCGTTTCACGATGTGCTTCAAGCATGTGCGTGGGCAGGTGCGGCTGCTTTCGCATGGGACGGCGGGGCACGCAAGGGTCGGAACCTCGACATCGAGGATCGACGGGCGACGACCATGCGCGACTGCGCCCGCACGGAAGCGCCTCGCCAAGATCGCGCCACCCGTTCACGGTTGGGGCCGAAGTGATCACGGAAAATCCGGTGGAGGCAGGTCGAACAGCCCTTGTCGCCTTGGCATCATATCCCCGATCCTTTCGTTGCCCCATGTCCGTCGAACATGGGCGAGGCCGAACCTACACGGATCGCGACAAAACACGGTCGCCACCAATGTGCTCGGCCTCGCGCAACTCGCCGATGCCCCCCCGGCGCCGCCTTCGCCCCAAACGATGTTCGTAGAGCGCCGCCGCCCCGACTCGTGCAATCAGAGCATTACGGAGCGCGCCGTGGCGAGCGTCGGGAGTCCGGAGATCCACGTCGTGAACCCGGTGTTCGAGTCGAGCACCCGGATCACGTTCCCGCCGTCGTCCGGCTCCAGCACCATCAGGTCCGGCTTGCCATCCGGCGGCGATGACATGTCTGCCACGGGGATCGTGTGCACGCGCGATCGCTCGGGTGTCGAATACCCCCACCAGTCGTCGGCGCCGCACCCGCTCGTTCTCCAGTGGAGCTCCCCGTCATTGCCGCTCGTGCGCCAGATCAGCAAGTCGGACTCGCCGTCGCCGTTCCTGTCGATGCCAGGCACCGGGAGGTCCGTCACCTCCATTCCGAACAGGCACGAGTTGGTCGAGAACGAGGTCACCGCGCCGTTCGTCGCGGGGGGATTGGGCGTGAGCAGCGTCCAGTGACCATCTCCCGGCAGCCAGAAGGCGAGCCGGTCCTGCCCGGACGAGAGCTTCATCCCGACGAGCGGCACCACCGCGGCCCGCTGCGTGAGTCACCCCGTGGCCGCGGGGATGAAGTCGGAGGACAGCGTCTGCTGGCGCTTCACCCGAGGACTCGTATCGTGCGCGTCGAACCACGTCAGCACCGCCGATTCCATGTCGTACACGGCCAGATCCGGCGTGGACGCGTTGCTCAGCTTGGCCACGATCGGCACGAGCCGGATCCCGAGCCCCATCTCTTGTTCGTCCGGCGGCGTCGTGCCCGCGAGCGACCGCCAGTGGTACGTCCGGTCGACGCGGTCCCAGACGAGCAGATCCGCGCCGGCGTCGTCGATCAGGTTGTGGCCCGGCATCGGGATGTTCGAGCGTGACCCGAACTGGACTGTCCTCACAATGCCGGGGCCGGTGCCGACCCAGGGTCGATGAACTGCGCGATGCGCAGTTCATCGAACAGGCCGAGGCAAGACCAGCGACGACCCTGCCGACCAAGACAGCCGCGCTACCATTTCGATCGGCAGCGCGGTCCCACCGGTCCGTTGGAAGAACTGCGCATCGCGCAGTTCTTCCACCCTCGGTCCAGGCCGTGCCTGGTCCGGGTGCAGGGGCGGATAGCCCCTGCCGGGGTCCGGGGCGGCGCCCCGGCGCGGCGCCCCATGAAGCGATTTGTCAACGTGCCCCGCATGAGGCACGATGATGCATCGAAGCTGGGGGACAAAAAGCCGTGGCCATCCAATTCAATCACACCATCGTTCTCTCGCGTGACCGGGAGAAATCCGCTCATTTCCTGGCCGAGATCCTCGGCCTTTCGGTGAGCCCGCCGTTCGGGCCCTTCCTGCCTGTCTCCACCGCCAATGGCGTCACGCTGGATTTCCTGACCGTCGACATCGACATCCCGATACAGCACTACGCCTTCCTCGTCTCCGAGGAGGAGTTCGACCAGATCCTCGCACGCCTCGTGCAGCGCCAGATTCCCATCTGGGCAGATCCGCATGGCCGGGAGCCGGGCCGGATCAACCGCAACGACGGTGGGCGGGGTGTGTACTTCTTCGATCCCTCGGGTCACGGCATGGAGGCATTCACCCGCCCGTATGGCAGCGACCCGTCCTCCAAGCTGAACGGCGTCTCGGAAGAGGTCGCAGGAGCCGCGGTTTCGAGCAGATTCCCTCGCTGAACACGCCCTGCCCGAGCTCGCCCTCGACTCACCGCCCCACGTTCTCGTAGAGAGTCGCTGCGAGCCCATCCACGGCGAGGTGCACGATGGTCCCGTCATCGCCCACCAGGAAGCCGTCGGCCCCGTCGAACACGACGCCGTGAAAATCCATGCGGAAAGGCACCGCGAGCCGCTCGAGGGTCCGTTTGCCCTTCTCCACCGAGCTGCGCCATACCGCGCCCCCGCGGCCGACCAAGAGGTTGTCGCCGGACATGTTATTTTCCCAGGCGGCTTCCAGGGCATCGGCAGGCGGCGCGGAGCTGCCGGCGCGGAGCCACGTCTTCCAGACGGACAGCGGGTTCGCCCCATCCGTCGATATATCGCGGCTGATCACCACGTTGGCGTCCCTGTGAATGACATTGATGAAGTCCGCCGGCAGATCCCCGCCGGCGAAGGACGGCCTCGGGGTACAGGAAACCTCCCATTGGGGCTGCTCGCATTCGACGATCGCGCCTGCGGAGCCGAGCACGCACAACCGATGCGGATCGCAGGGATTGAACGCGTGGAGATCCGCCGTGCTGTTCGAAGGGACCGGCCGCCATGTGCCGTTCCCGACGCGCTGCAGGATCACCCCGCCGGCGCCGAACGCCAGCGTGAGCGCCCGATCGTGATACAGGCCGAGGAGATCCTTGTCCGTGCCCGTCTCTTCGATGCGCCAAGTTCCATCGGCCATGCGTGCGACCGCCGTGCCGTGCGCGCCGACCGCGACATGCACGTCCACCTCGCCCATCGGCTGCGTCGGCGCGCCCACGATCGCGTAGAGGTCCTTGGTGGTGCCCGTCGACTCGCGCAACCAGCCCTTCACGGCATCACGCCGAAGCGCCACGCCACGGTCGCCGACGGCGAAGGCCTGTTTTTGCGCCATGCTCACCGCGCGCAGCGGGACCGTCGTGTCCGACGACTCCCGCTCGAAGCGGTACACGATGGGCTTCGGCGCATCACACGCATGCATGGCGCGTGGCGTTCGCGCCTCCAGCCGGAAGGGCGCCGGATCCTGGCCGAGCGAGGCCATCGGCGCGATCCGGACGACACCGCCCTTCGCACACGGCTCCGTCGACCGATCCGCCGGCGTCATGGGCTGAGCGCAGGACGTAACCGCGCCAAGAAAAACGCCGAGCCACGAAGAGAAGCGAGCTGCACGTGTCATCGTCTGCACGTCTCCGGGAACCAGGACACCAACCTCCTGTCAATGGAAAACGCGATTGGGTGCTGGCACAGCGTAGCGCCGGGGTTTCACCCCGGACCCGAGCAGGGGCTATCCGCCCCTGCACCCGGACCAGCGCAAGCGCTGGACCCGGGGTCGATGAACTGCGCTCCGCGCAGTTCATCGAACAGGCCGAGGAACGACCCCCGCCAACCAAGACAGCCGCGCTGCCATTTCGACTGGCAACACAACGGGCCCGTGGGAAGAACTGCGCATCGCGCAGTTCTTCCCCAAATGGTCCAGGGCTTGCCCTGGTCCGGGTCGAGGGGCGGACAGCCCCCGCGGGGTCCGGGGCAGCGCCCCGGCGAAGCGGCCCCAGGGATCCAAACCTTGGGAACTTCGCGCGTCCAACCATGCTCGGAGTCCATCGATGCCGCCCGCTCGCCTTCTCGCCCTCCTCGCCCCGCTCCTGATCGTCGCCTGCAACCGCTCCTCCGCGCCTCCACCGCCTGAACAGGTCGCTGCCCCTGCCCCGCTCGGGCTCGCGCGCCAGAACCTCGAGACCGTCCTGCTCGAAGGCATGCCGCATGTACGGCAAAAGCCTGATTTCTGCGGCGAGGCTTGCGTCTCCATGGCGCTCGCGCGGCTTGGCCGTCCGCTCGATCAGGACGAAATCTTCGCGAGGACTGGCCTCGATCCGGCGCTCGGCCGCGGCGCCTATACGGCCGAGCTCAAGCAAGCCGTCGAGGCCGTCGGCTTTGAGCCCGGGCCTGTGTGGATCCGCATCGACGCCGCGAAGGCCGACGAAGCGCTCGGGGCCGAGCTTGCAGCGCTCCATGCCGATCTCCAGAAGGGCATCCCCTCGATTGTCTGCATGCATTACGACGAGACGCCCACGACCACGGAGCATTTCCGCCTCGTCGTCGGTTATGACTCCTCGCGGGACGAAATCATCTATCACGAGCCTGCCGAGGACGCGGGCGCGTATCGCCGCATGTCGCGGTCGCGTTTCCTCTCGCTCTGGCCGCTCAAGTACAACAAGGATGCGTGGACTGCGATTCGGCTGCGCCTCGCCCCGCGTGATCTCGAGCTCGCCAAGGTGACGCCGCGCAAACCGGGGTTTTCCCCGGCCGATTACGCGCAAAAGGTGATGGCGGTCAAGCAAAAGACCTCGCGCTTGCGCGGCAATTTCACCGTCTTCGTCGAGCCTCCGTTCATCGTCGTCGGCGACGGCCCCGAGCCCCAGGTGCGCAGGGGCGCGGAGGGCACGGTCCGCTGGGCAACCGAGAAGCTCAAGAAAGACTATTTCGCCAAGGACCCGTCGCGCATCCTCGTCGTGTGGCTCTTCAAGGACGCGCCGAGCTACGAGCGGAATGCGCTCACGCTCTTCGGCGAGAAGCCGACCACGCCGTATGGGTATTACACCTCGAAGCACGGCGCGCTCGTCATGAACATCGCGACGGGCGGCGGCACGCTCGTGCACGAGATCGTGCACCCGTTCATCGAGGCGAACTTCCCCGACTGCCCGCCCTGGTTCAACGAGGGGCTCGGCTCCCTCTACGAGCAGAGCGGCGAGGAGGACGGCCGGATCTACGGCTACACGAACTGGCGCCTGCGCGGCCTGCAATCGGCGATCGCCGAGAACCGCGTCCCCTCCATCCGCGCGCTCACCGCGATGAACGACAGCGCGTTTTACGAGGGCGATTACGGCGTCCATTACGCCGCCTCGCGTTACCTCCTCCATTACCTCCAGGGAAAGGGCCTGCTCGTCCGCTATTATCGCGAATTCCACACGAACCGCGAAAAGGATCCCACGGGCTACGACACGCTCCGCCGCGTGCTCGGCGAGGAGGACATGGCGGCCTTCAAGAAGCGCTGGGAGGCCTACGTGCTCGGGCTCTCGTTCCCGTGAAACGTCACGGCGCGGGGATCGGCTTCGTGCACGTCTCGACGACGACGTGCCTCTCGAACGGCACCACGATCCCGGTCACACGATCGAAGTCGGTGGTCGGAAACTCCCATATGCTGACCATGGGACCACTGCCCGGCTGACCGCAGCCGAAGGAACACGGCCCATCGTAGGTGATCGTGTGGACCTTCTGCTGCGCCTCCGGCACCAGGACCACGAGGGTCCCGTCCGGCTTCTCGGCGAAATGATACTTCATCTCCCGTTGGCAGCCGCAGCTCGACCCGATCATGCAAAACGAGCCGTGAAACTGGACGTGATCCTCCGGCTTCAGCTGCACGAATTCGCCCACCTTCGGGATGTAGCGGTGCTTGTACGGCGCATCCGGCGACCCCGGCGGCTTCCAGTTCGGTGGATTCCCCGGCCCGTGGGCGATCTTTTTCACGCTGAGCGGCTTCAGGTTGTCCCGCTGGTGCTGCTCTGCGAGGGCTCGCTCCAGGTTGCGCTCGGCCTGGGCCTCGTACTCCGCGCGCACCTTCGCGACGTCCTGCGGGGACGGGGGCGGCGCCGCCGCGCCCCCGCAGCCGGCGCAGAGCCCGAGGACGCTCGCTATCGTGATGGCTCTCATGGCGCCCGCCACTTCGCCCGACGCGAGCCCGCCCGTCAAGGCGAACTTCGCGCGAGCCGCCGCGCCCTCCGTTCGGCCAGCGCCTCGCGCGCCCGCTTCTCGGCCGCGTCGAGATACGTGTAGATCACCGGCGTGATGTAGAGCGTGAGGAGCTGCGACACCACGAGCCCGCCGACGACCGCAATGCCGAGCGGCCGCCGCGACTCGGCGCCCGCGCCGAACCCGAGCGCGATCGGCAAGCTGCCCGCGAGCGCCGCCATCGTGGTCATCATGATCGGCCGGAAGCGAATCCGCGCCCCAAGAACGATCGCCTCCGCCGCCGGCTTTCCCTCCCGCCGCTCCGCCTCCAGCGCGAAATCGATCATCATGATGGCGTTTTTCTTGACGATACCCACGAGCAGGAGGATGCCGACGAACGAATACACGTTGAGCTCCTGGCCGAGGACGAGCAGCGCGAGCAGCGCGCCGAACCCCGCCGAGGGCAAACCCGAGAGAATCGTGACCGGGTGGACGAAGCTTTCGTAGAGGATGCCGAGCACCACGTAAATCACGAGGATCGCGAGCACGAGCAGGAGCCCGAGATTGCCGACCGATTCCCGGAACACCTCGGCGCTGCCGAGGAACTGCGTGCCGATGGTATCGGGCAATCGCTCCCGCGCGAGGGCCGACACCCGCGCGACCGCCTCCCCGAGCGGCGCGCCCGGGGCCAGGTTGAAGGAGATCGTCACGGAGGGCAATTGCCCGAGGTGATTGACGCTGAGCGGCCCCGCGCCCTCCTCCGTCCGCGAGACCGCCGAGAGCGGCACGAGCTCCCCGCTCGCCGCGCGCACGTACAAGAGCCCGAGCGCGCTCGGATCCTGCGTGAAGCGCCGATCGAGCTCCAGGATCACCCGGTACTGGTTCGTCGGCGCGTAAATCGTCGAGACCTGCCGCCCCGCATAGGCCGAGAACAGCGCCTCCTCGATGCTCTGCGCCGACACGCCGAGCGTCGCCGCGCGGTCCCGATCGATGACGAGCGTGGCCTCGGGCGTCCTTCGTTCGAGATCACTCGTCACGTCGATGAGCCCCGGGATCCCGCGGATCGCCTGTTCGAGATCCGCCGCCGCGTCGTAGAGCTCGTCCACGTCCGCGCCCGTGAGCGTGAATTGATAAAGGGCGCGGGTGAGCTGGCCGCCGAGGCGAATGGGAGGCGGGTTCTGCAGGTACACTTCGAGCCCCGGGATCTTCGCGAGCTCGGGCCGGAGCTCGGCGATGATCTGCTCGGGCTTCTTGCCGTCGCGCTCGTCTCGATCCTCCAATCGAATGAAGAGCCGGCCCGTGTTGCCCGATCCGCTCGGCCCGCCGGCGCCGTGGCTCGACATCACCGACGAGACGCCCGGGTGCGCGCGCACGATGTCCGCCGCGGCCGCTTGATACCGGCTCATCGCCTCGAACGACGTGCCCTGCGCGGCGCGCGTCAGGGCGAAGATCTGCCCCGTGTCCTCGCTCGGAAAGAGGCCCTTCGGCACGACGACGGCGAGCACGATCGTCCCCCCGAAGAGCACGAACGAGGCCATCAGCGTGGCGAAGCGGTGCCGGAGCACCCAGCCGAGGCTACGCGAATACGCGCGATCCATCCGCCCGGACGGCTCGCCGTGCGCCTTTTCTTTCTTTTCGACCTCGTCCGCCTTCTTCGGCCGCAAGAACCGGCTCGCCAGCATGGGCGTGAGAAAGAGCGAGACCACGCCCGAGACGAGGATGGCGATGCTCATGGTCACGGCGAATTCGCGGAGCAGACGCCCCACGATCCCGCCGAGGAAGAGCACCGGGACGAAGACCGCGACGAGCGACGTCGTCATCGATACGACCGTGAAGCCGATCTCCCCCGCGCCGTCGAGCGCGGCTCTCAGCGGGGGTTTGCCCATTTCGAGGTGCCGGAAGATGTTCTCGAGGACCACGATCGCGTCGTCCACGACGAACCCCACGCAGAGCGTGAGCGCGAGGAGCGAGAGGTTGTCGAGGCTATAGTCGAGCGCCCACATGCCCGCGAACGTGCCGATGAGCGAGACGGGCAAAGCCACGCTCGCGACGATCGTGGAGCGCAGATCCCGCAGGAAGATGCCGATCACCAGCACGACGAGGCCGATCGTGACGAGGAGCGTGTGCTCCACGTCGGCCACGGATTCGCGGATCGAGATCGATCGATCGTAGAGCGTCGCGACCTCGACCGAAGCGGGGATCTCGGCGCGGAGCTCCGGCAAGAGCGCGCGCACGGCGTCGACCACGGCGACCGTGTTCGTCCCCGGCTGTCGCTGGATCGCGAGGACGATCGCCCGCTTGCCATCGTAATGGCTCTCGACGCGATCGTTCTCGACGCTGTCGAGCACCGTGCCGAGCTCCTCCAGCCGGACGGGCGCACCTTCGCGATACGCCACGATGATCGGCCGGAACGCGCTCGCCCGGTAAAGCTCGCCGCTCGCCTGCACGACGTAGGTGCGCGCGGGTCCTTCGAGCACGCCCGTCGGCAAATTCACGTTCTCGCGGGCGACGGCGGCGGCGACCTCGTCGATGCCGATCTCGCGCGAGGCGAGCGCCTGCGGATCGAGCCGAATGCGCACCGCGTATTTCTGCGAGCCGAAGACGAGGACCTGCGCGACGCCGCGGATCATCGAGACGCGCTGCGCGATCGTGGTCTCGGCATACTCGGAGACCTCCGACATGGGCAGCGTCTCGGCGTGGAGCGCCAGGTACATGATGGGCGACTCCGCCGGGTTCACCTTCTGGAAGCTCGGCGGCGTGGGCATGTCGGGCGGCAGATTCCGCGCCGCCCGGGAGATCATCGATTGCACGTCGAGCGCCGCCGCGTCGATGTCGCGCGAGAGATCGAACTGGAGCACGATCTGCGTGGTGCCGAGGCCCGACGTCGAGGTCATCGAGTCGATGCCCGCGATGGTCGAGAACTGCCGCTCGAGCGGGGTCGCCACCGCCGCGGCCATCGTCTCCGGGCTCGCGCCCGGGAGCGACGCGCTCACTTGAATGGTCGGAAAATCCACATTCGGCAGGTCGCTCACGGGGAGCGCGCGAAAGCCCGCGATGCCGAAGATCACGATGGCCAGCATGGAGAGCGTGGTCATCACGGGCCGCGTGACGAAAGGCCGGGAGACGTTCATCGCGCCTCCTGCCCCGGCGCCGGCGCCGCGTCCGCGCTGCTTTTCGGGCCCTCGCCCACGAGGGTCACCTTCGCGCCCGGCCGAATACGCAATTGCCCGTCCGTGACCACGCGCTCGCCGCCGGACAGCCCCGATTGCACGATGATCCGCCCGCCGGCGACACGTTCGCCCGCCTGCACGGGACGCATCTCTGCGGTCTCGTCCGCGCCGACCACGAAGACGAACGTGCCCGAAGGCCCGGTTTGCAATGCCTCCGACGGGATGACCACCGCGCCCTCCTGCACGCCGAGCCGCACGGTCGCCTGCACGAATTGCCCCGGCCAGAGGGTTCGCGACGTGTTCTCGAACGTCGCCCGCAGGCGCAAGGTCCCGGTCGCGCGATCGATCGTGCTGTCGATGAACGAGAGCGTCCCGCGCTCGCCGTTGCTCGGGGTCCCCGCGTCGCCCGACGGCGCCGCCGCCGCGGAGACGGGGAGCGGCCCGGACGAACTCGCCATCGCTCGCTGCAAGGTCGGCACGCTCGCCTCGGGAATGGCGAACGAGACGAACGCGGGCGCGAGCCGGACGATTTCCACGAGCACCGTCTCGTTGGCCCGGACGAGATTGCCCTCCCGCACGAGGATGCCGCCCGTTCGCCCGGCGATGGGCGCGCGAATCGTCGTGTATTCGAGGTCGAGCCGCCGCGCGACCGTGGCCGCGCGAAACGCGTCCACCGCCGCCGCCGCGGCCCGCGCCTCGGCGCGCCGGAGCTCGGCGGTCTGCCGGGTCTCCACGCCCGCTTCCGCGAGCTCTTCGTATCGCTCGGCCTGCACCTCCGCGTTTGCCGCCTGCGTCCGGCTCCGCTCCAGGTTCGCCTCCGCCTCGCGCAAGGCGACCTCGAAGGGCCGTTTGTCGAGGAGGAAGAGCACGTCCCCCTCGGCCACGTCCGCGCCCTCCTGGAATTTGACGGCCGTGACGAGCCCGGTCACCCGCGGCCGCAGCGCGACGCTCGCCGAGGGCTCGACCGTGCCAATGGCGGAGAGCTCGATGGGCACAGTCGCCACCTCCGAAAAGGCCACACGAACGGGCGCTCTCGGCGGCTCGACCGGGCTCTTTCGCTCGCGCGAGCAGGCAGGCCCGAGGAGGACGATGGCGAGGACGAGCAGGAACGCTCGCATTCGCGCGGCGTACGGGTGGTGATGGAGGGCGATCACGGCTCGCACGGAGTCCGATGCCGCGCGGGACGTTATGGATGCGCGGCCGGGCGAGCAGGGCGATTCCCCGCGCGCGCCGGATCAGCGAACCAGCGCGAGATACCTCGCCGCGCGCCTGTCTCCTGCGTCGGCGCAGGAAAGGAACAGGCGGCGCGCATCGATCTTGCGGCCCGCGAAATGGGAGACGAGCGCGCGCGCGAAGAGGGCACTCGGCTCGGATGTCTCGGCCGCGTCCCCGAGCCAATCGTGCCAGGCGAGCGAAAGATCCCAGAACCCTTCGGCGTACACCTCGGGTTCGTCCTCGTACACGAGCAGGCCCTCGAGATCGTGCTCCACCGCGTGGCAAAGGACCGAGAGGCCCATGAACGGGAGGAAATCGATCTTGCCGCGCAGCGACGACCATTGCGGCCCGAGCGCCCCCGGCCCCTTGCCCGCCGCCTCCCGCAGCATGCCGAGGTCGAGCCGCTTCGTGCGCGGCAGCGACTCGTTGACGAACACCAGCATCTTGGGCCAGTCGGCCCGCGGCAGACGGTAGCCGGACTTCCCCGCGAGCGTGAGCTCGAGGAGCGGGCGCTCGGACTCGGCGTCGATGCGCTCGACGAGCGCGACCACGTTCTCCGCCATCGCATCCTGCACGAATTCGAGCGGGACGTGGTGCGGATCGTCGACGCGAAGGAAGTCGCCGTCGAGCTTGCGCAGGAGCGCGCCGAGCTCGCCTTGCCGGCTCGCCTTCCCGCGCTCGACGAGCGCGCGCCCGAGCGCGAGGCAGCTCCACGAGACGGGCGCGTCGTTCCCGGAGACGAGCCCCACCATCTCGGGCACGACGAGCGACATCCCCGCGCCGGAGACGGCCGCGAGGTAGAGCAGGTTCACGGGCTGCTCGTCCTCGACGTACGTGTAGGAAAAACCCTTTTGTCCTCGAATGGTTCGTCCCATCGATGGCTCGCTCGGGACGCGCGGGATGGCGCGGCGAGGAGCAGCGTCGGGCGAAGAGGGCCCCCGCGTCAAGCCAAAGTCACGATCGCTCGACGCGCTTCGTCCATTTCTTGCGGAAATGGACCCACGCCGCGATGGCCGCGGTGACGAGCGTCAAGGGCAAGGCGTGCTCGACGACCTGCTGCCGGAGCGCCGCGATCCAGTGGAGGAGCGCCTCGCCGAAGAAGCGGCAGAGGCCGACCCAGAGGGTCTGCGACACGACGATCGCGGGCACGAGCAGGCGCGCCGGGGCGGCGAACGCGCCCGCGAGGGTGCTCGCGATGGGGCCCGGAATGACGAGCACGAGCAGGGACGCGCTCATCCGCACCGGCTTCATGAGACGCTCGACACGCGCCTCGGACGCGACGCCCCGCGCGACGAGCCAGCGCAAGGCGCGTGTCCCCTCGGAGCGGCCGAACAGGTACGCGAGCAGGCATTGCCCGGCACAGATGGGCAATGCGATGGCCCAGTACGCGATCGGCGAGGAGACCCCCGCGACGAGCACGAGATGGGCGGGGACCGGCGAGAGCGCGAGGAGCGCGAGCGGCGCATGCGCGAACAGGACCGGCGACAGCGCAGCCCCGACGATGCGGCTGCCCATGATCAGCACGAAAGCCGTGGCCAGATACGGCCGGCGCGTCGCGAGTACGTCGTTCCCGGGGCCCTCGCTCATTCAATCGTCCTCGTCGTCCCCCTCGTCCTCGTCGTCGTACCCGTCCTCGTCGCTCTCGTCCTCTTCGCCCTCGCCGGAATCGTCGTACCCGGAATCGTCGTCCTCGTCGCCATAACCGAGCCGCCGATTCATCTCGCTGTCAAGGTACGGATTGCCGAACGGATCGCGCTCCCAGGCGGGCGGCTCGTCACTCTTCCCCTTCGAGGGCTTGCCCTGCTCGTTCTGCGGCCCTTTGTTCTCGACGGACGCAGCGACGGAGGCGAGGGCGAGCTCCTGCAGGTCGTGGAGCGTCTCGTCGAACGTGCGCCCGCCGGCCTCGGCCGTTTGCAGCGCCATGAGCGTGACCACGATGTTGGTGCCCTGGGTCGTGGCGATTTCCTGGACAAACCCGGAGAGCGCCTCGGTCGCGCCCGCGACACGCGCCACCGCGGGCGGAGGCGGCTCGCCCCGGAGCGCGTCCTTGAGGCGCGCCAGGATGAAGTCGTCGCCGAAGCCGGCCTCGCGCAGCGCTTGCAGTCCGGCACGAATGCGCGACCAGCGGGCCCGTGATTCGAGGACCTCCGTGGGCTCCTTGGGCAGGACCGCGTCGGCCAGGGCTGCGAGGGTCTCGAGCGCCCCCGCCACCCCTTGCTCCGCGAGCGCTTGCAGGGTCTGCGCAATGGAGTTGCGGAGATTCGGGTTGATACGCGTGCCCAGATGAACGGCCTCGGCGACGGCGCCCCGCGCCGCCTCGATCGCGGGCTCGTGCTCGCCGCCCCGCGCGTGCGTGAGGAGCAGGTTCCCGCACACCGTGAGCAGATCCACGCGCGCCTCGACGAGCGAATCGTCGTCCGCCGCGCGCCCCTCGGCCAGGAAACCCGCGTTCACCTTTTCGAGGATGGAGCGCGCCTTGCGGAGCCGCTCGATCCCCTCGTCCCTCCGGCCCGCGCCGAGCGAGAGGCCGGCCATGTCGCCCCAGCTCTTCGCCGCCATCGCGCTCTCGACGCCGTCGTGCTTCTCGCGGAGCGCGAGCGCCTTGCCATAATGAAGCTCGGCCCCGGCGCCGTCCCCCGTCATTCCGAGGGCGCTTCCGAGGTGGTGATAGGCTTCCCCGGCCTCGCGGGATTCGGCGTCGATTCGCTCGCGAATGGCGACGGCGCGGCGGAGCGCTGTCACGCCCTCCTTCGGTTCGCCGCCCCAGGTCGCGGCGAACCCGAGGTTTTCGAGGCACGTCGCGATGCCCGGATCCTCCGGCGGGAGCGCCTTCTCGGCCTTGCGCAAAGCCTCGCGCCCGGCTGCGATCGCCTCCTCGTACCGCCCGAGGAACGAGAGCCCCTTGGCGCGGTCGGCGAGCGTCTTCCAATCGAACGGCGAGCTCTCCGGCGGCAGCTCGTACGTCCCCGTGAGGATCCCCTCGAAGCGCGGATCGTCGCGGACCGAATCGAAATAATCGTCGGCTCGCGCCTTGTCGATCCATTTCTCGTCTTTCGCGACGGCAATGGCGAGATCCCTGAGCGCGTTCTCGCGATCACCGGTGATCGCGCGTTCACAGGCGCGGTTGAACCACAGGACGTCGTAGCTGCCGCCGAGCAGCACCTGCCCGTCCTTGTCGACACGCGCGATCGCCTCGGTGTACGCCGCGATCGCGTCCGCGTGGCGCTTCATCGACGTGAGGATGAAGCCCTTGTCCATCCATGCGAGGGCCGAGTCCTTGGCCGCGATCGCGCGCTCGGCGGCGCGCAGGGCGCCTTCGTAATCGCCGCGCTTCTGCAAGATCCGGATGTGCTCGCGGATGAGGTCCTTCGGCCTGCGCGCCTGGTAGGCGAGGATCCCCTCGGCCCACGTATCGAACGAGGCGATCTCGGCCGAAGGCGGTTCGGCCTTTCCTTGCGCCGCGAGCTCGCGCTGGGCCATGACCGCCGCGAGCGCCTCGGCGTCCGCGAGCGCCTCGTCCCCCGTGTCGTCCGAGGCGTGCAGGTACGCGAGAAGCGCGAGCGGCGTGATCGCGCCGGGCAAGAGGTCCCGGAGCTTTTTCGCGAGCGGCCGGCCTTCGGGGCCATTGCGCTGCGAAATCGCCCGGAAGAGGACCCGCTCGGCCTCGAAGTTTTTCACGTGCGCGTCCATCGCGTCGATCGCGCGATCGCAGGCCGCCGTGTAATCGTCATTCAATCGGTCCCGCACGATCCAGAGGATCGGGTGCAGGTCCTCCCGGGCCGGCAGATCCTCGCGCGTGGCCAGCGTCGGCTCGATCTCGGCCCGCACGACGGCCGCGAGGCCCTCCTCCCCTCGCGAGCGCTCGATCTCCGAGACGAGCAACGCCGCGAAATACGCCTTCCAGACGCGCCCCGTCGCCGCCATCGCCTTCGCCCACGCGGCCGCGGCTTCGAGCTCGTAAAGCGGCAGCTCCTTCCACAGGAGCCGCGCCGCGGCGACCTCCACGCGGCGCCATTTCTTCTCCGTGAGATCCCGCCGGAGCGCGTCGCGCAGGTAATCCTCGTTGTCCGTCTCGAGATCGTCGGTGTAATCGCCGCGCACGGCCCTGACGGCGAGCTCGTGGAGCTCCCGCGCCCATTTCTCCATGTCCTCGGGCACCGACCCGCCCGCGAGCATCTCGCCGAGCGTCTGCTCCAGCGACGCGTCGGACAGCGTCACGACGGCCTTGTGCGCCATCCAGCGGACGGCCTCCTCGGAATCACGCAGCCTCGCCGCGAGGGCGGCGCGAATGCCGTCGGGCAGCGTCGGCGCGAACGCCGCGACGGCCTCGCAAAGCGTGGCGATCTTTTCCTCGGGCGTCTTCGCGTCCCGGGCCCGCGCCGCGAGCTCGTCGGCGGTGCGACGCACGACCGAGGATTCGAGCCACGCGGGCATCGGCTTTCCGCTCTTCCAATCGATGAACCGGACGCCGAGGAGCCCGGAATCGACGAGCAGCATGTACCGCCCCTCGCCCATGTCGATGGTCCAGAACGGCGACGCGTCACCCCGGCGCGGCGCGCGCCTCACGACCTGAAAACCCTCGCGGGTCACGCCCTCGAAGATCGAGCGCAGCGAGACGTCCTCGCGCAGAAAATACACGACTTGTTCGCTCATGGTTTCCTCGAAGGGTCAGGGGCGGAGGGCGTTTTTCAAAGCCTCGCGTTTGTCCGCGTCCGTCTCGCGAAGGACCGCCTCGTGGAGGAATCGCTTGTGCCGCGCAATGGAAGCGAGCTGGTAGCCGAGGTCCCGCTGCCGCGGATCGCCGCGGCCCCCGAGCTCGGCGAGCAGCGTCCGCACGGCGGCGCCGTCGTCGCCCATCGTCGCGAGGCACGCCATCCCGTGATAACCGAGCGACGGCTCTTCCTCCGGGTTTCGCACGAATCCGAGGAGCTCGTCCGCCTGATAGCCGCGAAAACGTGCCACGACCGCGAGCGCGTCGGCGGGCATGTCCGAGGGCAAACCCTTGGGCAAACCCGGCAGGATCCGCGTGAGCAGCGGCAGGATGCTCTCGTGCGCGACGGGGGCATAACGGACCTCGAGCACGCAGAACTTTTGCTGCGTGGAGACCGAGATCGCGGCGCCGAGGCGGCGCGACCGCATCGTGATGCTCGATACGGCGCCCTCGGCTTGCTCCATGTTCTCGGGCATTCGATATCCGGCCCCGACGAGCGCGATCCCCGTGGGGTGATCGGGCCACGGATCCGCGACGAACCGCGTCCCCCAGGGCAGGCTGTCGGTCATGGGCAGGCCCTGGAAGAAGCGCACGATGGTGTCGAAATCGGCGCCCATCTCGGTCTCGGTGCCGAGGAAAATCCGGACGCTCCGGGGCAAACCGATCACGGACGGCAATGGATCCTGCGTCTCGGGCCACACGTACGGCGTGAACGCCGCGGCGAGGGAGTCGGCCGTCGTGCCCGCGGGGATCCACAGCGGCGGCGGCGCCGTCTCGTGCAGCGCGATCCAGAGCTGATCCGGCCGCGCGGGATCACCGAACAACGTGGGATTGTGGATCTTTCGCATCCAGCGATCCCCGCGCAGATCGGCGCGCGTCGCGAGCGGGACGACGCCTTCGAGCATCTCGAAACACGCCTCGTGCGCCTCCGCCGGGATCCACGCGCCGAGCGGCGCCTCCTCGCTCTCCTCCGTGCCCTGGATCCGCGCGGACGCCTCGCGGCTCTGCTGCTCGCTCAGCCACGCCCAGCCCGTTTTGCCGGGTTGCCCCGAATCCCCCGCGGTCTCCGCGAAGAGCGCGTCGAGGAAAGGTTTTCGCTCCTTCCACCAGTGCGAGGGCAGACCCATGCCCGGGACGCTCGCACGACCTCGACGCGACGACAACGGGAAAGCAGCCCTGCGGTTTCCTCGCCTTCGTTTTACGAGGACGCAGGTTGCTCAGCCGAGGCTGCCCAGCGCCCAGCGCTCGGCGGACTCGACGTCGGGGAACATACGGTAGGGATAAGGCGGCGTCGTCATCCAGAAGATCGCCGTGAGCGCGCCTTTGGGGAAGGCCGCGTCGACGACGAAGGCGCAGGAAGCACAGCGCCGATAGACGTCGAGGTTCTGGGCGAGGTGATCCGCCATCGTCTTGCGTTGCTTGGGCGAGAGCTCCTTCGTCCCGCGATAATCGTGCAAGAGCGCGAACTTCCCGGCCCGGCTGCGGAGGACGAGGCCGAGGTTCTTCACGAACTGCTCGGTTTGCGCCTCGTTCGCGCGCGGGTGATTGACCAGGACGACGAGCGGCCAGCGCGACACGTCGAGCACCCCCCCCTCGAGTACGCCCTGACCTCCCGAAAGCGAGGCGAGGCGGCCCGTATCGCGCGGCGCCGGCAGGCCTCCCGAAAGCGAGGCGAGGCGGCCCGTATCACGCGGCGCCGACAGGCCTCCCGGAGGAGGAGCCACCGAACCACGGCCGCTGCTCGGCGGCGCCGGAGGTGGCGTGGACTTGAGGATGAACGACATCGAGGCGAGGATACCACCCTCGCTGCGAAACTGCTACAGGGACGTCCGTCACATTCTCGTCTGGTGCGGGCTCGCAAACAAGGACGTGTCCGTGCCCCGCGCGAACCCGCCCTTACAGGAAACGCGCGCGACCTGGTCAGTCCGAAGTGCGGGAGGACGCGGACGGGATCATTGTGGACAAATGTACGCCTCGTTCGCCGCGGGTCAGCGACAGGGCCTCGTGAGGCAACACGCCGCCATTCGGAAATTATCTTTTCTGGATCGAGACGGGGCTCACGTCCGGCTGCGACGCGGCGAAGCAGCTTTATTGCCTCCACTTTCCGGTTTCGCGCGCCCCGATGGCGACGTTCCTCCACCGCGCGATGCAATCGCCACGAATTGGCCGACCGAAAAATCCACGCCGTTGATCCGGAGCTCGATCCGGTGCTCGCCCGGGTAATGGCGGCGCGTCGTCAAATCGACGAGTTTTACGCGCCCCTCGATCCGCTCCCGCCCCGACGGCAAGAGCTCGATCTTGCGCAGCTTGAAGACCTTGGGGCGATGTTTTCCGGTCGCGCCGGGATAATGAATCACCGCGTCGACGACGAGCATTTGCGGATCACCCGCGCGCGAGACGAGCTCACAGGAGAATCGCGCCTCCTCGCCGAGCGAGACCTTCGCCGGCGTGACGCTCGCGCATTCGAGCACGATCTCGGGCGCGGCCGAGGCGCCGAGGAGCGCGAGCGCGCCGGGATGACCACGCTTGACGAGCCATCGGAGCGCGTGCTGGACGATCCACGCGCGGCCCGGCCCCGCGCCCTCCATCCAGCGGCGGCACAAGGCGACGATCCGATCCGGATGATCCTTGGCGATGTCGTTGAGGTTGTTCGCCACGCTGTTCCGAACATAAGGCTCGGGATCGTCCTTCAGGAGCTCGAGCAGCTCGAGGACGGGTGTGGGGTCCTCGACGAACGCAGGCAAGCGCTCGGCCCAGGGCAATCGCGGGCGCGTGCCCTCGGAGACGAGGCGGCGCACGTGGGCGCTCGGGTCGGTCGCCCAGGTCCGAAGCCGCGCGAGCGTGCGCGCAGGGTCGCGGAGGAGGAAGGGCCGGATCGAGAACTCGGCCGTGAACACCTGGGTGAGCGCGTGCTGGGCCCGCATCGATGCCTCGAAGTGATCGAGCCCTCGCTCCGCCACGAAGGTCAGGTGCGGGAGGTAGAAGAAGCTCGACATCGCGCCCTCGTCGCGGGACGCGGGCGTGTCGAGGGAGCGGAGGAGGATGTCCACGGCGCGCTCGAAGTCGTCCGGCAAGGCGCGCCCGAGCGCCGCGGCGATGTGGCGGCCGCGCGCCTTGAGCTCCTTGTCGTCGAGCCCAGCCCCGGCCTCCGCGATGAACGACCGCGCTGGAAAATCAGGCCAAGCGGCCTGGATCGAGGCGGCGATGCGGCGCACGAGGCGTTCGTCGAAGAAGTTCTTGAGGGGCTCGGCCATGAGGCGCCGCGATGGCACGTGGAAGTCCTGGCGGGAAGTCTCAAGGGCGGCTCGGGACGAAAAATTCTGCCCGACGAGGCGCGGCACACCCCTTTTGGGTGCGGAAATCTACCCAGGCGGACTGGACCTCGCGTAGCCTGTACGCCCAGTGGTCCCGGAGTTCAGTCAGGCGTCGGACCGGTTCCTCATCGAAGGTCGCGCGGGCAGCGGCGGCATGGGGGACATTTACAAGGCGACCGACCAGCTCACGGGACAAGAGGTCGCGCTGAAGATCCTGCGCGACAGCGCGACGCCGCAGGAGCGCGTGCGGTTCATGCGCGAGATCGCGATTCTCGCGGACCTGCGTCACCCGAACATCGTCCAGTACGTCACGCACGGGACGTGGAACGACGGGCGGCTGTTCTTCGCGATGGAATGGCTCGACGGCGAGGACCTCGGCCAGCGGCAGCGCCGCGCCCCCCTCGGCATGCGCGACGCGGTGGAGGTCGTGCGGCGATCGGCGGCCGCGATGGCGGCGATCCACGCGCGGAACGTGGTTCATCGCGATCTGAAGCTCTCGAACATCTTCCTCGTCCGCGGCAAGGGCACGGCGATCAAGCTGATCGATTTCGGCGTGGTGAAACCGCCCGTGCCGGACGAGTACCAGACCGAGCGCGGGACGATCATCGGGACGCCGCATTTCATGGCCCCCGAGCAGGCCCGCGGCGAGCCGATCGACGAGCGCGCCGACGTGTACTCGCTCGGCGCGGTGCTGTTCCGCCTCGTCACGGGACGTAACGTCTTCGAGACGGAGCACGTGATCGCGCTGCTCGGCCGGCTCGTGCTGGAGGATCCGCCGAACCCGCAGAGCATCCGCTTCGACGTGCCCGAGGCGCTCGCCGAGGTGATCCTGCGCTCGGTCGCGCGAAGCCGCGAGGACCGCTTCGAGAACAGCGGCGAGCTCGCCCGCGCCCTCGCCCGCGTCGGCCAGCTGAGCAACGATCCGCCCGCGGCCGATCGCAGCAGCGCCTCGGCGGTCCGCGCCGTCCCCGGCCAGAAGCCGATCACCATCACCGACGCCGGCGCGCCTCCCGTGCCCGCCTCGCGCCCCGGTTCGGCCGAGCGCCGCGTGGTCGCCTCCGTGCTCTTCGACCTCGCCGGCGCGCGCCTCGGCGCCGACGTGCATCAGAAGCTGCGCGACGTGCTCGGAGACGATACGCGGCTCGAACCGCTGCTCGATCAGCAGATGGTGGCCGTGCTCGGCGTGGAGCACTCGCGCGGCGACGAGGTGATGCGGGCCGCGCGCGCCGCGCTCGTGGTGACGCAAGCGCTGCCGACGGCGCGCGCCGCGGTGGCGATTGGCCTGGCGATCCGCGGCCGGGCGAACCTCGCCGGCCAGGCGCTCGAGCGCGCCGTGGGGCAGATCGAGCTCGCGAGCCCGGGCACGGTCCGCGTCGACTCGCACGCCGCGAGCGCGCTCGAAGGTCGGTTCGTTCTGCAGCCCGACGCGCGCGGAGGCGTGCTCCTGCGCGAGGACACGAGCGGGTTCGTCGCGCGCCAGCTTCTCGGACGTCCCACGCCGACCGTGGGACGCGAGAAGGAGATCGCGCTCCTGCAGGGCATTTACGGCGAGCTTCTGGAGGACGCGACGCCGCGCGGCGCGCTCGTCCTCGGCGCCGTGGGCATCGGCAAGAGCCGCGTGCGAAGCGAGCTCGTGCAGCGGCTCGAAGTGGCGCCGGTGCGCCCCGAGCTCCTGATCTGCCGTGGCGACTCGCTCAGCCAGACGTCGAGCCTGTCCGCGCTCGGCCGCGCGCTCCGCGCCGTGATGGGTCTGCAGGACGGCGAGGCGCCGGCCGAGCAGGTGCTGAAGGTGCGCAGGCACGTGGCCACGCGCCTGCCGCCGGCACAACGGTTCGTGGCAGGTTTTCTGGGTGAGCTCGTCGGCGTGACGTTCCCGGACCAGGACGACGAGCCGCTCCGGGCCGCGCGCGCGAGCGCCGAGCTCATGCAGGCGCGCCTGCGGATGGCGCTCGAAGCGTACTTCCGCGCCGAGGCGGATCGCGCGCCGCAGGTGCTCGTGCTCGAAGACGTGCACTGGGCCGACGACACGACGCTCGAGATGGTCGACTGGCTGCTCGGCTGCGCGGACATTCGTTTCGCGGTCTTCGCGTTCGGCCGCACGGAGCTCGCCACACGGCTCCGCACGCTCTGGGAGCGCCGCAACATCACGCGCGTCTGGCTCGCGCCGCTCTCGCCTCTCGCCGCCGATCGCCTGGTCTCCGCGGCCCTGCCGGGCATGGACGCGGCCACGCGGGCGAACCTCGTCAAGCGCGCCGACGGAAACGCGCTGTTCCTGGAGGAGCTCGTCCGCTGCGCGGCCGAGGGCCGCAACGAGCTGCCGCTCACGGTGCAGGCCGTGGTGCAGCTCCGGCTCGATCGTATGTCCTCCAAGGTTCGCGAGGTGCTCCGCGCGGCCTCGGTGTTCGGCCAGTCGTTCTGGACCGGCGGCGTGACCGCGCTCGTCGGCAGGAGCGTGGGCCTCGAGCTGTCCGAGCTCTACGCGGCGGAGATCGTGGCCCGCCAGCCGGAGTCGCGCATCGCCGGCGAGGACGAGTGGATCTTCCGCCAGGCGCTCGTGCGAGACGCGGCGTACGAGGCGATCCTCGACGAGGATCGCGCGGCGCTGCACCTCGCCGCAGGCAACTGGCTCGAATCCGTGGGCGACGTGGACGCGGGCCTCATCGCCCGGCACGCCGACGCGGGCGGCGCGCACGATCGCGCAGCGAGGCTCTACGCGCGGGCCACGAAGCAGGCCTACACGAACGGCGCGCAGCTCGAAACGGCGCTCGATCTCGCGAACCGCGGCCTCGCCTGCGGCGCGGCCGGCGACGTGCGCGTCCAGCTCCTCGTGGCGCGGGCGCAGTTCTCGATCTTCATGGGGCGGCTCCTCGACGGCATCGCCGCGGCCGAAGAGGCGGCGCAGCTCGCCCGGGGCGGCTCGGACATGTGGGGCGAGGCGCAACGGCTCGCCGCGGCCGCGCTCATCGAGTCGGGCCGCGCCGCCGAGGGCGACGATCGCGCCGCCAAGGCCCTGACGCCGCCCTACGCGAACACGCTCTCGCCGCCGATCCGCGCGAGCCTGCTCGCGGTGCGCGTCCGCGGCCTCGTCGATCGCCTGCAGCCCGGCGAGGCGATGCGCGTGGCGAACGACGCGGTCGAGGCGGCACGTGCTTCCGGCGCGAGCGACGCGCTCGTGCGTGCCCTCGACGCCCGGCTCTTCGCGATCGCGCACATGAACGATCCCTCCGAGGTCGTCACCACGGGCGCGTCGCTGATCGAGGTCGCCGAGAGCATCAGCGACATCGCCTTCGCCACGCGCGGCCGCTTGAACGTCGGCTCCGCGCTGAACCACCTCGGCATGTTCGAGGAGGCGCAGTCGATGCTGGAGCGCGCCCTCTTCGACGCCCGCGCCCGCCGCATGCGGATCCTCGAGGCCTTCGCGCTGCACAACCTCGGCATGAGCTACGCGCGCCTCGGCAACCTCGATCTCGGCATCGACCACCAGCGCCAGGCTGCGCGCATCGCCGACGAGACGAACGCCGCGCGCCTGCGGGTGAACACGCGCATCTACGAGACGATCTTCCTCGTCTGGCGCGGCGCGCCGGGCGACCTCGCGACCGCGCTGAGCCTGGCCCGCTGGGCCATCGAGGAGACGCGCGCGCAGCCGGCGCTCCAGGTTCTCGCGCTCTTCGCGCTCTCGCGCGTCCAGCTCGCCCGGCGCGCCGTCGACGCCGCGGTCGAGACCGCTCGGGATGCGAACGCGCGCCTCGCCTCCGCGCCCGTCGAGGAGTGGGAAGAGGGCATCCGCGTGACGCTGATCGAAGCCCTGCTCTCGGTCGGCGAAGACGACGAGGCGAACGCCGTCCTCGACGCTGCGTTCACCGCGCTGGAGGAGCGCGTTCGCACGATCCGCATGCCTCACCATCGCGAGGCGTTCGTGCGCCGGAACGAAGAGGTCTATCGAATCGTCCAGTATGCGTACCACCGCCTGGGCCGGTATTTTCAGGCAGGCACCTGATCCGGACGCGACACGCTTCTCCGCTCGAACGCGGAAGGTTCGTTCGGTAGCACGCAAGAAAACGTTGCATCGATCCGGCTTCAGGGTTAGTCCCCCGGGGTGATGCGTGCAGATCGTACTGGTTTCGTGAGTCCTCGGCGTTCGTCTTGGCTCTCGGGGTTGCGGGCCCCCGTGCTCGCGGCCGCCCTCGTCGCGGGCGTGGGCGGGTTCTTCGCGGCGGAGGAGACGGCGGCGGCGCAATCGAAGATCGCCGTGATCGACGTGCGTCGCGCGATGCTGGAGACCGAGGAGGGCCTGCGTGTCCAGGCGACGCTGAAGAAGCTCTTCGACAGCCGGCAGGTCGAGCTCGACGCCAAGCAGCAGAAGCTCCAGGCCGAGAAGGAGTCGCTGGAGAAGGACGCGCAGAACAAGAAGGTGCCGCAGGAGCAGCTCCAGCGGCGCTTCGAGACGCTGCAGAAGCAGGCGGCCGAGCTCCAGGCGATCGCGATGGAGTACCAGCGCGAGATGCAGCGCAAGGAGACGGAGATGACGACGCCGATCTACCAGCGCATCATCGGCATCGTTCGCCGGATCGCGGCCCAGGACGGATACGAGATCATCCTGGAGAAGGCCAGCGTCCCCTACATGCGCGCCGACCTGGAGATCACGGATCGCGCGATCCAGATGTACAACAGCGGTCAGGGCGGCGACGCAGCCCCGGGCAAACCGGGCGCGACGCAGCCGGGCAAGCCCGCGACCCCCGCGGCCCCCGCGGCGCCTCCGGCGGCGGCCCCCGCGCCCGCGCCGAAGAAGAAGTAAGCGGCTCGCCCACGGGCGAACCTCGAAATCAAGAAAGCCGGATCCGAGCGCGAGGAGCGCGGGATCCGGCTTCGTTCATTCGAAGTCGGCGTTCAAGGGGGGACGCAGCAAAACGTGGTGGCGTTCGAGGGCGTGAGCGCGCCCGTCGGCTGGCCACCACCCGCGACGGCACAGGCGCCGCCGGTGGGCGGCATGCTCGTGGCCATGCGACCGAAGAGCGAAGGGTTGCCCGCCACGTTGGCGCAATTCCCCGCGGTGAAGCTCGCGACCTGCGTGGTGCACGTGTTCACCAACTGTTCGCTGTAGAGCGTGATGGTCGCATCACACGAGGAGCCGCTCGGCGCGCCGCACGTGCACGGGCTGCACGCGCGCGAGTCCATCGCTTCCTTGAAGAAGAGGTGCTTCTCCGTGAACTCGCCAGCGGGGCACGTTTGGTCGCCGTCCCTGTAGACACACAGGCCCGGCAGGAAGGGCGGCTGCGTCTTCGGCTGGCACACCATGCCCATGCCGCACCCACCGCCAGGAGGCGCATCGCCGCAGGCCTTTCCGTGGATCGCCCACGCGATCGGCGTGAGCGCCGCCTCTCCGCCGCTCGGCGCGCAGCTCCCCCCCGTCACCGTGGGCTTCGCGCTCGTGATGGAGACGTTGCACGGGCCATTGTCGCAGGTTTGTCCTCCCAGATAACCCTCGGGCCCATGGCACGCGCCGGTCCAGCCAGCGGGGACCGTGAGCTTGCCCGTAGCCGTCGGCGTCGTGCCGCAAGGCTTGTTCTGGATGACGATTTCATCCGGCAAATCACACGTCTGGCCCGTCGGCGCGCCGCACGTGCACGCGGAACAGGTGTGGCTCGGCGTGGTGAGCGTGTTCTCGCCCTCGTAAGGCGCGGCCGTGGGGAACGTGCTCGGGCACGCGGGCGTCTGCGCCGGCAACCCCTCGAAGAGCGCGGCGAAGCCGCTCCAGCCGAAGGGCACGGACGGGACACATACGTGCCCCTGCGTGCACTCGTCGTCCGCGCAATCGACGAGCGAATCGCCATCGTCGTCCATGCCGTTGAGGCAATCCTCGGTGCCGGACGATCCTCCCTGCCCGCCTTGTGCTCCCCCGCCTCCCTGCCCGCCCATGCCGTCGCCGCCCGCGCCGCCTTGACCGCCCTGCCCGCCCGCGCCGCCGCTGCCCGAAGGCTCGGGCTCGTCGAACGTGTACGCCGGATAGAGGCACGCAGCCGGCATCGCGACGACGCCGAGCCCCGCGACGACGAGCCACGAGGCCATTCGCACGGACGAACGTGTTCGACGCGTCATCAGAACCTCCCCACGAGGCTCACGCCACCGAGATTCGCGCCGGGCGCAGCGCCGATGAACCGCGCGCCACGCCGTGTCTCCGCCGAGGCGGACTGCGCCGGCGAGGAAGTCTTTTTCGAGCCGCTCGTCGCGAGCAGGATGACGCCCGTGATCAAGCTCGCGGCCCCGACGCCCACGGCCGCCTCGGCGATCCCCGTGAACAGCCGCCCTCGATCCGCGGTCTCTTTCGCCGACGGCGGGCACGACGTGTCGCCGCCGCAGAGCGCATCGAGGTCATCGATCGTCGATTGCCGCGGCCCGAAGAAGAGCGCGAGCCCGGCGCCGATCCCCGCGACCCCGATGCCCGTGAGCACGATCCCCGGGATGCTCGGCCCGCTCGACGGAGGCGGCGGCGGAGGCGGCGGAGGCGGCGGGGTGTCCTCGTCGTTCGGGCCGTCCGACTTCGCGGGCTCGTCCTTGACCACAACCTCCACGGTCTTCTTGTCGCGCTCGGGGACGTTGATCGAGTCCTTCCAGATCTCGCGGTTGCCGAGCTTCGCCACGATGTAGTGCGGGCCGGGATCGACGGGCATTTCCGTGCCGACCTGCGTCGCGCCGAGCTCGGTGCCGTCGAGCTCGATGACGGCCGCCTCCGCGCCCTTGCCGCGCGCGATCGTGAGCTTCGGCAAGCGCTCCTCGATGGCCGCGATCCTCGGCGTCGCCGCCACCGCGACGTCCGCGGCCTTCTTGTCGCCCGCGGCCGCGCTCGCCGCGAGCCTGTAGTTGCCGAGCGCCGAGAGCAGCTTGCCGAGCTTCTCCTCGCACTCGGCGATGTTGAAGGCGACCTGCGGGGTCATCTTCACGGCGGCGACGGCCTTGAACTTCACGAGCGCGCCGGCGCAGTTGTTCGCGGCGCTGAGCGCGAGGCCCTCACGGAAAAGAGCGCGCGCCTTGTCGAGCTCTTCCTTCGACTGCGCGGAGGCGTCACCCTGCGAGAAGAGCGCGATCGCCGCGGCACCGACCATCACCGCCACGCGCGGCGCGCCACGCGCCCTTCGCTGAGACATGTTCATCGAGCCCTGCTCCCCGCGCCCGCGATCCCTCCGAGGCCGCGAGCCAAGCGATTCTACCCGACCTCCATGCGCGCTGGAACTCCCGCGCCGCGTTGGCGCGGGAGTTTCTTCGGGGCAACGTGACTACTTCGCCTTGCCCAGATCGAGCTTGATGCGCGGCCGCCCCGTGGACGCCGTCGCCGTCGGGGTCGCGCTCGCCGTCGCCGTCGCCGTCGGGGTCGCGCTCGCCGTCGACGTCGCCGTCGGGGTCGCGCTCGCCGTCGACGTCGCCGTGGCGGTGGCCGTGGCCGTCGAGGTCGCCGTCGGCGTCGTCTTCACGGTCGTCGTCGTGGGCGCCGTGAACTTCGGCCGCTCGCCGATCGGGATCCGGTCGTCGCCGAGGATGCACATCTTCGTCGTGTCGCTGGCCGTGAGCGTGTCGCAGAGCTTGTAGCCGTCGGGGCACTCGCCGGGGCCCTGGCACGTGGCCGAGCAGAAGCCCGGCTCGTTCGGCGCGTCGGCCTTCTTCAGGCAGAAGCCGTGATCACACTCCCCCGCGGTCGCACAGCTCGCGCCGACCTTCGCTCCGACCGACTTGCTGCACTCCAGCCCGGAGCCCGTGTCCTTCGCGCGACAAACGAGCCCGTCACCGCAGTCCTTGTCGTACGTGCAGCTCTTCGTGCAGATGCTCCCGGTGGCCGCGCACTGGAGCGACGCGCAGTCCGTGTCCTTCGTACAGGCCACGCCGAACGCCTTCTTCTCGGGTTCTTCCTGCTTCAAGAACCCGCAGCCAACTGCTCCGAGACCGAGGAGCAACGCGATCATCGCCCCACCTCGCAGCGCCCCACCCACCTTCGCCCCACGGGTTTTGCTCATGGTTCCTCTCTCGCCGCGCGGGAGCGCGGGCCGTGGTCTCGTCTATCACAGCCCGGCCGCCAAGGGACAAGCTCCTGCGGCGCGCCTCGGGAGGTTCGCTATGATGCGTGCCCGATGACCTCCTTCTTCCAGGGCCCCGCCGCGCCGCCCGACGGCGCCACTCCCCCCTCGACCCGAGATCCCGCGGCCTCGCGCGTCCGCGTCGAGGACGACCGGACCGGCATGCACCCCGCCGCCCTCGGCCGCGCGTTCACCGATCACGTGCAGTTCTCGCGCGCCCGCGACTTCGAGACCGCGACGAGCTTCGACCGCTTCGTCGCGCTCTCGCTCGCCGTCCGCGACCGCCTCGTCGAGCGCTGGA
The DNA here is from genome assembly GCF_029960785.1 of Polyangium sp. 15x6. GTDB lineage: Bacteria > Myxococcota_A > Polyangia > Polyangiales > Polyangiaceae > Polyangium. The sequence goes on from NZ_JASBQE010000002.1 coordinate 28,884, forward strand.
GGCAGACGCAGCGCACCTACTACGAGAAGGACGTCAAGCGCGCCTACTACCTCTCCGCCGAGTTTCTCCTCGGCCGCGCGCTCCAATCGAACCTGCAGGCCCTCGGCGTCGAGGACACCTACCGCGCGGTCCTTCGCGATCTCGGCGTCGACCTCGACGAGATGATGGAGCAGGAGCACGACGCGGGCCTCGGCAACGGCGGCCTCGGACGCCTCGCCGCGTGCATCCTCGAGTCGATGGCCACGCTGGAGCTACCCGGCCAGGGCTACGGCATCCGGTACGAGTTCGGCATCTTCGAGCAGGTGATCCGCGACGGCGCTCAGGTCGAGCGGGCCGACGAGTGGCTGAAATTCGGCAACCCCTGGGAAATCGAGCGGCCCGAGTACGCGGTCACCGTCGGCTTCGGCGGCCGCACCGAGATGGTGCAGGACGGCCGCGGCGGCTTCCGCGTCCTCTGGCACCCGGCCGATCACGTTCTCGGCGTCCCCTACGACACGCCCATCGCGGGCCACGGCTCGGGCACCGTGAACACGCTGCGCCTCTGGGCGGCCCGCGCCCACGAGGACTTCGACTTCGGCCTCTTCAACGAGGGCGACTACGTCAAGGCCGTCGAGCAGAAGAACGCCTCCGAGGTCATCTCCAAGGTCCTCTACCCGAACGACAACTTCGACAAAGGCAAGGAGCTCCGGCTCCGGCAGGAATACTTCTTCGTCGCCTGCTCGATCCACGACATCGTCTGGCGGTACACGAAGACCCACGACGACTTCTCGAAGTTCGGCGACAAGGTCGCGATCCAGCTCAACGACACGCACCCGGCGATCGCCATCGCCGAGCTCATGCGCGTGCTCGTCGACGAGCACGCCCTCACCTGGGACGAGGCCTGGACGCTGACGGTGCGGGCGTTCGGCTACACGAACCACACGCTCCTGCCCGAGGCGCTCGAGCGCTGGCCCGTCGCGCTCTTCGAGCGCCTCTTGCCGCGGCACCTGGAGATCATCCAGGAGATCAACCGCCGCCTGCTCCGCGCCGTGACCGTCGCCTTCCCCTACGATCAAGGCCGCGCCCGGCGCATGAGCATCTTCGAGGAGGGGTCCGAGCGCATGGTCCGCATGGCGCACCTCGCGGTCGTCGGCTCGCACTCGATCAACGGCGTGGCCAAGCTCCACAGCGAGCTCGTCCGCACCTCGCTCTTCCGCGACTTCCACGAGCTCTGGCCCGATCGCTTCAGCAACAAGACGAACGGCGTCACGCCGCGCCGCTGGCTCTTCGCCTGCAACCCCAGGCTCTCCCGGCTCGTCACCTCCCGCATCGGCCCGCGCTTCGTCACCGAGCTCGAGCGCCTCGCCGAGCTCGAACCGTGCGCCGACGATCCGTCGTTTTTGGCCGAGCTCCGGTCGATCAAGCGCGCGAACAAGGAGGCGCTCGCCCGCATCGTCAAGCGCGAGCTCGGCTTCGAGGTCGATGTCCGCGCGATCTTCGACGTCCAGATCAAGCGTCTGCACGAGTACAAGCGCCAGCTCTTGAACGCGCTCCACATCGTCACGCTCTACCTGCGCGCCAAGCGCGGCGAGCGCGTGCACCCGCGCCTCTTCATCTTCGGCGCCAAGGCCGCGCCCGGCTATCGGCAGGCCAAGCTCATCATCAAGCTCATCCACGCCATCGCCTCCGTCGTGAACGGCGACAGCCGCGTCCCCGAGCTCAAGGTCGCGTTCCTGCCGAACTACCGCGTCTCGCTCGCCGAGAAGATCATCCCGGCGGCCGACCTCTCCGAGCAGATCTCGACGGCCGGCATGGAAGCTTCGGGCACCGGCAACATGAAGCTCGCGATGAACGGCGCGCTCACGATCGGCACCTACGACGGCGCCAACATCGAGATCCGCGAAGCCGTCGGGGCCGAAAACTTCTTCCTCTTCGGCCTCACGGCCGAGGAGGTCGAGGCGCGCCTCGCGTCGGGCGTGCCCGGCCGGGCCGCGTATGAGGCCGACGCCGAGCTCCGCGAGGCGATCGACTTCATCCGCACCGGCTTCTTCTCGCCGGACGAGCCCGACGCCTTCCGCCCGCTCGTCGACGAGCTGCTCGGCCGCGACCGTTACCTCGTGATGAGCGATTTCCGCGCTTATGCCGACGCCCAGAAGGACGTCGAGCGGGCGTTCCTCGACGAGGAGGCCTGGTCGCGCAAAGCCGCTCTCAACATCGCGCGGGTCGGCGGGTTCTCGTCGGACCGCACGGTGCGCGAATACGCGAATGAAATCTGGGGGATCGAGCCTTGCACCATCCGGCTCGTCCCCGACGAGCCCGCCGCCGAGTAGGGCTTCTCCGCCCGCTCCCCGCCCCGAGCGTAACGATTCCCCGCGCGCGACCACCGGCGCGCCGGGCCCTGGCTTGCTATTCTGTTCGGCCCCCCGAGACGTATGGCGAACGATCCGCGTGAACGAGAGGACCAGGAAGGCGATCTCGCGACCCAGAAGAAGCGCAAGGTCGAGAAGGTCCGCCGCTACAAGGTCGTCCTCCACAACGACAACTACACGACGATGGAATTCGTCGTTCTCGTGCTCGTGAAGTTCTTTCACAAGACCGACACGGAAGCGACGCACATCATGCTCAGCGTGCACCACAAGGGCTCCGGCGTCGCGGGCGTCTACACCAAGGACGTCGCCGAGACGAAGGTCACCCAGGTGCAGAGCTTCGCGAGGCAACACGGCATGCCCCTCCGGCTTTCGGCCGAACCCGAGTAGGAACCATGAAGATCAGCCCCGAGGTCGAGATCGCCTTCAAGCTGGCCACGCACGAGGCCATCCGCCGACGGCACGAGTACGTGACCGTCGAGCACCTTCTCTACGCGCTCACGTTCGACGAGGAGACGGCGAACGTGATCCGCAAGGCGGGCGGAGATCTACCGAAGCTGAAGAAGCGCCTGGAGCGCTTCCTCGAAGAAGAGATCGAGGCGCTGCCCGATCACGTCGACAACGAGCCTGTCGTCTCGATCGGCTTCCAGAACGTCGTGGGCCGCGCGGCCGTGCACGTTCAGAACACGAACCAGAAAGAGCTCAAGGGCGCGAACGTCCTCGTCGCGGTCTTCTCCGAGCGCGACTCGCCCGCCGTGCAGATGCTCCGCGAGGCCGACGTGCAGCGCCTCGACGTGGTGAACTTCCTGTCGCACGGCATCGCCAAGGACGGCCAGGACGACGAGATCGGCCCGGAGGACGCGACCGAGGGCGCGGACGCCGCCGAGGCCGAGGGCGAAGGCCGCGAGAGCCGCCGCGATCCGCTCGCCTCGTTCACCGTGAACCTGAACAAGGAAGCGGAGAGCGGGCGCATCGATCCGCTGGTCGGCCGGACGATCGAGCTCGAGCGCACGATCCAGGTCCTCGCGCGCCGCCGCAAGAACAACCCCTTGCTCATCGGCGACGCCGGCGTCGGCAAGACCGCGATCGCCGAGGGCCTGGCCATGAAGATCGTCAAGGGCGACGTCCCCCACGCGATCAAGGGCGCGACGATCTACGCGCTCGACATGGGCGCGCTCATCGCCGGCACGCGCTACCGCGGCGACTTCGAGAACCGCCTGAAGGGCGTGCTCAAGGCGCTCGAAAAGCAGCCGGGCGCGATCCTCTTCATCGACGAGATCCACACCATCATCGGCGCCGGCGCCGCGAGCGGCGGCACGATGGACGCCTCGAACCTCTTGAAGCCCGCGCTCGCGTCCGGCCGCCTGCGTTGCATCGGCGCGACGACCTTCCAGGAGTACCGCGGGCACCTCGAGCGCGACAGCGCCCTCGCGCGCCGCTTCCAGCGCATCGAGATCAACGAGCCCTCGGTCGACGAGACGCGCCAGATCCTCGAAGGCCTGCGCAAGCACTACGAGGAGTTCCACAAGGTCAAGTTCACGGACTCCGCGCTCGAGGCGGCCGCGAAGCTCAGCGACCGCTACCTCCGCGACCGGCGCCTGCCCGACAAGGCGATCGATCTGCTCGACGAGGCCGGCGCCGCGGCGCGCCTCGCCCACGGCGAGGACTACACGGTCGACGTGCCCGACATCGAGATCGTCGTCGCGAAGATGGCCCAGATCCCGCCGCGCCAGGTCTCGACCTCGGATCGCGCGCAGCTCAAGGATCTGCAGAAAGAGCTCGAGGGCGTGGTGTTCGGCCAGGCCGAGGCCGTCTCGCAGCTGGCGAGCGCCATCAAGCTGTCCCGCGCGGGTTTGCGCTCGCCAGAGAAACCGATTGGCTCGTTCCTCTTCACGGGCCCGACGGGCGTCGGCAAGACCGAGCTCGCCAAGCAGCTCGCGAAGGTCATGGGGATCGAGTTCCTCCGCTTCGACATGAGCGAGTATCAAGAGCGGCACACGGTCTCGCGCCTCATCGGCGCGCCGCCCGGCTACGTCGGCTTCGATCGCGGCGGCCTGCTCACCGAGGCGATCGCGAAGACGCCGCACGCCGTGCTCCTGCTCGACGAGATCGAGAAGGCGCACCCGGACATCTTCCAGGTGCTCCTGCAGGTCATGGACCACGGCACGCTCACCGACAACAACGGCAAGAAGAGCTCCTTCCGACACGTCGTGCTCATCATGACGAGCAACGTCGGCGCCCGGGAGCTCACGCAGACGCGCCTCGGCTTCGGCGAGCGCGGCAACGTGGGCGACGACGATCGCGCCTTCAAGAACGTGTTCAGCCCGGAGTTCAGGAACCGGCTCGACGCGCGCATCATGTTCAAGCCGCTCGATCCGAGCGTCATGGGCAGCATCGTCGACAAGTTCATCCGCGAGATCGAGGCGCTCGTGGGCGACAAGGGCGTGAGCATCCAGGTCACCGACGCGGCGCGCGAGTACCTCGCGAAGAAGGGCTACGATCCGGCCTTCGGCGCGCGCCCGCTCGGACGCGTCATCGAGCGCGAGCTCAAGCCTCGCCTCGGCGACGAGATCCTCTTCGGCGAGCTCGAGCATGGCGGAAAGGCCGTGGTCGATCTGAAGGACGGCGCGCTCTCGTTCTCGTTCATCCCGAACGAGCCGCCGGCCGAGGAAAAGAAAGCCGAGACGCCGAAAGAGACCGAGGCGCCGGCCCAGGCCTGACGCAACGCGCGCAGGCGAAGGAAGCGGGGGCTCTTCCCATCGGAGGAGCCCCCGTTTTTGTTTCAATTGAGCGAATACGGCATCGCGAGCGTGAACTGCGCGATCTCGGCGTCGAACGCCGGCCCGCCGCTCGCGGGGTACATCTGGTAGGTGCCGTGCATCGTGCCGCGCGGCGTCTCCAGCACGCAGCCGCTCGTGTACTCGAAGTGCTCTCCGGGCCGGAGGGTCGGCTGCTTGCCGACGACACCGGGGCCTCGCACCTCTTCGATCTTCCCGTTGCCGTCGGTGATGATCCAGTGCCGGGTGCGGAGCTGCGCCGGTTCGCTGCCCTCGTTCGAGATACGCACCGTGTAGGCGAACACGTAACGCCTCGCGCTCGGCATGGATTGCGACGGAACGTACTGGGTCGTGACGTTGACGCGGATTCCGTTCGTGATGGCGGTGGACACGCCCCTGCCGTGCCACGCGCCCGAGCCGTCCACAAGGGGACTTTCGGAGGTGTCGGAAACCCGGGCCGTGTTGACAGCTCTCATGCTCGTTCGCACGTTCCCCGAACCGTGAACGACAACGACGACCATTCAGGCGAGACCGCCGTCCAGGCCCCGTCCCTCTCGTCCTTCGCCTCGCCTCCGGCGTTCGCGGGGGTCACGGGAGCCGCCTCCCCGCCCACGCCGGGTGGGCTCGTGCCGGTCGACCCCCTGCCGGGCCTCACGGCCATCGGCCCAGTAAACGAGCGTAAGGCGCGGGATTGGTCGCTCGTCCTGCAGTCGATGTCGGTCTGGCACATGATGCGCTGGACGTTCCGGGGCTGGGTCCTCGTCGTGCGGGACGAGGATTACGATCAGGCGTCGAGCTCGATCGATCGGTACGAAACAGAGAACCGGGACTGGCCGCCGCAGAAGGTCCGCGAGCGGCCGCGGCACGCGCCCTCGATCGTCGCGCCGCTCCTCTTCGCCGCGCTCGCCCTGTTTTTCCTGGTCACGGGGCCCGTCGCGCACAACTCGTTCTGGTTCCAGCGCGGCCGCGCCGAGAGCGACCTCGTCCTCGGCGCCGAGCCCTGGCGCGCGCTGACGGCGCTCACGCTGCACGCGGACTCGTCGCACGTGATCGGCAACGTCATCTCGGGCGCGATCTTCGCGTCGGCGGTGCAACGCAGGCTCGGCCCGGGCGGCTCCGCGCTCGCGATCCTCACGGCGGGCACGCTCGGCAACGTCGCGAACGCGGTCGCGTACCACACGATGGGAAACGACGTGCATCGCTCGATCGGCGCGTCGACCGCGGTCTTCGGGGCGATCGGGATCCTCGCGGCCACGCAGCTCGCGCTCGATCGGGATCACGCGGTGGGGCGGAAGCGGACGATGCAGGAGATCGCGGCGCCGATCGTCGGCGGACTGGCGCTGCTCGGAGCGCTCGGCGCGAGCCCACAATCCGATCTCGGCGCGCATTTCTTCGGGTTCGTCGCGGGCGTCGTGGTGGGCCTCGGCGCGGCGCTCGTCCTGCGCAAGACGCGGCCTTCGCCGCGGCCGTGGCTCCAGGTGGGGCTGCTCGGAGCCACGAGCGCGCTCATCCTCGGCGCGTGGCGCCTGGCCTTGCCGTATCGGCTCGTCTGGCCGTTCTGATCCGGCTCAGTCGACGGGCCAGAGCCCGACCGTGCCGCCGGTCCAGGTGAGATCCTTGTTCTGATCGACGCCGAGCATCTTGCCGCGCGAGAGCCGCACGAGGTTCAGCACGAGCTCGGGCGCGGGCTCGTCGGGCGCGCGCAGGAACATCATCCGCACCTCGCCCTTCACGCCCGAGCCGTCCGGCATCGAGAGCGCGGGCTCGTAGGAGATCTTCTCCTGCAAGAGCCAGCCGTGCCGATCCGAATCGGGGATCGCCGCGATGTCTTCCTTCGTCGGATCTACATTCACGCCCGAGCCCGCGAACGAGAAGAGCGGTTTGAGCACATACCGCTCGAGATCGTTCGGGATCTCCTCGAGCTCCGAGAGGTAGCGGGCGCGCGGCACGGCGGGGTGATCGATGTACGGCAGCGTGTACTTCGACCACGTCCAGTACCAGTTCGGGTGCGAGCACCACGTGATGTCGAGGTCGTCGGTGTAGTGGAACGGGAGCTCGATCTTGCGCGCCTCGAGCTCGTCGAAGACCACGCGGTTGTAGATGCGGCGCACCTCGACGAGCTTGCCGTTCACCTTGCGCAAGAGCTTGCGCCCCTCGCGCACGAGCGTCGTCGGGCAGACGGCGTCGACGCCGATGAGCTCCTTCGTCGCGAGGAAGTCCGGGTACGTCTTCTGGTTCGGCGGATCGATGTCGAGCAGCACGACGTTCGCCGGGTCCTCGCCTGCGAGCACGGCCTTGCGCAGGCGCGCGACGAACCCGTCGCGATCGAGGCCGCCGAAGAAGATCGACCATTTCCGATCGAGCCCCGGCATCGTGCGCATCATGTCGGCCATGACCTCGCTCTGCAGCACCATGAGCCCGTAGAGCGACGGGAACGCTTGCAGCTCGACCACACGGCCCTCGAGCTCTCCGCTCGGCCCGCGCACGATCGCGAAGTCGACCTGCACGCAGTTCGGCAAGGCGTCCATCCCCGGCGCGTCGAGGCGCGCCGGGATCGCGCGCTTCATCGTCGCGATCACATTCGGCCGCGAGATCTGCTGCACGATCTCCCTCGCGGATTTCGCGAGGTAGCTCCGCAGCCCCTCCGGCAGGAAGAGCGGCGTCTCGGCCACGCGGAAGGGGATTTTCGAGCCCACCCGGCGCTCGAGGCGCGCGAGGTAATCCGCGTAGGTGTCAGTTCCGAAGGCGGCGTTGTAGGCGCGGCGAAAGACGGGATCCATGCGCTTTCCTTGGTAGCACGAGCGGGGTGCGTCGCGGCAGGGGACCGAAGGAGGATGGATCCGAGGGCCCTTCGGGTGGTAACGTCCCGTCGTGCTCTCCCGACGATCCATCACGCCCCTCGCGGTCGTGATCCTTTCGCTCTCGGCGACAGCCTGTTCGTCCCTGACGCGGCCCGACGAGATCACCATCAAGGCTGAACCCGCGGCGGCTCCTGCGCCCCCGCCTGCTCCGGCGGCTCCTGCCGGGCAGCCCGGCGCTGCTGCGGCCCCCGCGCCCGGTGGAGGTGGTTGAGGCGGTTGACGAGGCTCCGGTCTGGAGCCTGAAAATCCCCGCCTCGAACCCCACCCTCCGCCCCTGCGGCATCCGCATGCGAAAGGCACGAGTTCGCTCGTCGTGAGCTCTTCGCCTGGAACGGACGGTACCCCGTGACATCCCTGCCCTCTCTCCACGAGACCCCCGAGCACGCCCGGCTGCGGGACGAGATCCGCCGCTTCGCGCGCCGCGAAATCGCGCCTTTCGCCCACGCTTGGGAGGAGGCGAACGAGTTCCCCCGCGAGCTCTACGAGAAGGCCGCTCGCGCCGGCATGCTCGGCGTCGGTTATCCCGAGGCGTACGGCGGCTCCGGCGGGGATCTCTCGCACATGATTGCCGCGACCGAGGAGATGATCGTCGGTGGAACGTCGGTGGGCACGGCCGTGGGCCTCGGCAGCCACGCGATCGCGCTGCCGCCGATCCTGAACTTCGGCACCGAGGAGCAAAAGAAGCGGTTTCTCCCGCCGGTGCTCGCGGGTGAGAAGATCGCGGCGCTCGCGATCACCGAGCCCGGCGGCGGAAGCGACGTCGCATCGCTCCAGACACGCGCGATCAAGGACGGCGATCACTACGTCGTCACGGGCGCGAAGACCTTCATCACCTCGGGATGCCGCGCCGACTTCGTGACCACCGCCGTGCGCACGGGCGGCGAGGGGCACGGCGGGATCTCGCTGCTCGTGATCGAGCGCGGGACGCCAGGTTTTTCCGTGGGCAAGAAGCTCGCGAAGATGGGCTGGTGGGCCTCGGACACCGCCGAGCTCGTCTTCGACGGGTGTCGCGTCCCGCGGGAAAACCTCATCGGCGAGGAGAACGTCGGGTTCGTCCCCATCATGACGAACTTCGCCGTCGAGCGGCTGCTGCTCGCCGGCAACTGCGTGGCGATCGCCTCGCTCGCGTACGACGAGGCCGTGCGTTACGCGCGCGAGCGGCGCGCCTTCGGCAAGCCGATCATGGGCTTCCAGGTGCTACGCCACAAGCTCGCGGACATGGCGACGCGCATCGCGGCCGCGCGCGCCCTCATGAACGACGTCATCGCGCGGTACCTGCGCGGCGACATGGTCACGGGCCTCGCCGCGATGGCGAAGAACACCGCGACGGACGCTTGCTCGTTCGTCTGCGACGAGGCCGTACAGATCTTCGGCGGACACGGCTACATGCGCGAGACGCTCGTCGAGCGGCTCTATCGCGACGCGCGGCTCTATCCGATCGGCGGCGGGACGCGCGAAATCATGAACGAGATCATCTGCAAGACGGAGGGCTATTAGCCACCATGGGAACGCGAAATCGACGTCTCGCTGCTCTGATCGCGCCCGTCGCGATCCTCGCCCTCGCGGCCTGCGAGAAGACGCCCGAGCCTCCCCCGAGCGGGGCGCCGGACAAGGCGCGCCCCGCCCCCGCGGGCAGCACGAGCCCGGGCGCGGCCGCGCCGCAGCGGAAAGGCCCGACCGACGTCGCCTACGACGTCCCCGAGGGCTGGCAGAAGGCCGAGAACCCGAACCCGATGCGCAAGGCGACCTTCAAGATCCCGCGCGCCGAGGGCGACTCCGAGGACGCCGAGATGAGCGTCTCGCAGGTCGGCGGCACGGTCGATCAGAACGTCCAGCGCTGGTCGGGCCAGTTCGAGCGCGGAAAGGAGGACGCGACGTCGCGGCAGGATCGCAAGATCGGCGAACTCTCCGTGACCGTCGTCGAGATCCACGGCACGTTCTCGGGCGGCATGAGCATGCCGGGCGCCGCGCCGGCCGAGCCGAAGCCGAATTGGGCGCTGCTCGGCGCGATCGTGCAGACCGATGGATCGTTGACCTTCTTCAAGCTCACGGGCCCCGAGAAGACCATCACTGCCGCGAAGCCCGCGTTCGAGAAGTTCGTCGAAAGCCTGCGCGCCAAATAGCCCTCGACGTCGCCGTCCGCGCGGTACACTGCATTGCGCCGCGCACCGGAACCCCGGCGGCGGCGCACTTCCCTCGCACCATTCTTTTTGTTCAGCCATCACGCCCCGGCCGGGGCGGGAGGAGTCCCATGCGTCGCCGTCGCCGCTCCTTGAAACCGCTTCTTTTTGTGCTTGCGGGCTTCGCCACCGGCGCAGCCATCGCCGCTGGCTGCTCGGCCACGTCCCCCGGCAACAAGTTCGAACCCGGCGAAGGAGGCTCCGGCGGGGTCGGCGCGAGCGGCGGCGGGGGCGGCGCGCCCTCGGGCCCAGGCGGGACGGGCGGCGACGGCGGGATCTTCTTCCCCACCGACGACGGCGGCACCGACGCGCCGAACGACGTCCCGATCAACCCCTGCGGCACGAAATGCGGGCCCACGGAGCTCTGCGACCCTGACCACCTCGGCTCGGACGACGACTGCGACGGCGAGGCCGACGAGGATTGCCCCTGCGCCGCGGGCCAGGCGCATCCGTGCTTCAAGGGCGATCCGTCGTACCGCGGCACGCCGGGCTGCTTCGACGGCACCATGAAGTGCAGCGAGAACGGCTACTGGTCGTCGTGCAACGGCGGCGTCCACGCCACCGACCTGTGCTTCCTGAACGACACGAACGCCTGCCACGCGATGACGTCGGCGCCGTTCGTCAACGTGAACCTCAAGGACGGCACGGGGAACTTCAGCGCCGACGCCGTGCCGGGCTCCGAGACGTGGGCCGTCACCTGCCCCGAGGGCGTGAACCCCTGCCCCGGCGTGAGCGGATCGGGCCCCGCGGACGACTTCAAGCCGCTCCAGTCGGGCGAGTACTCCGTGACGTACACGAAGGGCCTCGCCGGCGGCGGGACTGCGACGTGCACGTATCCGCTCTTCGTCGGCGCGCCGGGCCTGCGCGTCGAGCTCGAGTGGGAGCACGACCTCGGCGGCGACGGCGTCGACCTCGATCTGCACCTGCACCAGCCGAACAACACGCTGCCCTGGGCCGTCTCGGGCGCGCCGCAGGATTGCGCGTGGGGCAACTGCGTCTTCAGCGACTTCTCGCCGCCGCCCTCGTTCGACGCGCCGTCGTGGTTCCCGGCGAACGTGCAGCCGCCGGAGCCCGTGTCCTGGTACCTCGACCCGGTCTTCGAGAAGAACACCTGCTACTTCGCGCCGCGCGGCGTGGGCCAGGACTGGCAGATCCTCGGACAGGGTTGCCACAACCCGCGGCTCGACCTCGACAACATCAGCTGCGATCCGACGATCTCGAACCCGGACGACGAGTATTTCTGCGCGCCGGAGAACGTGAACGTCGACTTCCCGCCGAAGAACCAGTGGTTCCGCATCGGCGTCCACTACTTCAACAACGACGACAAACCCTACGACGTCCACCCGACGATCAAGATCTTCTGCGACGGCGCGCTGAGCGCCGAGCTCGGGCCGAAGGGCTACTACGACCCCGAGACGCCCATCACGTTCACCCCGACCGACGGCGAGAACCTGCCCGGCGGCAACCGCTTCTGGCTCGTCGCGGACGTGGCGTTCCGCGAGTCGAACCAGTGCGGCGCGCGCGGCTGCGTGGTCAAGCCGCTCTACTCGGACGAGGCCGCGAAGACGCCGCTCCTCACCTACGACGACATCGCCGAGCAGAACTTCGGCCCCGCCTACCCGCCCCCGCTCCAGTGACGGCTGTCGAGCCCTTCGGCTCCTAGATCGGCACGTCCCCCTCGAAAAACCGATGAAAGGCCGGAGGTAACGCCTCCGGCCCGATCGAAGGCTCGGGCCACGTGGCCGAGAGCGTGTTCCACAACAAGATCGTCTTGCCCGGATGGGCCACGCACGCGCGGCGCAGGCCCACGAGCGCCTTGCCGCTGTACGTGATCTCGCCCGGCACGCCGAGCAGGCGCGTCACCTCGGGCGCGGCCTCGATCGCCTCGGGCGTCGGGTGCCCGTACCCGCGCCCCGCGACGCCGTGATCGACCTCGAAGCGCGGCGCCGGCAGGTTCCGCCGAAGCACGCGTGCTCCCGCGTGGCGCGCGAGCTTCTGCGCCGTGGCCTCGACGAGCAGCCGCAGCGTCACGCGGTTGCAGGCGAAGCGCTCGGTGATCCGCGCGGCGATCACCGTCGTCGGCCAGCCGAGCAGCATCATCCCGAGCGAGAGCGCGGCCACCGTGCCGCCGCTCCCCGCGGGCAGGACGATCAGATCCGGCCGCGGCATCTCGCCCCGCTCGACCTGATCGGCGAGCTCGAACGCGGCCCCGACGTAGCCGAGGTTCGCCATCGGCCCCGACGCCCCGGGGGGCACGAAGTACGCCTTGCGCGCCCGCGCGAGCTCCTTCGCGGTGAGGATCGCCGTGCGGGCGTAGCCGCCGCCGTGGATCAAGCGCCCGCCGGCGGAAGCTTGCAGGAGCAGCGATCGACGCGCGAACGAGGTGATGGGCTGATCGAAGAGCACGCTCGTCACGTCGAAGCCGAGCGCGCGGCCGAACAGGATCGTCGCGGTCACCTGCGTGGATGCGAGGCCGCCGACGGTGAGGATCTCGCGCGCGCCGCGCGCCTCCGCGTCGGCCAGGATGTGCTCGAAGCGCCGAACCTTGTTGCCGCCGAAGAGCGGCGACGCGAGGTCGTCGCGCTTCATCCAGACGTCGTCGCGCCCGAGATAACCGGCGATCGCCGTGCAGCGCTCGACCGGCGTGGGACCGGGCAGGAGCGAAAGCCACGGCACCTCGCGGGCGAGAGCGGGGAACTCGGCGAAGAGGCGTGGCTCGCGCGGCCCTTCCGTGCGCGCGCCTGGGGCCGTCCCGACTGCCGCGTCGTCTTTCATCGCCGGCTCGAGTAGAGCACCACGCGCGCGGCTCCGCCAGGAGGCGCCCTCGTGCTATACGGTCGCGCCACGAGGCGCGCCCCTTTCGTGCGTCTCGAGCAGAGGAGACCCGACCGATGGCTCGCGTGCACAACTTCAACGCCGGACCTGCCGCGCTCCCCCTCGCCGCGCTCGAGCGCGCCCAGCGCGAGTTGCTCGATTTCGAGGGCACGGGCATGTCGATCATCGAGCACAGCCACCGCGGCAAGGCGTTCGAGGGCGTGCACGACGAGGCCCTCTCGCTCCTCCGCGAGCTGCTCTCGATCCCCGACGACTACCACGTGCTCTTCCTCCAGGGCGGCGCGAGCCACCAGTTCGCGATGGTGCCGCTGAACCTCCTGCCCCCGGAAAAGAGCGCGGATTACGTCCTCACGGGCGGCTGGTCCGAGAAGGCGTACGAGGAGGCGGGGCGGATCGGCACGGTCCGCGTGGCCGCGACGACGGCCGAGGGCAAGCGGTACACGCGCATCCCGCGGCAGAGCGAGCTCTCGCTCGATCCGAACGCGGCCTACGTGCACATCACCACGAACAACACGCTCTTCGGCACGCAGTGGCACGACGTCCCGGACACCGGCGACGTCCCCCTCGTCGCGGACATGTCGAGCGATTTCCTTTGGCGTCCCATCGATGTCCGTCGGTACGCGCTCATTTACGCCGGCGCGCAGAAGAACATCGGGCCTTCGGGGGTCACGGTCGTCGTCGTGCGCAAGGACCTCGTCGAGCGCAGCCGCAAGGACATCCCCAAGATCTTCCAGTACCGGACGCACGCCGAGAACAACTCGCTCTACAACACGCCGCCGACCTTCGCGATCTACCTCGTGCGCAACGTCCTCGCGGTCGCCAAGGAGCAGGGCGGTTTGCCCGAGATCGAGCGGAAAAACCGGGCGAAGGCGGCCTTGCTCTACGGCACGCTCGACGAGCTCTCGGGGTTTTACAAGGCCCCGGTCGAGCGCGAGAGCCGCAGCGTGATGAACGTCGTCTTCCGCCTCCCCACCGAGGATCTCGAGAAGCGGTTCGTCGCCGAGGCGGCGAAACAAGGCATGGTGGGCCTCGCCGGCCATCGCGTCACCGGCGGCATCCGCGTCTCGCTCTACAACGCCATCGAGCTCGCGTCCGTCGAGGCGCTCGTTCGCTTCATGAAGGATTTCGCGAAGCAATCGGGCTGACGGTGAAGTGGATTGCAGGCCAACCCCCCGAAATGCGCATCGGAACACGCGCGAACATGACGGTCGCGTGACGGTCACACACGCGGGGTCATCGTACTTTTCCGCACGCACGATCCTTCCAAGCTCGGTGCGACTTGGAGTAAGCTGGGACGAGCATGAGTAGCTTGGGCCCCGGAGTCGTGATTGCCGGGAAATATCGCCTGGTCGGCCTCCTCGGGAAAGGAGCGATGGGCGAAGTGTGGCGCGCGGAGCACGTGACGCTCGGCGCGCCCGTCGCCATCAAGCTCATCGACGTCGACCTCCTCGGATCGAGCGGCGCAAGCGAGAACAGCGAGATCGTGCAGCGCTTCTTCCGCGAGGCGAAGGCCGCCGCCGCGCTGCGCACGCCGCACGTCGTGCAGATCCAGGACCACGGCTATGACGGGCCCCTGCCGTACATCGCGATGGAGATGCTCGAGGGCGAGACGCTCGAGCATCGCATCGAGCGCGTGCGGGTGCTCCCGCCGCTGATGACCACCACGATCATCACGCACATCGCGCGCGCCGTGGGCAAGGCGCACGAGGCCGGCATCGTCCACCGCGATCTCAAGCCGAGCAACGTCTTCCTCGTGCGCAACGACGAGGACGAGATCGCGAAGGTCCTCGATTTCGGCATCGCCAAGGCCATCGGCGGCGGCGTGCTCGGCAGCCAGGGCGGCGTCTCCACGCGCACCGGCTCGGTCGTCGGAACGCCCTGCTACATGAGCCCCGAGCAGGCGCTCGGGAACAAGACGATCGATCAACGCGCCGATCTCTGGGCGCTCGGCGTCATCGCCTACGAGTGCGTGACCGGCATACGCCCCTTCGACAGCGAGGCGCTCGGCGACCTCATCGTGCAGATCTGCGCGCGCCCCTTGCCCGTGCCCTCCGCGGTCGCGCCCGTCCCCGATGGCTTCGACGCGTGGTTCGCCAAGGCCTGCGCGCGCGAGCCGAACGAGCGTTTCCAGACCGCGAAGGAGCTCGCCGAGTCGCTGCGCTGGATCCTCTGCCCGGATCAGTCGGGTATCTGGAAGCTCGGCCAGACGCATCCCTCGCTGCCGGCCATCGTGATGCCGCAGCAGGCGCGCATCTCGAGCCCCGGCCCCGAGCCGTCGGCGTTCGCCAAGACGCGCGCGCCCGACCCGACGACGATGACCCATCGCGGCCTCGTCTCGGCCGTCGCGGAGGCGCAGCCCACGTCGAGGAAGATGCGCCCCGCCGTGATCGTGGCCGCGCTCGCGGCCGCGGGGGTCGGCGCCGCGACGGCGGTCGTATTGCTCTCGACGAGCGGCCCGCCCGCGACGACGGACGCGACGACCCCTTCGGCGTCGCCGCCCTCCGCGTCTCCCGCGGCCGAGCCGCCGAAGGAGACGATCGCCGCGCCGACGACGGCTTCGGTCGCGCCCCCGCCCCCGCCGCCTGCCACGAGCGAGCCTGCCGCGGGGACCACGGACACCCCACCCACGACCAGCGCAGCACCGACGTCGACCACGCGCGTCCCGATCAACAAGGGCGGGACGACGACGAAAAAAACAGGTACGACGAACAAGAAGAAGCCCGACTGGGGGATCTGACGGACGCGGGCGCATCCGTTCGCGTACGGCTCGAAGGAGCGTGAGGGAAACGATGCGGTTGTCGAAGGGGATCGGCTTGCTGCTCGTCAGCGCAGCTTTTTGCGCCTCGCCCGCGTGGGCGCAGCCGATCAACGATCAAGTGCGTATCGCCGCCCGCACCCTCGCGGACGAGGGCTTCGCGCTCTACGATCAAGGCAAGTACGCCGACGCGCTCGACAAGTTCGAACGGGCCGATGCGCTCGTCAACGCGCCCACCGTAAAACTGCTCGCGGCGCGGACGCTGGAGAAGCTCGGGCGCCTCGTCGAGGCCGCGGAGAAATATCGCTCCATCACCATCCTGCAGCTCGACGACAAGGCCCCCGAAGCGTTCCGCGACGCGCAGGAGACGGCCGCCAAGGAGCTCGCCGCGCTCACGCCGCGTATCCCCACGATCGAGCTCACCGTGCAAGGCGCCGGCGCGGAAATCGCGACCGTCATGCTCGACGGCAAGGTTTTTCCGCGCGCGCTGATCGGCGTGAAGACGCCGCTGAACCCCGGCGTGCACCGCGTCGAGGCCGATACGCCGGCGTCCTCGGCCGCGCTCGACCTCAAGGTCGACGAGAAGCAAGCCGCCCGCGCCGTGCTCGAGCTCGCGCCGAAAGCCACCGCCGAGCACGGCGGCGGCGACATCGTCACCCCCCCCGGCGGCGAAGACACGACCAAGAAGACGCCCGGCGCCACGCAGCGGCTCATCGGCTACGTCAGCCTCGGCGTCGGCGGCGCGGCCGCGCTCGGCGGCGTCGGCGCCCTGATCAGCGCCTACGTCAGCCGCAGCGACATGGAGGCCTTCTGCGAGCGGCGGGTCAACGGCACCGACCCTTGCACGAACAAGAGCCTGACGAACGACACGCCCGTCTCCCCTGACCGCTACGTCGACTACCGCAACGGCATCGACACGAAGGCCACGCTCTCGACCGCCCTGTTCGTCGTGGGCGGCGTCGGCCTCACGGCAGGGGTCGTCCTCCTCTTGACGGCCCCCAAGGCCAAGCCCGCCTCGCCCACCAAGGCGAGCGTCGAGCCCTGGGTCGGCATCGGCAGCGTCGGCCTGCGCGGCACCTTCTGACCTCGCCCGAACGCCTCGCGGTGAGGCCCTGCTCGGTCGGCTGACGAAAAAGTCAGAACGCGCGGGGGCTGGGCACATGTTCACCATCGATGGGCCGAACGACCCCGCCGATGGAGATAAGCCCCGACGAACGCTTGGTGCTCGAAGCGCTCGCCCGCGCCCCGACCGGGAAGGACACGCACGAACACAGGCGGGCGCTGCGTGCGAAGATCGTGCTCGCTTGCGCCGAGGGCCATGACGTCGCGTACGTCGCGACGCACGTCGGCGTCGGGCGTCGGGTGGTCAGGCGCTTTCGCGATCGGTTCGTCCGCGACCGGCTCGCGGGCCTGGAAGACCGCCCGCGGCGAGGCGCCCCCCGGCGCATCTCGGACGCACGCATCGACGAGCTCCTCTGCCGAGCGCGCGAACCCACCCCTGAGGGCGCCCGCCGCTGGTCCCGACGCACCCTGGCCAGGGCCACCGGGCTCAGCCGCTCCACCGTGGACCGCATCCTCGGCCGTTTCTGCGTCGCCCTGGGCCCCGAGGCCCCCCATGGCCCACGCCGCCCGCCCGCGCGCTCTGGCGACCCGGGGGGGCGCTGCGCGGCCGGCACCTGCTCCTGAGACCGACATCGGCGCAGCGGGGGCCACATCGAACCACGGGCCCGACGAGGCCGACGAGCAGGAAGGCGCCGTCCCGGGGGGCATCCGCGCGCCGTCGACGGAGGGAGCGCATCCGCGGGGAACAGCTTTCGACGTCCGGCGGCGCCCCGCGGATATCCACACCCTCGCTCTGGCCCACACGGGCCGCGCCGTGCCCCGGCCGGTTGTAAGGCCCTCGCCTTACGCCACATCGCCGAAAAACCCGGCACACGCGGCGCAATGCGAGGCGGGTTTGGCGTATCGCGCTTGATCTACCGCGAAAAACCCCACGGCCGAGCGCGGCCGCTGAAGGCTTGCTTTCGCAAGCCGATGAGCGGCCTCGTGCATCGAAGATGGCCGTCGCGCTCGCTCGATTGAAGGAGCCGTCCATCGTGGCGAAGCCGCGTGGTCTCTTCTTTGATTGGCGAGCGTATACGCCGGAGGGGTGTGCACCTCCTTGCCCGCACGCCATCGTGCGCTCGCTCGGGTAAGGACGGGACAGACCTTTCCATGAGGCGCCGAGATCGTCCGTTCGCCCGGCCAAGCAACCGGGCGAGCGAGCGGCCGAGCGTGTAGCAGCATCGAGAATGAGGCTCTGCCAAACCCGATGAAGTCATCTGTCCGGCCCGATTGCATCATGCTCGAGCTCCGCCGTTCGTCGGAACGAACCACGAGCGTGCGATCGGTCCGGGCCGGCGTGCACGAGATCGCTCGCTCCACGACCATTTCTCATTGCAGCAGGCACACGCGCTACCGAGCGCAGCTTGACGTCATTTCGCGCGGCCCAACAGCAATCCGCGAAGCAACACGGCGCCCGGCTGGAGCATCGAGCGGGGCGTCACCAAGGAGGGGCAAATGATCGAGAAGGACCAGCACGAGACCGCGAGGAACAGCGGCGAGGCCGAGGACATGAAGCAGGCGGAGACGTCGCAGGAGCACGATCAGCAATCGGCTTCGGCAGAGCACGAAGGGCCGCCTTCTTCGAGCGATCTCGGTCCGACGACCGAGCGCAAGCCCGCCTCGCAGCGCGGCTTCGCGGCCATGGAGCGCGACAAGCAGCGCGCCATCGCGAGCAAGGGCGGCAAGGCGGCGCACGAGAAGGGCACGGCGCACGAATTCACGCCCGACGAGGCGCGCCAGGCCGGCAAAAAAGGCGGCGAGGTCGTCAGCCAGAACCGCAAGCACATGGCCGAGATCGGCCGCAAGGGCGGCGAGCGCGTGAGCCAGGACCGCGAGCACATGGCGCAGATCGGCCGCAAGGGCGGCGAGGCCGTGTCGAGCGATCGGGCCCACATGGCTCAGATTGGGCGCAAGGGTGGTGAGGCGCGCGGCACCCATTGATCGCAATCGCTCGCTGGGGGAGCGGCGCTCGTCGCTCCCCTCGCGCGGGGCCGTGGCAGGCCGCTGGCTCGGCTCGCCGTGATGGGGCACCATCGGGGCGCGCCATGACCATGTCTCCGCGGAACACCCAGGGAACGACGCCGCACGGCGGGAGGCGATCGTGAGCTCGCTCGTCGTGCGCGTCGTCGGCGTGGGGGATGCCTTCACCACGCGGTATTTCAATGCCTGCTTCCTCGTCGAGGCAGGTTCCACGCGGATCCTCGTCGACGCGCCTCCCGCGCTCGGACGTGCGCTCGGGGATCTGGGCGCGCGCGGCGGACCGCCGATCGGGCTCGCCGACGTCGATCGCGTGATCATCACGCACCTGCACGGCGATCACGTGGGGGGGCTCGAGCAGCTCCTGTTTTATCGGCGGTTCGTGACGGGGAAGCGTCTCGCGCTTCATGCGGCCCCCGAGGTGCTCGCGGGGCTCTGGGAGACGCGCCTCAAGGGTGGGATGGATACCCTCATGGCGCCCGACGGGACGCGCTCGTCGCTCACGCTGGATGATTACGCGGACGTGGTACCGCTCGGCGCCGGGACGAACCACATCGGCGATGTCGACCTCGAATGGCGGCCGACGATTCACCACATCCCCACGTCGGCGCTGCGATTCTCCGCGGGCGGGGCTCGGTTCGGCTACAGCGCCGACACGGCGTTCGATCCCACGCTGATCGACTGGCTCGCCGAGGCCGATCTCTTCTTCCACGAGACGAACCTCGGCGTCCACACGCCGCTCGCCTCGCTCGTGGGGCTCTCCGAGGACGTGAAGCGCCGCATGCGGCTCATTCATTACCCCGATTTTCACGACCCGGAGCGCTCGCCGATCGCCTGCACGCGCGAGGGCGAGCGCTTCGAGATCTGATCAGAGGCACATCTCCGGCTTGCTCAGGAGCACCCGCGCCTCCTCCGAGAGGGGCGCGTCCGCGAGGCCGCCGAGGAATGCCTTCGTCGCCGCCGGATCGTCCGAGAGCAGCCGCACCCCGATGCAGATCGCCCGCGCGTGCGCCGGCCGCGTCGCTTCGTCGTGGAGAATGTCGCCGAGTTCTTCCACGAACAAGCCGAGGGCCCCCCCACCCGTGTTGAAGACGGCCCACGAGGCCCCGGTCATCGCCGAGGGCAAGGTCTCCGAGGTCCGCGTCGCGCGCAGCAGGTCGAGGTAAAACGCGACCCACGCCTCCGAGGTCACGTCACGCGCGCGCCGCGCCAGGTGATCCAGGGCGATGCGCCGCGCCCGGAGCGAGGGCGCCTTCGAGGCGACCACGCCGAACGTGGCGAGCTCACGCTCCTCGGGGAGCTGAAAGGCCCCGAGGTACTGCAGCCGCGAGAGGGTCACGTCCTCGCCCACGAGGCCCGCTTCGAGCTTGGGCCATTCCGCGCTGAAGAGCGCGTCCGGCGGCACGA
Organism: Polyangium sp. 15x6; assembly: GCF_029960785.1. Taxonomy (GTDB): domain Bacteria; phylum Myxococcota_A; class Polyangia; order Polyangiales; family Polyangiaceae; genus Polyangium. The sequence goes on from NZ_JASBQE010000002.1 coordinate 49,125, forward strand.
TGTCGCCGCAAACGCCGAGGCCCGCGCCGACCCACCCGAGCCCGAACGACGGCGGGCCCGGTTCGAGCAGCGGCGCGAGGGCCGCCGCCCAGGCCTCTTGCTCGGCCGCGTCCGCCGCGCTCCACGCGAGCCCGCAAGCGAGCTGCAAGGCGAGCGCCTTCGCGCCGTCCGCGTCGAGCTCGCCGAGAAGCCCGGTGATCTCGGCCGGCGTGATCATCGCCGCGATCGACGTAGCGGCCACCCGGAGCGCATTCATCTGCGCCGCCCCGCCGAGCCCCGCGAGGGCGGTTTTTCCGCTCGCCGTGAGCGGCACGCGCGCCGCGAGCCATGCCGCCGTGCGCGCCTCGTCCCCCGTGACCTCGAACTCCGGGTGCACGTCGCCCGGGTCCACGACGAGCAGGACCTCCGTCCCCGCGGCCGGAATCACGGCCCGCGCGCCGCCGAGGAGCGACACCTCCTCGGCCGACCCATCCGCGCCGTACCAGCGCACCACGAGCGGCGCGACGATTGCCCCGTCGGGATCGTCGAGCACGAGGGCAAACGCGGCGTTCGGCTCGGCTTGCAGCTCGATCCGCGGCATGGCCTTCGCGTCGAGCGCGCGCCGCACCCGCGCCGTCGCCCCCGGCCCGAGGGCCTCTGCGAACGCGTCGATGAACACGTCGGTCCCGATCGTGCCGAACCTGTGCGCTTCGAGGATCTTCCGCAGCGTCTCGAAATACGTGGCATCCCCCGCCACGCTCCGGATCTGCGCGTGCAGCCAGGCCGCGCGAGCGTACGGGCCGGACGTGTATTTGTCGGCCGGCGCGAGGGCTCTGTCGCGGATGGGCACCCCGTCTTCCGCGTAGAATTGATCCCCGTGCAGCGTCCCCTCCCCGCTCGCGTCCGTGAAGGCGCGCCCGGCCTCGTATTCGAGCTGGTTCGCCATGCCCTCCTTGATCCAGATGTCGTCCCACGTCTCGATGGTGACGAGGTCGCCGAACCATTGATGCGCGAGCTCGTGCGCGGCGAGGTAAAAATCGCCGGCGAGCGTGGGCTCCGTGCTGCTCGTCTCACGCTGGAACGAGATGCCCGCGTTCTCCATGCCGCCTCCGGGGAACGAAGGCACGAGGACGAGGGCGTATCGCTCGAATGGATAAGGCCCGATCAGCGGCTCGAAACGATCGATCATGCCGGCGAGGGCCTTCGCCATTTCGGCGTGGCTGCCCGGGAGCTCGCGGCGGTGCCAGACCTCGACGGGCAAGCCGGATTTCGTATGCCATTTGGCCACCTCGAACTGGCTCACGGCGAACGCCATTTGATAGGTCGGCAAGGTCCAGCCGGTCTCGTATTGCACGCGGTGCGAGCCCGGCCCCTCCTCGGCGTCGAGCACGAGGCGGCCGTTGGCGATGAGCTGCTCCTGGGCCGGGATCTCGAGGGAGACGGAGAACGTCGCACGATCGCTCGGATCATCGGTGCAAGGCATCCACCAAGACGTGCCGAGCGGCTCGGAGTCCGTGAAGAGGGCGCGGGAGAGGACGGGATCCCCGAGCCGCGTGGCAATCGCATAGAAGTTGTCGCTCGTGCCGGCCTCGTAATCGATCTCGATCTCGAGGGTCTTTCCCTTCGTCGCCTCGGGCGCGTCTTCCAGCGAGATCGCGAGCACGCCGCCCGGAGCATCGACCTCGTACGCGGGATCGTCCGCGCCCGTGATGCGCACGGCTTTCACGGTGACGTGGCTATCGAGCGCGATCGCGGGCGTATCCTCGGTGAGCGTGAGCGTCACGGAGACGGTCGCGGCGAGCTTGCGTGAGGTCCAATCGAACGCGCCTTCGAGCGCGTATCGTTCGACGTCGTAGCCGCGCGTGGCCCCCTCGAGCGGGGAGCCACCGCAGCCGGTGATCAGGAATGGGAGGGAGAGGGCCGAAAGGAAAGCGAGGCGAAGAGGGCGCATGTCACCATGCTACCCGGGCGGGATCGGAACGCTACATGGCGATCGCGCCGAGGTCGTGCCGGACCTCGCGAGGCGGCGGAATCCACTCCTCGTCGGGGCCCTCGGCGGGGATCTCGACGGGCTTTCCATCGTACGTGCGGCGCTTTCCGGGCCAGACGAAGGTGCGGAAGAGATACGCGAGCATCGAGGGCTGATCGAGCTCCGGGTGGATGAACGGCGCGACGCGCTTCGCGTGCTCCGCGGGCAGGAGGCTCCAGTGCAGGCCCGGCTCCATGTGGTGGATCGTGTGGTAGCCGTTGTTGTAGGCCAGGAAATTGACGAACTTGCCGAGGAAGTTCCGCGAATGGTTGTATTCGCTGTCCTGATCGCAGCCGTCGTGCTGGAGGTAATTGATCGTGATGATGCCCCAGGCCGCATACTGGTGGGGCAGGAGCACGTAGAGCAGGAATTTCTTCCAATCGAGCACGAGGAGCGCGCCCATCGTGCCGAGGAAGACCGTCGCTTCGAGGATCATCTGCCGGAACCAGGGCGGGTTCTGGCGGTACATCGCCTTGAAGTACCGCATGTCGGCGAGGAAGACGTCCCTGCCCACGGTCGGCATGAAGAGCAAACCGTTCAGGAGGTTCGAGCGATAACGCACCTTCGTCGTGCGCATCACGTCACGCCGCGTCTGCGTGTGCTTGTGGTGGCTCAGGTTGTGGCCGGGGACGAAGGCGCTCACGGGGTGGCCGTAGGTCAAGGTGAGCACGACCTGGAAGGCCCGATTCGCCCAGCGCTGCTTGAACACGGGGCAATGCACGGTGTTGTGCGTGGCCACGGCCCCGAGGAACGAGAACACGCACGTCAACGCGACGAGCGGAATCGCGATCCAGAGCGCGCTCGGCGCAGTCACCCACTGCACGGCCACGAGCGCGAAATAGATCACCACGAAGCACAACGTCCGGATGTCGGCTCGGTAACGAAGCATGAAAAGTCACCCGCCGGGAAGCCCAGCCCACCTGTGTCGAAAGTTCGACACTCTCTAGCGCATTTTGGACCGTCCCGGGCGTCGAAAATGCGGGCCGGCCCTCATCGGGCCACGAGGGACCGGGAGGTTCGGCTTGCGCGGGGTACTCTCAGCGGCGCTTCCAGGTGTCCGGGTGACGGTGAAGGTGCATGACCGCGACGATCTCGATCCGGTCCCGGACCTCGCGGTAAAGGATTCCGTAGGGGAACCGTCGCGTGTGACAGCGTCGCACACGCTCCGAGAGCTTGGGCCAGGCCGCGGGCATCTCGCAGATGCGCCGGAGGGCCGCCTCGACCTCGTCGAGGAACTCCTCGCCCAGGCCCTCGGCTCGGCCCTCGTAGAACGCCACGGCACCCCGCAGCTCCTTGCGGGCTGCGGGGTGGAAGAAGAACCGCTTCACCGAACGTGCGCGCGAAGCTCGCGGAGCACCTCGGCCCCGTCGAGGAGCTCGACCTCGCCGGCGTCAATCTGACGGCAGCGCTCCTCCGCTACCTTCGCCCACATTTGCTCGAGCGCCTCGCTCTCCGACTGGCTCAGGCTCTCCAGGATGCAACGGACGAGCGCGGTCCGGGAGGGGACCGGCAAGGAGAGGATCTCGTCGGCGAGCCGTTGCAGTTCGGGCGGCATGTGTTGCTCCTCGGGAGGAACTCTAGCAGGAAGCTCCGAGCGACGCGAGAGGGGTTCGTCCCGGAACGATTCGGAGGGTCAGCCCCGCAAGAACCGCCGGTACGTCTCGACGGCCCAGTGCACGTCGAGGGTCCCGCACATCTCGCGGCACGAATGCATGCTGAGCATCGGGGCGCCGACGTCGACCGTGGGGATGCCGAGCGCCGCGGCCGTGATGGGGCCGATCGTGCTGCCGCAAGGCAAGTCCGTGCGGATCACGAACTTCTGCGCCGGATAGCCGACGTCGCGGCAGATCTCCTCGAACAGCGCCGCGGTGCCGCCGTCCGTCGCGTAGGACTGATTGACGTTCGATTTGATGACGAGGCCCTTGTTCAACATGGGCTGGTGCTGCGGCTCGTGCTGGTCGGCGTAATTCGGGTGGACCGCGTGCGACATGTCCGCGCTGACCAGGAACGAGCGCGCGAGCGCCCGCTGCAAGCCCTGTGGCTCGCTGCGCGGATAGACCTCGAGGATCCGCGCGATCGTGTCCTTGAGGACCGTGCCCGCAGCGCCCGCGGCGCTGCGGCTGCCGCACTCTTCGTGGTCGTAGAGCACGATCATGCGGGTCGAGGGGGCGCGGCCGGACTCGGCGGCGAGCGCGGCCGTCGACGCGTGACAGCTCGCCAGGTTGTCGAGGCGCGCGGCCAGGACGAACTCCTGCGCGAGGCCCGCGATCGTGGCCTTGGCCGTGTCGTAGAGGCAGAGGTCGTAGCCCAGGATGGCATCGGGCCGCTCGTCGAGCTCGCGGGCCACGAGCGCGCGCACGTCGGGCGCGGCGCCGAGGCCGACGACCGGAACCATGTGCTTCTGCTCGTTCAGGACGAGCCCTTCTTTGTTGACCGAGCGATTGAGGTGGATCGCGAGGTTCGGCACGCGGGCGACGGCGCGGCCGAGGTCGACGAGGCGCGCGGCCGGCCGCTCGCCCTTGCGCTGGCAGAAGACGCGGCCCGCGATGGAGAGGTCGCGGTCGAGCCAGGTCGAGAGGAGCACGCCGCCGTAGACCTCGACGCCGAGCTCCTGGTAGCCGGAGCGCGAGAGGTCGGCGTTCGGCTTGACGCGGAGGTTCGGCGAGTCGGTGTGGGCGCCGAGGAGGCGGAAGCCCGCGACCGCGGGGTGCTCGTCGCCGACGACGAAGGCGACGATCGTACCGGCGCGAAGGAAATAGCGGCGATCGCCGGGCTCGAGGTGCCAGGCGTCGTGCTCGGAGAGCGCGGAGAACCCATGCGCGGCGAGCCGGCGCGCGGCCTCTTCGGCCGCGTGGTAGGGGCTCGGGGAATGATCGAGGAAGGCGCAGAGATCACGCGCGGCGGCGAGGCCCTGGGCGCGGAGGTCGCCCTCGCTGGCTTGCTGGAGGAGGGTATCGGTCGTGGTCATGGGCGGGGGCGATGGTAGCAGGCGACGCGCAACGCGGAAGCCGGTTCAGCAATCGTCGCAGTTCGTCTGGGTGCACTGGAGCAGGAGCTCGAGTTTCGGCACGCCCGCTCCGTGGTCCTGGTAGCAGCCCTGCTGGCAGGTCAGATCGAGGTCGCCGCAGCCGTCGAGGCAATTGTAGAGCGTGATGCACGCGGCGTTGGCGAGGCAGCCGTTGAGCTCGTCGTCGCAGGTCTCGACCATGCACTGCGAGCAAGGATCGAGCGGCTCGGAGCCGGGACACTCGTTCGGGCAGGCCGTACCGCCGCAGCTCGAAAGCGCGTAGACGTCGGCCGCGCCGTTCGGGAAGGACGCGTAAACAAAATCGGGCATTTCGTTAGAGATGAACACGACGCGCGGGCGCGTCCGCGGCACGCGGGTTGCCACCGAGACGGACGAGCCGTTCATCGTGTGCACGCGGGCTCCGGAGGTGGTCGTGGCAAAACGTTCCTCGCGTCGTCGCGGGCCGGATCAAAAGGACCACGTGGAGCAATGGCTCGCGCGGATCTTCGAGCGCGCCCTCAGCGGCTCGATCGTGACGGGGCTCCTCGCCCAGGGGTGCGCCGTGGGGCCCGCGCAGGCGCTCGGGGAGCCGGACGGCGCGGAGGCCACCGCGGAGGCCGAAGACGCGCAGGAGGATGACCGCGTGTCGTGCACGCCCGACAGCGTGCGCGAGACGTTCGGGGCGCTCGTGGGGGCCTACCAGGCCCGTCGCGCCGCGGACGTCGAGATCGCGGCGGCCATGCGGCACATCGCGGCCGACGAGGCGCGGCACGCAGCGCTCTCGTGGAAGGTGCACGCCTGGGCGATGGAGCGGCTCGGGCCGGACGAGCAGGCGCGAATCCAGCGGGCGCAGGCCGAAGCGCTCGCGGGGCTCGCCGCGGGGACGGCGCGCGTCCAGGCGCCCGCGGTGACGCGCGCGGCGGGCTTGCCGGGGCCGGCGGAGATGGCGTGCCTCCTGGATGCGTTCTGGCGGGGGATCATGGCGGAGGCATGACGCGGTGCCGCCGGAGCCCGAGCTCACGGATGAGCCTGGGCCGGACCCGCCCGCGCTTCCGCCGCCAGCGCGCCGCGGCATGCGTGTTGCCATGGATTCGGTCGAGCCGTTCGCCGTGTGCACGCGCGGCTCGGGAGGTCCTCATGGCCCATCGATTCCTGCGTGGGTGCACCCCGGATCCTGGTGAATCCGTGGAGTCATGGCTCGGGCGCATCTTCGAGCGCGCCCAGCGCGCCGCCCTCCTGACTGGGCTCCTCGCCCAGGGCTGCACGACCGAATCCACGCAGGCGCTCGCGGAGCCTCTGGACGCGGACGCCGTCGATGAGGCGGGGAGCGCGCAGGTGGCCCGCGGGGTGCCTTGCGCGCCCGGCACGTACATCCCCATCTCGGCGAGCGGCCTCTCGCCCGCCCGGCGCTTCGATTACCTCGCCATCCGCACCCTCCACGGCGTCCCGGCCAGCGAGGAGGTCCCGGAGCGCTGGACGGTCTCCGATTTCAGCGTCGTCAGCGAGGTGGGCACCGCCTGCGCGACGGCCACGACCCGCGAATGCCACCAGAAGATCCGCATGCACCCGGAGCCCTTCCGGCGGACGAGTTGCTTGCAGCTCTGCAGCGAGACGTCGGTCGTGACCACGGCGGGCGACGAGGTGCGACGCTGGGTCGGCGTCCCGGAGATCCTTTCGCTCCTCGGCCCGATCGACACGCCCGACGAGGCGCTGCTGCTCGTGGAGTCCATGGGATACGACCTCACCTGCGACGATGCCGAGCGCACCACCGTGCGCGCGGCGCCGGACGGCTTCTTCGTGACGGCCACGAAGATCACGAGAGACTGCGCGCCGATCATCACCACACGATTCACGTTTCGCATCTGGCGCAGCGGCGAGATCCAGCAGGTCCGCACCGAGGAAATCGATCGGGACTCGGCGTGCATCGGGCGGGTCCCGGCCGGGCTCACGAGCGCGCACGCGGACGAGGGGCGGTCTCTGCTCGGGGACTTCCTCGCGCGCGCCGCGCACCTGGAGGCGGCGAGCGTGATCGCCTTCGAGCGGCTCGCGGCGGAGCTCTCCGCGCTCGGCGCGCCGGCGTCGCTCGTGCACGAGGCGCGGAAGGCGGCCGAGGACGAGGTCCGGCACGCGGACGTGGTCTCGGCCCTCGCGCAGGCGCGCGGCGGCGGCACGCCCGTCTCGCCGTGCGTGGAGGAGTTGCCGCGCCGCGCGCTCTTCGCGCTCGCCCTGGAGAATGCGGTGGAGGGCTGCGTGCGCGAGACGTTCGGGGCGCTCGTGGGGGCGCATCAGGCGCGGCGCGCGGCGGACGCCGAGCTCGCGGCGGCGATGCGGGACATCGCGGCCGACGAGGCGCGGCACGCGGCCCTGTCGTGGAAGGTCCACGTCTGGGCGATGGAGCGGCTCGGGCCGGAGGAGAGGGCGCACATTCAGCAGGCGCAGGCCGACGCGTTTTCGCGCCTCGCGGCGTCGACGACGCGCGCCCCGGCGCCCGAGGTGGCGCACGCGGCGGGTTTGCCGGGGCCTGCCGAGGCGGCATGCCTGCTCGACGTGCTTCGGCAGGGCGTCCTGGCGGAGGCGTAGTCCGGGGGTTCGGCGGGGCGATCCTCGTAGGTCATCACGCCCCACGCGGGCTCACTTTCCCACGCGCGCGATGGCCCCCGGCCGCGCGATGGTTCCGAGCGCATACGCGATACCGCTTCGCAGCGTGCTGCGCGTGATGATCCCGGTCATGTCTGCGTTCATCTCGACGAGGGTCTGCGCGATGGCCGGCTTGATGCCGGTAAGCACCACCTGCGCGCCGAGCAGCCGCGTGGCCTGCGCGGCTTGCACGAGCGCCTGGGCCACCTGCTCGTCGATCTCCCGGACCCCGGTGATATCGAGGATCACGATGGTCGCCGCGTGCATCGCGACGCCCGCGAGCAACGTCTCGAGGATCTGCTCCGCTCGTTCCCCTTCGATTGCGCCGACGAGCGGCATGGCCACGACCCCGCGCTCGATCGGCAGGAGCGGCGTGACGAGCTCACGGATCGTCTGCTTCTGGGCCGCGATGATCCTGTCCCGGACTGCGGCTTCTTGTGTCTCGAGTTGCCTGCGGGCGGTAACATCGGTGGCCGTCACGCCGATCGCCACAATGGTTCCCTGGTGGAAGATCGGAAACTTCAGCGTGAGAAAGACGCGTTCGCCCTGGGGGTGCTGGATCGTGTCCTCGGCCTCGATCGATTTCCCTGTCGCGAGGACCGTGGCGTCGGACGCCGCGATGACCTTTGCAAACTCAGGTGGAAAAAGGTCCCGATCGATGATGCCGAGCATCTGCGCCTTCTCCATTCCAAAGAAGTGCGCGCAATGCTGGTTGACCAGGATGAGGCGCCCCTGCAGATCTTTGGCGTACATCGGCGAGGGGGCATGATCGACGAGCGCCTGGAGGATGTTGAGGTTGACGCCTCGCTCCTCTACGGCACTCCTCGGTCCGCTGGCGAGCGCCCCTCGCGCGGATTCGAGCTCCGCTTCGAGCGCGACCACGCGCCCCTCCAGCTCCTCGACGCGCGCTCGCCAGGCGAGCGCATCGACGGACGCTGCCGTCTCCTTGTTCGCGTCTTCCGTCACGCGCGGCCCCTCCCTCCCGTCGCAGCTGATCTCGCACGGTAGGCTTTTGTTCGCGGCAGATCAAGACGGCTGGGTACGCTCGAGCGCGGGCGTGGTCGACGCTTCTGCGGACCACCCAAACCCAAGAGAGTGCCCATGGGGGCCATGAGCGCTATCCGGGGCGTTTCACGGGTGAAGCCCGCGGCCCTTCGTAAGCGGGCATGTGTATGGTTTCCCGTCGCTTCCCCTTCGGTCGGACTTGATGTCAATGGTGCTCGGGCCATGATCCCGGTGCTCCGTCAACTCCAAGATCCAGATAGGACGGTTGGACACCGCTTCTGGTCACGAGGACACGGTCGGCAACCGATGGGGGATGTCGTAATGCGTGCTGGGCTGCTGCGAGCGCAATGCTGGCCGCATCGAGCATCTGGCCGGCCCCGAAGGCGCGTGCCATGCGCGGCAGGGCGAAATCGCGCGGGCGGACGCGCTCCGGACGTGTTCGTTCTGCGGGAGAACCGAGGCACAAACGAAGCTCGCTGCCGGGCCCGCCGCGAACATCTGTGCGACCTGCGCGCGCCTGGTCTGCGGAGTGCTGGGGCTTCGGCTGCTCGACACCGAGTCGAGATGAAGGGTTCGTCTTGACCGGCCACAACGTGGAGGTGTACTCTCTCGCCTCTATGCACAGCCCTCCTGATTGGGGTTTCGAATTCAACCCCGCGATTCTCCTCGGCCTCGTCGAACGATCCATTCTCGCGCAAGTGAACGGCCGTGAGTTCCGGCTCGTGATGCTCACGGACGAGCGCGGCGCGCGGCCCCTCGTCCTGATGCAGACCAAAGACGGCGCCTGCGTCTGGGCCCTTCCGGCGGTCGTGCCCGAGGGCGCTTTTGCGGTCCCCATCTCGGCCAGGGCGGTCGAGGCGCTTCGCGCGGGTGCCACGTCCGGGCTCGCACTCCGCGTGGATGATCGCGGTCTCGCTTTTGCCGACGTTCCGTGACGGGCCCGCACGTTGCCGTCTACGTCGTCTCGATCCTCGCACTGCTCGTGGCCCTGTCGCGGGCGCAGGGTGATCGCGAGTTCTTGCCCCTGGTTTGGCTTGCGGTTCTCGGCAACGTAGGGAGCGCGATCGCCGACGTCGCGCCTCTCATCAAAAACAACGCGCCGGTTCCTTACGTTGGCGCGCCACTCTGGGCCTGGCGAGCCGAGCATGCGGCTTGGCTCGCCTGGTTCGTCTCCGTTCCCGCCTGCGCGGATGCCCTTCGCGGCGTCCCGCGCCACCGCATCCATGTCGGCATATGGCTCGCGCTCGTCGCCCTCGTCTGCGGCGGGTATCCCCTGATTCGTGGGGAACGGCTTCGCCTCCTTTATTCTGTCATTCAAGTCGCGATTGCGCTCTACGTCGGGCTGTCCGTGTACCTCGCCAAGCGCGGCGGTATACCACGAACGCCGGCGCGGCTGGTCGGTTTTGCTTTTCTGGCGGGTGAGATCACCTTGCCCGTCGTGGTGTACGCCCGGATCGGCCCGTGGAACTACACGGAGGCGGTCCGGTTCGTGCAATTCTTTTTCATGCTGGTGGGGTGTTTATGGGTGCGTCGTTATCGTTCATTGTCGGACTCGTCGTCGCGTTTCTCATAACTGGAGCAGCCTTCCTGCTCCTCGCCCGCGACAAGATGCGCGCGGATCACCAGTGGTACATCGAGGTGCACGGCGCATCGCCGGGGCTCTTCACGTTGTTCATGGTCGTCCTGTTCGGTCGCTCTGCCCCTGCCGCCGCGGAGCCCCGGGACGAAGCCGCCGTCGCCACGATTGCGGCGACGCAGGAGAGCGAGGAGCCTGCCTCGGAGGACGAGCCCCCCACCTCGTCCGAGGACTATCAAGACAAGCGGGACCCGCTCGAAATCGGCGGCGATTACATCGGCATGGGCGCCCTCTTCCTGGTCAAGGCCGCGGCGCAACATGAAGCGCAGGAGGTCATGGCCGAAGTCTACGAGGACGAGCCTTATGACGTCCGCGAGCGGCACGCCATCGCCCTGTCGACGGCCGGGCGCATTTCGTTACGCGCGGCCCTCCTCCTGCGGATCTTCGGCGAACACTGCGAGAAGGTCGCGCGCGCCTTCCAGGAGAAGGGGGCCTCGCCGAGCCGCGATCAGGACGCGTGGTGGCCGGACGTGGATGCGCTCGTCGCGATGGCAGAGCGCGAGCATCGGGAGGCGAGCGCTCGGCGAGAGCGAGCGCCGCTGCGGGTCGTCGAGCTACCCGACGAACCGGAGAATGATGGGGGCGCGTGACGGGGGCGGTGTAGGTGTCCATCGCGGCGTCCTCGTGACAACGTTGGTTCGATTCGATCCGGTAGGCTGGTTTCATGTCGCCCACGATGCCCAGGATTGAAGAGGGTCTGCGGAATGCTCTCCAAAGGCTTACGGGCCAGCCGCGCGTGACCGCTCTGGACGATATGATCAATGTGGACGCGCAGGGTGAAGAGTATCTCCTCGTGTACGCCATCCTCGATGATCGCGATGCGAGCCCCGTCCCGCCGCGCGAACAGCTCGCGCGTATCGAGGAGATCATCCAAGCCGCGCCGCGTGTCGGCAGCCTGAGACGTACGATGACCAAGAAGTCCACGAGCAAACGTACCCCCCCGAGCGCTTGTCGCTGGCGGCCCGCCGGCCCGCCCGCGTGCCGCGCGCCCCCCGACCCGTCGCGACGGCCTACGGCGAAGACGTACAAGATTTCGGCCGAGAGGCAGCATCGACGGCGAGAACAAAATTATGGTTACAGCTCTGGTTTTTGCCCTACAATCTACGAACATGACAGGGTTGAGATATTTCGCACTGACCGTTCTCGCGGCAGCGACGGCCGCCTGTGACGCCAGCCGCCCCGCGGTGGCCACCCCCGCGTCGCCCCGCCCGAGCCCCACCCCGGTGACGGCGCCAGCCCCCCCTCAAAAGCACGTCACGCTCGGCGACGTCGGCCTCGACCCGACCGCGCTCGATCGCACCGCCGACCCTTGCCAGGACTTCTATCAATACGCCTGCGGCGGCTGGCTTGCCAAGAACGAGATACCCGCCGACCGCACCCGCGTGGGTCGCAATATCGAGATCGTCGAACGAAACCAGAACGCACTCAGAAGCATTCTCGAGAGCGCTTCGTCGCAGTCGACCGGCGACCCGGCGCTAGAGGCCGTCGGCACCTTCTACGGCACGTGCGTCGACGAAGCGGCGCTCGAGGCCGCCGGCACCAAGGGCATCGACCCCCTTGTAAAGAAAGTGCGCGCGGTGCGTGACCTGCCTTCGCTCGTCGCCGCCGTCGCCGAGCTGCACCGACACGGCATCTTTTCGATCTTCGTCATCGGCAGCGAGCAAGACGCGAAGGACGCGACGCGCGTCATCGCCCGCCTCGACCAAGGCGGCCTCGGGTTGCCCGACCGCGACGACTACCTGAACGACGACGCGCGGTCGAAAGAGATTCGAACGCACTATCTCGACCACGTCGGTCGCATGATGCAGCTTGCCGGCAAGAAGCCCGCCGATGCAAAGAAGGCCGCCGACGACGTGATGGCGATCGAGACCGCGCTCGCCCGCGCCTCGAAGACGCGCGTCGAGCGGCGCGACCCGTCCGGCATGTACAACAAGGTCGACCGCGCAGGGCTCGCGCGCCTCGCGCCCACCTGGGGCTGGAGCGCCTACTTCAAGGGCCTGGGCTTCGAAGGCCTGCACGACTTCAACGTCACCGCCCCGGGCTTTCTGCAGGGCCTCGAGCACCTGCTCGCGTCGACCAAGCCGGCGGCGTGGCAGGCCTACCTCGAGTGGCATGTTCTGAACGCCACCGCCGACGCGCTACCAAAAAGGTTCGACGACGAATCGTTCACCATGTGGCGGTTTTTGAGCGGCCAGCAGAAGCAGCGAGACCGCTGGAGGCGCTGCGTGACCGCCACCGACGCCGCGCTCGGCGAGTCGCTCGGCCGGTTCTTCGTCGCCCGCCACTTCGCCGGCGAGAGCCGCGATGTCGTCCGGCAGATGATCGGCGCCATCAGCGAGGCCTTCGACGAGCGCTTCGGCGAGCTCGGCTGGATGGACGAAAAAACCAAAGAGCGCGCCCGCGAAAAGCGCCAGCAGATAGCCTACCTCATCGGCTACCCGAACACGTGGCGCGTCTATGATTTCTCTCTCGACAAGAAGGTGCACGCGGCCAACGTGCTCGCCGGCAAGGCCTTCGAGGTGAAGCGCCAACTCACCAAGGTGGGCAAGCCCGTCGACCGCGAGGACTGGCAAATGAGCCCGCCCACGGTGAACGCCTACTACGACCCGCAGCTCAACCAAATGGCCTTCCCGGCAGGCATTTTGCAGCCGCCCTTTTTCTCGGCCCGCTCTGGCCTGGCCGTCAACATGGGCGCGACCGGCGAGACCATCGGCCACGAACTCATCCACGGCTTCGACGACGAGGGCTCGCGGTACGACGGCAAGGGCAACCTCGCGTCGTGGTGGGAGCCTGAAACGCGCAGGCGCTTCGAGGCCAGGGCGCAATGCGTCGTCGACCAGTATTCGGCCTACGAGCCCCTGCCCGGCGTGAAGATCAACGGCAAGCTGACCCTCGGCGAGAACATCGCCGACATCGGTGGCCTCAAGCTCGCCTTTCGCGCGTATCGCGCCCTGCGAAAGAGCGCAGAAGAGCGCATTCGGGCCGACGGGTTCGACGAAGACCAACAGTTTTTTCTGTCGTTCGGCCAGTCTCAGTGCACGAAGTGGCGTGAAGAGCGGGCGCGCACGCTCTTGCAGACCGACCCGCATTCGCTGGCAAAATTTCGGGTAAACGGGTCTGTCTCGAACATGCCCGAGTTCGCCCGCGCCTTCTCATGCGCCGAGGGCAAGGCCCTGAACCCCGAGCAGCGCTGCGACGTCTGGTGAGCCGCACTCCGACGACGATTTTTGTTCGATCGGTCCGCGAGAATCAACCTGCCGGATCACGTTACGGAGGCCCATGGCCTTCGCACCCGCCTTGACGGTTTCCGAGAATCGACCTGTCGGACCACGTTTCGGATGCGGATGGTCTCCGTATCCGCCATGCCGGACAGCGTCACCCAGGGTCCCGGTCTACGTGCTCAAGCCCCCGGTCTACGCCAACCGACGGGATGGGTCGACATCGCCTCGCCAACAGCGAGGAAGTGTCACCCGAGGTCCCGGTCTGAAGTGTTACCCAAGATTCCGGTTGCACACTTGCCCAAGCCCATGGTCCCGAGCATCCGCTCGGCCTACCTGCTTGCCCAAACGCATGCTCCCGACCATCGCCTCGGCCTACCCGCTTGCCCGAGCCCATGCTCGCGACCAGCCGCGCGGCCTACCCGCTTGCCCGAGCCCATGCTCGCGACCAGCCGCGCGGCCTACCCGCTTGCCCGAGCCCATGGTCCCGACCATCGCCTCGGCCTGGCCCCTACCCCATCCCCATGGTCGCGTTCATCGCCTCGGCCTACCCGCTTGCCCGAGCCCATGCTCCTGACCATCACCTCGGCCTACCTGCTCCGCCAACCCCGTGGTCGAGGACGGCACGGGCGGGCGGCGTAGGTGGCCCTCAGGGTTCCGTCGGATCGGGGAAGAGCTTGTCGATGTCGAGCTCGATGGCGTCGAAGGGTTCGGCGCGGAGGCGCTGACCCCGGGCGGCCTCGGCCGCGATGAGGTAACCCTCCGGGGTCCAGCGCAGGACAGTGAGGGACTCCCGCATCGGGTCGAGGATCCAGAAGTGCGGGACTTCGAAGCGATGGTACGTGTGCCGCTTCCGGATGGTGTCGTGCGCCTTGTTGCTCGGTGACAGGATCTCGCAGACCCAGTCGGGCCGGAGGGTGATCGGCGAGTCGTCAGGCAACCGCGGCAGCCGCTCGCGACGCCATCCCGAGAGGTCGGGGCGGTAGATTTGATCGGGCGCGAGAAGAATCTCCATCTCGGGGATGATCCACCACCCGCCGGGGCCACCGGAGCCCGGAGGGCCTCCGAAGACCGGATGGAGCGTCGAGCCGATGCTTATCTGACCGAAGCCATGGCGGGGCTTCGGCATGGCCTTCTGCACGAGCTCGCCGTCGATGATCTCGTGACGGCGCTGCTCTTCGGGGATGGCGAGGAGGTCTGCGAGGGTTGCAGGCGCGCGTCTCCGTGCGGGGTCGGCCATGGCGAATCAGGGTACGCCGCGCGAAAGGGGGTCGCAACAGGCGCGGGCGTCCCCGAAATGTCGATGGCACGACGCCCCGGTCGATAACCGGGTTGATTCCGCCGGACCCTTCGTGGCACCCTCCTGCCGATGCGAAATCTCACTGCGAATGATCTTTTTCTCGGGGTCCAAGATATGCTCACCGAGCGCAAGGCCGACCTCGAGCTCTCTGTGATCGGTAAGCTCTACACGCCGCAGCTCTCCGCGCGCCTCGTGCTCCTCGAAGCTTTGCCCGAGCGGCAAGCCACGCGAGCCAATGCCGGCGCCCTCGCGGAGACCGACAGCCGCCACGACGCCTTCGGCGATGGGATCTGGTGTTACACGGAAGCCGTGCTGGTCACGCCCGGCGTGTCGGCCGAGGCCCGCGCCGCCGCGCAACGCGTGCGCGACGCGTTCGTCCCGAACCGCGGCAGGCTCGTGGATTCGTACGCGGAGGAGGCCGCCCAGGCGAAAAAGAATCGTCCCAAGCTCGACGAGCTCGAGGCCGACCTCGGCAGCCTGCCCGTGCCCGATGGGAAAACCTTGCTCCACTGGGCCCTCGGCTTCGTCGATGCCGGCGAGACGCTCGACAAGCTCCTGAGCGACCGCTCCTCCACCGAGGCGACCGCCGCGAGCAAACCCGCCACGGAGCTCCGGACGACCACGATTGGCCTCCTCCGCCGATTCCGGGACGCCCTGCGCGACGAGGTCGCGACGAATCCCGCATTGCCGCGGGATCTCGAGAGCCGCGTCTTCGCCTACATCGACGAGCTTTCGGCTCGGCGCGCCAAGAAGAAGAAGGACGAGCAGCCTCCTGCGGGCTGAAGGTCGCCTTTCGAGATGTCAGGGCTCGCCCGCAGGCGGCCCTTCCTCTTCCGCGTAGCCGAGCAATTCGTCGATGTCGAGCTCGACCTCATCGAAGGGTTCGGCGCGGATACGCTCGCCGCGCGTGGCTTCCGCCGCGACGAGATAGCCGCCTTCGGCCCAGCGATAGACCGTGAGCTCGCCGCGCATCGGATCGAGGATCCAGTAGTGCGGGACCTGGAAGCGATGGTAGGTGCGGCGCTTCTTGACGGTGTCGTTGGTGCTGTTGCTCGGCGAAAGGATCTCGCAAACCCAGTCGGGACGCAGCGTCATGGGCCCGGTGTCAGGCAGCCGGGGCAGACGCTCGCGACGCCAGCCAGAGATGTCGGGGCGGTAGAGCTGATCCGGGGCGAAAAGGATCTCGAGCTCCGTGAGGATCCACCAGCCGCCAGGTCCCCCACGGCCCGAGGGGCGGTGGTAGGACGGACCGACGCTCATGACCACGCTCGTGTGCCCGCAGCCATGGCGTGGGCTCGGCGCCGCTTTCTCGACGAGCTCGCCGTCGATGATCTCGTGACGCCGCTCCCCCTCGGGGATCACCAGCAGTTCCTCCAGCGTCGCAGGCTTGGCAGACGGCTTGATGCCTCGCGCGGGGTCACCCATACCGGCCATCTTGCCCGGGGCAGCAGCCGTACGCAACGACCATGCCCCTTGCCAACCCCCCGCGTCCCGCCGAGGATACCGCGGAGTGTTCGAGCTCCGCGTCCACGAAACGATCCGCAACATCCCCGAGGAGGCCTGGGACGGGCTCGGGGGCGTCTCCGAGGCTCCTTTCCTGCGCTGGGCGTTCTTCGACGTCCTCGAGCGGACGGGCTGCGTCGAGCCGACGAGCGGCTGGCTGCCGCACTACCTCACCTTGCACGAGGGCGAACGCCTGATCGCGGCCGCGCCCACGTTCCTCAAGGGCAACAGCGAGGGCGAGTTCGTCTTCGACCATGCGTGGGCCAGCGCCGCGCATCGCGCTGGCATCGAGTACTTCCCCAAGCTCGTCGTGGCCGTCCCGTTCACGCCCGCGACGGCCCCGCGCATCCTCTTGGCCGAGGGCGCCTCGTCCTCGAAGATCGCGGCCGCCATGGCCGAGGGCCTCCGGCAGCTCGTCGCGCGGCTCGAGATTTCGAGCGCGCACGTCCTCTTTCCGACTGCGGAGGAGGCGACCAAGCTCGCGAGCTTCGGCCTCGCCGAACGGTACGGGCTGCAATTCCACTGGAAGAACCCCGGGTATGCGACCTATGACGATTTCCTCGCTCGGTTTTCGTCGAAACGTCGCAATCAGTGGAAACGCGAGCGGCGCGAGATGGCGGCGCAGGGGATCGAGATCGTCACCTTGCGGGGGCGGGAGATCACGCCCGATCTCGTGGACGCGATGTATGGGTATTACACGGCCACCGTCGACAAGTTTTACTGGGGGCGAAGGTACCTGAACCGCGCGTTTTTCGAGGAGATCGTGCCGCGGCTCGGGGACGGGGTGGAGGTCGTGCTCGCCCGGGACGGCAAGCGACCCATCGCCGGGGCTTTCAATTTCGCCGGGAAGGAAGCGCTCTACGGCAGGTACTGGGGCGCCTCCGAGGAGCGGCCTTTCCTCCATTTCAACGTCTGCTTCTATCACTCGATCGAGCAGTGCATTCTGCGGAAGATCGCGCGCTTCGAGCCAGGCGCGGGGGGAGAACACAAGATGACCCGGGGCTTCGAACCCACGATCACCCGGAGCCTCCATCACGTGGCCGATCCCAGGCTCGACGCGGCGATCCGGGATTACCTCGCCCGGGAGCGGCAGGCGCTCGCACGCGAGGCGTCGAATCCAGAGATCGCGTTCCGCTGAAGGAGCCCCGCGAGACCGAGTTGTTCGCCTCGTCTCCATGGTACTCCATGGTATGAGGCGAACATGGGCATGAGCGAGATCGAGACGCCGGCACCCGAGGCGCGCACGGTCCCAGGGGAAAGCGGGCGGCTCTTCCAGCCGGCGCCGAGGACGGAGGCGGAGATCGAGCGCGGAAAGCCGCTCGACATCGCGCCGGAGACCGTCGGCGAGATGGACGAAGAGACCTGGTATGCCAAGGCCTACCGCGGCGACGGGACCGCGCAGCTCACGCCTCGCGCGGTGGGCATGGGCGCGGCGCTCGGGTTCTTGCTCGCGTTCACGAACCTCTACGTCGGCCTGAAGACGGGCTGGCACCTCGGCGTCGCGATCACGGCGTGCATCCTCTCGTTCTCGATCTGGGGCGCCTTGCAGCGCGCCGGGATCGCGAAGACGCCGATGACGATCCTCGAGAACAACTGCATGCAGTCGACCGCGTCCTCCGCGGGCTACTCGACCGGCGGCACGATGGTCTCGGCGATCCCGGCGCTGCTCATGCTGAGCGTGACGCCGGACAACCCCAAGGGCACCCACATGCCCTGGCCCGTGCTGGCCGCCTGGACCGTGGCGCTGGCGCTTCTCGGGACGGTGATCGCCATCCCGATGAAGCGGAACATGATCAACCAGGAGCGGCTGCGCTTCCCCTCGGGCACGGCCGCGGCCGTGACGCTGCAGAGCCTCTACAGCCAGGGCACGACCGCGCTCGAGAAGGGGCGCGCGCTGATGGCGTCGGCCGCGGTGGCCGGGGTCATTCCGCTGCTCAAGGACCTGAACATCGTCAAGTCGGTGGACGCGGCGGGCGTGGTGACGCGCGCGGCGCTCGTGCCGGGCGCGTCGGCGCTCTTCGACTGGCTGCCCAAGATCACCGCGGCGGGCAAGGCGTACCCGCTCTCCGCGTTCAACATCAAGCTGGATCACGGCGTCGCGCTGGTCGCGGCCGGCGCGATCGTGGGGCTGCGCGCGACGATCTCGATGATGGTGGGCGCGATCGTGCTCGCGGTGTTCGTGACGCCGATCGCGATGGAAGCGCAGTGGACGAACCAGCTCGGGCAGGTCGTGGCGGCCGCCACGAAGCCGCAGACGGCGTGGAAGGAGATCGGGCTCTGGCTCGGCGCGCCGATGCTGGTGGCGTCGGGCCTGCTGTCGTTCCTGCTGCAGTGGAAGACGATCGTCCGGGCCTTCAAGAGCTTCGGCAAGGCCGCCGGCGGCGACGCCGGGACGGCGCGGGCCGGGGTCGAGGTGCCGATGCGCTGGTTCGTGATCGGCGGGTCGATCGCGACCGTGGGCGTCGTGGGGATCGCCTGGCAGTTCTTCGGGGTGCCGCTGCACCTCGGCCTGCTCGCCGTGGCGCTCACGTTCGTGCTGTCGCTCGTGGCGTGCCGCGCGACGGGCGAGACGGACATCACGCCGACGGGCGCGATGGGCAAGATCATGCAGCTCATCTACGGCGTGCTGATCCCGCAGAGCGCGACGGCGAACCTGATGACGGCCGGGATCACGGCAGGATCGGCGAGCGCGAGCGCGGATCTCTTGAACGATCTGAAGTCGGGCTACCTGCTCGGCGCGAACCCGCGGCGGCAGTTCGTCGCGCAGATGCTGGGGATCCTGCCGGGGACGATCGCGACGGTGATCGGCTTCTACATGCTCGTGCCGACGGCCGCGTCGCTGACGGGCGACAACCCCGCGTTCCCGGCGCCCGCGGCGCAGCAGTGGAAGGCGGTGGCCGAGGTGTTCAAGGTGGGCATCGGCAACCTGCACCCGATGGCGCAGACGTGCATCGTGGTGGGCCTCGCGGTGGGCACGGCGCTGGTGGCGCTGGAGAAGCTCCTGCCGAAGTACAAGAAGTACCTCCCCTCCCCCACGGGCGTCGGGCTCGGGTTCATCCTGCCGTTCTACTACCCGCTCGCGATGTTCCTCGGCGCAGTGCTGGCGTTCGCCGGCAGCAAGCTGAGCAAGAAGGGCGAGGAGATGGTCGTGCCGATCGCCTCGGGCCTCATCGCCGGCGAGAGCATCATCGGCGTCGTCGTGGCGACGCTGAACAACTTCGTCCTGACCTGATCCCAAAAGCCCCTTGCGATGCCGGTCGTGTGAGGCACATTCAATTTGTGCCCAAACGATCTGGTGTCCTGGTCGGAGCGCTCGCGTCCGCGTCGACGTTCGCCGCGGACGCGCTCGCCGCGGACGGAGACGCGGCGAGCGCCTCCCGGCTCCTCCATCGGGAGACGCCGTTCGGGCTGCTCGTCTGGCAGGCGCTCGTGGTGCTGGTGGCGCCGGTGGTCGGCTGGATCTGCGGCACGGTGGCGGTGCGCCTGCTCGGCAAGCTCGCGTCGCGCACGGGCGCGCGCTGGGATGATCGGATCGTCGAGGCGTTCGAGGGCCCTTGCCGTCTCATCCTGGCGGTGATGTTCGTGCGCGGGGGGGCGGCGGCGTTCGAGCCGACGGCCGAGGCGGAGGCGTGGCTCGGGCGGATCCTGAGCCCGCTGCTCGTGGTCGGCTGCGCATGGGCGATGGATCGGGCGCTCGGCGTGGGCGCCACGGAGATGACCGAGCGGTACGCGGCGAGGGATCAAGATCCCGCGCACGTGCGGGCGGCGCGGACGCGGATCTCGATGCTCCGCCAGATCGGGGGCGTGCTCATCGCGCTCCTGGCGACGGCGCTCGTCCTGATGCAGTTCGATCTCGTGCGGCAGGTGGGCGTCTCGCTGCTCGCGTCCGCGGGCATCGCGGGCGTGGTGCTGGGGTTCGCCGCGCAACGGTCGATCGCGACGATCCTCGCGGGGCTCCAGCTCTCGATCGCGCAGCCGGTGCGGATCGGCGACGAGGTGGTGATCGAGGGCGAGTGGGGCACGGTCGAGGAGATCACGCTGACCTTCGTGGTGGTGCGGATCTGGGATCAGCGGCGCCTCGTGCTGCCGATCTCGCAGCTCCTCGACAAGCCGTTCCAGAACTGGACGCGGTCGTCGCCCGAGCTCCTGGGGACGGTGTTCCTGCACGTGGATTACACGGCGCCGATCGACGTGCTGCGCGAGGAGGTGCGCCTGACCTGTGAGGAGGATCCGGACTGGGATGGGAGGGTCGCGATGCTGGTGGTGGTCGACGCGCTCGCGACGACGCTGCAGCTCCGGGCGCTGGTGTCGGCGCCGAGCGCGGGGAAGCTGTGGGATCTCCGGTGCCGGGTGCGGGAACGGCTGGTGAAACGGCTGCAGGGGCTCGACGGGGGGCGGTACCTGCCGCGGACGCGGTTCGAGCCGGCCGCGCCCACGGAGAAGCGCTCTTCGGAGCCGCCGAGGGAAGGGCCGGGAGCGACCCCGCTTCCGCAGCCGCTCACTGCACCGAGAACCTGACCGGCTCGGACGAGACGCCGTCCGCCTCGACGACGAGCGTGTGCTCGCCGGGGACGAGCGGGATCGATCGCTCGAACGGGGGCGTGAGGACGACCGCGCGGCCATCGACGAGGAGGCGCACGGCGTGGGTGTTCGAGGGCGCGTCGACGCGGACGCGGATGGCTTCCTCGGCGGCGAGGGCGCCGTCACGCACGAAGCGCGCGCCGTCGGGCGGGAAGGCGATGCGGATGCGGGAAGGCGCCGCCGTGCGATCGCTCTCGGGGCAGAAGGGCGACGAGGCGCGCGGCGCGACGGGGCGGCCGGCGTTCTCGGCCCACGCGGCGAGCTCGGGCGGGTAACGCTCGAAGACGCGCTCGTCGACGGAAACGTCCGAACAGGCAGGGCCGGCGCGCAGGCCGTTGCGACGGTCGATGCGGATGCGCTCGTGCATGTCGCAGGTCGCGAGCGAGGTTTCGCGGGGAAGAAGCTCGCTGCGGCGGTGCGGGCAATCCGGGCCGGGACGGGCGCCGGAGAGGGGGCAAATGTCGACGTCGACGAGGCCTTCGGGTCGCTCGAAGTCGCGCTGCGGGTACAGGCGTGCGGCCGCGAGCATGGCGTCGTGGAAGAGCGGGCCGGCGCCGGTCACGCCGCTGACGCCGCTCATGGGCGAGCCGTCGAAGTTGCCGACCCAGACGGCGACCGTGACGGAGGGCGTGAAGCCGACGGTGACGTTGTCGCGAAAGCCCTTCGACGTGCCGGTCTTCGCGGCGACCGGGAACGGCAGCTCGAGGACGCTGTTCTCGCCGAACGTGGCAAGGCGCGCGTGCCGATCGGCGAGGATGTGCGTGAGGACGTAGGCGGCGCGCCGATCGAGGACGCGGCGGGGCGGCGGTGCGGGGAGCGGGAGGGGCTCGCCGGTGGCGGCGCGAGCCTCGCGGACGGCGCGGGGGGTCACGGAGAGGCCGCCGCGCGCGAGGGTGGCGTAGGCGGCGGCGAGCTCGATCAAGCGGACCTCGCCGTCGCCGAGCGCGAGGGCGAGGCCGTAGTCGCGAGCGCTGCGATCGAGGGAGGCGAAGCCGAGGTCGCGCAAGCGCGCGAGGAGGCGCTCGGGGCCGACGCGGGAGGCGGCGACGACGGCGGGGACGTTGAAGGAGCTCGCGAGGGCCTCGCGGACGCGGACGGGGCCGTGGAAGCGGCCGTCGTAGTTGTTCGGGTGGTAGTCGCCGTCGGGCGTGGGGAAATGCAGGTCGACGTCGGGGAGGATCGTGGCGGCGGAGAAGCCAGCGATCTCCATGCCGAGGCCGTAGACGAAGGGTTTCAACGTGGAGCCGGGCTGACGTCGCGCGAGGACGCCGTCGTTGTGCCCGAGGCGGGCCTCGTTTTCGATGTCGGGCGAGCCGACGTAGGCGAGGACGTCTCCCGTTTCGTTGTCGAGGACGACGACCGAGGCCGCGGTGACGTGGCGTGGCGCGAGGCGCTCGACCGTTTGGACCGCGAGGATCTCGATCTCGCGCTGGAGGCCACGATCGAGGGTGGTCGTGATCGTGGTAGCCCGCCCGGCGAGCGCATCCGGGCCGATCCCCTTCCCTCCCGCGAGGAGCGCCTGGCGCAGGTGCGGGATGCCGAGGCCGCTGCCGCGCGGGGCGAGGATGAGAGGCTCGCCAAGGGCACGGTCGACGTCCTCGTGCTCGGCGAGGCGCGCAGCGCGCATGCGTTCGAGGACACGATCACGGCGGCGTTTCAGGAGATCGGTGCCGCGGCGAGGATCGTAGAGCGTGGGGCCACGCGGCAGGCTGGCGAGCGCGGCGGCCTCGGCGAGGGAGAGATCGCGGGTGGATTTGTCGAAGTAGAAGCGGCTCGCAGCCTCGACGCCGCGCAGCGAGGGGCCGAAGGCGACGCGGTTCAGGTACTCCTCGAGGATCCGCGGCTTCGACAGGGACGCCTCGATCCGCAGCGCGAGCGCCATCTCGCGGAGCTTGCCGACCACGGTGCGCGGGCGCGGGACGAGCGTGCGCGCGAGCTGCTGCGTGAGCGTCGAGCCGCCGGAGACGATGCCCCGCGCCAGGAGGGTCTGTCCCGCGGCGCGGGCGATCGCGAGGGGATCGACGCCGGGGTGGAGGTAAAACCGCTTGTCC
This sequence comes from Polyangium sp. 15x6, assembly GCF_029960785.1. GTDB lineage: Bacteria > Myxococcota_A > Polyangia > Polyangiales > Polyangiaceae > Polyangium. The sequence continues at coordinate 72,071 of NZ_JASBQE010000002.1, forward strand.
TCGGCCGCGAGCACGGCGCGGGTGACGCGCGGATCGATGTCGGCGATGCGCACGGGGCGCGCGCGCGTGCCGTCCTTGGCGCGGACCTCGCAAAGGACGGTGCCGTGCCGATCGAGGAAGACGGTGGAGGGATCGGCCGCGGCGAGATCGTTCGAAGCGAGCTCGGGCGGGAGCGGCGTGAGCGCGGCGGCGAGGCCGAGGCAGAGGATCGGGGAGAGGAGGGCCGCGAGCGCGAGCTCGATCCGGCGGCGGCGGCTGCGAGGCACGAGCCACCGGACGAGCGCACGAGCGAGGCGGGATCGGGTCACTTGCTGGCGGTCACCGTGATCGTGCCGGCGGCGGTCCTTCCAAACACCTCGGGCGCGTACATCTCCTCGGCGCGCGCGGGCGGAAGGACGAACGTGCCGATCGAGGTCGCGCGCGCGAGGTAACGATAGCGATACATGCCCGCCGGCATGCGGTCGATGAAGAAGAGGACGCGGTCGTCGCGCAGCTCGCGCAGGTAGCGGCTCGAGAGGATCGCGCGGCCCGTGGCGACGTCGTCGTAGCCGCCCTCCTCGTAGAAGGCGTCCTCGGGATCGCCCTCCTCTTCGTCGAGATCGGCGTTGCGCGCGGTGGTGGCCAGGCGCGCGTCGACGGGCTCGAAGCCGGCCGGGAGCGGGTCGTCGACGACCACGTATTTGCGCGGCGAGGGCGTGACGACGACGATCTCGCCGAGGACGAGCTGGCCGCCGGGGAAGGAGCTCACGCCTTTGCCAGGCGGCGCGCCGAGGATGCCGGCGAGCTCGGCAGGGGTCACGGGGCGCAGGGTCTTCTGCACGAAGAAGCCACGATCGAGCGGCGCCTTGGGCAGCTCCTTGCGCGCGTAACGGAGGCGCGCCTCGTAGAAGAGGCGGCCCGTTCCATCGACGTCGAAGGCAAGGACGCTGCCGCCGGCCGAGGTGAGACGCTCGGCAGGCAGGCTGATGCGGGCCTGGTCGACGTCGCGGCCGCGGAAGGCCTGCGTCGCGATCTCGGCCTGCCCGAGGAAGACGTGCGCCACGAAGTCGGGCGCGGCCTTCTCCTGCGCCTTGCGATACGCGTCGAGCGCGACGAGCGACCAGGCGGCCTCCTGCGTGTTGCGCCAGGATCCACCCTTGCGATCGCCGAGCAGGCCCATGGCGAGCTTCGCCGCGATCGGGTGGTTCGGGCGCGCCGCGAGCAGCGCGCGGAGGACGAGCGCCGTCGTGCGCGTGTCGGAGTCCATGAGCACGGCGTACTTGTCGCCGAGGTTCGTCGCAGCGCGGGCGACGTTTCCGTCGAGCCGGAGCGCGCCTTCGAGCTCGTTCGAGAGCAGATCGATGCTCGCGCGATCGTGCTTGCTCGTGACCATGGCGTGCAGGAGGAACGCCTGCGAGAAGAGCGGGAGGGTCTTGCGCTCCTCGAAGAGGCGCGTCGTGCGGCCGGTGTCGGGGTGGCGGTTCTCGGCGAGCACGTCGAGGATGAAGGGCGCGGCGGCGCGCGTGTACTCGTCGGCGGCCTCGTTCAGCGCTTCGTGGACGTACCGCGAGGCCGCGTCGATCGCCGTCTGGGGAATGTCGGCCTTGCGGCGCTTGGCCTCGCCGAGGCCCCAGAGCGCGTACGTGCTGGCCCAGAGGTTCGATCGATCCGAGCCCGCCCACATGCCAAAGCCGCCGTCGCCGCGCTGGTGCTTCAGGATCTCGGCCACCGTGGACGCGATGATCGCGTCCGTGTTCTTCGGCAGCGGGATCTTGAAGTCCTGCGCGAGATCGCGGAGCGGGAGCATCGGCACGAGCTTGCTCACGAGCTGCTCGGTGCAGCCGTACGGGTAGTCGATGAGCTGCTCGACGCCGCCGCCGAGGCCCACGAGCGCGGTCGAGGCCATGCTGACGTCGAGCCCGCCCGTGTCATCGCGGATCGCCGAGAGGTCTCCGAGCTTCTCCGCGATCTCCGTGGTCGTGTCGCCGTAGAGCGCGACGGCCTCGGGCGAGAGCGGAACGCGGACGTCGCGCTCGACCTCGACGGCGTCCTCCAGGGGTTTGCCGGACTCGGTCGCGCGCACGACGAAGCCGATCTTCGCCTTGCCCGCCTTCGGCGCCGTGATCGGGAAGCGGACCTCGACGGGCGTGCCGGGCGCGAGATCGATCGTGCGCTTCGTGTCTCCCGAGAGCGTGAGGCCGTCGAGCTTGAGCTCGACCGTGGCCGTGGTCTTGCCGATGCCCTTCGAGCTCACGACGACGGACGCGTCGAGGGCGTCGCCGGCGCGCAAGAAACGCGGCAAGGCCGGGCGCGCCATGAGCGGGCGGCTCGCGACGACGCGGTTCTCCGCGAAGCCGAAGCGATCGTCCTCGGCCGCGGTGACGGCCATGAGGCGGTAGGTCGTGAGCATGTCCGGCAGGCGGAATTTTACCTTCGCGCGGCCCGCGTCGTCCGTGATGATCGAGGGGACGAACGTGGCGCTCGCGCGGAAGTCGCGCCGCACGGAGGTGCCGCCGCCGCCGTCGCCGCCGTCGAGGCCCTTGTCGGTGCCGAGATCACCGTACGGCCGGAAGACGCGGGCGAGCGCGGCGCGCACTTCGAGCGAGGTGACGCGCAGCGGGCGCGGGGCGCCGAAGACGCCGATCGGATCGGGCGTCTTGTACCCGATGAGCGAGAGCACGCCTTCGTCGACGGCGTAGAACGTGACCTCGGCGCGCGCGGGTTTGCCCGCGTGATCACGCACGACGACGTCGATCTCGACGTTCTCGCCGGGTCGCGCCTCCGCCTTGTTCGGCGTGAGCGCGATCTTGAGCCTGCGCTTCTCGGGGTTCACGAGCAGCGGCGCGTACCCCATGCGGAACGCCGGCGCGCCGACGTCGGGATCCTTCACGTTCGTCGGCGCGGGCTTGGTGCGGCCGCGGACGAGCACGACCGAGACGAACGCGTTCGGGCGCAGATCCTCGGTGACCGGGATCTCGATGGTCGGCATCGCGCCGGCGAGTTTCACGCGACGCTGCGAGAGGATGCCGGCGCGCTCCACGGTCACGAGCGCCTCGGCCGCGGTGAACGGCGATTTCACGAGGAAGCGCGCCTTGTCGCCGACCTCGTAGCTCTCCTTGTCGGCGACGAGCTCGACGACGAGCCTGTCGCTGTCGCCGAAGCCGCCGCCGCCCGAGCCGCCGAAGACGTAGAGCGGCTCCGCGGCGCCGACCGGGTTTTTCCGGGGGTCGACCGCGGTCGCGTGGACGATGTGGTAGCCGGACGCGGCGGGCGTGAGCTTGCACGAGACGGGTTTGTCGCCGGCCGTGGTCGTGACCGTGCAGCTCTCGACGACGCGATCGACGATCTCGGCCACGGTGTGCGCGAGGCCGCCCGAGGTCGCCTGCCTTGCGACGGTCCACGTGCGCGACACGAGCTCGATCTTGATCGGGACGCCCGCGACGCGCGCGCCCTTGGGATCCACGGCGAAGACCTCGGGGCTCACGGGTTTGCCCGCGTCGACGAAGAGGTCTGCGCCCGTGCGGAGCGCGACGTAAAACTCGGCCGGATGCACGAGGGCCGTGGTGCTGCCCGCGATGAACTGGCGCGAGACGTCGCTCACCTCGGCCTCGGCCGTCACGCGCTCGGGGCCGCGCTGGCCCGGGAGCGCGAGTTGCGCCTCGATCGAAGCCGTGCCCTTGGCGTCGAGCTTCGTCGTGCTGCTCTGGATCTCGCCTTCCCGCGTGGTTTCGTCCCTGTAGTCCGCGTGGAACGTGTCTTCATGAACGGTGAAACCGTCGGTGTTCGGCGGGCGGAACTCGGCTTCGCCGCGCGTCACGACGACCCGCGCGTCGGCGCCCGCCATGGGCGCGCCGTAGAGGTAATCGCCGCGCGCGATCCACTTGCCCTTGTCGCCGCGCACGTAGCTCGGCTTGTCGCTCTCGACCGAGACCGCGAACTCGGCGGGTCGATACTCGGCGACCTCGAAGTCGCCGCTCACGTCGGCCCAGCCCGGGTCCCCTTCCTGCACCGTGGCGCGAACCGAATACGTGCCGAGCCGGCCGGCGCGGGGGACGACGATGTCGATCGCCGTGGTGCCGAAGGGCGAGAGCTTCTCGGTGCGCGAGGCGATCTCGTCGCCGTCGGGGCCCTCGACGCTGATCTCCACGGGCACGCCGACGGGCGTGACGGTGCCGGGGTTGCCCTCCTTGCGGAAGATGCCCTTGATGTGGACCGTGTCGCCGGGCCGGTAGATGCCGCGATCCGTGAACACGAGGCCGAACGGCCGATCGGGGCCGGGATCGACCTGCACGTCGAAGCGCCAGCTGCTGAGCGTGTCGTTCAGATGCTTGTAGGTCCAATCATTGCCGTCCTTGACGATGATGACGGCGCGCTCGGCGCCCGAGCTCCCGCGGGCCCAGACCTCGGGCGGCAGCTTGATGAAGCCGCTGTCGTCGGAGCGGAACGGGCCGATCGGCGATTCGCCGGGCGTCTGGATCGTGACCTCGGCGCCCTTGACCGGCGCGGCCGACGAGAGGCGGCTGATCCAGAGCAGCGAGCCACGCGCGGAGAGTTTTCCGGTGACCGCGAGGTCACTGACCTTGGCGACCGCGGTGTTCGTGACGGCGCGCTGGTGGTTCGAGCCGGGCCAGCCGGTGTAACGAATGCCGAGCGCGAGCGCGCCGCGCGCGTCCTTGCCGCCGAGCGCCTCCTCGGTCTTCACGGCGTGCCGCGAGGCCTTGTTGAGCGGCGCGTTCGAGGCGAGCTTCGAGACCTTCGCGCCGGGCAGCTTCAAGATGTCTTCGTACGAGGGCGCGCGGCCCGCGCCGTACGGATCGTCCTGCAAGCGGATCGCGTCGGCCGGCGTGAGCGGAGCGACGACGAGCTCGAGATCGTTCGTGTTGATCGAGTCGATCGGGATCTCGCGCCGCGCCGCGGGCTCGAAGACGCTGCCGCTCAGGCCGATGTCGGCCTTCGGCCAGAGATCGTCGAAGGCCACGTCGGCGCGGTAGTCGGCCGCGAGCTTCTGCCCATGTTCGTCGGTGAGCCCCTTCGCGACGACGACCTTGACGCTCTTGCCCGGCGTGAACGCGCCGTAGACCGTGACGCCGGTCGTGACGTGATCGTCGTCGAGCCACGAGGGCCACGTGACGTCGATCTTCGGCTCGAAGCGGACGGCCTTCTTCAGCTCGGCGAGCTTGACGGCCGTCGTGAGGTAGATCCCGATGCCGCCGTCGGGCGCGCATCTCCCGTGCGGCGTGTCGTGATCACACGGGAGCTCCTTCACGGCGAGCGGGCCGTACGTGCGGAACTCGAACCGCTCTTCCTTCTCGGATCGGAGGTTGCCCTCCTTGCCCGCGAGGCCCTTCACTTCGAGCACGACCTCGCTGTCGAGCGGGAGCGGCGCGCGCGGGATGACCTCTACGAGCTGCTCGTTCTGCGGATCGGGACGCTTGACCGAGAAGGCCCACTTGTCCTGACGCTTGCCGGCCGTGACCTTGAGCGCCTTTTCGAGCTCGCGATCGTCGATCGGCTGGTTGAAGCGCAGCGTGAATTTCGTGTCGGGCCGCAGATCGTCGCGGCCCACTTCGGGTTCGACGGAGGTGACCTCGGGCCGCGCCGTCGTGAAGCGCAGCTCGAAAGGTTTTTCCAGGGTGGATCCATCGAGCGCCTTCGTGCCGGCCGGGACCGTGGCCACGAACGCCGTGGCGCGCGGCAGGCGCTTGTCCGGCACGAACGAGAGCGCGTTCGTGCCGACCCAGGCCCATCGACCCGGTACCGCAGGCTGGATCGAAGCCGGCGGCGCGCTCTCGTCGCCCGCGAGCTCGAGCGGCCGCATCGGGCGGTTGAAGACGAGGCTCACCTCGGGCGGGTCGAGCGTGTCCCCGCGCGGCGTACCGAACACGACGGCGAAGGCTCCACGCGTGTCGACCGCGGCCGCGCCGTCGGCGGCGCCGGGCACGAGGGTGCCGCGAGGCGCGACCTCGGGCGGGCGGTTTCCCTGCATGCATGCCATGCCGAGGGCCATCGCGGTGACCGCGAGGAATGCGTTGCGGGGACCTGGAAACATGGCTCGCGCCGTCATGGCGCGGCTCCTTCTCGCGGGCCCGCCCCGGCGGCAAGGCCGATGAGCGGGATCACGTGGAAACGCTGAACCTCCCGAGGGATCCCCCCGAGCCGCGAGGCGCGCCCCCCCGGCCGGCGGCTGCCCAGGGCGTTCGCGGCCGGCTCGACGTCGGATCCCGACGAGGTCGGGAATCATGGGCGCGAGCTTCTGTTATAAGGGCGCCGTCGCCGGGAAGCCGGCGCATGACGAAGGCTTTTGCCGTGATCGAAATCGTCGACCTCTACAAATACTACGGGGAGAGGAGAGCGGTCGGACCGCTCTCGTTCTCCATCGAAGCCGGCGAGATCGTGGGCTTGCTCGGGCTCAACGGCGCCGGAAAGACCACCACGCTCCGCATCCTCGCTTGTGACCTGCTCCCGTCGTCGGGCTCCGTCCGCGTGAACGGGCTCGACGTCGTGGAGAGCCCGCACGAGGTGCGGTCGCTCATCGGCTACCTGCCGGACACACCTCCGCTCTACGGCGAGATGACGGTCCGCGCCTACCTGCACTTCGCCGCGCGCCTGCGGGGCCTCTCGAAGGCCTCCGCGGACAAACGCGTGCCCGAGGTGCTCGAGGCGACGGCGCTCGCCGAGGTGCAGGACCAGCTCATCGCTTCCCTGTCGCACGGGTACAAGCAGCGCGTCGGCATCGCCCAGGCCATCGTGCACGGGCCGAAGCTGCTCGTGCTGGACGAGCCCATCAGTGGCCTCGACCCTGTGCAGATCGTGGAGATGCGTGAGCTGCTCCGCAGCCTCAAGGGCGAGCACACGATCCTTTTGTCCTCCCACATTCTCTCGGAGATCAGCGAGACGTGTGATCGCCTCCTCGTGATCCGCGACGGCCAGATCGCCGCCACGGGCACGGAGGCCGAGCTCAGCGCGAAGCTGCTCAAGAACCAGCGCATCGACGTGACGGTGCGCGGCGACGAGGAGAAGGCCAAGGAGGCCGCGAGCGGCGTGCCGGGCGTGGTGTCGGTCGAGGCGATCGACGCGACGGAGGGCGGCGAGGGCGTGATCGCGCTCAGGATCGAGTCCGAGGGCGACACACGCGAGGCGGTGTGCCGCGCGCTCGTGACGGCCGGGATCGGGCTCCTCGAGGTGCGTCGCGGCGAGCGGGAGCTCGAGAGCGTGTTCCTGGAGCTCGCGGGCGCGGAGACGGCGGACGGCGGCTCCGGGGCCGCACCGAAGAAGAAGCGAGCCGGCAAGAAGGGCGCGAAGAAGGTGCGCGCCACGGCCGGCGAGGGTGATGCCGGGGCGAAGGACGCCACGGCGGAGAAAGAGGACGGGAGCGGGACATGAGAAATGCTCTGCTCGTCGCAGGGAGAGAGATCGGCTCGTACGGGCGATCCCTGCTCGGCTGGGCCATCGGGGCCGCGGCGCTGCTCGTCGAAGGCGTGTGGTTCAGCGCGAACGGCCTGTCCGGATCGCGCATGTCGGCCGACGTGCTGCGCGAGTTCTTCAACGGCGCGAGCGGCGTCACGATGATCGTGGCGGTGCTCATGTCGATCCCGCTTCTCGCGGGAGAACGTGAGCGCGGGACGCTCGTCTTGCTCAACACGGCGCCGATCCGGGACGTCGAGATCATCGTGGGCAAGTACCTCGCGGCGCTCGCGATGGTCGCGCTCATCACGCTGGTCAGCGTGTACATGCCGCTGCTCATCTTCGTGAACGGCAAGGTGAGCCTCGGGCACGTGGCCGTGGGCTACACGGGCATCGTGCTGCTCGGCTCGGCCGCGCTGGCGATCGGGATGTTCACGTCGGCCGTGAGCCGAAGCCAGGTGATGGCGGCGATCCTCGGCGGGCTCTTGCTCGCGGTGATGGTGACGCTCTGGCTCGTCGCGAAGGTGACCGAGCCGCCGGTGAACGGCGTGCTCTCCGGGATGGCGCTGCACCACCAGCGGCAGTTCCCCTTCATGACCGGCGTGTTGAAGCTGGAGAACGTGGTCTATTACGTGGCCGTCACGTACTTCTTCCTGCTCGCGGCCACGAAGACGCTGGAGGCGCGGCGATGGCGCTGAAACCGAAAGAGGCGGCTCCGGCCGCCGAGAAGGCGCCCGAAGGCAAGGCCGACAAGGGCGCAAAGGCCCCCGCCCCGCCGAGCTACGCGCCCTTCCTCGCGCCCGCGTTCGTGGGCTCGCTCGTGCTCGTCTTCATCGGCGAGCGGATGCTCGGCAACGTCGAGACCTGGCGGCTCGTGGTCTCCGCGCTCGGCGCGCTCGGCGCGGTGGTCGCGACGGCGCTGCGGTTCGTGCACGCGTCGGCCGAGAAGGATCCGGAGCGGCGGAAGATCGAGCGCGCGCTCTCGCTCTTCGCGGCGCTCGGGCTCGTGGCCCTCGCGATCTACTTCGCGGGGAACACCGAATTCGGAAGGCGCACGCTCGGCATCCTCGACGCGGCGCCGGACAAACGCGCGCGCTTCGACGGGGCGAGCACGGTCGCGTGGGTCGTCTTGATCCTCGTGTCGGTCGTGCCGCTCGTGTTCGGAGAGATCGCGCTCGCGCCGATGCGGCGCGCGCCCCGCGTCGAGGGCCGTCGCGTGCGCGCGGCGACCGTCGCGGGCCTCTCGCTCGCGCTCGCGGTGGCCTACGCGGCGCTCTTCACGTACGCGGCCGGCGAGCTCGACGCGAAGGTCGACTTCTCGTACTTCCGCACGGCGAAGGCCAGCGAGTCGACGAAGAAGATCGTGACGAGCGCGCCGGACACCGTGGAGGTGCGCGCGTTCTTCCCGCCGTTGAACGACGTCGGCATGGAGGTCGAGGGCTACCTCGCGGACATCGCGAAGAGCGCGCCCAACTTCAAGTACGGCTTCTACGACCGGCTGCTCAACCCGCAGCTCGCGAAGGACAACAAGGTCACGCAAGACGCTGTGATCGTGATCCTGCGGGGGCCGACGCGCGAGACGCTCACGCTCGACAAGGAGCTGAACAAGGCGGCGGCGAAGCTGAAGACGCTCGACGCCGACTTCCAGAAGGCCCTCCTCAAGGCGATGAAGGAGCAACGCACGGCCTACTTCACGGTCGGCCACGGCGAGCTCAACGAGGGCGCGGGCGCGGCGGCGGCCGAGGGCCGGACGTCGAAGATCCTGCGTCGCTTGCTGGAGAGCCAGAACTACGTGGTGAAGGATCTCGGCATGCCGCAGGGCCTCGCGAACGCGGTGCCCGAAGACGCGTCGCTCGTCGTGGTGCTCGGCCCGTCGCAGGCGTTCCTGCCCGAGGAGATCACCTCGCTCGAGAAGTACGCGGCGCGCGGCGGCAAGCTGCTCCTCGCGCTGGATCCGGAGACGAAGGGGGATCTCGGCCCGCTCGCGGCGCTCGCGGAGCTCTCGTTCGATCCGACGGTGCTCGCGACGACGGACCAGCTCTTCGTGCCGCGGCGGCGCAACGCCTCGGACAAGGCGAACCTCGTCTCGAACCGCTTCTCGTCGCACGCCTCGGTCTCGACGTTGAGCCGCGTCTCGCAGCGCGCAGTCGTGCTCGTGCCCGTGGCCGGATCGCTCGACAAGAAGGCCGGATCCGAGCCGAAGGTGGATTTCGTCCTTCGTTCGTCGGGCGCGGCGTTCGCCGACAAGAACGGCAACTACGAGCTCGACGGCGACGAGAAGAAAGCGACGTTCAACCTCGCAGCAGCGGTGACGAAGCCGCTCGGCGAAGGCGTGGACAAGGCAAAGGTGAAAGGTCCGCAGGAGATGCGCGCCTTCGTGCTCGCGGACGCGGACGCGCTGAGCGATCTCGCGCTCGGTGTGGCCGAGACGAACCAGCTCTTCGCGGTGGACGCGGTGCGCTGGCTCGGCGGCGACGAGAGCTTCAGCGGGGAGATCGTGACGCCCGAGGACGTGCGGATCGAGCACACGAAGCAGAAGGATGTGTTCTGGTTCTACGGGACGATCATCGGGGCTCCAGCGCTCCTCTTCGGCGTGGGGCTCCTCGTGACGCGGCGGGCGCGCCGCACGGCCGGGAGGAAGGCATGAACGTGGGACGCGGCCTCTTCGTCCACGTGGGGCTCTTCGTGCTGGCGTCGGCCAGCGCGGTGGCCGTGTGGACCCGCGACGAGCAGCCGAAGGCGCTCGTGCAGACCGAAGCGACAGTGTGGCCCGGGCGTCCGGCCGACGTCGCGAAGGTCGTCTTCGAGGGCAAGAACCGAAAGGTCTCGCTCGAGACGAAATCCGACAAGATCGGCGCGTACTACGTCGGCTCGCTGGAGCGCGAGGCGACGCCTCCGCCGGTGAACCCCGACGCAGGCGCGCCGCCGCCCGCGCCCGGCGGCAAGACGAAGACCGATTTCGTCGGCGTGGGCGTGGCGCAGAAGCTCGTCGAGTCGCTCGCGCCGCTGAAGGCCCTGCGCGCGCTCGGGCGCATCCCGGAGGATCGCGCGGCCGAGTTCGGTCTCGCGGAGCCCGAAGGCACGCTCACGGTCACGATCGGCGGCGCGGAGCGCAAGCTCGTGCTGGGCGGGACGACGCCCGGCGGCGGCGATCGTTACGTGCGCGAGCCGCAAACCGGCGAGACGTACGTGATCGACGGCGGCGCGATGCGTGATCTCGACACGGCGGAGTCGCGCCTCGTGGAGCGTGAGCTTCACGGGTGGAAGGAAGCCGAAGTCTCGACGGCAGAGCTCAACGCCGGCGGGAAGAAGCGGCAGATCGTGCGCGGCGGGCCCGAAGGCAAGCGGTTCTGGGCCGATCCGGCCGCGGCCGATCAGAAGGACGAGACGGCAGCGAACTTCATGGCGAAGCTCGATCGGCTACGGCCGACGGACTACGTGATGAGCGACCCCGCGGGCAAGCAAGACGTGCTCCGCGTGGAGTACGCCGCCGGCGCGTCGCTCGGCTTCCTCGAGCTCGTGCGCGTGCCTGCGACGGATCCCTTGAGCACCGTGGAGTACTTCGTGCGCACCGAGCGCACGCGTCTCTACGCAAAGGTCCCCAGGCAGACAGCAGAGCAGGTCGAGCAGGACCTCGGATCCATCCTCAAGTAAACGCGTAGCGCCGGGGTTTCACCCCGGACCCGAGCAGGGGCTGTCCGCCCCTGCACCCGGACCAGGGCCAGCCCTGGACCTCTGGGCATCGACTGCGCGAAGCGCAGTCGATGCGGGGGAGATTTTTGGTAGCTGTCCGCCCCCCTTTGCAGGGCAAGCGCTGGACCTCTCTGGTGCATCGACCGCGATGCGGTCGATGCAGAGGGGCTTCAGGAGCGAGGATGCGCCCGACGGTACACGGTGCGGACGTGATCGTCCGTGAGGTGCGTGTAGATCTCCGTCGTCGTGATGTCCGCGTGTCCGAGCAGGGCCTGCACGCTGCGGAGATCCGCCCCTCCTTCGAGCAGATGCGTCGCGAACGAGTGGCGCAGTTTGTGCGGCGAGCTCGGCTTCGTCACGCCAACCCCACGCGCATACGCGCCGAGTAGCTTCCACACGCCCTGGCGCGTCAGCGGTTTGCCCCGGGGTGACAGGAACAGCGCGGGCGTCATCGCGGCGCGCGGATGATCCTTTCGAACCGCCAGGTACGCATCGAGCGCATCGAGCGCAGGTTCCCCGAGCGGCACGATCCGCCGCTTGCTGCCCTTGCCGAACGCGAACACCACGCCTTGCTTGCGATCCACGTCCGCGATCTTGAGCCCGACGACCTCGCTCACGCGGAGCCCCGCGGCGTACATCACGTGCAACATCGCGCGATCACGCAGGCCCCGGAACGATGCTCGGTCCGGCGCCTCCAAAATCCGCTCGATCTCCTCCACGGAGAGCACCTTCGGCAGCTTGCGGCTCGTCCGAGGCCGCTCGACGAGCGCCGCCGGATCGGCCGAAATCGCCCGCTCCCGCAGCAGGAACTTGGAGAAACCTCGCACCGCCGAGAGGTGCCGCGTCGCCGAGCGCGCGCCGAGCCCCTGTTTGCCGAGCTCGACGAGGTACGTCGAGACAACCGTCGCGTCGAGCTGCCCCGGCGCCGTGATCCCGCTCCGCTCGCAGAGCGCGCACAGTTTTCCGAGGTCCCGGGCATACGCCTCCAGCGTGCGCGGCGAGAGCGCCCGCTCGACCCGCAGGTGATCCAGGTACGCGTCCACCCAGGCGTGTAGGTCCACGCGCCGAGCCTACCGCTGCTCTCGGCCCCGCCGAAGAAATGCGCGAAACGCAAGGGGGAGTGGCGCGGACGAAACTTGGTACATGGGGCGGACGCACGAGCGAGGCAAGAGGCCCTTCCGTGCTCCTTCGAGCGCTCCACCTGCGGCCGGGCGCTTTATGGGGTATGAGTGTTCGCCGTGGTCGATCCCCGATACGACGATTGGGGGCTCCGCTCCGCCAGCGGAGCTATTCCGCCCAGCACCCAGTTCGAGGTCATCGAACCCAAAGGGGGCGAGACCCCCGTGGTCGTCGAGGTCCCCCACGCGGGCCTGTCCCTCGACGCCGAGAGTCTGTCGTTCACGATCGCGCCCGCGCGCAGCATCGCCCGCGACGCCGACCTGCACGTCGACGCCCTCTTCGAGGACGCGCCCGTCGAGGGCGCAACGCTGCTCTACGCCCGCGCGAGCCGCTACGTCGTCGACCTGAACCGCGGCGAGCAGGACGTCGACCACGACGCCGTCGACGGCGGAGGCCGAGCGCCCTGGCCACGCGGCCTCATCTGGCGCCTCACCACGGACAGCGAGCCCATCCTCTCGCGTAGGCTGCCCCGCGCCGAGCTCGAGCGCCGCCTCGACCTCGTGTACCGCCCCTACCACCGCGTCCTCGAACAACTCCTCGCCCGCAAACGCGCCCGGTTTGGCTTCGCCATCCTGCTCTGCGCCCACTCGATGCCGAGCCAGGCCCGGCGCGGTCATGAAAGCGCCGGGGTCGCCCGGGCCGATATCGTCCCCGGCACCCGCGGGCGGACAACCGCCTCCGCCGCGGTGATCGACATGGTGGATCGACACGCGCGCTCTTGCGGCTACACAGTGCGTCACGACGACCCCTATCGCGGTGGATTCTCGACGGGCCACTACGGGACCCCGGCGACCGGCATCCACGCCATCCAGGTCGAGATCTCTCGACGGCTCTACATGGACGAATCTACGTTGCGGACGGATCCACAGGGCTTCCAGAGTGTGCGAGAATTCGCCCGCACCCTTGTCGCCCGCCTCGCCTTCGCCGAAAACCCCACGACGCTCGACGCCCTCCGGGGGTATGCTCCGGGCGGTACCTGATCGACCGCGGGCGATCCAGATGGCCTCTCCAGCGCAGAACATGGACAGCCCGGCCTCGTCGAGGACGGCGACCGCCGGGACGACGAGCAGCGAGCCGCCGCCATCGGCGCGCCGCAGCGACCCCGCCGCCGCAATGGCCCCGAAGGCGCTCGCCGAAGCCGAGCCCGCCGAAGCGCCCGCGAGCGCACCCCGCTCGAAGCCGCGGGAGCTCGCCCTCGTGGCGGACGGCGCAGCGGCCGCGGCGGAGGGCGTGGAAGCCTCCTCCGACGGCGTCGCCGTGAGCGGGGTTTCCCGCAAGGTCGGTTCTCCCGCCGAGACCACGCCCTTCCCGGCGACGTCGGCGACGACATCGTCTCCGCCGCCGTCACTCGCTCCAGCCTCGCCGCGCAGCGAGGAGCGTCCGCGCGAGACGCCGGTCAAGCCGCTGCTCGCGTCCGAGGCGCTGATGGAGGACCTCGCGCCGATCGAGCCCTCGCGGCAGGCCGCGCGGTTCTGGTGCGCCGCCGTGGGCCTCGGCTTCGCAGGGCTCGGCGCGCTTCCGCTCGTGGGGGTGCGTCCCGGCGGTACGGTCGCCGCGCTGCCGTATTTCCTGCTCGGCGGCGTCACGCTCGCAGCCGCGCTCACGCGCGTGAGTTACCGCCATCGCGGCGTGGCCATGCTCGTGCTCGGCATGCTCACGGCCCTCGTGGGCTTCGGCGGATCCGGGCCAGCCGCGGGCATCGCCGCGAACGCGCCTCTCCTCGGCTTCGCGCGTCTGCTCGCCGCGACGACCCTGCCCGCCGCGCTGCTCTTCCGCGCCCGATACCGCGCCTACGCCGGGGCGCGATGGCTGCTCGCCGGCGCATTCCTCTGCGCCCTGCCCTTCGTGCTCCTCACGGTGCTCCGCCTGGCCGCGCTCTCGCCAGAGCTCGCGACGATCGGCTCGTTCGTCGCAATCGTGGTGATCGCCGCAGCACTCGTAGGCTTCATGGGCTCGGAGACGACGGGCGCGGGCACGTACGTGGGCCTCGGCGTGCTCTGCGGCCTCGGCGTGGAGCTCGCGCTGTCGGACCTGAGCCGGCCCGGCGCGTTCGCGACGTGGCAAAACGCAACGAGCACGAGCCTGGCCGCCGTGGCATTCGGAGCCGCAACAGGTCTCTCGGCGCTCGGCCTCTTCCAGATCCTGGCGTGGCGGCTGTCCGACGACGCACGGCGAATCGACATCCACGCGGCAGTCCCAGAGAAGCCGCGGCGGAAGCCCGAGCCGCCCACGACGTCGGACTGGTCGTCGTCGGACTGAGACGACGGAGCAGAGCGGAGCGGGGCGTTGCCCCGCACCCCAGCAGGGGGCTGTCCGCCCCCTGCACCCCGGACCAGGCACGGCCTGGACCGAGGGTGGAAGAACTGCGCTCCGCGCAGTTCTTCCAACGGGCCCGTTGGACCGCGTTGCCCGTCGAAAGGGCAGCGCGGCTGTCTTGGCTGGCAGGGTCGCCCTTGGTCTTGCCACGGCCCGTTCGATGAACTGCGCATCGCGCAGTCCATCGACCCCGGGTCCAGCGCTTGCGCTGGTCCGGGTCCAGGGGTGGACAACCCCTGGTCGGGGTCCGGGGTGAAACCCCGGCGCCACGCTGCAGCCCTCTAGCGCGTCAGGAGCGGCCAAACCCACCCGCTCGACGGCGCCTGCCCTGACGTTGCCTTCTTTGCGACGTCGCCGAGCATCCCCAGCAAGAACCGCGCGAACGATGTGTCGACTGGCATCGTGAACGCGACGTCGTTCTCGCGCTGCGCCACCTGCATCTGCGGCATGGGGCCCATGAGCCCGAGCGACGAGAGCAGGCCCATGAAGCCCGTGAGCTTCTGCAAATCGGCGAGATTCGTCGTCCCGGCCGCCGCCGACGCCGTGTCTGCGTACGTCAGCGATCCGGCGAGGTTCATGCCTGGCGGCTGGAAATTGCCGATCGTCCGTACCTTCTGCAGACCCGTGAGGAACGGCATCTTCTGCGTCGCGGCCTCGACCGTCCCCTGCCCGCTGATGTCGCCCGCGAGCGCGAACGCCGCGTTCGGCGTGTTCAGGAGCTCGATCATCCATGGCGGCACATCGCGCTTGATCTCCGTGGTCCGCAGCCGATCGAGCGCGCGGCGCATGCCCGTCTCGTTGCCCGTGAGCGCCGTGTGCGGCGTGAGCAACACGAAGCCCACGTTCCCCGCGGTGTACAGATCCATGTCCGCGTACCGCGAGCGCACGAGGGGCAGGCCCGAGCTCACCTTCGTGCGCGCCTCGGCCGCGCGGTGGATCGAGGCGACGTCGAAGTTGCCCTGGACCACGGCGCAGAAATCAGCGCCCTGCATCGCGTAGATCCCGCCGTAGAGCCGCGTCACGTCGCGCGACGCGACGAAGTTCGACTCGGGGCCGAGCGGCAAGACTGCCGTGATGATCGAGCCGACGTCCGGGCCGAGGCTCGACTGGAACATCGCTGCCGCGTCGAGGTAGCCGAGCATCACGGGGTTCGTCGGCAAGAGCGCGACGGGATCCCGATCGATCACCGCCGGATCGACCTGCCGGCCGCCGACGAGGACGACGTTCTGGTTCCCGCCCCCGCAGCCGGAGGCACCGAGGGCGAGAAGCGCGGCGGAGAGGGTGAAAGCAAAGAAGCGCGCCGAGGGGGCGCGACGAGCCGCAAAGGTCATGACGTTCGACGACGATCCTCCGCCTCGGTCGTTCTGTGCGCGGGCCGCTCGAGCGGGAAAGAGCCCACGATCTTGAGCATCTTCGCCTCTCGCTTGATCCCCTCGAGGGCGGCGACGAGGTTCCTGTCGGTCACGTGACCGAAGACCTCGACGTAAAACACGTACTCCCAGCCCTCGCCCGGCACGGGCCGCGACTGGATGCGGCGCAGGTTGCAGCTCCGCTCCTTGAAGTGCTGGAGGATCTCGTGCAGCGCGCCCGGCTTGTCGTGCACGCCGAACAGGAGCGCGGTCGCGTCGGAGCCCGAGCGCGGCGCCGGCAAGCGCGAGACCACCCCGTACCGCATGCGCACCTCGCCCTGATCGCCGATGTTCTCCCGCGCCACGCGCACGGGCGCGTCCGGGGCGAGCGCCCCGCGCGGGACGATCGCCCCGCTGCCGTGGTTCTCCGCGGCGAGCTCCAGCGCGACGAACGGCGAACGCACGTCGGAGACCGTCGTCCGCGGGTGGTTCGACTCGAGGTACCGGACCGTGGCCCCGTGATCTTGCGGCGTGACGTGGATCTTCTCGACGTCGCTCGGGTTGCCCGTGGCGTTCGCGAGGACGAGGACCTGCGAGAGCTCGTGCTCGCCGACGAGCTTCAGATCCGCGGCGGCGATGCCCTGGATGGTCGGAAAGATCGGGCCGTCCTCGAGCGACTCGTAGGGCACGACCGCGAACTCGGCGCGCTCGCGGGCGACCTCGTCGAGGGCGCCGAGGACGGTCTCGCCGCGGACGAGCTCGGCGCTCGGGCCGAACTGCTCGCGCGCGGCCATCCAGCCGAAGCCCCCTTCCGAGCCGAGGAACACGACGCGCGGCGCCACCTCGAAGACGCGGCAGGCGGCGTCGATGGCGGCGAAGGCCGTCCGGACCGCGCTTTGCGGAAGCGGCGGCTCGGCTGCTCGTTCGAGAGCGAGCAAGTGTTGCCCGTCTGCGATGGGCGCAAAACGAGCAGTCCCGCTGCGCAGCTTGATGATGTCCTGGGCGACACGCGCGCGCCGCTCCAGCTGGCGGAGCATCTGGTGATCGATCTCCGCGAGCTGCGCACGAAGCTCATCGAGCCGCTTTCTCTCGTCCATACCCCGACAACCTAGCATTCCTCGGACCGACGCGGGGCGGCCTTACCGTACACGCTCGAGGGCTCCGCTCCCGAAAGGAGCTGCGCCCCCAAACCCCCACACGCTCGAGGGCTCCGCTCCCGAAAGGAGCTCTGCTCCCGAGCCACGCGCGTCGGGACGAGAGGCCCACCCGCGCGTGGGGATCGGCTGGATCAGGACGTGGCCGCGGAGGACGTCGAGGACGTGCTCGACGAGCTCTCCGAGGACGAGGTCGACGAGGACGAGCTGCTCTCGGAGCTCGTGCTGCTCTCGGACTTGGACGACGACTTGTTGTTGGACGAGCTGTAGAGGTCGGCGTACCAGCCGCTTCCCTTCAGGATGAAGCCCGTGCCGCGGGAAATCTGCCGTCGGGCGGTTTCCTTGTGGCAGCTCGGGCACTCCTTGAGGGGATCTTCACGAATCGACTGCTCGGTTTCCCACTCGTGAGCGCAGGACGTGCAGGCGTACTCGTAGGTAGGCATAAAGAATACCTCTCGGAAATTCGCCGTGCAGGTACGGCTTCGTTGGACGCCTGTCAAGGCGACGAGGCGATTGCCAGCCATTCTGGCCACCCAGACGCCTGGTGGCTAGCCCTTTCGACTCCACTCCGGACGTCCGACGCCCCGAACGTCGAACACCTTGCCGCGCCCCCCCGGCGGGTGTAACCCTAGCCCTGCGCGATGCGTGGCGGTACGTGGCATTATGTGACGCCATGTGACTGTTCCCATCGCCGGTGACGTCGGATGCGTATTCGCAAGCTCGAGATTGCCGGCTTCAAGTCGTTCGTCGACCGGACGGTGGTCCATTTCGACGTCGACGTCGTGGGCATCGTCGGCCCGAACGGATGCGGCAAGTCGAACATCGTCGACGCCATCCGCTGGTGCATGGGCGAGCAGAGCGCCAAGCACCTGCGCGGCCGGAGCATGGCCGACGTCATCTTCAACGGGTCGGAGTCGCGCGGGCCGCACGGCATGGCCGAGGTCACGCTCACCTTCGACAACACCGACCCCGAGCTCGCCCAGCAGCTCCCGCTCGAATACAAGGACTACGCCGAGATCGCCGTCACCCGCAGGCTCTACCGCGACGGGACGAGCGAGTACCTGATCAACAAGACCCAGGTCCGCCTGAAGGACATCACGGACCTCTTCCTCGGCACCGGCGTCGGCACGAAGGCGTACTCGATCATCGAGCAGGGCAAGATCGGCCTGATCGTGTCGGCCCGGGCCGAGGATCGGCGCATGCTGATCGAGGAGGCCGCGGGCATCACGAAGTACAAGGCCCGGAAGAAGCAGGCCGAGCAGAAGATGGATCAGACGCGGCAGAACCTGCTGCGCATCGGCGACATCGTCTCGGAGATCTCGCGCAGCCTCTCGTCGCTCAAGCGCCAAGCTGCGAAGGCGGAGCGCTACATCGCCTACCGCAAGGAGCTCGAGGACCTCATGCTGCACGAGGCCTCGCACAAGCTGCTCGAGATCATCGTGCTCAGGCAGCGCGAGACGGCCGCGCGGGCCGAGTACGCCGAGAAGGTTCTCGCCTCCCGCACGGCGCTCGCCGCGCGCGACGCCGAGCTCGAAGTGCAGAGGCTCGCCGCGCACCAGACCGAGGAGCAGGCCGAGAAGGCGCAAAACGCGGCGTTCTCCGCCGACAACGACGTGCGCACGTTCCAGGCCGAGCTCGCCCGCGCGAAGGATCGGTTCAAGCACCTCGAAGAGCGCAGGGCCGCGGCGACGGTCGAGCAGCAGGACCTCGAGAAGACGATCGCGGATCTGCGGGTCGAGCGCGCAGAGCTCGAAAAGCAGCTCGAGAACGTGGCGGCCGAGGAGCAGCGCGAGAACCGCGAGGCGCTCGAAGAGCACGAGCGGCTCGAAGAGGTGCGCGCAGGCGAGAAGGAGGCCGAGCAGGAGGCTTCGCGGCTGCGCAAGCAGGCGGCGGACGCGGCGGCGAAGGTCGCGGCGGCCGAGGCGATGCTGACGGGCTACGAGCGGCGCTTCTCGGACATGATGGTGCGCCGCGAGAAGCTCGACGACGAGCACGGGCGGCTCGTCTACGAGCTGGAAGAGCTCGAAAAGAAGCGCGAGGTGCTGGCGGCGCAGGTCGCCGAGATGGCGACGCAGAAAAAGACGTCGATCGAGCAGCGGGCCACGCTCGAGAACGAGGCGAAGACGCTGCGGGAGCAGGCGGTCGCGAGCGATCGCAAGGTCGAGCAGGCGAAGAACGAGCACAACCAGAAGCGCAGCCGTCTGCGCGCGCTCGAAGAGATCCACGCGCGGCTCGAAGGCGTGGGCGCCGGCCCGAAGAGCCTGCTCAAGACGAAGGATCCGTCGATCGTGGGCCTCGTGGCCGATCGGATCGAGGCGCCTTCCGAGCTGCTCCCGGCCTTCGCAGCGCTGCTCGGCGACAAGCTGCAGGCGATCGTCGTGACGAACACGGAGCGCGCGTCGGCGCTGCTCGGCGAGCTCGCAGCGAAGAAGCAAGGGCGCGCGACGCTCGTGCCGGCGCGGCCGCGGTACGTGGCAGGCGGGCCGACGTCGCTGCCGTCGGGCGAAGACGTGGTGGGCACGCTGTTCGAGCGGCTGCGGTTCTCCGCGGAGGACGAGCCGCTCGTGCGAGCGCTCGTGGGCGACGCGGTCGTCGTGCGCACGGCGGAGGCGGCGATCCGGCTGGCGACGTCGGGGGCGACAGTGACGCTCGTCTCGCTCGACGGGATGGTGGTTCGTCCGGATGGAACGGTGAGCGGCGGCGCGGGCGACGCGGTGGCGGCGGGGATGCTGGAGCAGAAGCGGGAGATCCGCGAGCTGCACGACGTCGTGGCGAAGCTCGGCGATCAGGTGACGGCGCTGCTCGAAGCGCAGACGGCCGAGCGGCAGCGCATCGCGGAGCTCACGGCGGCCGTGGACAAGGCGCGGAGCGAGGCGCACACGAGCGAGATCGCGCTCGTGACGGCGGAGAAGGATCTACGTCGCGCGGAGGAGCAGCTCGCGGCGTCGCAGAAGCGGCGCAGCGCGGTCCAGCGGGATCTCGAGGAGATCATGGGCGCGCTGGAGAACGCGGGCGGCGAGCAGGAAGAAGCGCGCGAAAAGCTCGAAGAGGGTCGGCGGCTGCGCGAGGAGGTCGGCGGGAGGCTCGCGACGAGCGAGGAGCTCGCGGCCGAGTGGAAGGAGCGCGTGATCGCGCAGCAGTCGGTGGTGACCGAGCGCAAGGTGCGCCTCGCGCGCGTGCGCGAGCGGGCGACGGCAGCGCGGTCGACGGTGGAGCGGCTCGCGCGGTCGTGCGACGAGCTCAGCGGGCGGATCGCACGGCTCGACGGGGAGCGGACGGACTGCGCAGAGGGCGCGGGCATCGCGGCGGCAACGATGATGCTGTCGCGGGAGAAGCTCGACGACGCGGTGCAGCGGGCGCAGACGGCGCACGCGTCGCTCGAGGATGCGCGGCGCAGGCTCGAAGAAGCGCGGCAGATCCTCGCGGCAAAGGAGGCCGGCCTGAAGGGCCTCCGGCAGGAGCTCACGGACGCCACGGAAAAACTCCGGCAGCACGAGATGGCGCTCGCGCGGCTCGACATCGAGGAGAACCATCTCATCGAGGGCGTGCGCGAAAAGTTCCGCGGGCTCTATCTGCCGACGGTCGTGGGCGACTACCACAAGCGCGCGCCGGTCGATCAGCAGCACCGCGCGCGCATCCAGGAGCTCGGCGAGCTGCTCGATCGCATGGGTCCGGTGAACCTCGACGCGATGCGCGAGTACGCCGAGGCCGAGGAGCGGCACAAGTACTACGCGCAGCAGAAGGACGATCTCGAGAGCGCGCTCTCCGATCTGGAGAAGGCAATCGCGCAGATGAACCGCGAGTGCAAGAAGCTCTTCAAGACGACGTACGACGCGATCAACGCACGCTTCAAGGCGCTCTTCCCGAAGATGTTCCGCGGCGGCGCGGCGGAGCTACGGCTGACGAACCCCGAGGACATGCTGGAGACGGGCATCGAGATCCTCGCGCAGCCGCCGGGCAAGAAGCTCGGCAACATCGAGCTCATGAGCGGCGGTGAGAAGGCGCTCACCGCAGTGAGCCTCATCTTCGCCATCTTCCAGTTCAAGCCCTCGCCGTTCTGCGTGCTCGACGAAGTCGACGCGCCGCTCGACGAGGCCAACGTCGCTCGTTACAACGAGGCAATCCGCTCGATGACGGCGCACTCGCAGTTCATCCTGATCACGCACATCAAGCGCACGATGCAGTCGGTCGACGTGCTCTACGGCGTGACGATGCAAGAGCCAGGCGTGTCGCGCATCGTGAGCGTCAAGGTCAACGAGAACGCGAAATCCTCGAAGGACAAACCCGCCGAGACGGTGGCGGTGGCGTAGTCCCTCTCTTGGGGCCGCCGCGCCGGGGCGCTGCCCCGGGCCCCGCGGGGGCTGTTCGCCCCTCGACCCGAACCAGGGCAAGCCCTGGACCTTCAGGGGAAGAACTGCGCGATGCGCAGTTCTTCCCACAGGCCGGTGGCAAGACCACAGACAGCGTTGCCAGTCACGGCGGTCTTGGCTGGCAGGGTGGTAGCCGGTCTTGACCTGGCCTGTTCGATGACCTGCGCGAAGCGCAGGTCATCGACCCCGGGTCCAGCGCTTGCGCTGGTCCGGGTCCAGGGGCGGACAGCCCCTGGTCGGGCCTGGGGCGAAGCCCCAGCGCAGCGGCCCACGAAGAGACTCAGGTCCCGGCGCGGAAGTGCACGACATCGCCGTCCTTGACGATGTAGTCCTTCCCTTCGAGCCGCATCTTGCCCTGGGCCTTCAGCGCGGCCTCGGTGCGGGCGATCTCCAGGTCCTCGGGCCGGTAGATCTCCGCGCGGATGAAACCTCGTTCGAGATCCGAGTGCACCTTGCCTGCGGCGCGCTTTGCGCTCGTGCCGCGGCGGATGGGCCAGGCGCGACACTCGTCGGGGCCTGCGGTCAGGAAGCTGATGTAGTCGAGCAGGCGGTAGGCCTCGCGCACGAAGACGTTGCGCGCGGGCTCGCCGAGACCGAGTCCTTCGAGGAAATCCTTCTGCTCCTCTGCTGGCAAGGCCGCGATTTCCGCCTCGATCGAGCCGCAGAGTGCCATCTTCACCCACTGCTTGCCGTGCTTCGTCTCGCGCAGGTGCGCGCGGGCTGGATCGTTCCAGGCCTCCTCGGAGAGGTTGTAGAGCGTGATGAGCGGCTGCATCGAGAGCAGCTGGATCCCTGGGCCGAGCGCGCGTAGCTCCTCCTCGGAGAGATCCAGCGTGCGCAGCGGCTCGCTCTTCTCGAGGTGCTCGATCATCTTCGTGTTCACCTCGACCTCGGGACCCTTCTTCGACTCCTTTTTGAAGCGCTCCTTGCGCTTCTCCAGCGTGCCGAGGTCGAGCAGGAGCAGCTCCTCGTCGAACGCCTTCTCGTCGCGGGGTGGATCGGGCGGCGTCGTGAGCGAGGGGTTTTCGAAACCTCGCACGACGTGCACGATCACGTCGGCGTTGCGCATGCCTTGCAGCACTGCGGGCGGGAAGGCGCCGCCCGAGCGCGTCCCGCTGCCGACGTCGACGAACGTGATCTCTGCGAAGGTCGTCTTCTTTGGGCTGAAGATCGAGGCGAGGAAGTCGACGCGCGCGTCGGGCACCTTGATGTTGCCGTAGGCGATCTCGCGCTCCGCCTTGCCGCCGGGCGCGAGTGCCCGAAAGACCGTCGTCTTGCCTGAACCCGGGTAACCGCAGATTCCTACGTGCATCCTCGCCCCTCTTTCCGAAGTCCCCTGCTTCGATCGCGCGCGACGATACCACGCTTGCGGTAGGCTCCCGGCCATGTCCGACAGACCCCGCCTCTCCCCCGACGAGCTCCTCCACGCCACCACCGTCCTGCATGCCGAACCGCGCCCCGTCCGCTTCCAGGACGTCGACGCCGCCGGGATCATCTACTTCGCCCGCGTCCTCGAGTACTTCCACGACGCGTTCCTGAGCCTCCTCCGACGCGCGGGCATCGACCTCGCGGCCATCTTGCGTGAGGGCAAGTGGGGGATGCCGCTCGGACACGCCGAGGCGGATTACCTCGGGCCGATGCGGTTCGGCGACGACGTGGTCGTGGAAATCGTAAAACTCACGCTGAGCGAACGGTCGCTCCACGTGGGGGCGCGGGTGCGTTCGACCGAGGGGCGCGTGCTCGCGATCGGGCAGGCCGTGCACGTGTGCATCGATCGGGAGACGTTCCGGTCGCGGGGCGTCCCCGAGGCGACCGTGGCAGCGCTCACGGCCGTCGGGGCACAGGTGAGAGGCGCGGGCTGAGCTCGCGGATAGCGCGGGCGCGATCGAGCTTGCCCGACGCCGTGAGCGGGAGGGATTCGACGGCGGCGACGAGGCGCGGGCGCTTGTGGGGGGCGAGGCGCGCCCCCGCCTCGGCGACGAGGGCGGCGGCGCGGGCCGGGTCGGGCGGGTCGAGGGCGAGGCCCGCGGCGACGATCTGGCCCCAGCGTTCGTCCGGGACGCCGAAGACCACGGCGCGCGTGACGCCGGGAAGCGCTTCGAGAGCCTGCTCGACCTCGGCCGGGTAGACGTTCTCGCCGCCGGTGACGACGAGGTCGGTGCGGCGGGCGTGGACGAAGAGGCGGCCTTGTTCGTCGAGGGACCCGAGGTCGCCGGTGTCGAAAAATCCGTCCGTGGTGAGCGAGGCGCGGAGGGGCTCGCCGGGGCCGGCGAGGTAGCCGCTCATGAGCGTGGGGCCGCGTACTTGAATGCGTCCGACGTCGCCGGGGGCAGCGAGAGCGCCATCCTCGAGAACGGTGCGCACGTCCACGCCAAGGAGCGCTTTTCCAGATCCTGGCTCGGTGGTCCCGGGGGCGCGGAGGGGCTGGCAGGTCACCTGCGAGCAGGCCTCGGTGAGGCCGTAGGTCGTGAGGGCGAGAACGCGGCGGGCGGCGGCCTCTTCGAGGAGCGCGGGGGGCGCGCCGGCGCCGCCGACGAGGATGAGCCTGAGCGTGGCGAGGGTGCCGTCGCGGTCGGCGTCGAAGAGGGCGCGAAGCATGGTCGGGACGACCGAGAGCAGGGTGACGCGCTCGCGGCGGATGGCGCGGAGGACGGCGTCGGGGTCGAAGCGGGGTTCGAGGACGATGGGCCGTCGAGCCTCGATGCAACGCGTCACGATGGAGAGGCCACCGACGTGAGCGAGGGGCATGCAGGCGAGCCAGCGATCGTCGGGGGTCCAGCCGAGGTTCTTGGCGCTGGCCGCGGCGCTCGCGGCGAAGGCTCCGCGGGAGAGGACGGCGCCCTTGGGGCGGCCCGTCGTGCCCGAGGTGTAGAGGATCGCGAGGGGCGTGGACGGGGTGGAGATCGTCCGCGGAAAGGTTCCTTGTTTCGGTAGGTTGTTGCTTCGGGTGAAAGGCTGAACCTCAAGGTCTGGACGCGCATCCTCGGTGATGACGCGCACCTCCGCATCGGTCAGCCGCGGGTGAATCGGGACGAGGGCGACGCCGAGCTCGATCAGGGCGAGGACGGTGACGACCGTGCCGACGTCACACGTCGTTCGCAACGCGGCGCGGCATCCCGGGCCGAGTCCTTGGGCCGCGAGGGATGACGCGACGCGTTCCACCTGGGCCGCGAGCTCGCCGAACGAGGTCACGCGGCCGTCCTCGATCAGCGCTGGCTCGGTCGCGACGCCAGGCTCCCGGATCGCTTCGAGCACGCTCAGTCCGTCGTGATCCATCGTGTTCGGGCCTCCTCCGAGAAGCCGAGTCCCGGCAGCGCCGCCTCCCGGACCGTGCCCGGTCGTCCCCGCTGGGGAATCGCCATCGCCGGATAGGCCGACAGCCCCGGATGGGGTTCCAGGCCACAAGCGAGCGGCGGCTTGGGCAGGGCGCGCGCGAGCTCGGCGGCCGCGGCGAGGCCGACCGGGCCGTCGGCAAAGTGCGTGACGACGAGATCGAGGCCCGCCGCAGCGCCGATCGCGGCGACGGCGAGGGCACGATCGAGGCCGCCGAGGGCGGCGGGCTTCAGGATGAAGGCGGCGCACCCCTCGGCACGCGCGAGGCGCTCGGCCATGCCCGGCAGGAGCAGGGACTCGTCCGCGGCCCAGGGGACGGCCGCGGGGCCGAGGTCGGGCAAGAGAGCGGCCGGCACGGGTTGCTCGACATAACGAGGCGCGACCTCGGCGAGGCGGGCGAGTTTTTCGTGGGCCTCGGCCACCGTCCAAGCGCCGTTCGGGTCGAGGCGAAGCTCGAACGGCAGCGGTAGGGCATTTCGCAAGGCCCGGAGCGCAGCGAGCTCCCGCTCGAAGCCGGCCTCGTCCCGGGCACGCAGCTTGACCTTGACGGCGTGGAGGCCTGCCTCGGCGACCCCTCGGGCCCGCTCGACGAGGTCGGGCGCCGAGGCGTCGAGCAGGGCGTTCGTGGGCACGACGGCGAGGCGATCCGCGCCGGCGAGGCAGGCCGCCACGGAGAGGCCGCGTCTCCGGCCGACGACGTCGAAGAGGGCCGTCTCCAGGGCGAACCGCGCCGCGGGGTACGGGGCGAGCGCGCGCTCGACGGGCGCCATCGCGGCGGCGACGGCCTCGCGCGGCGGGAGGTCGTCGGCCGTCGTGGCGAGGTCGGGAAACGCCTCGCCGAGGACGACGGCGAGCACCGAGGCGACGTCCGCGCTGAACGGCGGCAACGGGGAAGCTTCGCCGATCCCGAGGCGCCTGTGCTCGTCGCGCAGGCCGAGGCGCACGAACTGGCGGTTCGGCCCGTACGCTGGGTGCGCGGCGCCGCCCAGGATCCGCACGCTACGCTCCCCCGACCACGAGCCCGACGCTGAACAGGACACCGAACAGCAAGAGGAGCATCGCCGTCCGCGCGAGGACCGCGTTCAGCGGACGGCCTTCCCGTGTGGCGAGGGCCCGGAGCAAGCCGAGGCCGAGGGGCAAGGACACGAGCGGCAAGAGCGCCCACGGCGAGCGGCCGAGGCTGGCCACGCAGACGACGGGCGCGGCGTAGGAGGCGGCGAGGAGCGCGGCGTACTCGAGGACGCCGGCGCGCCGGCCGAAGCGAACGGCGAGCGTGCGCTTGCCGGCCTTCACGTCGGTCTCGCGGTCGCGGACGTTGTTGACGACGAGAATCGCGGTCGCGAGCGCGCCCACGGGCACGGCGGCGAGGAAAGCGAGAGGCGGGACGCCGCCGACCTGGACGAAGGCGGTGCCGCAGACGGCCACGAGGCCGAAGAACAGGAAG
The DNA here is from genome assembly GCF_029960785.1 of Polyangium sp. 15x6. GTDB lineage: Bacteria > Myxococcota_A > Polyangia > Polyangiales > Polyangiaceae > Polyangium. The sequence continues at coordinate 98,292 of NZ_JASBQE010000002.1, forward strand.
ACGAAGACGTCGCCGAGCCCGTGGTAGCCGAGCGGGTACGGTCCGCCGGTGTAGGCGATGCCGGCGAGGATCGAGGTGATGCCGATGGCGACGATGGGCCATCCACCCACGAACGCGAGGTAGAGGCCGGGGAGCAGGGCGAGCGCGATCGTGACGGCGAGGCCTTTGCGGACCTGGCGCGGGGTGAGCAGGCCCGTGGCGGTGGCGCGCGTCGGGCCGAGGCGCTCCTCGGTGTCGGCGCCTTTTTCGTGGTCGAAGACGTCGTTCGCGAAGTTCGTGGCGATCTGGATGAGGATCGAGCCGAGCAGGGCCGCGAGGGCGGGCAGCGCGCGGAACGAGCCGCTCGCGTGGGCGACGGCGGTGCCGACGGCGACGGGTACGACGGCGGCCGTCAAGGTGGCGGGGCGACAAGCGAGCACCCAGGCGCGGAACGAGCCGGGGCGGATCGAGGGCGCGGATGGGGCGGAAGGCAAGGCCCCGAGGGTCGCGGTCTTTTCGGGGCTCATGAAAGGTCCTCGCGTGCGAGGGCGGCGGAAAGCTCGGTCCGGAAGCGGGTGACACGCGCGCGTCCGTCGTCCGGCGGGACCACGGCCTCGATCAGCGTCGCGCCGGCCGTCCGGAGGGCCTCGACGAACGCGCGACCGAGGGCGTGCTCGGTCGCGACGCGGGCGAACCGAACGCCGAACGCGGCCGCGGCGGGCGCGAGATCGACGGGCTCGTGCATCGTGAAGTATTTATCGAAGCGTTCGACGTCGACGGCGCGGGCGATGGGCAGGCGCTCGAAGATACGGCCGCCCTGGTTCTGGACGACGACGACGACGAGGGGGACCGGGGCACGGCGCGCGAGCGAGAGGCTCGTGAGGTCGTGCAGGACGCTGGTGTCGCCGAGGAGAAGGACGACGGGCCTGCCGGCGACGCTGGCCGCGCCGGCGGCGGAGGCGACGAGGCCGTCGATGCCGCTGGCGCCGCGCTGGTGGAGGACGCCGAGGGGGCTCGGGCGAGGCGGAGCCCAGAGGTCGACGTCGCGGACGGGCAAGCTGTTGCCGACGGAGAAGAGGGCGCCGGCGGGGGAGGCGGTGACGACGATGCGGGCGACGGCGGCCTCGGTGAGGTGGGCCGCGGGGGCGTGGGCCTCGGCGAGGGACCAGACGAGGGCGTCGGCACGGCGGAAGCTCTCGGCCCAGGCGCTCGGCGAGGAGCGGCGCGGAGGGCCGAGGCGCGCGGCGAGGGCGTGGGCCGTCTCGGCGGGATCGGCGAGGACGAGGGCCGTCGCGTCCTGCGAGGGATCGTTCCAGCCGTGGGGCGCGATGACGTACCGCGCGGCGGTCGGGTGTTTTCCGATGTAGTCGGCGTACCCCTGGGACGTGGGGGGCGCGCCCAGTTCGAGGAGGAGGTCGGGGGCATGGCGCGCGGCGAAGGCGGCGTCGCGCAAGAGGGTGTCGAAGGCAGCGCAGGCGACGACGTCCGGCGCGGCGGATCCGAAGCGGACCTGGCTCGTGGTCTCGGCGAGGAGGGGGAAGCCGGTGGCACGAGCGAGCGCGACGGCGGCTTCGCGCAGCGGGGCGTCGGGGCGATCGACCGGCGCAGGGCCGCAGACGATGAGGCCTCGTTCCGTGTGGGAAATGCGCGCGGCGAGGGCTTCGAGGGCCTCGGGCGGCGCCGTGATCCGGGGCGTGAAGACGCGCGTCGTGCCTCGGCGAAGGACGTCGGTGAGGCGCGTGGCTCGAGCGGGCTCGGGCCAAGGCTGAGAAGGCTCGAGCGGCTTGCGGAAGCGCGCGTTGACGTGCACGGGGCCGGGATCGGGGCCGAGGGCGCGGGTCGCGGCGTGGATCGCGACGCGAGCCGGGGCCTCGCGGGGCGCGCCGGGATCGGGAAGGCCGAGCTCCACGAAGAAGCGCACGTGCGCGCCGAAGAGCTTGGTCTGGTCGATGGTCTGCGGCGCGGCGACGTCGACGGCCTCCCAGGGCCGATCGGCCGTGACCAGGAGAAGCGGGACGTGGCTCTGCGAGGCCTCGATCACGGCGGGCATGAAGTGCGCGCCGGCCGTGCCCGAGGTGCAGAGCACGACGCTCGGGAGGCGGGTCACGCGCGCCTGTCCGAGCGCGAAAAAGGCCGCGGCCCGCTCGTCGACCGCCGTGTGGATCCGCAGGCCCTCGGTGACGTCGGCGGCGAGCGCGAGCGGCGTGGAGCGTGAGCCCGGACAAACCACGACGTCACGCACGCCGGCTGACGCGAGCGCAGCCATGAAGGTCTCGGCCCAGGCGAGGTGATCATTTGGACTCATACGATCCCCAGGGCCGCGAGCATGGGAGCTTGTTTCGCGCGGGTCTCGGCGTACTCGGCCGGCGGATCCGATCCCTCGACGATCCCGGCGCCCGCGTAGAGCCAGGCCTCGTCCTCCGAGACGAGCCCGGCCCGGATGGCGACCGCGAAGTCACCGTCCCCGGCGGCGTCGAACCATCCGACGGCGCCCGTGTACCAGCCGCGCGCGTCGGGCTCGTGCGTGGCGATCCACGCGGTCGCGTGATCACGCGGCGTGCCCGAGACGGCCGGCGTCGGGTGCAAGGCCTCGACGAGCGCGAGCACGTGCGTGTCGTCGCGAAGGTCGCCGCGGATCGGCGTCCACAGGTGGTGGACGTTGGGCAGGCTGCGGATCGTGGGCGTCTCGGGGACGTCGAGCGAGGCGCAACGAGGGCCGAGCACGGACGCGATGGATTCGACGACGAGCGCGTGCTCGCGTCGCTCCTTGGGGTTCGCGAGGAGCGCGCGCACGAGCGACGCATCGTCGGCGCCGCGTCGCACCGTGCCAGCGAGCCCGTCCGTGGTAACGACGCGGCCACGGCGCGAGACGAGCCGCTCGGGCGAGGCGCCGAGGAAGACACGCTCTCCGCGCTGCACGGCGAACCGCGTGGTCTCGGCGTAAGCGTCGGCGATCCGCGCGAGGGTGGCACGCGCGTCGAGCGGGCGAGCGGGGCAGATGCGGCTCGTGGCGACGGGGACGACCTTGTCGATCTCGCGCGCACGGATGGCGTCGAGCGCCTCACGCACGAGCGAGCAGAAGGCCTCGCGGCTCGTCCCTTCGATCCGCGCCCCCTCCCCTGCCCCATGCGAAAGCGCATCCTGCGCAGGCCGCGCCGCGATCACGAAGGCCGCCTCGATCGACGCGAGCTCGGCTTCGATGGCAGGACGCTCCGACGCGAGATCCTCGTCACGCACCAGAAGCCAAAGCCACGCCTCGCCTGCGCGGGCCACGTAGATCCACCGCGCCAAGGAAAAACTCGCATCCGCGAACGAGGTCCACGGCGGCTCGTGATGCGCCTCGGTCCGGAAGGACAAACCCCCGACGAACCGCGGCCCCGGCGCGCTACCGGCATCTGCATCACGCTCCTCGCGCAGCGACGCGAACAACTTCCGCGCCGCGCTCGTGACCTGCACGAGCCGCTCGGGCCCGCTCCCTTCGACCCGCGCGATCTCACCGAAGCCGACGATGCCGAGCGGCTCCTCGCCGTCACGCGGAGAGGCCTGGAACAGCACGATCGGCGCGGCAGACGCGCACGCGGCGACGAGCCGGGCCGCGGGCACGACCGGCGCGGGGGCCACGACGGCCACGATCTCCCCGGCCGATCCCGCTCCTCTCCTCGTGGCCCGCGAGAGCCGCGCGAGGAGGTCTGTCCCGAGGCCCGAAGACACTTACGCCTCCTCCCGCCGCGACCCTTCCCCGAGCGGCGTGCCCACGAAGAGATGCGCGACGCCGAACGTGAGCGGCGAAGCTTCGAGCACACGGAGCCCCGCCTCCTCCATCATCCGGCCGAAGACGTCGGGCGGCGGAAACACCTCGATCGAGCGCTGCAGGTAGCGGTACTCCTTCGCCCCCGAGAGCGCCGCGCCGATGCGCGGGACGATCTCGTGCACGTACGTGCGCGCGAGCAGGCCCATCACGCCGGCCCGAGGCTCCGAGAGCTCGAGGATCACGACGCGCCCGCCCGGCCGCGTGACGCGCGCCATCTCGCGGAGCGCTTTCGCACGATCGGGGACGTTGCGGATCCCGAACGCGATGGCCACGCCGTCGACGCTCGCGTCCTCGAACGGCAAGGCCTGCGCGTCGCCGATGCGCAGCGTGACGCGACCTTCGAGCCCGGCCGCCGCGAGCTTGTGCGCGCCCTCGGCCAGCATGCCGCTCGACGGATCGAGGCCGATCACCGTGGCATCGGGGTACGACTTCGCGATCGACATCGCGAGATCCGCGGTCCCCGTGGCGAGATCGAGCACGCGCGCGCCTGGACGCAGCGCGAGCGCCTCGACCGCGCGGCGGCGCCAGCCTTGATCCATCCCGAGCGAGAGGATCCGGTTCAGGAGGTCGTAACGCGCCGCGATCGCGTCGAACATCTCGCCGCTGCCTGCGCGCGGAGCCTTCGTCGATACCTCGCTCATCGTCCCACCTCGCTTCGCGACCCGTTCAGCGCGGGCGGCGGATCGGTGACCTGCACGTTGTTCTTGCGCTCGTGCAGGCGCATGTGACCTCGCTGGATCCCCTCCCCCGCGAGCGCGCGCAGCGCCGCGAGGTTCGACGCGAGCCCCACCGACGCGAGGGCCACGGCGAGCTCGCCCGCGTTCGACGCGCCCAGCATGTCGAGCGCCGCGCGCACGCCCGGATGCGCGCTCGACAAGCCGCCCGCCGTGCCCACCGCGAGCGGCAGCTCCGCCTCGCCGACGAGCCCGCCGGGCTTGCGCTTCCACGTGCTGAGCGGCCGGTATTGCCCGCGGTGCGCGGCGAACGCGTGCGCGCCCGCCTCGATCGCCCGGAAATCCTGCCCGAGCGCGATCGCGGCCGCGTCGAGCCCGTTCATGAAGCCCTTGTTGTGGGTGACGGCGCGGAAGACATCGAGCTCGGCGAAGCGGCTGGCGCGCGCGATGCCGTCCGCGAGCTCCGCTCCGCCCACGTCCTCGTCGCGCACCTCCGCGCGCACGCGCACGAGCCGCCGGAGCGGCAAGTTCGTGAGGATCCGGAGCCCCATCGTGCCGCCCGCGATCTCGTGCACGGTGGGCGCCATGGCCTCGGCCACCGTGTCGACCGTGTTCGCGCCCATGCAGTCGCCCACGTCGACGTGCACGTGGAGCACGATCACACCGAGCGCCTCGTCGAGCACCCGCGCGTCGAGATCACGCACGCCGCCGCCTCGCGCCACCATGCGCGGGATCGACGCATCGCCGAGGGCGCAAAGCCGTGATCGTGCTTCGAGGATCCGCTCACACGCCGCCGTCGGTTCGGGCACGTCGTCGAGCTGGATCTGGGCCGTCATGATCGGTGGATCCGCCTCGCCGAAGAACCCGCCCGACGCGCGCACCATCCGCGCCGCGTTCGACGCCGCGGCCACGACGCTCGGCTCCTCGACGGCCATGGGCACGAGGATGTCGCGTCCGTTGATCACGAAATTCAGGCCCACGCCGAGCGGGAGCGCGTGCGTCGCGATCACGTTCTCGCTCATGCGATCGGCCACCGTGACGTCGAGTGATCCGCCCCGCGCGAGGTGCGCGAACGAGGCGTCGTCGACGGCGCCCATCTCCCGCAGCACGACGAGGCGCGCCTCGGGCGATCGCTCGTAGAACTTGCTGAGACGGCTCGTGATCGCGCGCGTCATCGGGCCTCCCCTGTCGAGACGAGACGGCCGAGCAGCGAGCCGAGCTCGCCGAGCGGCACCGCCTGCGGGCCGTCCGAGAGCGCCGACGCGGGGTCCGGGTGCGTCTCGATCATGAGCCCCGCCGCGCCCGCCGAGAGCGCCGCGCGGCCGAGCGGCGCGACGAGATCGCGCCTGCCGAGGCCATGCGAAGGATCCACCACGACCGGCAGCCGATGCACGTACCGGAGGAGCGCCACGGCCCCGATGTCGAGCAGGTTCCGCGTCGAATCGTCGAAGCCGCGGATGCCTCGCTCGCAGAAGATCACACCCTTCGCGCCGTGCGAGAGCAGGTACTCGCCCGCGAGCAGCCACTCCTCGATCGTCGCAGCCATCCCGCGCTTCAAGAGCACCGGCTTCTCCGTCTTGCCGATCGCCTTGAGCAGCGAAAAGTTCTGCATGTTGCGCGAGCCGACCTGCACGAGATCCGTGTAACCCGCGACCGTCGAGACGTGGCCCTCGCCGAGCGCCTCGGTCACGACCCGCATCCCGGTCGCATCGGCCGCGCGCCGCACCCATTCGAGCGCGACGTCGCCGTGGCCCTGGAACGCGTACGGGCTCGTCCTCGGCTTGAACGCACCGCCGCGGATGAACGCGACGCCGAGCGACGAGAGCACCGAGGCCGTCTCGCGCACCTGCGCCTCGGATTCGAGGCTGCACGGGCCGCACATGAAGACCGGTTTGTCCGCGCCGACAGGGAGGCCGCCGACGTCGACGACCGGGCCCTGCGCCGACACCAGCGGGTGTGCGGGCTTCGGCGTCGTCACCTCGGCGACGCCGTCGATCCGGGCGAGATCCTCGGGATCCGCCGGCTGCGAATGCGGCGCGATGACGTAATGCACGGCGCCGCCAGACGTACTGCGCTCCACGCGCGAGACCCAGAGCCCCCGCCCCGTCAGCTCCCTGAGCACGTTCGCCGCGTCGGCGCCGCTCTTCAAGGACACGATCATGGCGCTTACCTCCTGCGCTCGGGCGTCGCGCGCGCGACGGTCACGAGCGCACTCTTGGCGACTCCATCCGGGATCGAAGACAGCCCCGCGATGGCCTCTTCGCAGAGCTTCCGCGCGAGCGCGAGGCACTCGTCGACCACGCCTGACGAGCGGAGCTGCGACGCCACGCGACCGCCCACCTCGGGCCCGACCTCTTCACCCGCGCACACGGCCTCGAGCAGCGGCACGAGCTCCGGGCAACGCTCGAGCGCGCAGAGCAAGGGGTACGTCATCTTCCCCTCGCCGAGATCCGCGAGCAGCGTCTTGCCCGTGGCCTCGGGATCACCCGCGACATCGAGGACGTCGTCGACGAGCTGGAACGCGACGCCGAGCTTCTTGCCGTAATCGACGAGCGCCTCGCAGCCCTCGTCGCTCACGCCGCCGGCGCGCCCGCCCGCGAACATCGCCCAGCGGAAGAGCGAGGCCGTCTTGCCATCGACGATGTGGAAGTAGTCGCTGACGCTCGTGTCGAGCTTGCCCCGGCGCGCGAGCTGCATCGACTCGGCGATGACCATCTCCTTGATGACGTCGAGCATGCGCGCGAGGACCTCGGCGCTGCCGGCGCGCTGGATGCGGCACAGAGCCTCGACGAGCAGCCAGTCGCCGCCGAAGATGCTCGCGGCGTTGCCGTAGATGACGCGCGCCGCGTCGGCGCCGCGCCTTCGCGCGCCGACGTCGACGACGTCGTCATGCAGGAGCGTCGCGTTGTGCACGAGCTCGACGGCCACGGCGTAGGCGCGCGCCGCGTCGTTGAAGCCCTTGCCCACGTGCGCCGCGAGCGCGACGACGATGGGCCGCAGGCGCTTGCCGTCCTGCGAGAGCAGGTGCCGCGCGCTCGCCTGGGCCGGCGTCTCCGCCCCGAGCCCTACAGCTGCGATGGCGCGATCGACCTCGTCGAGGTCGTGCGCGAGAAAGAGCCGGAGCTCCGCGAGCTTGCCCGCGAGCGGATCGAGGCCGTGCTCCTGGCAGCCACGCTCGAGGGCCCCGACGACGTCGTGATGAGGGACGCGCTGGATGGGATACGTTGCGATCGACATGGGTTCTCCCGCCGGGGCACGGCATTTCCGTGCCGTCCCCGGACCGAAGGGTCTCGAGATGGCTAGGCCCTGCGCTTGCGTGAAGCCACGCGAAGCGGAAAACGGATGAGGTCGCCGAACGGCGAAAAGTCCACGCGGCGCGATCGGATGAAGCCGTCGAGCGCGGTCTCGGCGACGATGACGAAGGAGAGCAGCCGGCGCACGCGATCGGCGCGCTGCTCGGCCCCCGGCAGCCGCGGCCGGGCCTCGAGCATCGCCACCGCGCGCTCGAGCCGCGCCCGCACCGACTCGGCGAGCAGCCGCTCGCGCTCGTCGAAGACCTTCGAGATCATCTTCCAGAAGTCCGTCTCGGCCTCGAAGTACTCCTTGCGCTCCCCCGGCCGGAACACGCGCCGCACCACGCCCCAGCGCTGCAGCTCGGTGAGCGACATGCTCACCGCCCCCGCCGACAGGCTCAGCCGCTCGCCGATCACGGCCGCGGGCAAGGGCTCCGCCGCGATGAACAGGATGGTCCACACGCGCCCGAGGACACGACGAAACCCCCAGTGCTCGATCACGTCGCCGATCGCCTCGGCCGCGATGAGCTCGGCCTCGTGGCCGTCGTCCAGTTTCGGTGTTTCGCGCTCGGACATGGTGGAATGAACTTTCAAAAGATTTTGAAACTGCAAGTAGCGATAAAGCACGACGAGGTCAAGGCGTGGCGCAGACATTTCGCGCGCAGCGCAATGCGTCGCCGCGACGGCGCGGTGTGACGACGCGACGCGAAAGGCTCGGGCGGAGGTCGATGCAGAGGATGGAAACGAAGCGGCCCCGACGTCGTCGCCAGGGCCGCGGGTGCGGATTCGCAGAGAAGCCGCGTCAGGTCTGGAGGTGCGAACGAAGCGCGCGGTGCTCGCGCCAGATCCCCTCCGGCATGTTGTCGCCGAACGATCCGAAGAACGCCTCCTGATCCGCGAGGTCCGCGAGCCACGCCTCGCGATCGATCGAGAAGAGCTCGCTCATCGCCGACTCCGGCAGATCGAGCCCGCTCGTGTCGATCTCGCCCTCGTTCGGGAAGATGCCGAGCGCCGTCTCGCGGCCCTTCGCGCGGCCGTGGACGCGATCGTTGATCCAGCGCAGCACGCGCAGGTTCTCGCCGAAGCCAGGCCAGAGGATCTTGCCCGCGTCGTTCGTGCGGAACCAGTTCACGTGGAAGACCTTCGGGAAATGCGGGCGGCCGCGCCCCATTTCGAGCCAGTGCCCGAAGTAGTCGCCCATGTTGTATCCGCAGAACGGGCGCATCGCCATCGGGTCGCGGCGCACGACGCCGACCTTGCCCGTGGCCGCCGCCGTCGTCTCCGAGGCCATCGACGCGCCGAGGTAGACGCCGTGCGCCCAGTCGCGCGCCTCGTACACGAGCGGCGCGAGCTTGGCCCGGCGACCGCCGAACACGAACGCGCTGATCGGCACGCCCTCGGGCGCCTCCATCAACGACGAGACGCAGGGACACTGCTTCGCCGGCGCGCAGAAGCGGCTGTTCGGATGCGCAGCGGGCTCCTTGCTCGCGGACGTCCACGCCCTGCCCTGCCAGTCCGTGAGCTCGCCCGGCACCTGGCCATCCATGCCCTCCCACCACGGATGCCGATCCCGCGTCATCGCCACGTTCGTGAAGATCGTGTTGTGCTGGACCGTGGCGAGCGCGTTCGGGTTCGTCTTGCGGCTCGTGCCAGGCGCGACGCCGAAGAAGCCCGCCTCGGGGTTGACCGCCCAGAGCCGACCGTCGGGGCCGACGCGCAGCCACGCGATGTCGTCGCCCACGGTCCACACCTTCCAGCCCTGCTGGCTCGCGGGCGGGACGAGCATCGCGAGGTTCGTCTTGCCGCAGGCGCTCGGGAACGCGGCGCAGATGTAGCTGACGTTCCCCGCGGGATCCTCGAGCCCCATGATGAGCATGTGCTCCGCGAGCCAGCCCTCGTCGCGCGCCATGGTGCTCGCGATGCGCAGCGCGAAGCACTTCTTGCCGAGCAGCGCGTTGCCGCCGTAGCCCGAGCCCACGCTCCAGATGAGCCGCTCCTTGGGGAAATGCGCGATGAAGCGGCGGTTCGGGTCGAGGTCGCCGAGCGAGTGCAAACCGCGGCAGAAGTCGCTCGACGTGCCGAGGTGCTCGAGCGCGACCTTCCCCATACGGGTCATGATCCGCATGCTCGCCGCGACATAAGCGCTGTCCGTGATCTCGACGCCGACCTTCGAAGCGGGCGAGCCGACCGGGCCCATCAGGTACGGGACCACGTACATCGTCCGTCCGCGCATCGAGCGGTCGAACAGGCGGCCCACCTTCTCGCGCGCGTCCGCGGGGGACATCCAGTTGTTCGTCGGTCCGGCGTCCTCGGCCCGATCCGAGCAGATGAAGGTAAGGTGCTCGGTGCGCGCCACGTCGGACGGATGGCTCCGGTGCAGGTAACACCCGGGGTACGCCGCCTGGTCGAGCTCGTGCAGCGTGCCGTCCCGGAGCATGGCTTGCACGAGGCCGCGATACTCCTCCTCGGAACCATCACACCACACCACGCGGTCGGGCTCCGTCTGGCGGGCCACCTCGTCGACCCACGCGGAAAGGCTCTGATTGTTCATGGCGCGGTAGAGTAGCCCCCAGGCCAGCGAGACGCTACCGGGTGACATTCCGCGGGGACTGCACCCGCCTCTGCCCGATTCCGATATGACGAGGGCGTGACGCGCTTTCACGAGCAAGAAGGCCGAAGTGCGGTACTCTCGCCCGCTGTGCGACGCGTCGTCGTGCTTCCAGAACGCGGCAAGCTCATCGTCGCCACGGACCTGCAGGGTCACGTGGACGACTTCGAGCGCATCACTGCCATTTTCGAACGCGCCGCCCGCGAGCCCGATGGGGCCGTCCTGGTCGTCACGGGCGACCTGGTACACGGGCCCGAGCTCGCCGAGATGGATTGGCCCGACTACCTCGGCAGCTACTACGAAGGCGATTCGCCAGCGCTGCTCGAACGAGCGCGCGACCTGCAAAACAGGTACCCCGGCCGCGTTCACTATCTGCTCGGCAACCACGAGCACGCGCACGTCGGCGGCCCGATCGTCGCGAAGTTCTTCCCGGACGAAGCGCTGCGGCTCGAGGAGCTGCTCGGCGACGAGGGCACGCTGTCGATGCGCGCCTGGTTCCGTACGTGGCCGTTCGTCGCGGTGGCCCCGAAGGCTCAGCTCGTCATGCTGCACGCAGCGCCGCACGCTCGCATCCAGAGCCGCGACGATCTCGAGAACCTGTCACTCGACGGGTGTACAGGCCTGACGCTCGAAGAGATGGCCGCCCGCGGGACGCTCGGCGCGCTCCTTTGGGCTCGAACGACCTCGTCCGAGCGCGCGTGGTCCTTCCTCCGCGCCATCCATCCGAACGCGCGCGTGGCCGTGTACGGGCACGACGTCGCGCGGACGGGCTACGCGATCGATCGCGAGCCGATGCTCTGCGTGTCGACGAGCTTCGGCTGCTTCGACGGGGACAAGATGTATCTGGAGTGGGATCTCGCGGAGTCGGCGGCGAACGCCGAGGACGTTGCCCGCCGAGGCCTCCGGCTCTTGCACCCGGGGGCACCGGCGGTGCACCGGGTCGCGTTCTAGAACTCTTGTCCCGAGGGGGCGCCCCGCGTCCCCCTCTCAGCCCGGACGATTCACCCCCCCGAGGGAAGATCGCTTCACGATCTTCCGAGCATCGAACCGGTCGATGCTCTAGCCCTTCGCCGGCGCGGGCGTCGCGCCGCGCGGCGGGCCGGGCTGGGGCGAACGCTTGTTCCACACGTACGCGCCCACCGCGAGCGCGAGCAGGATGAGCTGCGCGGTGATCGTCTCGAGCGTCGGATAGAAGCCGAGGACGGGCAGGCTCGGCAGGCCGACCCGGTGCGCCGGCACGACGCCCGCCATCTGCAGCGCCGAGAGGCCCTGGCCGATGAAGACGACCGCGAGGCCGTAGAGCAGGTAGCTGGAGATGCGGAAGAAGACCTGCGGCGGCGCGAAACGTCCAGCCCGCGTGTACATGGTCACGATGATCACGAGCACGACCGCGCCGACGGCTGCACCCACGACGGCCGCGAGCGACGAGGCGTCGGAGGCGAGCAAGGCCTGGTAGAAGAGGACGGTCTCGAACGCCTCGCGGTAGGCCGCGAGGAACGAGACGCCGAAGAGCGAGAGCGCGGCCTTGCGCGGCGAGATGTGCTCCTTGAGGAAGCGCATCCAGCGCTGGACCTCGCGCTTCGCGAGCAGCGAGTAGCTCACGTAGAAGAGCACGGCCGTCGCGAGCAGGGCCGTGATGCCCTCGATGAGCTCGCGCTTCGCGCCCGAGATCGTGACGAGCCGGAGCGAGAGGATGAACGTGAGCACGCCGAGGACGATCGCCACGGCCCACCCGGCGTGGACGTAGCGCTTCTTGTCCGAGTGGCCCGCCTGCGCCGCGAGGCCGAGCAGCGCCGCGACGAGCAGCGCGGCCTCGACGCCCTCGCGCACGACGATGCCGCCGCTCGAGATCGCCGTGGACACGAAGCTCGTACGCTTCGCGTCTTCCTTGAGCCTCGACTCGGCGGCCGTGAGCTCCGCGAGCGTCCGGCCGATCGCGGCGCCGAGCTCGGCCGGCGTCTCGCCCCGATCGAGCGCGGCGCGCAGGCCCATGTAGTGGTCCTCGATGCGCGCGACGACGCCGGCGTCCATCGACTTGAGCTGCGCCTCGACCGGCTCGACGCCTTCGAGGTAGCTGTCGATGATCTGCCCCTTCGCGCCCTCGCGATCGCCGCGCTGGAGCGCGACGCGCGCGCGATCGAGCTTGGCCCGCGCGAGCGCGAGCGGCGAGCGGGCCGCGCGATCCTCGTAAGGCGCGCGCTTGCGCAAATCCGCGAGCACCGCGGAGACACGATCCTCCGCCACGCCCGCGGCGAGCAGCTCCCCGCGCAGCGACGCATCCGAGCGGGTCGCGAGCTCCGCGAGCGCGTACGTCGGCGATCCGTCCGCGGGCGACTCCGTGTGCCGCAGCGAGACCACGTAGAACGCGACGTCCCATCGCTCGGCCTCACTGAGCTGCGAGAACGGCACCATCGCGGTGCCTTGCACGCCGAAGCGCACGGTGCTCGCCACGCGGAACGGCGTCATGCCGTCCGCCACCTCCGGATCCCAGAAGTTCGCGGGCCGCGGGTTCAGCGTCGCGGCCTTCGGCGTGTCGCCGCGGCCTTGCTCGCCGTGACACTCGGTGCAGTGCTTCTGGAAGATCGCACGGCCGCGCTCGGCGTTCGGGGCCGTCGCGGGCGCCTCCGCGAGACGGAACGCGCCGAGGATCGCCGTGCGCGCTTCGAGCGTCGCCTCCGTCACCTCGCTCGCGGGCGCCTTCTTGTCGACGAGCCCGCGCACCTTGCCGACGAGCGACGGCAGATCCACGCGTGGCGCATCGGCAGGCAGCGCGGGCTGGATCCGCCCGGCGATCTTCGCGCCGTCGTCGAGGAGCGAGAGCTGCTCGTCGTACTCGCTCTGGTTCGTGATCGCGCCGTGCTCCACGGCGCCGCCGTAGTCCGCGCCCACGTAGCCGAGCACGTGCACGAGGCGCTGCGCCTCGACCTCGGGCGGATCTCCGTAGTCCGCCCTCGCGAGGGGCGCGGCCACGAGCACCAGCGCCGCCGCGAGCAGCGCCACGAGCGACCGGAGACGGGCGAAGATGAAAATCATGTTCAACAATGGTACCGAAACCACGAACCGTTGCAAGGGCTGGATCAGAAGTGATCCAAGGACCCGAAGAACGTTTTTCCGGGATCGATCATGGGAAAACCCTCGCCGAGTGCAAGCGCCATCGCGATCGCCGTGGGGCGGTTTCTTGCGACGAACGGTTCGCCCTCGAGGTGGGGCGGGAGCCAGCTCGCGACGTGCGCGGCGCCCTCGGCGAGCGCGATCCGGCGGAGAGCGCCGAGGACGTCTTCCCGCGGGATCCCGGGCGCGGCCCACTCGTCGACCCACAACGTGCGGGGCGGCGGTTCGGCGCCGTCGTCGCGCTTGCCGTCGTGAAGCGCGGCGAGGACGTAGCCGACGTCGCGCCCGTCACGACGAAGGATCCAGCCGAGATCGCCGTGATTGCGGAAGCGGAAGTACCGCAGGATGTCGAGCGTGCGCGCGGGCCGCACGAACGAGGGATCCCAGGACGCGTCGTAGGTTTCGAGCATCCAGCGCTCGTCCTCGGGCGTGGAAGGACGCGCGTCGAGCGAGGTCTCGGCCGGGAGCGCGGAGACGGTCGCCGTGTGTTCGAGCGAAGGCAACGCGACGAAGCCGAGCCGCTCGTAGAAGCCGGGATCGATGTCCGAAAAAAGAAGCGCGAGCGCGACGCCGTCGGCCCGCGCCTCGTCGAGCACGGCGCGAAGGAGCTCGCTCGCAGCGCCCGTCCCGCGCGCGTCGGGCAGCGTGAAGACCGCGCCGATGCCCACGCCCGGGGCCTTGCCGCCGCCGGGGACACTCACGGAGAGGCCGTAGCGCTTGATGCCTGCGACGAGCCGCCCGCTCTCGTCGAGCAGGCCCGTGTACCGCAGGATCGCGGGCCCGGCGCGGCGGAGCTGCGCGCGCTGGCCCTCGATGTGCGCTTCGAGCGTGCGGCCGCCCGACCAGATCACGTGCGTCTGCGTAGCCGCCTCGGCGACCCGCGCGTCGTCGAGCCAGGGCACGTACGTGCGATTCACGACGCGACCTCCCGGCGGATCTCCTCGGCGACGGCGATCGTGCCGCGATCGATCTCGTCGTCCGTGAGGTACGGCGCCGGGCCGATCCGCACGAGCTCGCCGCGCGAGTCGACGAAGACCTCGCGCGCCCGGAGCCGCTCGACGACGTTCCCGGCGCCCGGAGATCGTACGGCGACGAAAGCGCCGCGCCGCTCGTCCACGCGGGACGAGGCCACGCGATCGGCGAGCCCCGCCGCGTCGAGCTTGGCGAGGATGCGGCGCGTTTGCCGGAGCGAGATCGCGCGCAGGGCCGGGACGTCGAGCCCGAACGCATCCCAGTGCCGGAGCACCGCGTCCGCGCGGTAGACCGGCGTGGCATCGAACGTCGCGCCCGAGAACCGTGCGCCGCCCGGCCCGTACCCCACGGCCTCCGTGCGCTCGCCTTCGAGCGCCGAGAAATCCGCGAACCAGCCGGTGTCCGCCGGCCGAAGTTTTGTGGTCGCGGGGGACCGCAAAAAGCAGATCCCCTCCCCCAGCTCGGCGTACTTGTAGCCGCCAGCCGTCACGAAGAGCGCGTCCTTCGCGGGTCCCCACGCGATCGGCACCACGTTGAACGCGTGGTACGCGTCGACGAGCGGGACGGCGCCAACCTCCACCGCGCGCGCCGCGATCTCGCCGATCCGCGGCACGACGAAGGCATCCTCGAAAAGCACGGCCGAAAGCGCCACGAGGCTCGTTCCTGGCACGATCGCTTCGAGGAACCGATCCACGAGGGTCTCGCGATCCGCCGTGTCGACCCACGTGACGCGAAGGCCGTCCTCCGCGAGGCGTGATAGTTGGCGGTGCAACGAATGGAACTCGGACCGCGTCGTGACCACACGCGGCGCCGAGGCGAGCGGGAAACACGAGAGCAGGCGCGTGACGAGCTCGTGCGTGCTCTTGCCGAAGGTGATGGCATCCCCCTCGTCGAACCCGAGCCGCCCGAGGATGCGACGCCCGACGGACTCCATCTTCGGGAAGACCGCGCGGGACCACTTGTCGTCCACGAGCCGCGCGGCGTCGTCGAACGCCTCGAGCATCGCCGCACGCGCGACGTCCGGCCACGCCTGGTGCGAGTGGCCCGTGAGGAGCACCCGATCGCCCTTCAAAAAGTGGCCGTACGCCGCCCGAAACGCGCCGAGATCCAGCGCGCGTCCCGCCTCGTCGCTCATGCGCCTGCCTCCCCGATCACTTGCGCGAGTACGACACGGTCACGTTCGTGTCGACCGAGGTGTTCTGCTTCTCGGTCTTGCCGCCCGCGCTCACCTGCACCTCGAGCGTCATCGAGCTCTTCACGGTCATCGATCCGCCCGACGGCGCGACGTCCTTCGTGTCGAGCACGCTCGTGCCGCCGCCCTGCGACTTGAATGCGACGAGCCGCGCCGACGCGCCCGGCGGCATGCCCGGCGGGTTCACCGAATCCTTCGCCGCGAGTTGCTTCACCGCGATGTCCAGCGTGAGCACGTCGCCCTTGCGCTCCTTCAGGGTGAACGTCGAGACCTGGAGCAGATCCGCGCCGTTCGCCGTGAGCCGACCGATGACCTCCCACTTCGCGCCGCTGCCCACGGGCTCGTCCGGCAAGGGCGCCATCATCGACTCGATCGACTGCGTCATGCCCGCCATCATCTGCTGCGCCGCCTGCGGCACGGCTTTCGGCATGCTCATGGTCACGTCGTGGACGCGGCCCTTCTCGTCGACGAAGTAGCGCATCCCGAGCCCCTTGATCGGCTCGAGCTGCGGACGGAGCGCCTCGGCGATCTTGTCCTGCCCCGGCGCCTGCGACTCGACCCCGACGTCCTTCAGCGTGCCCTCGATCGGCCAGTCGCTCCCCTTCTTGTCGCCGGTCGAGAAGTCGAACGTCATGACCATGCGCGGCATCTTCGTGGGCGGCAGGTTCATGCCCGCCGCGCTCATGCTCATCTCGAGCTCCATGCCCATGCGCAGCGGCTTCGACGTGCCCTTCACGAGCGCGTAGGACGCGACCGTTCGCGGCTCTCCGCCCGCCGCAAGCAGCCGCACGACCGGCCGCCCGCCCGCCTTGACGAGTTTGTCCGCGGCGCCCTTCGGCAGGATCCCGTTCGGCGCGTCCGGCACCGTGGTCTTCGCGGCGACGTCCGCCGCGGGCTTCGTCTCGCCCTTCGGCGCCGCCGCCTTCGCCTCGTCCGTTGGCGCGGCCTTCGCCTTCTCGTCGGCTTTGGGCTCGTCCTTCGGGGCCTCGACCTTCGCCTCCGCCTCGGGCTGCTTCGCCTCTTCGGGCTTCGCTTCCGCCTTCGCCTCCGGCTTCAGCGCGTCCGCCTTCGCCTTCGCCTCGTCGACCTTCTCCGGCGCGGGCGCCGGCGGGGTGTCCTTCGATTCACACGCGAAAAGCGAAAACGCGAGCAGGCCGGCGAGCGGCAAGCTGAGGAGCGACCTCGACATGACGAAAAACCCTCCAGAGCCGGCCCGACCGAACCTCGGCGGCGGCCGAGCCTGCTTTATCCCAGTTCCACGCGCGCTTCCACTTTGCCCACGCGCGGCGAGCCTGCGCGGATCGTCACCACCCCGCGCCCCCGCACGATCCAGCGCACGCGCCCGCGCCGCGGACCGCCGCCCGTACGCGGAAAACCGGGCGAGCTCATCGCATCCACCGCGCCCCAGCCTTCGAGGTGACCGAGGGCCGCCTCGCGCTCGCCCGACACGAGCGTCACGCCCTCGCCGAGCGAGATCTGCGCCCGCACGACGTCGTTCCAGGGAAGGCTTCTTGCCGACGAGAGCACGAACGTCGGCAAGAAGCCGAGGTTCTCGACGACGGCCGACACCTCCCACAGATCGTCGGTCGACGCTCGGGGGCTCCGCTCGGACGAGCCGAGCTCCGCCCCCGAACCCCCGGCCAGCCGCGTCGCGCGCGCCTCCACGAGCCGCGGCCGCGGCGCGAGCGAGGCGAGGCGCAGGAAGAAGCGCGACTGCCGCTCGCAGAGCTCGCCGAGCCGATCCGGCGGCGGGTTCCAGATGCCGAAGCGCGGATCGTGTCCGCCGATCTCCACCGGCCCGAGCTGCGGATGCACGAACGGCCGCCACGCGCCGACGATCCGCTTCTGGTTGTGCTCGCGATCCCACGCGGCCATGCGGATCGTGTCCTCGCGCGTGCGCCGCTGGTAGTTCCAGACGAACGGCCGCAGCACGGGCAAACCCACCTGCTTCCAGAAGTCCCAGAGCTCGCACACCATCGAGACCGCGCCGCGCTGCGTGTACGCGTAGGAGCTCAGATCCCCGCGGAGAGGCTTGTCGGGCTCGTAGAGAAACTCCTCGAAGCCGCTCACCATGGGGTAGCCGGTGATGTCCTCGGCCCAGCGGTCGAGCGTCCGGTAGAGCGTGAGATCCGTGGGATCCATGCGGTTATCGGGCTGCTCGCCCGACGGGCGGATGAACACGCCGCCGAAGCAGTGCAGGTTCACCCACGCGAAGATGTTCGGGTGCTTCGAGGTGAACTCGACGACCGCGCGGGACTCGGGCTCGCTCGTGGCGTACGCGCCCGCGCCCTTCTGGTGCGGCTCGGGCGCCCAGCCGTAGGGAAAGTTGCGGTTCATGTCGACCGCGTTGTCCGAGAGGTAGTCCGGCGCCGGGATCGAGAAGCCGTCCCAGTGCTCGATCGTGCCCTCGGGATACACCGTGTAAAACGGCCCCGCGTCCTCGATGCGCCGCGGCAGCATGAGATCCGGATCCTCCGGCGAACCGACGAAATCCCCGGCCGGATCGAGCCTGCGCATCGAGAGCGCGAGCCCGTCGCCGTCGACGTCGCCGCTCTTCCAGAACGGCGCGCCCTTGCCGAGCCGATCGTCGCGCGGGTTCGATCGCACGTAGCCGCCCGTGCGGAGCACGCTCTCCGCGCCGTCCGGGCACATGCGCGGCAGCACGTAAAACACCACGTCTTCCCGCAAGAGCGCCCCGAGGTGCGCGGGCAGATCGTGCAAAGGTTCGCTCGGACAAACCAGGTTCCGGATCACGTCCTCGGCGATGGCGAGGGCCACGCTCGACCCGGCGAGCTCGACCGCGTGCATGTTGCCGTCCACCCACGCTGCCGGCCCGTCTCCCGCGGGATCCCGCCCGATCGCGAGCAGCCAGATGTCGCGCCCTTCCAGCGTTTTTCCGAGGCTCTCGAGCCGCACGAACTCGGGAAAACCTTCCGCCCAGGCACGCACCTGCCGCGTGAGCTCGTCGTACGTCACGTACTTCGCGCGAAACCCCACCGACATCGCTTCGAGCCGCGCGCGCGCCTCGCTCGGATCCTTCGACATGTCTGCACCCTTGCAAACGGATCGCCGCCTCGCAAGCGCATGAAATCCTTCCGCTGGAGACGATGGTAAAAACGTTGCCCACGCCCGTCGTTCGGGGAATCATCACGAGCTAGAGGCACACCCTTGCGCGCGCGCGCCGACTTCCTCGACGGACTCCTCGAGCTCCACAGGTACGAAGATCGCAGCGCGCGCCGCAGCGTCTTCCGGCAGAGCATCGCCTCGCTCGCGATCGAGGCCTCGCTCGACGGCCCGCCGCCACTCGACGGACTCTCCGCGGAAGCGCTGCTCGCGGGCATCCGCGTCGCGCTCGCCGACGGGCTCTTCGATGATCTCGGCTGGCTCGCGCCCGCGGCCGCCGCCGTCGCGCTCTACGAGATCACGGGCGCGCTCCCGCTCGGTCCGGAGCGACGCGAGATCGGGAGGCGCGTCCTCGCCCAGCTCTACGACGGGAGCGCCGCCACGTTCGTCGCGCTCGCCACGCGCATGGCCCTCGGCAGCGCGCGCGCCCTCGCCGGCGCGCCCGTGCGCGCGCGTATCGCCCTCGCCCTGCAGCTCCCGAGCAGCGTCGACGTGCCCGTCGATCCGCTCGCGCTCGCGCTCGTCTCCCGCCGCGACCTCGCCCGCGACTGGGTCGGCAGCGCCTCCACCGGCTCGCTCCCCGAGCGCCGCCTCGCCGCGCGCCTGCTCGAACGCGCCGCGCGCGAAGCCGTCCGCCGCGCGAGCCAGGGCGACGACGACGCCTTGCGTCTCTTCCGCGGCCTGAGCGCCGACGCGCCCGCGTCCTCGAGCCGCGCCACCGCGCCCGATGTCGTCCTCGAGGCCTACCACCTCCTCCTCGCCGATCGCGAGACGCTCGTCTGGCGGCACGTCGCGGCCGCGCGGGGCCTGCTCTCCGGCGCGCTGCCCGAGCTCGAACGCGAAGTCCGGAAAAACCTCGCGCCGAACCTCACACCCACCGAGTGGCGCCGCGCCGCGACCTCGCTCGTCGCGAGCATCGCCGTCGATCCGGAGAACAACCTCGCCACGAGCCGCGATCTCCTCGCCTCGGGCCTCTTGCGCGAAGATCCCGGCCTCGCGATCGCCATGGTCTGGGGCCTGCCGCGCGCCGCCGACGCCGAGCCCGAGGCGGCCGAAGCGCTACTCGAAGCGATCACCGCCGCCCACCCGATCGCGGTCGCCGACAGCGTCGCGGATCTCCGCGTGGAGCTCGGCCCCGCGTTCGGCACGCGCGCTCGCGCCGCGTGCGTCCAGGCCCTCGCCGTGAGCCTCGCCGCCCCACAGACCGACGACGGCCTCACCGCCCTCGGCCAGAGCATCCTCCGTGATCTCGAAGGCCGCGAGCCCTCCGAGCTCGCCGCCACCGTGCGCGGCGCCGTCGACGCGTTCGTCGAGAGCGGCTCGCGCGAGGCCCACACCCGCGCCCTCGGCGCGCTCGACCTCGCCGCGAGCACGCTCGACGCCCTCGACGCGCTCGACGCAGGCTCGAGCCCCACGCCCTCGGCGCGCGGCGGCCTCCCCGTCAAACCGAGCGCCCTGCCGCCCGGCCTTCCGCAGACGAACCTCTCCCGTCGCGCCGCGGCGCGCCTCGTCCGCGAGCTCGATTCGAACCTGTACGAGTCCGGCGCGCTCCGCAGCCTGCTCCTGCTCGAACGGCGCGGCTCCGGCACCGAGGGCGCCACGCCGGGCCTCGACGCCCTCGACGATCGCATCACGCGCTGGCTCCTCCGCGTCGAGGCGCAGTCCCCGGCCGAGGGCACGCCTCCGCAGGCCACGTTTCACCAGCGAAACCTCCGCGCCCTGCTCCACGTCGTCGACGGCGAGAGCAGCGACGGAGACGGAGACGGCGACGCCGCCCGCGGCCGCGGCAAGCGGCGCCTGCTCGACACGTGCGACGTGCTGTCGAAGCGCCTCACCGCCGAGCCGGGATCGCCCCTCCGCCGCGCGGTCGTCGCCACGGTCGCCCGTGCCTTCGACGCGCTCGTCCGCACGCACGCCGCCGACGCCGCCGACGTCCTGCTCTTCGCCTGCATGCGGAGCGGCGATCCCGAGACGCTCGCGATCCTCGCCGAAGCGAGCGTGCACCCCGACGTCCGCCAGCTCCTCGCCTGCCATTCGCGCTTCACCGACGCGATCAACGCCGCCGCGGCCGATCGCGGCGCCGAGGAGCGCATGGACGCCGCCCTCGCCGCGCTCGAGTCCCTCGTCGCCGAGCTCCCGCAAGGCACCTCGCAGCGCACCGAAGCCTTGCGCACCGCGCTCGCCCGCCTCGCCCGCGGCCTCGACGCCGTCCGCGCGGCGCGCGCCCTCGCTCCGCTCGCCGAGTCCGCCACGAAGGAGGGTTCTCCCCTCGTCTCCCTCGAAGACGCGCTCGTCGCGCTCGCGCGCCTCACGGCGTCCGCGCGCCGCCGCTTCGGCGACGGCGAGAGCGACGAGACCCCGCACTCGACGATCCTCGGCGCCCACGCGCTCGCCCTCGCCGCCGGGATGGCCCGCGAAGGCGGCGCCACGGTGGAGCTCCAGGCCGCGATCGAAAAACTCGTCGCGGCCGCCCGCGCCTCCGCCCCGGCCCCGATCGCGCTCGCCGCCTCGCTCGTCCTGCCGCGCCTCTGCACGCTCCCCGGCCAGCGCGCCGGCGCGCGCGCGAGCGATCCCGACGAGCTGCCCACGACCGATCTCCCCCTGCCCGCGTGGCTGCCGCCGCGCCGCACCATCGGCGGCTACTTCGTGCACCGAAGGCTCGGCGGCGGCGCGATCGGTACGGTCTTCGTCGTCACGCGCGCCGAGGAGCGGCACGACTCGAACGCCGAACGTTTTGCCCTCAAAGTACCCGACTACGACGCGACGGCCGCGCGCAGCGTATCCGAGGCCGAGTTCTTGAAGCTCTTCCGCGACGAGGCCGGCGCGCTGCTCTCACTCCCCGATCAGCCGAACCTCCCGCGCTTCGTCACGTTCGACGCCGGCGCGCGGCCAAAGCCGATCCTCGTGATGGAGCTCATCGAGGGCGTGCGCGCCGATCAGCTCATCGACAGCCGGAGCCTCACGATCCAGACCGCGCTCGCGCTTCTCGACGGCGTGCTCGCGGGCCTCGAAGCGATGCACTCGGTCCGCATCGGCCACCTCGACGTAAAACCCTCGAACATCATCCTGCGCGGCGGCAAGGGTCCGGTGCTCGTCGATTTCGGCCTCGCAGGCCGGCACATCCGGCCCGGCTGCGCCACCGCGAACTACGGCGCACCCGAGGTCTGGGACATCGTGCCCGAGGGCGCGACCGCGACGCCGCTCACGGCCGACATCTACAGCTTCGGCTGTCTCGCATACGAGGTGCTCACCGGCGACACGCTCTTCGACGGGCCGAGCGACGTGGCGCTGATCTCAGCGCACCTCACGCACGACGGTCTGCCCCCGAAGATCCGCCGTCTCTCGCAAGGTCGGCTCGCCTCGGTGGGCATGTTCCTGTTCCAGTGTCTGCGCCACAACCCGGAGCAACGCATGGCGGCCACATCCCTGCGCGCCGAGCTCCGCCGCATCGCCCCCGAGATCCTCCGCCTGCGCTGGCCGATCGCGGACTAGCTGGGGGCGCCGCGCCGGGGCTCTGCCCCGGGCCCCGCGGGGGCTGTTCGCCCCTCGACCCGAACCAGGGCAAGCCCTGGACTCGGGTTGGAAGAACCGCGCGATGCGCGGTTCTTCCACGAGCCGGTGGCAAGACCAGCGACAACGTTGCCGAACGACACGTCCACGCGGCGGTCTTGGTTTGGCTCGCCGGTCTTGCCTGGGGGCCTGTTCGATGAACTGCGCATCGCGCAGTTCATCGACCCCGGGTCCAGCGCTTGCGCTGGTCCGGGTCCAGGGGCGGACAGCCCCTGGTGGGGCCTGGGGCAACGCCCCAGCGCAGCGGCCCCCAGCCTACAAGAACGTCAGCACGTCCTCGACTGGCTTCCGGAGCGAGCGCGCCGTCGGCGGCTCTGCCTTCGAGAGACGGAACAGGAGGATCTCCGCGTGCCCTGCGGGCACCTCGAATACGCGCAAGAACCGCTGCCGGAGCTCCCCGAGCTGCTCGCGCACCTTTGGCTCGAGCGCCTTGCCTCCGCCTCGTTCGAGCCGCGCGAAGAGATACAACATCGCCGACCATGGCTGGATTGCGATCCCCTGCGCCGTCGCGGAAAGCCACACGCGCTCGAGCGCCCGGCCGCCCTCGAAATACGAGCGCGACGACGTCCCCGGGAACACGACGAGCGCCATCGCGGACGACGACGCGACCAGGTGCCGGGCGGACTTCGCGAGCGCACCGCCGCCGCCCATCTTCGCCGCGAATTCCACGGCCTTCCACGTGGTCGCGAGCCGCACCGCTGCGAGCGCCGACGGCGGCACGTCGAGCGTGAGCACGTCGAGCCCGTCCCGCGTCCTCAGCGCCTCCTCCTCCGTCCAGCGCAGCTCCGCGCCCATCTCCTCGTTGTGCTTGCGCGACAGGAATAGCATCCGATCGGCCTGCCCGAGGATCTCCCCCATCTCGGCGATCGCCGCCCGATCGGTCACGAGAAGCAATTTTCCTCCGCGCTCCTCCGCCGCCTCTGCGAGCTGCGCCGCCGCGCGATCCGAGAGCGACGCGCCCGTGCCTGGCTTGCGGTTCGTGGAGCGCGCGCCGATCACTGTGCAGAGCGGATCGACCGCGTACGACGAGTCGTCCACGCGGAACACCACGTCGCATGCGGCGAGCGGATCGCTCGCGTCCCCCGCATCGACCACCTCGGCCGAGAGCCCCATCGCGGGCGCGGCGAGGACCATGTTCTCCACGGCTGCGCCGAGCGCCACGAAGCTCGCGGAGCTCTGGAAATCGTTCAGCGACCGGCCCCCGTCCGGCGACACCTTGCACCGCACCCGCCCGCCCTTCGCGACGAACCGCCATGGCTGCGCGTTGCCGCCCGACGGCGCGAGCACGCCGAACCCCACGAGCCTGCGCACGTCCTCCCGCGTCACCGTGCGCTTGTCCGCCGGCCGCGCGAGCGGCGGCGCTGCGGGCGGCGGGAGCGGCCTCCGTACGAGCGCCTCCTCCAGCGCTGCGTCGACCAGCACCTCCGCCTCGCGCCCGTCCTTCACGAGCGCGTCGAGGTCCACGAAATACCGCCCCGATCGCGTCAACTCGCCGAGCAGCACACGCCGCGCCGCGTCGGTCGACACTGCGCCGCCGAGCATCGTCCCCGAGGCGAGCTGCGGCCACGACGTCGTCGTCTCCTCCACCTCGAGCAGCGACGCCCCGAGCCGACCCTTGAGCGCGTCCGGCCCGATGATCCGGAGCACGATGGCCACCTTCTGCGCCTGCGTCAGCCCCTTGAGATCCGCCGCCGAGAGCCCCCGCAGAAGCGAATGCAACACCGGCCGATCCGGCTCTCGATCGAAGCGCTCGACGTCGAGCATCCCCCGATCGTTCGTCTCCATCAGCACCGGGACCCCGTGCGCCCGCGCCCGTTCGCGCAGAAAAACCTTCGTATAGAGGTCGTCGCACTCCTCGATCACCAGATCGAGCTTTCCGCCCTCGGTCAGGAACGCCTCGACGTTCTCCTCGGTGATCCCCGTCCGGCTCACCTCGACCCGCACGTACGGATCGATCTCCGCGATCGCGCGCGCCGCAATCACGCACTTGTGCAAGCCGATCTCGTGCACCCCGGCGCGCAGGCGGTTCATGTTCGAGAGCGCGAGCTCGTCGAAATCTGCGAGCCGGAGCACCCCGCCCACGCCTTCGAGCGCGAGCGTCACCGCGCTCGCCTGCCCGACGGACAGCCCCACGACGCCGATCCGTTTGTCCCGGAGCCGCGCCTGCTCGTCCGGCGTGATCTTGTATCGATTGCGTGAAAAACGAAGCTCGCGATATTCGGCCTCGCCGAGCACGTGCACGAGCCGCCCGCTCCACGGGTAATGCACCCAGGTCCCGCGCTCCTCCGGCGGGCCGTCCCCGAGCGCCGCTTGCACCGCCTCGTCGAGCGCCGCGCCGCGCAGCCTCTGCTTCGGCGACCGCGTCGCACAAAGCTCGGCGAGCTGATCGACGTAGCGGTCGTGCACCTCGCGGACCAGACCCGAGGCGACGAGCTCCTCGACTTTGCGGCGATCCCACGAATCGGCGAGCGAAAACAGCGCCGGCTGATACGTCCCCTGATCCACGACCGCGGAGAGCGCCGCGAGCCGCTCGGCGAGCTTCATTCCTTCCCCTGCTTCGGCTTGTACCGGCCGATGGCCGTGAGCTCGTAGACGTGCTCCAGAAACTCCGGGAGGATCTGCGCCGAAATCGCCCAGCAATTGCCCGGCCCGAGATCCAGCATCTTGCAGCGCTCGATGTGCTCGCCGTCCGGGTGCTCGTGCATGTACACGAAGCTCGACTTCCCGCGATTGCGATAGAACTGCCGCGCCTCCTCGATCAGCGGGACGAACGCGGCCCGCCCGCCGCGGCCGAGCTCGTAGAGGCGCACGCAATCGAGCAGCCGGAACAGATTCGTCCCCGTCTCGCCCGTCTCCACGATCGCCGCCGCCACGGGAACGCCCGCCCGCCGCGCCGTGAAGAACACGCGCTCGCGCCCCATCCCCGCTTCCTTCCAGAGCCGCGCCGTTTCGCCGAGATCCACCCGCTCTGGCACGAGATCGAGCGCGTCGAGCAGCGCCGCCGTGTGCGTCTTGCGGAGCTCGTCGAGCAGCCACGCCGTCTCGAAAGGCGCCGCCGGCCCGACATCGAAGCGCTCGCCCGAGACCACCTCGCTCGTCCCGGCCGATTGCAGCTCGAGCAGCCGGAACGGCCGGATCGCCGCGAGCCCCTGATCCACGTACGGCCGCGCGAAATCGAGATGCGCCATCGACCAGGGCACCTCGCCGTCGATGAACGCGAGCGCCCAGGTGAAGGCCGGATCGAGCTGCGGATACTCGAACGCCCGCAGATAGATGTCGCGCAGGATCTGCCGCACGTGCGCCACGCCGGGCGCCTTGCCCGGACGCTTGGCGAGCTGGTGGACGAGCCAGCTCCCGCTGTAGATCTTGGCCACCGAGAGCGATGCCTCGATCCCGCGCTCCGACGGCCACACGGCCTGGCAGATGATCCGCGGCGCCGCCGCCGCGCGCGCGCCGAACTCGAGAAACGTCTTCTTCAGCGGCTCGAATTGATCCGGCGTTTTACCGGACAAATTGAAATATCCCGATTGCTGCAGCAAGCTCCACATCGACTCCGGCGTCTCCGATCCGCCGAGCGTCTTTTCGTGCAGCTCCTGGCTCACGAGCCGCATCCAAGGCCCCTCGTCCTTCGATGTGCGCGGCCCCACCTTGATCCCGCATCGCGCCTTCGCGCCATTGCGCGCCGGGAGCACGTACCGGACCTCGCCGTGCAGGTGCAGCGGCGTCTCCTCCCCCACGCAGACCTCGATGTCCGGCATCTCGAGGCCCGGGAACACGAGATCCTGGTCGGCTTCGATCTCGAAGCACAACCCCGCGAACGAGACGTCGAGCACCGGCCGCCCGGACACGACCACCTCGGGCCATATCGGATGCTTGAACGACGCCGTGATCGGACGCTGCACCTTGCACCGCCGGAACCACCGGTGCCGCACCCGCTCGATCCGCGTCGGCATCGGCGTCGTGACGCGCCCATCGGCCTCGAACTCGGCCTTGTCGAGGTGGATCCGATGAATCGAGTTGTACCCGCCCAGATCCACGATGTACGGCGGCGGGCCCCAGCTCTGCGCCGATTTCCACACGACCCGCGTGTCCTCGCGTGACTCGATCTTCTCGGCCTTGACCGGCACGTCCGACCCCACGACGAGCCCTTCGCTGCCCGCGTGGATCAGCGCCCGCAGGATCGCCCGCACCCGGCCTGGATCGTCGATCTGCTCGCGGACGCGCGACAGGCTCCGCGCGAGATCCGCCTGCCCGACGACGTAGAGCTCCTGCAGGAGGCCGAGGATCTTCCGGCCGAGATCCTGCGTGACCCGCTCGAACTGCACGCTGACGAGCACGTTGCCCTGCGGCCCCGTCGGCTCGATCGAGACCACCACGCCCTCGACGGGCCCGACGGCGCCCTTGCCCGAGAGCATGTACGCCGTCACGCGCCCGCCGAGCCGCGGAATCAGCCCGTCGCCCGGGGAAAACCACACCGCCGAGGGCGAGAGCCGCACCACGGACGCGGGCAGGATCCAGCGCCCCTCGGTGGAAAGCGCGACCGCGCACGCCCCCTCGCGCAGCCGATATCCCGGCCCCGCCTCGCCGCTCACGCGCCGGAAGCGGACCGACGGCGGGCTCACCGAAGGCGGGTTCTCCGTGTAGTCCGAAGGCCGCGGCGCCTCCGAGGGCCGCGGCGGCCGCATGTCCGACAGGCGCCGCGACGGGAACCGCACCGACGCCGGCACCTCGCCGAGCGGCTCGTCCTCGCGCATCCCGAGCGCCGCGCGCCCCTCGGCCGTCAGGCGTGGGAGCCGCACCGACGCCGAGCCCTCGGAGAGCACCTCGTCGTCGCGCCCTGGCCCCCGCTCCGGCGCCGACGGCGCGATCGACCGCGGGAACCTGAGCGACGGCGGCGGCTCCGCGAGCCCCTCCTCGTCGCTGCGCAGCCCGAGCGGCGGCCCCGAGAGCGGCCGCGGGAACCTGAGCGACGGCGGCGGCTCGCTGAGCCCCTCGTCATCCCGCGGCGGCCCCCACGACGAATGCCGCGCCTCCGTCATCGGCCGTGGAAATCGCACCGACGGCGGCGGCTCCGTCAAATGGTCCTCGTCGCGCGGCGGCCCCCACGACGAGTGCCGCGCCTCGGGCATTGACCGCGGAAATCGCACCGACGGCGGCGGCTCCGTCAAATGGTCCTCGTCGCGCGGCGGGCCCCACGACGAGTGTCGCGCCTCCGGTATGGTCCTCGCAAACCGCACCGACGGCGGCGGCTCGCTCCGACGCTCCTCGTCCAGCATTCCGAGCGCCGCTCGCCCATCCGCGGTAAGCCGAGGAAAACGCACCGACGACGGTCCGTCCGACAACGGATTGACGCTCGGCGGGGCGGGTGACTCCGTGGTCGAGACGGGTCGAGGCTCACCGCCTGCGCCTGGCGCCCGTTCGCTGCTCACCCCGCACCCCCTCGGGGAGCCTTCGAAGCACGGAAGCGCCGACTCTTCGCGTCAAGCAAGGTGCGATGCCTCCAGCGGTCTCACGTTCGGGCAGTGAAAGGCCTCGGGGCCCGACCTCGGGTCCGACATTCGTCGTGGCCGGAGCGCGCTCACACGCGCTCGAGCCACGGACCAACACCCGTTTTTATCGAACGGCCCCGACAGCGTCAAGGCCGTCGTCATGCGCTTCCGGTGTAATTGTCAACACCAAGGCATGATCGGGTTCGTCCCCTGGTCGCTCGGATTTCCGCGGAGTCAGCCCTCGTCGGGCATCGCCTTCGACGGCCCGCCGGCCTTCGCCTTCTTGAGCGCCAAGCGGAGCGTCTGGACCGCGGTCTTCATCGCAATGTGATACCGCGGCGGAACGTCGAGATACGTGAGCGCCTGATTGATGTGATCCGGCGGAAAAGCCGCGTACGCATCGTGGTAAAACCATCGGAGCGCCGTGAGCACGCCGCGGACGAACGAAGACGCGGTGACCGTCGCCACCTTCGGCTCTTTCTTGTTCGGCACGTAGCTCGGCGACGCGCGCAGCTCATCGACGCGCATTTTCAGGCGCTTACGTTGCGAGGCGGTCGGCGCTCCCCCGTCCGTGATGATGAGAATGGACTCATACGTGTAGTGCTGCATCCATTCGTCCCACTCTTCGTCGGTGGGCGCCATGGCGTTGTGGACGAGGACGATGTAGTCGCCCACTTTCTGGAAGGCCATGTTCTTCATCCAGCTCGCTCCAGCCGCACCACCGACGCAACGCTGCCGCCCACTCCTCGCCTCGGTCAGCGTACAGGAGGGCCGAAAGCTTGGCAAGCAAGGGCCAAGCCCCGCGGGTTTCGCCGGACAAGACGCACCCAGGCCTTAAGGCACGTGACTACGGGACCTGGCTCACTTCTTCAGTAGCTCGACGTCACCCTTCTTCCGCTGCTTCACGGAGGGCTTTTCGTTGTCCGTGCCCCGATCCAAAAGCTCCGGATCGAGCTTCGGCTTCGCGCTCGTGGGCGCGGGCTTCGGCGGCGGAGCGACCTTCGGCGGCGCCTTTACCTTCTCGTCGATCTCGCCCTTCTCGCCCTTCGTGTTCCGCTCGGTCGACGTGGGCACAGGCGGCGGCGTCGTGAGCGCCCGCCGCGCCTGCTCGCGCGCCGCCTGCACCTCGGGCGCCTGATCTCCCGTGGGATCGAGCTGCTTCGCCGCGTCGAGCTGCTCCACGCAGACCCGGTACGACCCGCGCTCGCACCACCAGAGCGCGTCCGCCCGGAGCGCCCTCGCCCGATCGAGCGGCGTATCCGACGGCGCGGGTACCCGGTCCGGCAGCGGCAGGATCGCCTCTTCGGGATCCTCGGCGTCCTGGGCCACTCGCCAGAGCACGACCGCGAGGACCGCGAGCGCCGCCACGGCCGCGAGCTCCGCGAGCCACCGCTCCTTCATCCAGCGCCGCATGCGCGACACGCGTTGCCGCACCCGCGCCGCCGGGACCTGCTCTTCCTCCGCGATGCTCTCGAGCTTCTCGCCCTCGCCTTCCCGCGCCATCCAGGCGAGCGTCTTCTTGGCCTCCTCGGTCGCCGGGGCCTGACGCTCGGCCCAGCGCATGAGCGCCTCCTCCTCGACCGGCGGCGGGCTCGCCACGAGCTCCGGCGGATCCCGCACCTCCTCGCGCGCCGTGCGCCGGTGCGCGTCCGCGACCTTGTGCCGCGCGATCCCGAGCAGGTACTTGCGCAGCTCCGCGCCGTCGTCCGGGCGGTTCTTCGCAGTGAGCGCCTCGCAGAGGACGGTCTGGACGATATCGTCGGCGTCCGCGGGCGAGACCCTGCGGCGCACGAAATCGAGCAAGAATCGCCGCAGCTCCGGATCTGCCAGCGGTTCGGCAAGCCTCGGTTCGTCCATGGTCATCGGAGCGCTCATCGCCCCCTCATCGGAGAACGTACCCGGAGTGTGACAGCCGAAAAAATGATTTTTTTCGCGTGGGCCGATCGTCACGATCGCCGGGAGATCCCCGACAGCGGGGCATGAACGCCCTCTTCGCGCTGCTCATGGTCCCGACGGTCCTCTTTTCCTCCCCGCTCCCCGGCGCGCCGGCCGCAAAGCCTGGCAAACCCGAGGCGGACGTCGTCTCGCTCGTCCGCGTCGACAAGAGCGAGCATCGGCTCGAGCTCATCGCCCAAGGCGGCCGCGTGCTCAAGACGTACCAGGTCGCGATCGGGAGCGGCGGCGCCGGCCCCAAGCGCTTCGAGGGCGACAAGGTCACGCCCGTCGGCACGTACCGCGTGAAGGGCCGCTTCAAGGGTCTGTTCCATCAGTTCCTGAACGTGACCTACCCGAACGACGAGGACCGCGCGCGGTTCGCCGATCTGAAGCGCCGCGGCGAGGTGCCGCCCGGCCGTACGATCGGCTTTGGCATCGGCATCCACGGCGTGGGCCAGCGCGACTGGAACGGCGTGCACAAGCAATCGGACTGGACGCACGGCTGTATCGCGCTCGACGATGCCGAAATCGACGAGTTCTCCCGGCTCGTTCCCGACGACACGACGCTCGTGATCACGGACTGATTCCTGTTGTTGGATCGGGGAGTCGGGCTGTATGGTCCCGACGAACCATGACGACGGAGACGCATTACTGGCTCGTCAAGAGCGAGCCGTACAAATACTCGTTCGCTCAGCTCCTCGCCGACAAGCGGGCAGTCTGGGACGGCGTGCGCAACTACGAGGCCCGGAACAACCTGCGCGCCATGAAGAAGGGCGATCTCCTGCTCTTCTATCACTCGAACGAGGGCAAGTCCGTCGTCGGCATCGCCCGCGTCGCCCGCGAGGCGTACCCCGATCCCACCGCCGAGGGCGAGGACTGGAGCGCCGTCGACGTCGAGCCCGTCGTCGCCCTCAAAGCCCCCGTCGAGCTCGAGGTCATCAAGAGCGACCCAGCCCTGGCCGACATCGCCCTGCTCAAGCGCTCGCGCCTCAGCGTGGTCCCCGTCTCCGCCCCACACTTCGAGCACGTGCTCGCGCTCGGAAAAACAAAACTCCCGGTGAAGAAACCGCGCCGGACTTGACGAAAGGCCCCCCCCGGGGCGACGCTGCGCGCCGTGATCCGCCACAGCCTGCGCTCGCGCTCCGCGTTCGCCGCCCTCGCGCTCCTCGCGACCTCCCTCGTCGCCTGCTCCAACGCCCAGGTGACTTCGACCATCACGGGCGAGCCCGTCTGCGCCGATTTCACGCTCGGCGAGGCGAGCAAGATGCGCGGCGGCCTCCGTCAGCCAGTCCGGGTCACCGTGCTCGACGACGACGATCAGGTCGCCAAGGTCATGCTCCTCGGCAAACGCGCCGAGGGAGATCCAGGCGCACGGCTCGTCCTGCCAGACGCGAACGCCGAGTACAAGGTCGAGTGGGCGCAGTGCAGCAACGAGCGCGCGTCCGTTCCCCTCCGCGCAGGCAAGACCCAGGAGCGTGACCTCACGGCGTACGAGTGCGGCGAGGCCAAGGTCTACAAGACCGACCCGCTCGTGACGAAGAAGGGCGATCGCGCCTCGCACGCACTCACCTACCAGCCCCCGCCGAACGCAGCCTGCTGGACCGACGAACGCCCGGCAGAAGAGCCCCCGAAGCCCGTCCCCGAAGCCCCTCCGCCCGCCGAGCCAGTCGACGCAGGCGTCGAAGACGCCGCGACAGATGCCGCGACCGACGCCGCCCCGGCCGACGCAGGCACGGACGCAGGCGCCGCGAAGCCCGCAGGGCCGACGGAGAAGCCGACGGACGGCGCGAAGGACAAACCGGCCGAGGCCCCGAAGGCCGAGCCGCCGAAGCCTGCCCCGGCGGCGCCGAAGCCCCCCGAGGGTCCGAAGCCTCCGGCTGCGTCGCAGTAGTTTCACGCGGAGGCCGTCGCGCCGGGGCTCTGCCCCGGACCCCGCGGGGGCTGTCCGCCCCTCGACCCGGACCAGGCACGGCCTGGACCGAGGGTGGAAGAACTGCGCTCCGCGCAGTTCTTCCAAGCGGGCCCGTTGGAAGACCAGGGACAGCGTTGCCGCCTGAAACGTCAGCGCGGCTGTCTCGGTTGGCAGGATCGCCCGCCAGTCTTGACTTGGCCTGTTCGATGAACTGCGCATCGCGCAGTTCATCGACCCCGGGTCCAGCCCCTGGCTGGTCCGGGTCCAGGGGCGGATAGCCCCTGGTGGGGCCTGGGGCGAAGCCCCAGCGAAACGCCTCAGCCCGGCGGCGGCGTGATCGGCAGACTTGGCTGAAGCTTCGCCGGATTGAACATCCCTGCGCGCTTGTGGTGGTTTGCGTGCATGTAAATGCCGAACCACAGCCAGTTACCGACCTTGTAATACCCGTGGTCGAGGTTCACCGGCTTGAAATCGTTGCTTGGCGAGAATGCGTTGTGCGTCGACCAGTTGAAGTGCACGAGGTGGACGAAGCCCACGATCGACGCTGGTACGAACAGGAAGAAGAAGCCTACCTTCCCCAGGAACAGGTACCACGTCGCGATCAAGAGCAGGTTCGTTCCGTAGCTCACGTATGCCCTCAGCCGCTCGTATCGCCGGTTCTCGGGCGTATCGCCGTACAGATCGAAATAAATCTGCTGGAGCTGATGCTCCACGTTCACGATCGTATTTACTAGAAACTTGAAGTAGCTCGGTAGTACCGGGTGTGGGTCTTTTGCGACGTCGTCCGAGTAGCGGTGATGGCGCTGGTGGATCACTTCCCAGGATGCGAACCGCGTCAGCACCACCATCCCGCAGAGCTCTCCCACGATCCGGTTGATCGGGCGCGGGAAGTTGTTGTGCGTCGCGTTGTGGATGAACACGCTGCACAGGATCTGCAGATGACAGGCTAGCGGCAGCACCAGCCACAGGCGCGCGTCCCAGACCGGCGCGAGTCCTTGGAAGCCCGTCGTCACCATCAGGGCGACCAGCGAGCCGCAGAGGACCAGGTAAAAACCGTCGTACCACAAGTAAAAATAGCGGTTTCGACGGAGCTGCGTGAACGGTAAGGAGGTTAAGGTCGATACGATGGCAGTCACGGCGTTCTGAACGTATCGGTTAACGCAAATCCGTCCGTTCGTCCATGATTGTCGACTGGCCTGGACGGATGGTAGAAGCCGGAGCCGTGTCCTCTTCGCTTCCTGCCCGAAGCCCCTGGCTGGTCAAGCACCCGGCGGAATGGCGGCAGATCGGCATCGTTGCGGCCTATCTCGGCGTCCTTGCCTCGATGGTCTTCGTGCCGGCCTGCCGGAACGTCCTGTTCCTCGCTGCGGCTTGTTATTTGAGCTTCCTCAACACGGTGGTCATCCACAACCACCTGCACCAGGGCGTCTTCCAGAGCCGCCGGCTCAACATGATCTTCCGCGTCGTCCTCAGCTTCGGCGCCCTCTACCCGGCTTCCGCCAACATCCCCTCGCACAACCTCGTCCACCACCACTTCGAGGACGACGGCAAGCCCGACTGGGCCGCGCCGAACCACGTCTCCTTCAAGTGGAACCTCCTCAACCTGATCCACTTCCCCAACGTCGCTGGCCCGAACACCTTCGCGGGCGTCTCGCGCTGGGCCCGCATCAAGGGCCGCGAGGACTTCGTCCGGCAGTACCTCGTCGAGCAGGTCTTTGCCTTCGGCCTCACCGGCGTGCTCCTCGTCTACGACGTCTGGACCACCCTCTTCTTCGTCCTCGTCCCGCAGCTCTACGGCGCGCGCTGCATCCTGCGCATCAACCTCATCCAGCACGACCGCTGCGACACCACGAGCGAATGGAACCACTCGCGCAACTTCGTCGGTCGCGCCTTCAACTGGGTGATGTGCAACAACGGCTACCACACCATCCACCACAACCGCGCCGGCCTACACTGGTCCGCGCTCGCCGAGGCGCACCGGCGCGAGGTCGTCCCGCGCGTGGATCCGAGCCTCGACGAACCGAGCATGGTCCTCTACCTGCTCCGCACCTACCTCCTCCGCCCGAGCCGCCCGCGCATGCGTGACGTCGCCGAGGCCGAGGCCCGAGCCGCGCAGATCGAGCTCGCGCCGCGGGAGATCCGCCGCGCCGAAGCCGAAGCCGCGAGCGCATAAGAAGGATGACAAAACCTCTGCCCTACGAGCTCATGGGCCTCTTCGTCCTCGGGGTCCTCTGGGTGAACACCCTGCTCGTCCTCGCCGCGGCGTACAAGGAGATCGCGGCCCTCTCTGCGCTCGCGCGGCGCTTCGTCCCCCTTGGCGCGACGAACGAAGGCACGGGCCTCCTCATCGGCCGCGTGACGCGCGGCGACGGCGAAGGCCGCGCCCTCGCGGCGCACCACGTCCCGCAGGTCGGAAGACTCGCACGTGGTGACGAGCCTCTCGTGCTCTTCGAGGACAGGCCCCCGGAAGGCGCGTCGTTCGGCGGCGCGATCGAGGCGGAGGGACGCGCCGTGGAGATCCCGCCGCTCGCGGGCCCCGGCGTCGAGGTCTGGCATGGCCCCGACGCGCTCCGCGCCGCCGCGGCCTGCCCCTCGCCCGAGGCCTTCGACGCGGCCCTGCCCGACGCCCGAAAAGCCCGCGGTTTTTCCCGCAAGGTCACGGCGAACATCCCCGAGGGCCGGGTCCTCTACGCCTTCGGCGCCCTCCGCAAGGACGGACCGACGTCGCGGCTCGCGCCCGCCGAGGACGGCACCCTGATCCTCTCCACGATCGATCCGCGATCCTTTTGTGGTCAAAAGACCCGCCTCGGCTGGCTCTTCCTCTTCGGTGTCCTCGCGCTCGCCGCGGGCGTGACGGCGCTCGCCCTGCACGAGCCGATCGTGTCGACGACGAGCAAGCTCGGAGGCGTGCTCGGGCTCGCGTTCTTCCTGATCGTGCAGCCCGCCGGCACCGGCCTCCGTGATGCCCTCGCGCGCCCGAGCGTGGCGGCTCTGCGCGGCGAATGGCGCCGCCCCGGACGCGCTTCCTGATCCGTGCGCCCTCTGCCCAGCGGCATCCCGCGCACGAAAGTTGCCGCTGTCGCCTGTTCGAATGGCGATCATCGAACAGACGTGGACGTTCTTTCCGGGGCGCTCGTATAGCCAGGACGAGCTCTCCGAGGCGCTCCCTCGGTGGCTCGATGGACGCGCCCTCGGGCTCGCCCGCCAGCTCTTCCGCAGGAGCGCGGTCGAGCGCAGGAACCTCGTCATCGCTCCGCACGAGCTGCTCGCCGTAGGCCGCTCGTTCGCCGTGAAGAACGAGCTCTACCGCACGACCGTCCGTGACGCCTGCGGCGCGCTCTCGCGGCGCATCGCCGAGGGGACGACCGAGGACGAGCGCGACAGCATCGACCTCGTCGTCACGGTCTCGTGCACGGGATTCCAGATTCCGGCGATGGACGCGACGCTCGTCGCGGCCCTCTCGCTCTCGCCGAACGTCCGCCGCATCAACCTCACGCAGCACGGCTGCGCGGGCGGCGCGGCGGCGCTCGCGATCGCGCACGAATGGCTCGCCGGCCACCCTGCGGCCCGCGCGCTCGTCGTGTGCGTCGAGCTCTGCTCGGTGACGTTTTTGCCCGAGGATCGGAGCGAGGAGAACCTGGTCTCCGCGGCGATCTTCGCCGACGGGGCCGCGGCCGTGCTCCTCGCGGGCGAGCGAGCCGAGCGGCGGCCTTCGAAGGCGCCGGCGCTCTGGATCCGCGACACCTTCCGCGAGCTCTTCGCGTGCACCGAGCACTTCATGGGCTTCGAGGTGCGCGAGGAGGGGCTCAAGATCAAGCTCTCGCGCGACGTCGTGCCCTTTGCCGAGCGCGGCTTGCCGGACGTCTTCGCGCGGGCGATCGCGCGGTTCCACGTCGAGGACCCGAGCCGGTTCTCGTTCGGCGCGGTGCACCCGGGGGGCCGGCGTGTGCTCGAGGCGCTGGAGGATCACGCGCGTTTGCCGAAGAGCGTCACGCGCACGAGCTGGGAGACGCTGGCGCGTCACGGCAACATGTCCTCGGTCACCGTGCTGGTGGCGCTCGATCGGCTCCTGCACGAGCACGCGCCGCTCGGGCCAGGCGCGCTCGGCCTCGTGACCGCGTTCGGCCCGGGGTTCTGCGCGGAGATCGGTCTGTTGGAGGCCACCTCTGGGCGATGAGCGAACGACCTCCGCTCGGCGTCGTGGGAGGCGGGCTCGCCGGCCTCGCCGCGGCCATCGCGGCGGCCCAGCGCGGCCGCGAGGTGCTCGTCTGGGAGAGCGGCACGATCGGCCGTGACAAGGTCTGCGGCGAGTTCCTCTCGCCCGAGGCCGAAGAGGATCTCGACGCCCTCGGCTGCGGCGATCTCGCCTCCGTGCTGAAGCCCGCCGAGCTGCGCGCCGTGGCGCTCTTCGGCGCGGGCGGCGCGCGCCTCGATCTCACGCTGCCGGGCCGCCCCGCGCTCGGCATCACGCGCGCGGCCCTCGAAGCCTTCCTCGCTCACCGCGCGCGGGAAGCAGGCGCCAAGGTCCTCGAACGCACGCCCGTCCGCGCGATGGCGCCGAGGCCGCCGCGCGCGCTCGAGGTCCAGAGCCAAGCCGGCGCGCACGCCGTGCGAGGCCTGGTGCTGTCGATGGGCAAACGCTCGACGCTCGACGCGGCGCTCGCGCTCCCGCGCGCGAGCGCCGAGCGTCCGAGCTTCGTCGCGATCAAGGCCTACTGCGCGCCGACGCCGCTCGAAGCCGACGTGGAGCTCTACCTGGTGCCAGGCGGCTACGTCGGCGTGAACCCCGTGGAAGACGGTCGCATCGGCGTCTGCGCCCTCCTCGACGGCGACGCGCGCCCCGTCTGGCAAACCCTCGAAGACCAAGCCAAGCACCACCCCGCGCTCGCGCGTCGCCTCGCAGCCCTCGGCGCACCCACACAAAAACCCCGCGGCCTCGCCCGCTTCGGCTTCGGCGCGCAAGCCGTCGCACGCGCCTGCCCCACGACGGGCGTCCCCTTGCTCTTCGCAGGCGACGCAGCGCGTCTCGTCCCCTCGTTCACAGGCGACGGCATGGCCATCGCGCTCCGCAGCGGCCGTCTCGCCTCACTCGCGACGTTCTCGCCGGACCCGATCTGCGCCTACACGCGCGCCTTTTCACGCGCCTTCGCGCCCCGCTTCTTCGTCGCCGGCGCGCTTCACGGCCTGTTGCTGCGTCCGGGCGTCTTCGAGCTGCTCGCGCCGCTGGTAGGTCGCGCGCCGAGGATCGTGGACATGTTGTATCGCGCGACGCGGGGGTAGGCTGGAGCGTGGCGCCGGGGTTTCACCCCGGACCCCGAGCAGGGGCTGTCCGCCCCTGCACCCGGACCAGGGCAAGCCCTGGACCGCTGGTGCATCGACCGCGATGCGGTCGATGCAAGGGGATGGGGGGTGGGAAGCGGGAGGTGAAGCGCATGGGGGGCCCCCCGGAGGGGGGTGAGGCGCATCGGTTTGCGTGTGAAAGGCCCCGCGAGGGTCGGGGTACGCAAGCCGATGCGATCGTGGTGCCTTCGAAGGGGTCTTTTGTAGGATGACGAACCGGCGGGAGGGGCCCTCGGAGGGTCGTCGGGCGCTCGTCGTTGCGGTGGGGGACGCTCCGGAGGGCATCACGCCGGTTCGATTTGCGTCGGCGAGGCTCCGCCGGGGGTGGCGATCGCAATCGGAAGCGCGTCGGAGGCCTCGGGAGGCTACGCATCTCACAAGACGGAGCCATTCTCGACCCCTTCGAAGGGGTCGTCACCGCTCGACGTTGCGTTGCCCGACCCTCCGAAGGCACAACGCACGCAACGGGAAGCGTTTCGACCCCCTCCGGGGGGTCCGTGGAACGCTCGGGCTTGCGTGGAGGGATGCCCGTCGAGGGGTGTCGAGCGCGGACGAACCCGGCAAGCTCCGGGGGAAAGGTTGACGGAGCGCCAATCGCACCTGTAGCCTTCCCCACCGCGCAAGAGGAAATGCACGGCGACGAGGGAGGGGTGGCTCCTGGGAGGGATTCTCGTCGTCAGCCGGGCCCGCATGGCCAAGCGTCATGCAACCCATCGAGCTGGCCACCGTGAAGACGTCCAGGCTTTACAGCCGGGCACATGACCTCGCCCGACGCAGCGTTTCTTGCAAGCTCACCGGAGCGAGCTTATCACTTATTTTTGCAATTTTTGCACTCCTATTGACGTCGGCGAGCGACGTAACTGCCGATCCGGTCCCTCAGCAGTCGAAAATGGAAGCCCGAAAAAGGCGCTGCGACAGATTCCTCCGATACTGCATCGAGAAGTGCAATTACGAGTTCAAGCGCCCCTTGTGATCGACCCAATTGTTACAACGATGCAACCAGGAGTATGCACGATGTCTGCGAGACGCCGAGAAGGGGGGCGACGATTGAAGCCGGGCGGGAGAAGCATCCTCGCGGTCCGCACCTTGAAATATCGACACGAGGATGGATCCGAAAGGGACCTATATCTGAGAGTTGGAATGCCGTACGTGGTGAAGGGCGGAGTATGGAGATGCGGGTTCGAACTGGGTGCCCCGCTCAATATCAATCCTCGCGAGGGCTACGGCGTGGATGCATTGCAGGCGCTCTTGCATTGTCTCGGCATCGTGCGTGCATCCATCGACGGCTCTCCGTTGCGGGGCAAGGTGCATTGGGGCGGCATGCTCTCTTGTGGTCTTCCCGATCTCAGGGACGGGCAGATTCAGCTGGACATGGCCGACCTCGAGTCCCCGTCGACCCCCTGATCGCGGGCGTTTCTGGCAGGGACGGCATCCGGCCAATGGCCTTGCCGCTACGATTTCGACAAGCAATGAGGGTACGGAGCCATGACAAGTGATCGAGACATGGCAAACGCGATCGCCGAAGGCATCAATTGCATTGCTGCCTTCGTGATGGCGCTGCGGGATGATCCTTCCACGACTCCGGATCCCGAATGGGTGACGCTCGTACACGAGACGGAGCGCGCCCTCGACGCTATCCTCGCAAAAGAGGTCTGGACGGACATGATCGTCCGCGAGGAAGACCGGAACCGCGTCCGGACGCTGCGAGCGCTCGTCTCGGACTGGGTGGCGACGCGGAAGGCGCCCGATGAACTCCGATCGACAGCGGAATCCTTGTTGACGTCCTTCGGCATCACCGTGTGACTGCCATGGGAGGTGCTTCGATGTCGGATACGGATGACCCCACTGCGATGGCTACCCGAATCGCGCTCCTCCTTTCGACGCTCGCCCGGCTGTTCCGGCTCGATGGTAAGTAAGCCCCCACCGCCCGTTCGTCCCGGAACCGAAAGTTTGTCCAAGGACTTGACACGCCCGTTTTTCCCCGGTAAGAGGGGACCTCGGAGGCTGGCGTTGGGCGTGCGCCCCCTGACCAGGATCGCCACGAAAGCTCGTGTCAGCCTCCCCTTTTCATCGCGTGGATTGCGGAATCTTTCTCCCCGTCGTGCCGCGCGTCGCAGCCCTTACTCCCCTCCTCTGCATCTCGCTCCTCGCGCCCATCGCTCACGCCACCGAGCCCGATGCGACGCGTCGATCTGGGTGAGCTCCGACGCACACGGGGCTAGACATCCTGTGTGGACGGCTGGTAGGGTCGCCGCCATGACAAGAGTGCTCGAACCCACCTCGGTGGTCACCCTTCCGCGCCTCGACGCGAACCAGGCCATGGTGCTCGCCCAGCAGCTCACGGCCGCTACGCTCGATGAGAAGGGGGATCCGCGCTCTCTTCCGGAAGCCGTCGAGGAGGCGCTCGACGACGTGAAGGTAGACCGCGCGGCCCTTCAAGACGTGCTCGGTCCCCAGACCCAAGGCGACGTCCGGGCCATCGACAAGCTGGAGGACAACGCCATCGCGGCGCTCATCCTCATTCTCGCAGGCTGGTCGCGCGTGCGCGGGCAGCTCGACCTCGGCGACGTCGCCGTGGAGGTGGGGACGCGCATCGGCGTCGAGGACGGGCTCGCCTTCGTCAACATGCGGCCGCGCGACGAGTATGGGATCGTCGATACCAAGCTGAAGACGATCTCGCGGGAAAACCTCGAAATGAAGCTCGAGAAGCTCGGCCTCGGCCCGCTGCTCGCGCACCTGCGCGAGGTCCACGAGCAATATGGGAAGGCGCTTGGAATGGTGCACGCCGTGCCCGTGGAGGAGCCCGCGGCCGTGCGCGCTCGCCTCGACGCGCTCACGGATTCGCTGCGCCATTACGTCACCGCCGTGCTCGGCTCCGTGCAACGGAAGAAGCCAGCCACCAAGGAGCTCGCCGACGCGCTCCTGCGGCCCCTCGCCACGTGGCAGCAGGATCCGGTGAGGAAGGCGCCCAAGGAGGATGCCACGGAGGGCGCCGCCGAGGGCCCGTCGGACGATCAGGGCTAAAGCGCTCGATGTTCTAGCGGCTGCGGTTTGGGGGTGAGGATCCGCCTCGTTTGCACTATACCGGCGCTCCCACGATTCCCCTGCTCCTCCGAGGTTTGCCCTGAGCGCTGAACCTTCCGCCTCGCCGCCGCCCAGCCGTTCGTCCGAGACCCTGTTCGACCGACTCGGCCGCGTGCAGTTCGAACGTCCGCTCGTGCCGCTCCTCGTCGCCGCGGCGCTCACGATCGTCTCGGTGGTCCTCGCCCTGCGATTGACCGTCCAGACCGGCTTCGAATCGCTCCTGCCCTCCTCCCGCCCGAGCGTGCAGGAGCTCAACCGGGTCGCCGCGCGCACGGCCGGCGTCTCCACGCTCTTCATCGTGCTCGAGGGCGGCCCGGACACGCCCACCTCGGCGCTCCGGCAGGCGGGTGACGCGCTCGTGCCCGCGCTCGCGGCCGTGGGCCCGCCCTGGGTCGGCAGCGTCGAGGACGGCGTGCACGAGGCGCGCGCCTTCCTCTCGCCCCGCGCCGGCCTCTACGCCGACAAGAAGGACCTCGAAGGCCTGCGCGACGACATCGAGGCGCGGTATGCCTACGAGGTCAACAAGGCGACGGGCACGTTGCTCGACGAGACCGAAGAGCCCCCGGCCCTCGACGCGGACAGCATCAAGAAGCGCTTCCAGCTCGGCACCGAAGCTTCGCCTGACCGCTTCCCCGACGGCTACTACCAATCGAAGGACGGCAAGACGCTCGTCGTCGCGGTCCGCTCCAAGGTGCTCGGCAGCGATTTTTCACGAGGCACCGAGGCGCTGCGTCGTATCCGCGAGGCCGTCGATCGGGTGAACCCCGCCTCGTTCCACCCCGAGATCCGGTACGGCTTCGGCGGCGATCTCCAGACGGGCATCTCCGAGTTCGCCGCGATCAACGCGGACCTCACCGAGGTCGGCCT
Source organism: Polyangium sp. 15x6 (assembly GCF_029960785.1). Taxonomy (GTDB): domain Bacteria; phylum Myxococcota_A; class Polyangia; order Polyangiales; family Polyangiaceae; genus Polyangium. The sequence goes on from NZ_JASBQE010000002.1 coordinate 139,252, forward strand.
CTTCGGGGCCGCGCTGCTCGCGGGCGTCGTGTTTCTTTATTACCTCCGCATCCGCACGCTCTTCGCCATGCTGCTCACCATCGGCATCGGCGTCGCGTGGACGTTCGGCGTCACCGAGCTGCTGATTGGCCATTTGAACATGGCCACGGGCTTTCTCTTCACGATCGTCGCGGGCAACGGCATCAATTTCAGCATCATCTACATGGCGCGGTACCTCGAGGCGCGCAGGGACAAGGTCCCGCTCGCCGAGGCGCTCGCTCTCGCGCGTCGGGAGACCTGGCGGCCCACGCTCACGGCGGCCGCGGCGGCGGGCGCGGCGTACGGCTCGCTCATCGCGACGGAGTTCCGCGGCTTCCGTGATTTCGGCGTCATCGGCGGCATCGGCATGCTCCTCTGCTGGATCGCGACCTATCTCGCGCTGCCGAGCATCCTCACGCTCATGGAGCGGCTCCTGCCGCTCGATCGCGAGGCCAAAGGCGTCTGGGGCCGCGTCCAGCGCGCCACGCAGGGCGGCATCGCGTTCGGCCGTCCCTTCGCGGTCTTCGCCCAGCGCGCCCCCCGCCTGCTCACGGTCCTCGGCGTCGCCGTGGCCCTCGCCGGCGCCATCGCGGTGGTCTTCTACGTGAAGAGCGACCCGATGGAGTACGACATGCGCAACCTGCGCACCGACGCGAGCAGGCGGGCCGAGGAGATCCGCCTGAGCCAGCTCGGCGAGCAGATCACCGGGTACGTCGGGACGGACGGCATGGCGATCCTCGTGGATCGCCCCGAGCAGGTCGAACCATTGCGCGCGGCGCTCTACGCGAAGCGCGACGCGGCCCCACCGGGGGAAAAACCCTTCGAAAAGGTGCACGCGCTCCAGGACTTCGTGCCCGCGGAGCAGGCCGAGAAGCTCCCGATCCTCGAAGAGATCAAGCAAAAGGTCCTCAAAGCGCGGCGCCGCGGCGTCATCCCGGACGCGGACTGGAAGACGATCGAGCAGGTCCTGCCCCCGGACGATCTGAAACCGTTCGGCATCGAGGAGCTGCCCGCGGGTCTGGCGCGGGCGTTCACCGAGACCGACGGCACGCGCGGCCGCATCGTCTACATCAGCCCGACCGAGGGCGAGACCGTGGACGACGCGCATTACCTCTTCCGCTGGGCGAATGCGTATCGACGCACGGTCCTGCCGGACGGCAGCGTGATCCTCGGCTCGGGCCGCGCGGTCATTTACGCCGACATGTGGGAAGCCGTGATCGACGACATCCCGCCCGCGGTGCTCCTCTCGCTCTTCGGCACGATCCTCGCAGTGCTCATCGCGTTCCGCCGAGGTCGGCCCTCGATGTACGTGATCGCAGCCTTGGTGGTCGGCATCGGGTGGATGGCGCTCGCGCTCGTGGTGATGAAGGTCAAGCTGAACTTCTTGAACTTCATCGCATTGCCGCTGACGTTCGGCATCGGCGTCGATTACGCGGTGAACATCGTGCAGCGGTATACCCGCGAGGGCACGGGCGGGGCGATCGCCGCGGTGCGCGAGACGGGCGGCGCGGTGGTGCTCTGCAGCCTGACCACCGCGCTCGGGTACATGGCGCTCGTGCGATCGGATAATTTCGCCGTGCGCAGCATGGGCGTCGCCGCAGTCATCGGCGAGGTCACCTGCCTCTTCGCCTCCGTGATCGTCCTGCCCGCAGCGCTCGTGTGGATGGATCACCGCAAGCGGGTGTGACAGCGCGCTTCCCTTCAGGGCCAGCTCGTTTTATCGTGGCCCCGTGGCAAAACCCGAGGATCGAAGTGGGGGAGCGTCGGAGGGCAGCAGCTCGGGGCTGCGCTCCGCGGCGAGCCTCCTGTTCACGGTAGCGCTGCTCGCGGCGACAGGCGCGGCGCTTTACAACGTGTACGGCGTGAGCGTGGAGGTCGAGGCGCTCGCCTCGGAAGCCGCATGCCAGGGCCAAGCGCAGCCGTGCAAGGCGCAATTCACGTTCTGGGAGCGCTCGCCCATCGCGCACACGTTCACGATGCAGACGCCAAGCGGCGCGCACCCCGTGACGTGCCAGCGCGCATACATCCTGTTCGGCGCATATACCTGCAAGAGCAAGGACGGCACGGCAACCGCGGAGCCAAGCCCCTCCGCGTCGGCGTCGGCCGCGACCTCGGCGAAGGCGCCGCCAGCCAAGGCGGTGCCTGCGAAGGCGAAGGCGCCGTGAGTGGAGCGTAGCGCCGGGGTTTCACCCCGGACCCGACCAGGGGTTGTCCACCCCTGGACCCGGACCAGCGCAAGCGCTGGACCCGGGGTCGATGAACTGCGCGATGCGCAGTTCATCGAACGGGCCGAGGCAAGACCGGCGACGATGGTTCTACCGGCAAGGCGGTCTCACCGGCCTGTGGGAAGAACTGCGCATCGCGCAGTTCTTCCCCAAATGGTCCAGGGCTTGCCCTGGTTCGGGTCGAGGGGCGAATAGCCCCCGCGGGGCCCGGGGCAGCGCCCCGGCGAAGCGGTCCCTGTCAACCGAGGAACGCGCCCTCGAATTCGCCGTAGCCGCCGGGGATGAAGAAATCCTTGCCTGGTTCGAGGCCGAAGGCGCGGATCACGGTGGCTGCGATGTCCTGCGACGTTGGGGGGCGCGTCACCTTTTCGCCGGATTCCTCGATGATGTTGACGGGGGCGCCGAGGGGCGAGCCTTGCGCTGTTTCGTCGTAGCCTCCGAGCATCTGGTTTCCCTTTACGCTCCCGCCGACCAGGATGCCGCACGTCGCTGGATGATGGTCGGTCCCGTCCTGCGGGCTCCGCGCGAATGTGCGCCCGAAATCGCTGTAAATGTAGACCAGCGTCTCGTCGAGCAGTGAACCTTGCCCTGAGGATGCGGGCGTGAGTTGCATCTCGTTGAGCAACTGGCCGAGGGCTTCGAGTGCGATACGCAGGTGGCTCGTCTGCGCGCGCGCGCCGCCCGAGTAATGCACGTCGAATCCCGTGTTCGCGATGCTCGTCGCGCGCAGGGTCACGCTCGTCACGAGGTTCGACTTGAGCAGACGCAAGGCGAAATCGAATGAGCCTCCCGAGAGCACGCTCCCGCAGACGTCGGCCGATCCGATGCACGCGGTCTGGAACGGCCCGCCCGCATAGAGCGGGTCGGCCTTCAGGAATTCGAACCCCTTCGTCTGATCGAGCACGGTGAGCACGTCGCGCGCCACGGTCTTGCTGATGCCTGCGTACGTGTCGTGGATCTGCCGATAGAGATCGTCCGTCCCCTTCGTCGAAATGCCCTTTCGCTCGCGGATTGCTTCGAGCACCGCGCGATCCGTGATCGTGAGGGGCAGCGTCTGGCCGGTGGGCGTTCCGTCGAATGCCATTCCCTCGACATCCGTCCGGGTGCGCAGACCGTCCCATGCGCTATTGCGACGATCCGAGACCGTGGACTCGACGAGCGCGAGGCTCGTGAGCGAATACGGCGTCGCGAGCGCGGGCAGGTCGACCGCGGCTGGCAACATGCCGCCGAGCGTCGCGTTCGGCACGGGCCTGTCCGGGAAATGCGCCGCCATGTAGTTCGCGATCACGGCCTGCACGCTCGGCGCGCGGAACGACGAGCCCGCGACGCCGCACATGCTCGCGACGATGCCGCTCGCGTGGGACGCCGTGCCCTGATCGGCGCCGACGAGCACGCAGGTGCGGTCATATAGCTTGTACTTCGGATCCACCCACGAATATCCCCAGGGGCGATAGTTCTGCGTGCCGCCGGAGAGCGGATTCGTGCCCGTCGTGTCGGCGGGGTTCGCGTCGTTCCACGAAACGGGGCCGCGGAGCTTCCGGGTCGGGTTCGTGGAGCCGAGATCCGCGGCCGTCCCGTCGAAGTTCCGCACCTGCTCCTTGGAATAACCGAACGGGTGCACGCCCCCGTCGGGCGGCTGGATGAACTTGTCGATGCCGCCGCCCGTGAGCGGGGTGAAGAAATGCTCCCAGTTGCATCCGCCGTCGAGCCAGATGCAAAGGAGCTTCGTGGGGCCGTTCGGCGGCGGCGCGGCGGATGCGCTGCGCACGGCGAAGCGGCCGAGCAGCGCGAGCTGGGAGGCCCCGAGGGCGGCGAGAAGGAGTTTTCTGCGGCTCGTTTTCATCGGGGCCTCTCAGTAGAAGATCCAGTCGGGGTGGCGGATGAAATAGGAGCACGTGCCGACGTAGGCGTTGCGCGCGTCCTTCTCCATCTCGAGGGGGACGAACACCGTGGAGAACACGCGATCGATGTCCGCGTCGGTCGCGTCCACGGCGTGGAAATGCAGGTACCAGGCGCGAATGACCGACTTCACGCTTGCCGCGTCGGCGCTGCCCGTCTGGACCGAGGCGCCGGCGGGCAGGAGCGCCGTATTGCCCGGTTTGTCGAGCGAGAGCGCGCACCAGCGCTGCGAGAGCTGCGTGATCAGGCCGAGGAAGCTCGGGGAAACCGTGCCGTCGGCCTTCATCTGGTTCGGCGCCGAGCCGCCCCCGAGCGCGGCGAACCGCTCGACGGGCAAGTTTTCATAAGGCGCCGGGATCGAATCCGGCGACGTGAACGGATACGTGTCGTCGTTCTGGCTCGTCTTGTGCGGGATGTCGAAGCTCGACGCGGCAACGTAAAAATCGTCGTCCGACAGGCCGAGCTGCTGGTAGAGGGCGCGCCCGACGTCCTCCGCGGAGAGCCGGGTGATGCGGCGGGCCTCGATGGACGGGAGCGGATCGGCGGTCCGGGATTCGAGGTTCGTCACCCACGCGCGGATCTGGGCCATGGTCATCTTCGTGGAGCCGCTCGCCGCGATCTCGGCGAATGGCGGCCCCGCGATGGGCATTTGCTTGAACGCGCGGGTCCCCTTCCCTTCGAGGAGGCGAATGAGCTCGCTCTCGTCGGGTTTGCCCGGGACGACCGCCGCGGAGTTGTAGACGACGAGGGATTCGAAGGCCTCGATCGACGCGAAATACCCGCGCGCCCCCGTGACGTGGCATCCCTGGCAGGACGGGGCGAGCGCGTCGAACACCGCCTGATTTTGCGCCCGCTCCTCGGGCGTCGGTCCGCCGCAGGTGTTTCCTTCGTCCCCGTCGCAGCTCGCGGCCCCGAGGGCGACGACGAAGGGGGCGACGATCTTGAAAAGGATTCGTTTTCGCATGTCAGTGCCCCCTGCGGAACGACGTGGACTGCGTGAGGGACTTGATGAAGGGCCGCACGAGCCGGCCGTTCGCGATGAACGAGGCCGTGAGCGTCTCGAGATAGCCGTTTTCCGCCGCCGGATCGATGTCGCGCCCGAGGACACGCTCGTGCACGCGGCGCACGACGCACCGATCGAAGGATCCCGCGGCCACGATGAGCTTGGCGAACCCGAGCGGCCCCACGGTCCCGTCGCTGGTTTGCCCGAGCAGGGTGTACTCCGGCGGCAGGAAATCGAGGAAGAGCGCGTAGGGATTGGCGTTCGCCTCTTCCTCGGTGGCGGGCGTGAGCAGCGAGCCCGGGAGGTACCACTTGTTCCATTGCGCGAACGGCTCGCTGCCGTAGGGCCATGCGCCCGTGCGCCACACGGGATCCCATTGCCACTTGCCCACGCCGGGCATGTAGTATTGCGCGCCCCAGCCCTCGAACGCGTGGTCGGCCTTCGCGTACCGCTTGAAATGCACCGCCGCGGTGTCGATCCGGGCGTGGCAGTGCTGGCAAGGCCCTTCGCGGCCGGGATCGGTCTCGTACGCGTTGAACGGGATGTCGCCGCCCGGCGGCAAGAGCTGCTCGCAAGCGAGGGTTTCGAGCGCGCGCGCCGCGCGCAGGCGCTCACGCGGATACGTGTCGAGGAAGCCGAGCGAGGTGAGCATGCCAGCCGAGGGGAAGCCGGAAGGCGTGCCCGGATCCTTGCGCGGATCGAACGTGTAATCACGTTCCTTCAAAAAGAACGCGTTTCGCGCGGAGATCGAATACTCGCGCCACGCCTTCGGATCACTCGGCTCGTGGAGCGGATCCACGGCCGCGCCGCCGAAGCTCGCCGGGTTCCACCAGCTCTCGTCGTCGAGCACGTCGAGCGCGCCGCCGGCGAGGGATTGATTGATGTGGGCCGCCTGGACCTCGGTCGGGCCGACGGAGTAATCCGAGAGGATGAGGTCGGTCGCGGGCCGATCGTGCCAGACGATGTGCGCGAACAGGCGCGCCGGCTCCTCGGCGAGCAGGCGCCGCTGGCCGTCCGGGTTCGCCGCGATGTACGCGCCCCAGCCGGGATAGGTGCCGGGGTCGTGCCAGCAGCTCACGGCATTCTTGCCGCATCCGCACGTGCCCTCCGCCCGCTGATTGCACTCGATGTCGACCGGCGAGCCGTTCGGCTTGATCTGGCCGGTGTTCGTGGTGTTCGCCGCGCTCCCGACGAGCGTCACGGTCGTCCCCGGCGCCCACCAGGGCTCGACCGTGGTCTTCGCGGCGCCCGCGGCGCACGCCACGTCCTCGGGGACGTCGTCGCGGAAATAACGAAGCGCGCCCTCGTTCGCGGTACCCGCCTTGCACGCCGTCAGCACGCGCTGCTGCTTGGCGCCGTACTCGGGCGCGTCGGCCGTGCGCGGGATCAGCGGGATGTTGAACCACTTGCGCGCAAACTCGAACGTGATGTCGTAAAACCGCGGGTCTTCGAGCGCCTCGTCGATGAAATCATCGACGTACGCGAACTGCTCCTCGGGCGTCGGCCTCGCGAGGAGCTCTTGCATTCGCTCATCGGTCGGGGGCACGCCGAGCAGCGCGATGCTGGCGCGCCGCAACAAACGGAGGGGGGTGAGCTCGTCCTCGGGCTCCTCGCGCACCGGGACGCCGTCACCAGGATCGACCGTGCAATCGGCGTTTTCCGAGGATGAAGACGGATCCCCCTGGGAGCACGCGACGAGCGCGACCCCGAAAAGGAATGTGTACCTTCGCATGTTGCAGCGCAACATACGGGCGGCGCGAACATCGGAGCAAGAAAACCGCCTCGATCCCCGCAGGGGCGCTCACTCACTCGCCTGGAAGGAATCGTGGCGCGCGCAGCAAGCTGCTCGTCGTCTCGCCGGTCTCGTTCGCAACCCGGGTGGTCATGTAGTACAGGCATGACGTATCGACCGTGAGCTGGTTGATGGCATCCGGCGACGTGAAGAGCTCCACCGCCTCGCCCCCGGTCTTGGGGACACGGTTCATGCTCCGCGCCTTGCCCCTGGCCCAGTACAGGTAGTCCCCGTCCTGCGCCATTCCGGCCGCGAGATCGCTGTTGGAGTCGAATGTCCACTCCTTGAGGGTCTTCGCCTCACTCCCGTCCTTCCGGGTGCGCACCAGGCGGACGGGGCTCGCGTTCGTTGCAATCCAGAAGAGGAACATCGAATCGGCGACGAAATGCGTGGTGGCGGCGCCCTCGACGAAGAGGAGCGCGCCGCCCTCCTTCGGCGTCGCGTGAAAGCCCGGCATCGACCAGAGCCCGCTGGCCGACCAGTACAGCTTGCTCTCGTCCGCGATCATGCGCGGCACCATGTCCGGCGTGAGCTCCTCGTCCTTGGCCAGGGTCTCCGGCGTGCCGCCGGATTTCGAGACCCGCCGCACGGCCTGATCTGCCGGCGTGATCCAGTATGCGAACGACGCGTCCACCGCGATCGACATCGATCCCTCCTGGTTGTCCGCGACGAGGCTCGCCCCGCTCCCGTCCTTCGAGGCGCGCATGACCCGATCGCCGTCCAGGAAATAAAGCGAATTCGCGTCCGCGACGAGGGACTCGGTCCAGCTCGACGCCGGGACCACCGTCTCGATCGCCCCGCCGGCCTTGGGCACGCGCAGCACCGCGCCGCCTGCGCCGTAATGGGTGAAATACACGTGATCGCCATCGGCGAGCAGGCCCGAGAGCCGCTCCGCGCCGCTGACGAGGACCACCGGCGCCTCGCCCGCCGTGCAGAGCGGAGCCTCGCAGACGCCCGCGTTGCATGTCCCGCCGCCGCAACACGCCGCCGACGTGCGGCACGCTTCCCCCACGGTCGCGCAGACCTCCTCGCTCCTGCGGCTCTCCGGCAGATCCGTCCGCGCCCCGCACCCGGCCCCGACAACCCCCACGGCGAGCGCCGCCGCCACCACCTTGCCGTTCGTCATGAAAGCTCCCGCGTCAAAGATCCTTGCAACATCGAACGCCGGTCGAATAATCGAAATAATCGAACGGATGGGCCCGGACCATGGAGGCACAACCATCCTTCTTCGATCGCGCGTAAAACCCGCCGACGAACGTCCCCTCCGGATCGTCGATCCACTCGTCGATGTTGCCGACCATGTCGGCGATGCCATCGCCCTCCCACCGGCTCACGCAGGCCCGCGTCTCGCCCGTCCGGCGGAGGAGCGGCTTGTCCCCGGCCTTCACCGTGTTGAGACGCGGATCGCTGTGACCGATGCTCGGATTGCCGTGCAAGAGCCCCGCGGGGTGCGCCTCGCGGAAGATGTTGCATTTGCCCGGTTCGTACGTGTCGCCATAAGGAAAGTCGCGCTCGTCCTCGCCCCGGCAAGCCGTCTGCCACTCCGCGAGCGAGCAAAGGCGCTTGCCCGCATTCTTGCAAGCGAGCGCGGCGAGCGGACCCGTGAGGTAGCCCTGGGGGATGCGGCTCTTCTTCGAGACGGCCTTCGGCTCGAAATTGCGCTGCGATTGCCACGGCGGCAGCGGCGGCAGCTCGATCGTGCGCGCCTCGACGGGCCCCACGGCGAGGCGCTCCTGCTCCCACAATTTCTGGATCGAGAGCGCCTGCTTGCGGGAGGGCACGTAATAAGGTGAAAGCTCCTGCCCCGTCTCCACGTCGACCAGGCTCGCCTCGTATCGATCGACGCAATAACTCTTCTTCACGCGCACCATCTCCGGCGGACACGTGGGCGTCGCCGGCTCGACGAGCGCAAAATCGTCGGGCCGCTCGGGAAGCGCCACGGGAGCCGAGGCGGAGGCGGGCGCAGGCGCGGCAGCGGAGGCGGGTGCGGCGGCGGAAGCGGACGGGGGCGCGTCGCCGGGCTTTTCGTCGTCGCAAGCCGTGACGAGGAGCGAGCCGAAAAGGACGATTCGGACCAGACGGTTCATTGAAATGCATGCCCCCACGGATCGCGGCCCGAGGGCTCCGGGCAGAGGTAACGTCGGACCACGATCCAGTGGTGCATCGGATAGAGGATCGTGTCTTCCTTCATCGACAAACCCATCCGGCTCGTATGCGCGCCGGGGAACGGCGTCTTCGGGTAGAACGGCACGATCCCCGAGAGCGCCTCGTACTCGTCCATGAGCCCCAGCAAATGCCCCACCTCGTGCGCGATCACCGGCAGCGACCAGCCGCTCCGCAAGGACCAAAAATACGGCGTCCGCCCGCACGTCGTCGACAGCGGCAACGTGAGATCGACCGGCACGCCCTCCCGCGCCGCCTGGTCATGCGGCAAGAAGGTGAAATCGTACCGCACCGGCAATCCATATCGCTCGGCGTCCCGGTTCCAGTACCGCTCCGCCTCCTCGGACCAGCGCGCGAGCAGCGCCTCCATGTTGCGCCGCGTCGCCGGCGCCCGGAACTCCCCCGACGAGGGACACGCCTCCGTCGTGTTCGATCGGGAAAACGGCACGCCCCGGCACACGACCTCCCCCTCGTACCGATCTTTCCCGTCGCAATCCGCGAGCCCGAGCGTCCCGCCCTCGCGCGGCAGCACCACCGCGAACGTCGCAGACACCTCCCAGCGCCCCGGCGCGCCCCCGCGCGGCCCCAGCCGTCGCACGTGGTAATGCATCGGTCCGAAAAACAGACGATAATGCGGCATGGCCCCGCGGATCGTGCGCTCGCCTTCCTCCACGTCGCCAAAAAAGACCTCCCGCGGCGACGGCGAACAGGTGTAAGCGTCCTCCGCGAGGGTCGTCGAGAGTACGTCCCGGAACGTCGCGCGCGCTTCCGCGCCGAGCCCCGGCGTCATCGACGCGAGCTCGAGCGCGACGTCGTCCGTCGGCAAATAACGCGCGTCGAACCGCGACGCGACGCATCCCGACGCGAAGGTCGCGCCGAGGGCGACGAAGGCTGCGACGTGGGCCAGCATCGCCCCTTCCCTTCCGGCACTTTTCCTTGCTTCGCCCCTTCGCATCGGGCTACCAACATGGCTCCCGAGGGCGCTGCTCGGCAATCCGGATCCGGACGACGAGCACGCACGTAGGTGGGAAACCCCAGCACCCCGGGGGGAGACGATACATGGCGGGGGGGAGGTTTCGCACGAAGCGCTCGATGTCGCGACTTCCTCGGGGTGCCTACTCAGAAAAGAACCGCTTGGAACGGAGATTGACCATGAACATGAACAAGATGATGGCGTCGCTTGCGGTGGGCGGGATGATCGCGGGTCTCGCGGCGTGTGGCGGCAGCCAGGCGCAGCCCGAGAACGCCGACAGCAAGGCGGGCGCCGAGTCGGGCGCGCAGGCCTCGTGCAGCGGTCAGAAGACCGACGGCGCGGCGCACTCCTGCAAGGCCGGCGCCTGCAGCGGCAAGAAGGAAGGCGAGGCCGCGCCGGCCGACGGCGCCGCCCCCGCTCCGGCCGACGCGCCGAAGTGATTCGAGCGGCCCCCCGCGCCGCTTGAGCCCGAAGGGCCGCCGTTTCCACCCCAGGGTGGCGCGAGCGGCCCTTCGTCTTTAGACCGCTTCTTCGGAGACACCGCGATGACCGCACCCGCCCGCATGCGCCTCGGCCTCCCCGACCTCGGGATCGGCGTGGGCCTGCGCCTGCCGCACTACGAGGAGATCTTCGAGACCCGGCCCAAGGTCGACTGGTTCGAGATCATCAGCGAGAACTTCCTCGTCCCCGGCGGCGTGCCGCTCGCGAACCTCGACCGCGCCCTCGCCCACTACCCCGTGATCCAGCACGGCGTCACGCTCTCGATCGGCGGCACGACCCCGCTCGACTTCGAGTTCCTCCGTGATCTCCGGACGCTGCTCCGCCGAACGAAATCTCCGTGGGTGAGTGATCACCTCTGCTGGACCGGCACCGCCACGCTGAACACGCACGACCTCTTGCCCCTGCCCTACACCGCCGAGGTCATCCGCCACGTGGCCGCCCGCGCCCGCATCGTTCAGGACACGCTGGAGGTGCCGCTCGTCCTGGAGAACGTGTCGAGCTACCTCACGTACACGTCGAGCGACATGACCGAGTGGGACTTTCTCACCGCCGTCGTCGAAGAGGCGAACTGCGGGATCCTGCTCGACGTCAACAACATCTACGTCTCGTCGGAAAACCACGGCTTCGACCCGCGCGCGTACGTCGACGCCGTCCCGGCCGAGCGCGTCGTGCAGATCCACCTCGCCGGCCACACGAACTACGGCGACTACATCATCGACACGCACTCGGGCCCGGTGATCGATCCGGTCTGGGACCTCTACCGCCAGGCGATTCGCCGCGTCGGTCCGGTCTCCACGCTGATCGAGTGGGACGAGGACATCCCGCCGCTCGCCACGCTCCTCGCCGAGGCAGAGCGGGCGCGCGTCGTCCGCGAGGAGGCCCTGTCCCATGCGAAATGATCTCGCCTCGGTGCAAGCGTTCCTCGCGAGCGTGATCCCCGGCCACGCGCCGATCCCCGACGAACCGGCCCTCGCAGAGACGGCGGCGCGGTTCGTCACGGGAAACGGTCGCCTCACGCCGGCCGCGCAGGTCGACATCTACCGACGCCAGTTCTGGCTCCGCCACCGCGAGATCCTGCGCGACGATTTTCCCGCGCTCGCGCGTCTGCTCGGCGAGGACAAGTGGAACGCGTTCTGCCGCGACTTCCTCGGCGTCCATCCTCCTGCGCACGCCGCGTTCGAGAAGTTGATCGAGCCCGTGCCGCGCTTCGCCGAGACATGGACCGGCCTCGAAACGCAAGCCGAGCGCACGTTCGCCGCGGACCTCGCGCGCTACGAGATCGCGCTCCTCGAGGTGCGTACGGGCCCCGACGCGCCGCCGCTCGATCCGCAGATGCTCGCGCGTCTGCCCGAGGACGCCTGGGAGCGCGCGCGGATCGTGCTGCACCCCGCGATGCGACGGCTCTCGTTCGCCTACCCCGTGCACCGCCTCCGCAAGGCGTGGCTCGTCTCCGGCGAGCCGGCCGTCTTCCCCGACGCACCCTCGCCCGCGCACATCGCGCTCTACCGCAACCGCGAGCTCGTCACGCACTTCGAGGAGCTCGAGCCCGAGGCCGCCACGCTGCTCGACCTCCTCGCCGAGGGTGTGCCGCTCGTGCCTGCGCTGGGCCGCCTCGCCGAGCCCTTGCCCGAGGATCGACAGGCCCACGTGGCGGCGAGCGTCGGGCGCTGGTTTCAGCAGTGGACGGCCCTCGGCATCGTGGCTTCGGTCGACCTCCCCTCATCTTCGTAGTTGCAGAGAACCCCGACCATCGGACACGTTAGGAGCCACGTGCGGGGGGAAACGTGCCGATGAGGGAGAGCGTCCACCAGAAGACCCTCGACATCCGCACCCGCGGGCGGGGTCTCTACGACGTCACGAGCGCGGTCGCGGCCGTGCTCGACGACGCGGGCATCACGATCGGCCTCTGCTCGCTCTTCCTCCAGCACACCTCGGCGAGCCTCGTCGTGCAGGAGAACGCCGATCCGGCCGTGCTCCGCGATCTCGATCGCTGGATGGCGCGCGTCGCGCCCGACGGCGCCGGCTACGAGCACGACGCCGAGGGCCCGGACGACATGCCCGCGCACATCCGCGCGGCCATCACGAGCACGAGCCTCACGATCCCGGTCACCGCGGGCAAGCTCGCGCTCGGCACCTGGCAAGCCATCTACGTCTGGGAGCACCGAACGAGCCCGCACACGAGGCGCCTCGTGATCACCTTGCTCGGCGCCTCCGGAGGCCCATGAACGCACGTACTTCGATCTTCGCCCGCGCCCTTTTCGTCCTTCCTTTGGCCCTCGCGTTCGCCGCGACGCTCGTCTCCGCCTGCGCCGGCAGCCTGCCGACGAGCCTCGAAGACGGCCGCTTTCAGACGTGCGAGACGAACGAAGACTGCGCCGCGCGCGACGCCGGGGTCGGGGGCGGGATCTGCTGGAACCTGCGCTGCGTGCAGTGCCGCTACGACACGGACTGCGCCGCGGGCTCGTACTGCGCCGACAACCTCTGCAAGACGCTCGATCCGAAGCCGGCCGAGGAGAAGGACCCGACGGACCAGAACGCGAAGAACATCGACGAGTGCATCAAGGCCTGCACCGACAAGGAGTGCATCGACACGTGCAACGCGCGTTTCCCCGACGCGAAGAAGAAGCGGAGGGGGCGATGACGCTCGTCGAGACGGCCAAGGGCATCCTCGACACGGCACGCATCAGCGTGCCCACGGTCGTCGACGCGGCGATGGGACGTCTCGACGCCGAGACGTGCGACGAGCGGCTCGCGTGGTGGTCGCGCAAGCTCTTCGCGGACGCGGAGGTCAGCCTCGTCGTGCGCGGGCGCGAGCACCTCGGCGATGGACGCGAGACGTTCATCGTGATGTCGAACCACCAGAGCCTCTACGACATCCCGGCGCTCTACCGCGCGATCCCGGATCGAAGGCTGCGCATGGTGGCGAAGGCGGAGCTCTTCGACGTGCCGGTCTGGGGCCACGCGATGAAGGCCGCGGGGTTCGTCCGCGTCGAGCGCGGCAACCGCACGCAGGCCGTCGATGCGCTGCGCACGTCGAGCAGCATCCTGGAGGAAGGCTCGCTGCTCTGGATCGCGCCCGAGGGGACACGCAGCGCGACGGGGATCGTGGGGAGTTTCAAGAGCGGAGGGTTTCACCTGGCGCTCGAGACGGGCCACCGCATCTTGCCGGTGGCGATCGACGGCACGCGCGACGTGCTGCCGGCGCGTGGGACGATCGTACGCAAGGGCAAACGCGTGGTCGTGACGATCCTGCCGCCGATCGATCCGAAGGCGTACGGCAAGGAGCACCGCAAGGAGCTCACGGTCGCGGTGCACGACGCGATCGTCGAGGCGATGAGCCGCTAGGGCTGCGTCTGCGCGGTCTTCTGCGGGCTCGGGCTCGGGCCTCCGGCGTTCTTCTCCGGGCGCAGGCGCCAGGGGTTCACGGCGTGGCGGCCGGATCCCTTGGGCAGCGCCTCGCCGTCCTTGGGCGCGGGCGCGCGCTCGGCGAGCAGCCATCGGAAGAACGCGTCGGCCCACGCGGCGCCGCCGGGGTTATCGGGGTGGATCCCGTCGGGTTGCCGCGAGATCGGGCCGGCGACCGCGTCCGAGTCGAAGAAGCGGCAGGGCGAGATGTGCTTGCGGAAGACCTCGATGATGCCCGTGTCCTTGCGCCAGAGCGGCGGCGAGACCCACACGCACGGCCTGTCTCCGACGATCTTGACCAGCCGCTCGACCGCGTCCGCGCGCGCGGCGGGATCGGTCAACGTCACCTCGTTCGCGCCGAGGTTGATGATCACGAGATCCGGGTGGTAGTCGCCGACGAGCTTCGCGAGCTTGAGGTGCCAGCTCGTCGTGTACGAGGCCTGCTCGGAGCGGACCTCGTAGAGCGCGCCGACGGCCTTCATCTTGGGCCGAAGCGCCTGTGAAAAGCCGGCCATGAGGAACGAGTCGCCGATGTGCAGGACCACGGTGCGAGGCTCGATCGGCGGCGCCGCTTCGGGTTTGACTGCCGATCCACCGGAAGCAGGAACCGCAGCCTCGGCGCTGGAAGCAGGAGACGCAGCGTCGACCTCTCCAGAAGTCCCTGCGGGAGGCGTGGGGGGCAGAGGAAGGGCCGCATCGCGGCCCGACCGGAGCCCATCACCGCTGGCAACGTGCGTGGTGCTTGCTGGCGTGGCAGGCTGCGCGTCCGGAGGCGCTGCGGAGGCGCACGCGCCAACGAGGGAAAGAAGCGTGGGCGCGAGGATCGGAGCGAAGCTCGAAGAGCGCATCGGAGGTCTCAGGGCTCCGCACTCTACGGCACACTTCGTCCGAGCCGCAAAGAAACGGCCCGCCTCGGGCGGGCGTGCACTAGGATATTCGAGGGCATGAATTTCAGGCTGTTCGGCATCGACGTCGAGGTCCAGGCGAGCTTCTGGTTCAGCACAGTGCTGCTCGGCATCAGCTTCGTGGACCTGTCGCGCGGCCCCGCCGGGCTCGTGCCGCTCGCCTTGTGGGCGTTCGTCGTGCTCGTGAGCGTCCTCATGCACGAGTTCGGGCACGCCCTGGCGATCCGACGGTACCGCATCCAGCCGGAGATCACGCTCTTCCTCATGGGCGGGGTGACCCGCTGGCAGCAGGTCCTCCCGCTCCGGCGCATCGATCACATCTTCATCAGCCTGGCCGGTCCCCTCGCTGGATTTGCCTTCGCGGGCCCGTTCCTCGCGCTCGATTACTGGCTCGACCACCACGCGTCGACCGAGATCGTCGCGCGTGTCCCCTCGCTCGTCCGCTCCACGATCACCCTCTTCATCTACGTGAACGTGCGCTGGGGGCTCATCAACCTCCTGCCCGTCCTGCCGCTCGACGGCGGACACGTGCTCGAGCACGCGCTCGGCCCGCGGCGCGTCCGCCTCGTGGCGGGGCTGTCGATGCTCGCGGGCTTCGCCGTGGCGCTCTACGGCCTCCGCACGCACAACATGTTGCTGGCCATGATGTTCGGCATGCTCGCGTTCCAGAGCCTGCGCCGCATGCAGATGCTCGGCCCCGGCGAGGCCGAGGAGGATCCGCGGCCGCACGCGCCGGCGCCGGACACGGAGCCCGCGCTCTCGGGCGAGCAGCTCTCGCTCCTGCTTCGCGCTCGCCAGGCGGTCGCGGACGAGGACCTCGGCCGCGCGCGGAGCCTCGTCCAGGAAATTTTCTCGTACGAGCAGCGCACGGGCGAGCCGCTCCCGCCGCGCGCGCGCCGCGAGGCGTTCGAGGTGCTCGGCTGGGTCGCGCTCGTGAGCGACCACGTCGACGAGGCGGCGCAACGCGTGGCCGAGGCGCGCAAGCTCGGCGAGGTCGATCCGGCGCTCGTGGGCGCGGTGCACTTCGCCAAGCGCGAGCTCAACGCGGCGAGGCGCGTGCTCGAAGCCGCGCGCGCGGCCGGCGACGATCGCAAGGAGATCGTCGGCCCGCTCGTGCAGATCCTCCTCGAGCAGGGCGAGGTCGCGCGCGCCGCGGCGATCGCCTACGACATCGTCGACTCGCTCAGCGAGGACGACGCGCGCAAGATGGCGAAGCTCGCCTTCGAGGGCCGCGCGTTCGACTGGTCGGCGCGCCTCTCGGAGGCCGTCTTCGAGCGGCAGAAGAGCGCCGAGGACGCCTACGAGGCGGCGCGCGCGCACGCGCAGGACGGCGCCTACGAGCGCGCGCTCGACATGCTGCGCAAGGCCGTCGAGGCCGGCTTCAGCGACCGAGGCCGCGTCTGGTCGGACAAAGCGCTCGAAGCGCTGCGCACGCGAAGCGGGCTCGAAGCCGTCGTCCCGCGTCCGTAAAACTCCCCTCCCCCGCTGGCGGGAGAGGGGCTCGGGGTGAGGGTCTCACCGCCCCGTCGAACCGTACCCGCCTTCGCCTCGCGCCGTCTCGTCGAGCGACTCCACGACGACGAGCTCGGCGCGCGCCACGGGACAGATCACGAGCTGCGCGATCCTCTCCCCGCGCCGCACGACGAACGGCGCGTCGCCGTGGTTCACGAGCAGCACCATCAGCTCGCCGCGGTAGTCCGGATCGATCGTCCCGGGCGCGTTCAGCACCGTGATCCCGTGCTTCAACGCGAGCCCCGAGCGCGGCCGCACCTGCCCCTCGTAGCCCTCGGGGATGGCGACACGCACGCCCGTCGGCACGAGCTTGCGCTGCCCGGGGCCGATCGAGACGTCCTCGACCACCGCGGCGCACAGATCGAGGCCCACGGCGCCTGCGGACTGATACGCCGGCAGCGGCACGTCCGCGCCGCCCACGCGCACGCACGCGATGCGCACGGATGCTCCGTGGGTCACTTCTTCTTCTTCGACAGCAGATCGCCGAGCGTCCCGAACCCGCGCGGCTCGGGCTTCTTCGCGGCGCCTTGCGGGGCCTTCTTGCCGTCGGCCTTGGGTTTGTCCGTCCCGGCCTCGGCCGCTTCGGCGCCGCCTTGATCCTTGAACTTCTCGAACGAGCTGCGCTCCTCGTCGCGCGCGACCGCGGACACCGACAGGCGGATCTTGCCCTCCTGATCGATGTTCACGATCTTCGTCTCGACCTCCTGGCCGACGGTGAAGTGCTTCTTCAGGTCGGCGCCGCGCGGCGTGCCGGTCTCCGCGGTGGGGATGAGCCCGCGGCCGCTGCGGCCCTGAGTGCCTGCAATCTGCACGAACACGCCGTAGCGCTCGACGCCGGTGACGCTGCCCTTGACGCGCGCGCCCTCGACGAGGACGGGGGCCTGGCCCTTGGCGCCAAGGCCGATGGAGGTGGTGAGCGCCTCACCTTCCGCGTTGCGGATGAAGAGGGGGCTCAAGCGGACCTGGCCGGTGCCGCGATCGATGGCGGCGACGGTGGCGCTGACCTTGTTGCCGACGGCGACGAGCAACTTGCCGTCGGGATCGGTGAGGTCGATCCGTTCGAAGTAGCCCTCTTGCTTGCCGCCGAGATCAGCGAACACGGCGTTCTGGGCGACGACGACGATGGTCACTTCGACCTTGTCGCCCACATGGAAGCGGCGTCGCTCCTGGCGACCGCCGCCCGCTTGCTCGAACAGGGCCCCGAAGGACTCCGACGTTTCCCGGCGCTCGGACATGGTGGACCGCCTCTTAGCGCGGCTGCGCCGGGAAGGCGAGGGAACGGATGCGGAGGCGAGGCGCGAAGGTGAGCGCGGCGACGGGCGTGAGCGCGGAGGCGGAGGCGGGAGAGGGTGGACGGAGGGAAGGATCGTTTCCTGCTTGTCGCAGACGGGCCGGATCGTGCTAGGGTGCCGCCCGCGATGCGCCGGAGGGAGTTCTCGCCGGAACGTCCAGGGTCGATAGCTCAGTCGGTAGAGCTGCGGGCTTTTAACCCGTAGGTCCAGGGTTCGAGTCCCTGTCGACCCACCTAATAGTACGATACAATACAATTTCGTAAGTACGCGGAATTGTTGAGAAAACCGGCGCTCAATACCCTCTCCCCGGGGCGACCTAACAGAGGTCGTCTCGAACCGCTCCCGCCTCGGGAGAGGGCCATGCGACGACGCCACGGTAACAGCGCGGTAACGCTCCGAGGGCCCTTCTGGGCCTCATCCCTCCCCCTCCGCGCCCTCACGGCCATGCCCTCACCACGGGGCCGAGCCACGGTCGTCGTCCTCCAGGAAGACGGCTGATGGCCCAGCTCCATCCTCCACTCGTCCTCGATGACGCTCGGTCCCCTCGACCCGAGCGGGCGCCGACGTGTGTCCATCGTCCGTCCGTCGGCACGGACGATCCATGGTCGGGTGTCCATGGTCGGGCGGCTCGGGTGTTTGGGTGAGACCAACGAGTCCCTTTCACCATACCATTAAGCAATTAATCATTAAACAATTACCTAGTTTCCTATCGCAATAACTGCAAACTGACTGACGAGTCAGTCACAAGGAAAGTTACATGGTCATGTCGATTTTGCTTGACATATACTCAGTATAATTTGACATGTAGCCGTGTGGGCTAGCGAGGTGTCCGCGCTCGGGTAGAGTGCCCCGGCCATGGGTGACCCCTCCCCCTTCAGCGTCAACATCCCCATCAAGGGGTTCAGCAAGCTGTTCGACATCCTCAAGAGCTACTTCGGCACGAAGCTGATTCGTCCCACCGCGGAGGCCGAAGCCCACGCGAAGCTCCTTACTGCGCAAACGGACGCCCAGGTGAAACCCCTCCTCGCGCAAACGGACGCCCAGGTGAGGCTCATCGCGGTTCAGGCCGAGCTTGCGGAGAGGAAAGCGCGGCTCCAGGGCGAACACGAGCTTCGGGCCCTCGAAGAGGAGCTTCGAGCGAAGGCCCTTCCTGCCCCTGTCGAAGACATCATCGACGTCATGTGGGAACCGGCTGCTGCCGAGATCGTGGTCGATACTCCTCAACAGAAGCCCTTCGAGCACGTCGAGCAGAAGCGATTCCGGAACATCAAGCAGGTGACGGCACACGCCATGAGGGCTCTCCCCGAGCACCAGGAAGTTTCGGACGAGCCCGTCGACCCCGATTGGACTGCAAGATTCTTCGACAACGTGAAGGACGTGTCGAACGAGGACATGCAGAAGCTTTGGGCCCAGCTCCTTGCGGGCGAGATTGCTCAGCCTGGCAGGTTCTCTCTGCGTACCCTGGAGACGCTGCGGAACCTCACCTCTGCGGAGGCGCAGCTCTTCCATCGCTACCTGACCTTTTGCGACGACAGCGGACAGATATTCCTTCCAGGCGACGATGTACTGCCGGCGCGCTGCGGGATGCACCACTCTGAGATGTTGCAGCTCGTGGACTGCGGCCTGCTGCTTCCAGAGAAGGATTTCATGTTCGGAAACACCGAGGGCGCGGAGCTACGCATTCGTTATCGAGGGAAGATTCTCCGTATCTACGGCTCGGGATCGCAGAAGAGAATCCTACCCAAGTTCTGGGGTGGTGTGGCTTTCACTCTGACTGGAGCCGGGCGCGAATTGGGCAACTTGCAAGTTCCACCCGTGGACGAGCGTTACCTCCGCGCCCTCATCGATTCAGCGGCGGCCGTCGAGCTGAAGGGCGAATACGTCGACGCTCCCGCCACGCCTCCTGCGACAGGTTCGCCCACGTCTACCTGAGCCCACGCGCAAGGACGTGGCTCCTCTCCACGTGGGCCGGTAGTGGGCGATGCTCTTCCTAGCTCGACTGCCCGTGCGGGGCGGCCTCTGACGCGGGGGCCACGTCGGGCTCCTGGCCGATGAGGTAGCTGTCCTTGCTCTCAAGCACTCTCTTCGCCGGGATTGCACTGTCGGAGCCATGTTCTGTTTGGCGCCAGAGCACGTGCTCACCTGTCATACCGGCCACTACCAAGATGCGCCCATGCTGCTTGAAGCGCCAAACCTGGCCCTTCTTGATCTCCTTCGGTTTCTGCGCGGCAGCCAAGCGAGCCTCTTTCGCGAGAAGCCGTTCGTACGCCGCGTCAGCGAGGCTCTCGGCCCGTTCAGCGACCACGGCCGCTGGCTCCTGGGCGCTCGACGTGGTCAAGCCCGTCAACGCCGACACGAAACACTCGTACCACCTGGGATCGACAATCATCTTGCATCCTCCAATCTGAAGGAGCCGGTAGCGCGTCCCCCATCAACGAGCAAGGATCATTCGATCGGGTGCGGGATGTGGAAAAGATGGGGGCGCGGGGCTCGGTCGGTCGAAGGAACACCGGCTTGTTCTCTTGGCCCGGCCCGCCCAGGTGATGGGCCGGGCTCTCGTCGTTCAGATGTCGGTGTCCAGGTCGACGCCGTCTCTCTTCGCGATTGCCAAGCCCTTCTCCAGATCCTCGGCAAGACACGTCTTGTCTGCCAGCCTTCGAGCGATCTCCGCGTGACCCTCGTCTTGCCTCAGCCGAGACGCCGCGAGGATGTCGTCATCGGCGCAGCCCGCACACCATACGATGTAGACCCTCCGAAGATCCTCCGGGTCGAGGCCCTGGAGCCAGTGCCACAGAGCGTAATCATGCGGGCGCTGGGCTTTCCAGGCGTCCGGATCACTGCGAAATCTGATCGATTCCATCGCTTCGCGAACCACGTCGGCTGAATTCCGAAGGGGGTATGGCCCCTTCAGGTTGGCGTCGTACTCCTCGGCTCGCCTCGTCGCGAGCACGATGGTGTGCCGGAGGATCGCCACGATCCGCGTCTCGTGTCCCTTGCCCATCGACCATGACCTCCTGGGCCGCGTCCCCTGGACTGGCCCGCATCGAGCGCGAGACCTTCTCCCGCCCGTACAGAGGTCATGCCGCGGTCGATCGGCATCCCGCGACGATTTTCAAAAAAGGTAGGACAGGTGCCCACACGAGGAGCCGGTGACGGCAACCCGGGTTGCGGCGGCGTCCGAGTCCAGACGCCGAGCTGGTTCCCGCGAAGGTTCCCGCGGTTCCCGCCGGTTCCCAAGCCGCGGGAACCAAGAATCCTCTGCGATTACAGGCACTTCCGAGTCAGGTTCCCGCGGTTCCCACTTTTTGAGAGGTATAGATACGTACGTGAGGCTCGAAAAATCGTTGGGGGCCTGGAGAGACTTTCTCGGAGAGGGGTCCGAACGTGTCTCTACCCTCCCGAAAGCGGGAACCGCGGGAACCGAACCCGCAAGTGCATGATATGAAAGGTGATTCTCGGTTCCCACCCTCTGGGAACCGACGGGAACCCGTGGGAACCGTCCGGGAACGCGGGGTCAGTCGGCGGCGCGCCTCCCGCAGCGACACCGCTGTGCAGCCGTCTCCGTGAACTGGTAACTGGGCTGCATGACCGTTGGCACGTTGGGGCAGAGCCCCAGCGGCTTGCCCAACGCGATGCCGCTGAGTGACGTCATGAGATAGCTGAGCACCACCTCGTCGTCGGCGCCGGGCGCAAAGGTGAGTTCGAAGCTCTCGCCTGTCGGACGTACGAACGTCATGCCGCGCCGAACTTGCATCATGCCCACCTGGAACCGAACGCTTCCGCACGTGCATCCGCTGACCCGCACCACCGCAATCGTGGTCCTGAAGCCGTCACGCTCCACGACAAGGGTCTCTTCACGGCCAACCTTCCACCCGGCCTCGACAAGCATCTCGCGTACCCGTCGGCGCCAGGCCGTCAGCTCTGCATCTCGCACGCATCACCTCCGCCCCCCTGGCTTACCACGGGAGCCGCCTCGATGAGCTTCGCCCCGCTGGTCGTACGATTTTTCGTCGACCCGTGAACCACATCACCAAAACCTCGCGATAGTTCTCTTGTGAAATCGCTCGGGGAGAAAGGAGGCCGTCATGGGCCGCCACGATCCCCTGAGCAAGTCCAAGCCCGTCGTCCCCGTCGACGACGACGTCCACACCCGTATCCGCGTTCTCAGCGCGCAGAAGAACGTGACGATGAAGCTCATCGTCCGCGAAATGCTCGACCTCTACGAGGCGCACCTCGCCACGGCGCAGCAGGCCACCTCGACCCCCTGAAACGCGAAGACCCGCCGGGCAGGGCGGGTCCTCGTGTGCTCCCACGTAGGAGATTTGCTTCAATGAATTCTACACCGGAAACGCAGAATGTCGAGGATGTCGCCGTGGGTGATGCTCCCGAGGCCCCGAAGTCGCGACTCATTCGCTTCTCCATGGGTCTGTCGAAGGAGACGTCCTCCTGGACGATGACGGCCCCCATGAGCTTCGAGGAGATGTCGAAGCTCTTCGAGGGGGCCAAGCCCGCCACGAAGTCGAAGGACGACCTCCCCGGTTGGTGCGCCGGTCATCTCACGGGTGCGCGAAACAAGGGCAACGCCACCGGTTCGGACGTGCTCGTCGTCGAGTACGATCAGCACGAGCTCGTCAAGACGGGCGAGCTGGACGACCGCGGCCGTGCGGTCCGCGAGAAGCGCCTTCTTCCCGAGGAGCGCCGTACGAGCATGGACACGGCCCTCTCCCGCTGGGATGGCGTCGAGCGCTTCCTCGTCACCTCGTTCTCCCACACCCCCGAGGTGCCGCGATTCCGGGTCGTTCTCGCCCTCTCCCGCCGCGTGAACCCCCAGGAA
The DNA here is from genome assembly GCF_029960785.1 of Polyangium sp. 15x6. Classification (GTDB taxonomy): domain Bacteria; phylum Myxococcota_A; class Polyangia; order Polyangiales; family Polyangiaceae; genus Polyangium. The sequence goes on from NZ_JASBQE010000002.1 coordinate 161,774, forward strand.
TTCGATTGTCTCATCCATTGGGCTCTGCACAAGCTCATGGACGCGGGCGACACGGTGGACACGAGCTGCAAGGACATCTCGCGCCTGTGGTTCGTCCCGTGCATCCCCCCGTCGGGGCACTTCAACCACAGGTACGTCGCGGGGAATTCCCTCGATGTGGATTTGATCCTCAAGAGCATTCCCACGGCAACCCCCAAAAAGTCCGAAGGGTTCGCCGCCGATTCGCGGATCGGGGAACGCATCGAGGAAATCAAGCATCGGGTCGACTTCGAGGACGTGCTTCGCGCGGACGGCATCCCCTTCTCCATCAAGGGATCGCATCGCGTCTACAACCTCCGCGGTGAGCGCACCCCGAGCGCCGTCTACTTCGAGGACGGGCACATCTACGATTTCGGATCGTCGGAAGTCTGGGACGTCATCTCCTACTGGCGCGAGCGTCACGCGAACGACGATTTCAAGCGGACCCTCGACGACCTCTCGGAGCGTGCCGGCTTGCCCGCGTTTTCGTGGAAGCTCGCGTCCAAGCCGCGCAAGGTGGACCCCACGCCCATCATCGCGGCTCTCCCGGCCGAGCTGCCGGACACGGGGCGCATGGGCGTCCTCGCACCTGCTCTCAAGGCGATTTCGACGCAAGACGCGCTCGACCAAAAGACCTTCATCGACGCGCTTTTGGCGAAGTTTCCGAAGAAGGTCACCCGAAAGGACGTCGAGCGCGCTCTCCGCGAAATCGCCGACACGGACGAGCAGGAGAACGAGACGAGCGACGGGACGTACGAGCTGCGGGACGGCGCCCTCTACCACGGGGATACGAAGCTCGTGAACGGCAACATCGAGGTCATCGAGGCCGTGCGTCACGACGACGGGGCGGAGACGCGTGACTATTTCCGTGTCCGTGCGACGACGGAGAGCGGAACCGTCCTCCCCGAGTTCGAGGTCCCCATGGGGGAGTTCGACCTCATGTCTTGGCTCACCCCCAAGACGTTCGGCAATCTCCGCGTGGAGCCCGGGAAGACGACCCGAGATCGTCTTCGCCACGCCATTCTCACGCGCTCGTCCTTCGGGCAGAGCGTGACCTACGGCGACTACGGCTGGCGCCTCATCGACGGTCGTCACGTGTTCATTCACGCGGACGGCGCCATCGGGACCGATGCCCCCATCCGCGTCGAGCCACCGAGCGAGAAGCTCCGGAAGTACACCCTCTCGCCCATCGATGCGCGAAAGGGTCTCGACCCCAAGCAGGCGCTCCGTCTCGCCATCTACGAGTCTCTGGAGTTCTTGAGGGTCGGCAAGTCGACCATCACCCATCCGCTCTACGCGAGCATCTGGCACGCCCCCGTGCTCGATGTGCTCCCCCACCGTTCGGCCGTGACCATCATCGGGGAGACCGGCTCCTTGAAGTCGAGCCTCTCCTTCGAGGCCCAGCGTCATTTCGGCTCCGGGTTCCTCACGATTCGCGATTTCGTTGCGAACTTCGAGAGCACGTCGACGGCCATGGAGATCATGGGCCACTCGCTCCACAACATGCTGCTCGTGGTCGACGATGCATGGCCGAAGGCGGGCCGCGAGGGCGACAAGCAGCGGGACCTGTGCCGTCGGATGATTCACACGTACGGGAACGGCTCGTCGCGGGAACGTGCCACCCCCGACGTCAAGCTCCGGGCCTCGCGGGAAATCCGCTCCGTCCTGTGGCTGACGGCGGAGACTGACCTCGCGTCCGCATCCGAGGGCGCGAGCACGGCAAACCGCGCCCTCAAGATTCACGTGCAGAAGGGGGACATCGACGGGAAGAAGCTCGCGTCTCTCCAGCTCTCGAAAAACCCCCATGCCGTCACGAGGGCCTACATTCAGTGGCTCGCGGACAATCCTTCGTGGCGGACGACGCTCCCCAATCGCCATCGCGACACCCTCTTCGAGCTGCGGGAGCTGGCCGCCAAGGGACAGATTCAGGCCCGCCAGCCCGAGGTTCTCGCGTCCCTTATCGTCGCGATGGGATCCTTCTTGGAGTTCTGCGTCGCAGTCGAGGCCATCACCCAGGAATCGGCGGACAAGATCCTCGCCGAGACGCGAGCGGCCCTCATCGAGGTGGCCTCGGAGCAGACGGAAATCAGCAAGGCCACGTCTCCCGTCGCCCGCTACATGAGGCTCATCAAGTCGGCCCTCAACACGGGCCGGGCTCGTATCCGGCTTCCCGAGGAGCCCCTCAAGTCCGAGCCCGGGTGTGCGGACATCGGGTGGGCGGAGTCCACGGGCACGCACGTCTGTCTCCAGCCCGAGGCGATGCACTCCCTGCTTGTCTCCACGGACAGCGAGAAGGCGGGCATCGCGCCTCTCCGCGACGTCTACCAGCAGATGGTGAGCGAGCTGGGGGCCACGCTGCCTACCGCAAGCGAGAAGGGCCGCACGGGCGTCAAGAGGGACCGCGGCGGCGTCAAGCAGAGGGTCATCGAGATCCCCATCGAGCACTTCGAGGGCGTCCGTCTGCCTGACCGCGATGCGTCCCCGTCGACGGACGAGGTGAACCCCCAGGTGGCGCGGAAGACGAACGAAGACCTCACGCCATACCTGGACCCCCTCCGCGCCCGAGTCGAACCCCAAGGTGAGGATCGCGTAAAGCTCATCCCCCTCAACAATGCAGACCTTGGGGCGGCGGAATACCCTCTTGGGTATGCCGAGTTCCGGGCCATCTACGCAGTCGAGAACGACACCGTCTCGCTCATCGAGCAGGACGGCATGTATCTGCCGATGAGGCGCGCGGTTCACTGACCCCCAAGAACCCACCAGGCCCCCCGGCATCCCCGTCCCGCGCGACACGGGCGTCGATGCCGAGGGCCTGACCCCCCAAGATGCAAATCGTCATGGGGCCGGTTGATCGGGTGGGAGCGGCGCTTGTAGAGGCCGACAGACTCACCCCGAGGCCCCTTCGTTTACGTTCCGCCGTCACTGTAACCCATAATCCTTTTGTGCCTCGGAGAAGGGTGTAACGAGCGAAAGAATCGTAACGCCCCGGTGTAGGAGAGGGACATGGCGAAGCAGACCAAGCAGACCAAGAAGAAGACGAACCCCAACCTGGAGGCCGTGTTCGCCGTGGCCAGGGATATCGGCCTGTACGACCGCCTGATCGCGGCCTACCAGGCGGATCGGCAGCGCCCCATCGCGCTCCGATACGATATCCCTGGGACGGGCGTCCATGTGCCGCACTCTGACGCCGCCTCGGAGCACGGCCGCACCTGGGCGGGGATGATCCGGTTCTACGTGGCCCAGGTCGAGACCCGGTGCCCACGTCTGCGGTGTGATGGGCGTCGCCTGCTTGGGGACGTGTGCTCGAAGTGCGGACACCAGATGTCGCCCCTCGCCGTGCCACCGCCGGAGTGGTGACCATGGACGACCAGCCCCCCAAGAACAAGACCAGGTCCCTCCTCATCCACGTGTCGGAGGAGGAATACCGTAGGTTCGCGGTCGGTCGAGCTGAAAAAGGGGTCAAGACGGCGGAGTACCTGACGTATCTGCTCGATCTGGCTGATAGGCGCGACGACGATCCGTCCTGACCCCCAAGACCAATACCAAAAAACGAAGAGGGCCCCGGATGCACCACCGCTCCGGGGCCCTCTTCGTTTTGATAGTCCTTCTATACGGCACCTCTACTGACACCGGAGAGTTTCGTCCCGGTGTCAGAGGGGAACCATGAAGAAGTACATCGCGGCGATCATCGCGGCTCTGACGCTCACCTTCACGGCTTGCGTCGGGGAGCCGGAAACCGAGACGGAGTGCGCCGTCGCCATCTACCCGGGGGCGCATACTCAGGGGTGCATCACGTGCGGGGAGATGATCTGGTCGGGCGGGGATCCCGCCGACCTCTGCCCGGACGCGGTGGTGCCGTACGACGACCTCATGACGTGCTTCTACAACGAGGCGGTCGTGGGGTGCCCGTACGAGTGGGGCGTCCGATTGGAACTGGCGTGCTTGACCAATATCGGCAAGGCGCCGAACTGCTGGCCGTTCTACCAGGCGTGCCGTGGCCCTTCGGGGGAGGAGGAGTGATCATGGCGATCAAGTTTTCCCGCGGCGAGGAGGGCGAGTTCGTCGTCACCGACTCGGCAACGGGTGAGACGAGGATCTACGTGGATCGAGACGCGTGGCTCGCCGATGCTCTCGGCGAGGTGCTTCGCGCGACGGAGCGGATTGACGCGGGCCTCGTTCGCCTCGAAAAGAGCTACGCCCGCAGCTCCTCGGCGGCGGACGACGACGTCGAGGTCCCCACGTGGCCGTGATCAAGAACCCCCAGCTCGCCGAAGAGCTGCGTCGGACGGTCGAGACGTGCGGGATCCGAGATACCGCACGGGCATTTCACGTGTCGATCCCCCAGCTCAAGGCGCTCCTCAAGTCCGAGGAGTTCGAGCCGGAGCAGCTCCGGCTCGCGGTCGCGCTCGGGCTCCTGGAGCTGTGGGAGGAGTAGCTTCGTGAGCTACGCCGGATACAAGATCCTTCGACGACGGGCGACGTTCTGGATCGCCCGCCGTCGAACCAAGACGGCGATCCACCAGATCGGCCCCGCCCGATCTCTGCGCGAGATCCAGGCGGAGATCGACCGACGAAATGCTGAACTCCCATGGGAGGAGCTGATCGAGCAATGAACCCCAAGGAGCAAGCTCGGGCCCGAGCCTTCGTCGCCGCCGTCGTGGCGGAGCCCGTCGGGCCCGGCCTCGTTTCCCGTGTTCGCGAGCGACAGGAGGCGATCCTCAGCCGTGGCACGCGCGGGAAATGGGGGTCGCTCCCTGCTGAGGAGATCACCCGTATCTTCGACCAGCTCGGCGGGGTCGCCTCTGCGGCCAGGCATCTCGGCGTGAGGCATACGACGCTCCATCGCTGGAGACGAGCGGCGAGGATGCCGCTCGCAGCCTGGACGCTGGCGATCGATCTGATCGCATCGGGGGCACGGCCGATCCGAAAAAACCTGCACAATCGCCGCACCGGACACACCCGATGATCGGTGTAGTGGACGAGTCCCGGCGATCGACAACAAAGGGGCGGCGGGGCGTCGACCTCGACATTTCGGTCGAGCGACACCCCGCCGTTTTTCTTGGGGGGATGTATACTGTGAGCAACGTGAACGAACTTCTCCTCGAAGGTGGCGCCCGATTCAGCGTCGATCACTGGGAGGAACAGGATGACTTCGTCGACGTGATCGTCATCGGCGCGGTCGACGAGGGAACGGTGCAACCCGCGACGCTCACGCTCCGCGAGGGAGACACCGAGCGTCAGCTTCGTGGAGTCGCTAGGGCCATCTCCGTCGAGGACCGTGATGACGAGACCACGAGGACGCTCGTGGAATTGCATGGGGTCGTCGTCGTGCCGCGTGGATGACTTGGGAAAGCGAAAACCCGTAAGATTCACGGGTTTCGTGGCCGGTGTAACCGGCCATCATGACGACCATCAAGAGAATTTCTCTCGCCGCCGCCATTCTCCTCGCCGCCTGTACGACCCCTCCTCCGTCGACCGAGTGCGCCACCGGGTCGGGTGTCTCCTCGTCCTCGGCTGGCGGCGGTGACGCTGGAATGGGCGGGGCTGGCGGCTCCGAGCCGTGCATCGAGTGTACGAGCTGTTCCGATGGCAAGCTGAACGGCATGGAGACGGACGCCGACTGCGGCGGGAGCTGGAACGGGATGCCGTGGGGCGATTGCCCCCGCTGCCAGCTCGGGCAGGGCTGCTACTTCCCGAGCGATTGCGCGAGCGGGTACTGCGAGGCCGACCAGCCCGGCTCGTATGGGGCCTGCACGGAGCGTCCCGAGTGCTTGACGTGTCGTCAGTCGCTCTCTCTGCACGAGCAGGAAGAGCACTGCTCCGAGGACGACGCCATCGAGTATCAGGCGCTCATCGAGTGCGCCTGCGACGCGGATTCCTTCTACGAGATCCCCGAGTGCGCCGACTTCTGCGACGGCCTCCCTGCGACTTCTGCATGCTCGCAAGCCCTCGCGGCCGAATTCAGCGGCGGCTGTCACCTTCAGTTCGAGGCTTGCATGCAGTGACCGCCAACGGCCGGGGGAGGTGCTCTCCCCCGGCCGCGGTCTTCATCCGTTAAGCCGCGATGCGCAGCCGGAGGCGGGAGCCGTCCCCGCCAGACGGCCCGCCGTACTGAAACAGAACCCACGTCACGACCAGCAGCGTGATCTGCACACCGCTCTGCACACCCATCCAGAAGATCTCGATCGCGTTCATCCTGGTCCCTTCTTGCCTCGGAGAGGAACTCCCCTCTCGTCGGCCCATAGGTCGAGGATGCCCAGCTCGATCTACGCCCGAGAGGGTGATGCAAAAATAAGTAGGACACGCCCCCACACGTGAGAGATCACGCAAGAATCTACTTGTTCTCGGTGTACCTGTAGGAGGCATGACCGACATGATCTTCAACGAGACTTTCGCGGCGCCGCGAAACTCGACCGACGACCCCAGGGAAGAGCCGAAGCCCACCCCCGCGCCCCAGCCTGCCCCCGACGAGCTGCCGAACGGCCCGCCCATCAAGGGCTGAGCACCCGCCCATGCTCCCGCTCCTCCAGGGAGCCGCCTACGCCGGGCGGCTCCTCTTCCTCGTCGCCGCCTGGAGGTTCCCCCGCCTGCGGACCTACCTCCTCTCGTCGTTCGCCGCCGAGCTGGTCAGGCTCCCGCTCCCGAGCCTCCTCGGAGGCCCCCCGCCGTTCACCGGCGCCGACAAGCTGTTGTTCTTGATGGACGGCGCGCTCTTCACCGTCGGCCCCGTCCTGCTCGGATGGGCCGTCGGGCTGTGGAAGCCCTTGGCGGGCTTCTGGGCGACCGTGATGGTGGGAGTGGCGTCGGCGTACCCGCGCGTCCGGGGAGACGCCCTGGTGACGCTCTACGTAGCGGAGCACGTGACGATGCACGCGGCCCTCGTCGGGACGTGCATCGTCATGGCGGTGAAGGAGAGGGAGAGGCGGGGGCGGGAGGACAAGGCGCTCCTCGTCCTCGCCCTACTTGGCTTGACGGGGGCAGTCCTCGCGCTCGCATGCCCCGACGACTGGGCCGTCGTCACGGTGGCCAACGCGAGCGCGTATGCGCTCCTCGGCGGCTTGTGCCTCTTCTGCGAGGGCGGCGATGGCACTCAGAAGGGCGATCTCTGACTGGCGTAGAAGCCGGTCATGCCGGCGCCGAAGCCTCCAGGATCGAAAACCATCGGCGATAGAGAACCCGAGCCATCCGAGCCCCACGGCACACAGCCCCAGCAGAATGGCCACGGCATAGCTCACGGCTCCCCCGCATGATCATCACTGCTTCCGTACGCCCCGTGGAGGCACCGACACGGGGGGTGGGGTGTCCTCGTCCATTCCCACCCCCGGGAGGGTGCCGTTCCTCGCGATCTTCGCGACACGGGAGTCGATCTTGTCGATCCGCTTGTCGAAGATGTCTTCCTTGAGGGCCGCGACGGCATTGTCGATCTTGGCCGAGATACGCCCCTCGGTTTGGGCGAGGTCGGCCGAGAATCGAGTCTCTGATCCGGTGATGGCCTCGCGCATCGAGTCGCGGATCCCGCTCATCATGTCGGGGATCTTGATCATCGTGGCCGTGGTGGCCTCGATGAGGGCCGTCTCCTTGGCTTTCTTGTCGATGTACGCCTGAGCGACCTTCGGCAGAAGAGCCTCCATGGCCTTCTTGATCGAGTATCCGATGAGGATGACGATCGACCCGAAGACGCCCAGCTCTTTGATGTTCGCGTTGAGGAAGGCCCAGATGTCCATGCGTCCCCTTCAATCGACCCCGATTTGCGAACCGGCGAGCCGCGTGTACGTCACGCGCCCCCAGAGGTAGATCGTACCCGCAAGGGCGTTCGCGCCGTACTCGGGCGATAGCCGCACGAAGTACCGGTATGCCGTGGTGTCGACCACCTCGTTGATGCTCGACGCCGAAATCGTGTGCGCCGTGTCGTACGACCCGCCCCCGGGGTCCGACGCGATAGCGATGAGCGAACCCGCGGAAGAAAACTCACCCCAGCGGTAGACTTCCAGCACGGGGAAGTTCGCGGGCGGAGACCCACCGTGGGCCGGCGGGTCGATTTTCACGACGACGCTATCGAGCCGGCATCCGTTGGGGAGGTTCAATGGTATCACGAGCTTCGCGGAGTTCGTAGCCGACAGGTTCACCCACGTCGAATCGATCTGCCCCTCCCATGCCGTCACGGGGCAGTGCGGCGTGTTCGCGAGGTATCTCGTCACCGTGACATCGGCAGACAACCGATAGGACGGCGCCGTCGTGAATCCGTAGAACCGGGCCTCCGCGGGGTCGTCGTAGAGTTCGAGCACGGTGACGCCGAGCGCGCTCAGGATCAGCGGAGGCGTGCCCGATTCGATGAAATTCGCCGAGAGGTTCTCGAAGGCCGCCCCCCCAGCAACGTCGCGAATAACGATCGTGCTCGGCGTTGGGAGCGACGTCGCGTTGTCGAGCTTCCCCTTGTCGGCGGCGGCCATGAAACCGGCCGTCGCACCCGTGGCCGCCGAATGGAGCGAGCCCCCCGAGAGATTCCCGTGGTTCGCGTCGCCGATGACGCCGACCTGGATCGAGTTGGGGTTGACGACGATCGAACCATCGGCCGCCACGACGTTGTAGCCGCCGCCCGAAAATACGAGCCCCGCCCCGGCGCTCGCAGGGTCGACAACGCCGCCCGAGGTGCGGATCACCTCATTGATTTTGGTGATCCACCCGAAGGAGGCAGAGCCCTCGGTCTTCTCGTCGAATGCGAGGACGCGCTGGCCCGTTGCCCCCGTCAGCACGTAGACGCCGAACGTCGTCGCCCATTCCTCGACGTACCGACCGTTCACGTCGCGCTGGTTGTTGATGATCGACCGGAAGATGAGCGCCGCTCCGTCGGAGTCTGCGGGAGCCGTGAACGTCGCGGTCTTGGTGACGTGGTTGATCGACAGGCTTGCGTTGATGGTCGCAGCGTCGTGGAGGTCATCCGTGTTGATGGCCGCGATCGACCACGTGGTGACGCCCGCGAGGTCGGCGAGCTGGATCGTGACCGTGGCGCCACCAACCACGTCGACCCCGTCGACCGTGCTGTTGCCGTCGACCGTGCAAATCGGGGATGCCATGAATCAACCCTCGTCGTACGAAGAAACGGTGTACGTCGCGGACCACCCGAGGACCTTCCATCCCGCGAGCGAGTCCGCGCCACCTTCCGCGGCCACGCTGATGTAATACTTGGTGGTCGTGTTATCGATCGTCACTGAAAGACCTGAGACCTCAATGTAGTCGGTCACGCCGTTATAGTTCGCGATGTTGCCCCCATAGTCGCCGGAGGACTTCGAGGCCGTCCCCAAGGACGACGCCGTGTACGAGCTGTACGGAGCCGACGTCACGTAAATGGCCCCGAGAGTGATCGGAAAAACGGCGTGACCCGTTGGCGCTCGAAAATAGAGGCGCACGGACGTCAGCGTGGAGCCGTTCGGCAGTGACAGCATGCACTGTGCCCTGGCACCACCCGTAACTGCCGTCTGCATCACGGCGGCGTCGTCCAACGCGCCCTCCCACGAATCCGGGTTCGTCGGGAGGAAGATATACGGCTGAACCCTCGTGATGGACCGCGAGCTGAGCTGAATGCGATTGCTCGCTCCCTGGACGGTCAGAGTCCCAGCCACATTGAGCGTCGACCCGCTGGAGAACGTCGTCGTCGACCCACTGGAAAACGTTGCTGCGCCGGCGAAGGTCGTGGTGGAGCCCGACGAATGCGTGCAAGCGGCGCCGCTCTGGTAGGTATGGTTGGAGAGGTTCGCGTGGGTGAGCGAGGCCCCGCCCTCGACCAACGCGCCCGCCCCCGGACGCAGATCGAGCACTCCGGACTCGATGATCAGGCCGGAGTTGCACGTCACCGAGTCATTGTGCGTGACAGGGTCGTTCGTCGTGAGCGTCCCGTTCGTGGTGACGGCACCGTTCGTCGTGACCGTGTTGTTCGTCGTGAGCGCCCCCGTGACCGTGGTCGCGCCGTTCAGGACCGCGGCACCATTGATCGTCAGGGCTCCGAGCGTTGTCGCTCCAGCGACCGAGAGGGTCCCGCCGAAGCTTACCGGGCTCGTTGCGTCCGTGGTGAGGCTCGCGCCCGAGAGGAGGTTGATCGAGTTGCCGGCGCCGGAGATGTTGAGCGACCCGCCCGAGATCGTGAGAAATCCGCCGGTCGCGATCGTGATCCCGCCGCCGCCCTGAAAGGTGATCGACCCCTCGACCGTGTCGCCCGTCTTGTCGACCGCGTTCGCATGGTCGATGTCGAGCGCGTTCATCTGCGCTGACGTGAGCTTTTCGTTGACGGACCAGTTGCCTGGCTTGATTCGCGTGAAGCTCATACTGCCTCAGATGTCGAAGCGCTGATTGTCGAGGTTGAAGTCCTCGTCCAAGTAAAATCCGGCACCGTTCACGCCGTCTCTAACCCAATCGAATGCGACCCACGCGGCGAAAAGGTTGTCCGCGTCCTCGTAGATTCGGCCTGCCGTCGCGTAGAACTCCTCCTCGCTCATCGAATCGGGCTTCGCGAGGAGGATGGCGACGTAGGCGACCGTCGAGTAGTACGGCGACAGTTGAGGATCGATCGTGTCGCCGTCGAGGAGAACGATCCCGCCATCGATGGTGCCGCCCCCAGGACAGTAGGCCGTGGCCTCCAAAGGACTTGTGAAAACAAGTCCTTGGTAGACATCGCCGAGAATCGTCGTGAGGTAGTCGTTGACGACCTGATAATTGCCGCCCTTGCCGATGAGGGAGAGCTTCGCGGCGACCCTTCGACGACGGTCTTGCAGGTCATCGAATCGGCTTGGCGTGATGCCGAGGATTGCCTCCCACCTCGGCAAAAAGTCGGTCATCTTCTCGGGAAGCCATTGGTTCGCGAGCTTCTGCGTCGCGCCGAATAGCTCCCACAGGACGCGGGCCGTCGCGTGGTTCTCGACCCACTTGACCGTCCCTTTGATGACGGCGAGGCTCGTCCCCTCGGCTTCCGCAACCGCGTTCTGTATGGCCTCCAGGTCGGTCTGGGACGCCGCCCCGAACTTCATCGGGAACGGGTTGAAGCCGCCGAGACCGGCCATCAGTAGACCCTCGTGAGGATATTCGAGCCCGCGAAATCAGACGCGGCCCCCGCGGCGTCGAAGAGGTACGCATCGACGATGTTCGGCGCGACCTTCACCACCTGGACGGTCCCGAACGTCGAGGAAAGCATGCAGCCGGTGCCGTAGCGGAAGTTCCAGTATTGGGTTTGCGCGAGGAAGTCCGTGACGCTCGCGCTGAACGTCATCCTCCAATGCCCCGTCGCCTGCTTGGAGAACGTCGGGTAGTAGGACGAGGAGTTCCCGACCACGCTGTCGAACGTGACGACCGTGCCGTCGGTCCCGTCGTTCGTCCAGATGACGACCGCGCGAGCGCAAATGCGGGTCATGGCTGCAACGTCGGCCCGAACCTGATTGCTGGCGAGTGCCGGGAGGTCCGTCGTCGGGTCGACGACCTCCGTGTAGTCCTGGAGGACGCCGCCGAATGTCGACAGATCATCGATTGCGGGGAGGGTCATGCATCCTCACTGCGGGTAAAACGCGAGCTGCCCAGGAACGGCGATGAACGGGGCGAGCTGATACCCGGGGTTGACCGGCACGGTTGCGGGCGACGTGAGGAAGCCGGCGTCGAAGACCTCTTCCCCCGACTCGTAGAGCGCCCTCAAGAAGTACGAGTCGACCTGAGACGGCCACGAAAATTCCTTCTGCGGTTTGCGGTACGCCCGCGGAAGCAGGCCGGGAATCGTGGTCTTCTCCGCGGGACCCATCGACGAGAAGGCGCTCAGCACGGCCGCGACATAGACATCCATGCGCTCCGCATCTGGGAAGACCCAGTCGCCGACCTGAATCGAGGTGTTCGTCGCGTCGTTGAGGAAGAAACCCGTGTCGACCACGACGCGATAGGGAGAGCCACCGCCAAACACCTGCGTGATCTTTGCCCTGTAGAATTTGAAATTCGCTGGGCTCACGTAGCAAATCTGCTGACCCACGATCGGAGCCGCGTCCGCCGCGACGAAGAAATCGACGGATGAGTTGGTCGCCGTCACGGGGGCGGGGCCGCCGCTCTTCGTGGGCCACGGCGTACCGTCGAGCCATCCCCCACCGGGGCCCGGCGGCGACGCCTTGCGGCTCGAAGGCAGCGAGAGCGTAAACGCGACGCTCACGACGTAGGAATCGGCCGAGGTGACGACGATGTCCGCGTATTCGGGATGCGCGCCGATGACGGCCGGCTTCACGGCCGTCTCGACAACGTCGCTCGGAACAGTCCGGCTCTTGTTCGTTGCCGTCGGCGCTCCCACGACAACGACGTGCATCGTGCTCGGCCCGTAGACGGCCGGGTACGTGAAGCCCTTCTGGACGAACGTGGACGAGTTCTCGGCCGTCAGGTTGACCTGGGACCAATTGCCGCCGCCGGGCGGGTTTCGGTAGTAGTCGAGCAGGCGCGCCCGAAGGCCCTCGATGGTCTCCTGGTCGACGCCGCCGAGAAGGCCCCCAGACGCCACGAGAGCGACGGCAGACACGAAGGGAGGGGCAGAGGACCACCGGAGGGTCGTCCCCTCGGGAAGGTTCGTCCTCGCGCCCGTGTCGACGGCCCTGATGGGGACCAGCTCCCCCGAGGCGTACGCGCCGCCTACGAGGACCTCGTAGCTGAGCCCGGCCGGGTCGAGGAGCTGCGCCCCTCCGGGGATGGCCACGGGGACCGTCACCGACGTCTGGAGGACCAAAAAGCCTTGCGACGGACCGGCTGGCCGGAGGTCCAACCCCACAATCTTCGCGAGGCGGATGAGGTCATCGTCGAGCGCGCTGTCCGGGAGCTGGGCATTCGCTTTGATGCTGACGAGGTTGTAGATCTCCTCGCCGAAGGCTCCGAGCGCGTCCCCGCGGATGTAGTCGAGCGACCCCTCGGAAACGTTGGGGTTCGCGATCCCGAGGTTGATGAGCCCGTTCTTGACCGTCCGCGTGTAGTCCCCGCGGATTTGCTCGCGGGTCTTGACGACAAACTCTTTGGGGTCAGCCATTCGGGCTAAACCTCGTGGTGTTCGTCTCGCCGTTGGTCAGGTTCTTCCACACGACGAGGATCGAGATGGCTGTGACCTTCACGCGCTCGACGTCGATTCGCTCGACGGAGATGAGGCGACGGAGCACGAGGTCTTTCAGAGCCTCGTTCACGGCGTCGCGGACCTTCTGCGCCGTCGTCTCGGAGATGACGCGGAACTTGAACGCAAAGCCCAGGTTCTTGACGACCGAGCTACCCCGGAGCGTGCGGAGCGCGAGATAGACTTGCTGCGCCACCGACTCCATCCCGCGGTGCATCCCCGTCTGGGGGTCGCGAACGAGGTCACCGGTCACCGTGTCAATGGCTGCGGCGTTCTGCTGGACTCGCTGGTCGTCGAGGTAGAGCTGGCCGGCGCTCGAATTCAGGCCGTACGCCTCCCCGACCCCTGCTCCCGTGCTTCCAGCAGAGCAGGCGCCGAGTCCGAGGTAAGGCATTGCGTCAGAGTCCGGGGCAGGTAGGGGTCGGCGGAGCGATGGTCGGCAGCGACGGCAGCCCCGGGACGGGAATCGTCACCGGAGGAACCGAGAAGCTCAGGGACGGCAACCCGGGGAGCCCCATAGAGGTTGTTGGCACCGCGAGGTCGAAACCAGCCAGACCGGGCACGCTCGGAATCGGGATGCTCACCGGGGGAACCGAGAAGCTCGGGGAAGGCAGCCCAGGGATTCCTATAGGTGATGTGGACACCCCAATCGCGAAACCCAGCGGAAGCGAGTATCCCGGGACGGGGATGGTCACCGGCGGAAGCGAAAATGCCGGGAAATCGCACGCGCCCATGGTGTTCAGGTCGCCGCGAAGACGCTCGTGGACGGGACCTGAGCCACGTTTCCCGAGAGGCTTGCGACGGCCGTGAGGGCAGCCGTCAGCGTGGCGAGCGTGGGCCCTGGAATGGTGACGACGCCCGTGCCGAGAGCCCCGGCCAGGGCCGCAAATGCCGCCTGGTAGGCCGCGAGGAGAGCGACGAGCTGCGTGGCGAGAGCGACGGGGTTCGTCGCGTTCGCCCCGATGGAGACGTTCGCCGCGTTGAGGGCCAGGCTTTGGCCGATGAGCGTGGTGTTACCCGACGCGCCGAGCTGAAGGTCGGAGTTCGAGACGAGCTTGATGCCGTCGCTGTCGATGCTCACCGCTCCGTGCTGCCCCGCGGAGACGATGATCTTCCCCTCGCTCGAAATCTGGATCAGCACGGGGGCACCGCTCGACGTGTTCCCCTGCTGGACGAGGATGGTCGTCGTGGCCGTCTCGCCGTTGTCCTTGAGCAGGATTCGGCTCGTCCCCTGCCCTTCGGGACCCGCGGCGTAAACGCACGTCTCGCCGTTCGCCAGCGTGCCGTAGATGTTCGTGACCCGGAGGTCACGCGAGGCGTAGCAGACGTCGCGGTCCGCCTCTTCCAGGGAGAGCACCTGGCAGGCCGGCTTGCCGGGCTCGGCCCGGCTTGGAATCGAGGCAAAGCCAACGTGCTGCCACCATTCGGCGTTGTCGCACGTCACCTCGCCGTTGACCGAATCGCCGAGCTGCACGGAGAGGGCACCGTTCGTGGGATTGCGTGCGGCTCCGAGGACGTCGCCCCCGACGTCGCCGTAGCTCGCGAGGCTCTTTGCAGGCATGTCACACCCCGAGCTGTAGCGTGTACGGTTTGATGAGCTTGAGCTGCGTCAGCGTCCCCTCGGACCTGGACTTGATGAACGTCCGCTCGACACACCAGAGGGGCTCGTGGATCCCCAGGTAGTCGTCGTCGACGTCCACGAGGACATTCATCGCCCACGGGTATCGGCCGTCGTACGTGTGACCCATGACCGTGTAGGTCGCGACGAGGTAATCCTTCTGCTTCATCGCGAGCTGCCTGCGGCAGAAAGCCGCGAGCTGGTCGATGGTCTTCGACTCGTCGTCCTTGACGAACATCGGCTTCTGCGTGAAAACCGAGACGATGCGGTCCTCCTTCGGGACAAGCTCTTGCCGAATCGGCAGGACCCGCACGCCGGGATACCGCGCGATGATGTTCGCGGCCGATTTCACCGGCTGCCCCGCCGAGTTGACGGCGACGAGTTCGTTCACCGCGATGACCTTGAGCTTCGTCTTCCCAAGGTCGGCCCCGCTCGAATGGCCCACCGCGACGATGCACGAGGGCTGAATCTCCGCGTTGATGGTCGACTCGCCATCGATGACGTTGTTCGCGGCCCCGCCGAACTGCCGGATGACCTTGTGAATCGGGGACGTCGAGAAGTCCGGGGCGTCGACGATGACGCCGCTCCCATCGGCCGCTGCCCAACAGTGCAGGCCGAGCCGCGAGAGAATCCGGTCGATGAGCTGATACGCTCCCTCGCCAATCCTGGGCTTCAGTTGGTCGAGCGGTAGCGTCTTGAGATCGGGCCGGTTCCGCGAGATCACCTGCGTCACCGTGCTCGTGCTGAACTGAACCTCGGCGCTCTTGCCGTCCGAGGAGACAACGCGGCTCGTCGCCTCCTTGACGGTGAACGTCTGCGTTTGGGCCTTGCCCCGGCCCTTGGGGTATCCGGTGACGATGTTGTAGTTCTTGTCGTCGCCGACGTAGATCGTCGAGATGCCGAACTGCCCCAAGATGCTGTAGAGGAAATCAGCGACCGTCTGGTTGCTCGTGATCTTGATCTTCGGGTCGATGCTCGCCGAGACGACGGGCCCGAGGATGTCACGCCCGCTGATCTGGTACGTCGTGCCGCCGCCCCGGTTCTGAGACTTCCGGACGCGCTCGATGTACCCGGTACTCTGGAGGCGATCGTTGATGGCGATCTCGATCTTGGCGCCTGCGATGAATATCTGGTTGTAGAGCGTGGGGTCGTTCGTCGAGAGGGTGAAATCGAATGCCGCCGTCGGGGAGACGAAATCCTCCCGAATCGTGCATTTGTCCCACGTCTTGATCTCGAAGGACAGGCCCTCGACCCGAAGGACCGCGGTGTCCAGTTCGGATTGACCGTCACGCAAAGCCATGGGTCACGACCTCGGGTAATACTTGACGAGCGTGTAGGCGGGGATCACGGGACGCGCGCGTGGCAATGTGGGGTTCAGCTCCAGCAGCTCGGCCACCGTGTTCTTGAGCTGGATCGAGAGCGCGACGAGCATCGCCGGCCTCTCCAAGATGTACGTGGCGACGTCCCTGTTCGTGTTCGCGAGGAGCTTCGAGCGAATCTCACGAAGAGACGTCGCGAGGTTCTGGCAGTTCTGCCAGATGCGGGCAGCTCCGGCCCCGAGCGGCCCGAGGTTCGTCGTCGTCCCCGTCGTCGCGTCGGTCACGACGACGCTCGACGCTCGGTTGATGCTGTTCGAGAGCCTTTGGAGCTTCCCGATCCCAGCGTCGATCTTCGCGATGGCCCGCTGCCCCTGGAGGGTCGTGGAATCGACGACGGCCGTGAGGCTGTCGACGAGCTCGCTGAAGCTCTGCTCCTCGTCCTGGGGCGCGAAGACCTCGGGAGAGGGCGAGAGCGTCCCGAGCTGCGCGTCGAGGTCAGCGGCCGTAGCCTTCGCGAACGACCTCTCCGACGGCGTGAACGCTGGCGTCTCGGCGTCATCGTTCGTCTCCACAAACGACATGTCGACGAAGACGCCGCCCCGGATCTCCGGGTCGAGCACGACGTCCCACGTGGCCGGCTTGCAGCGGACAGGCCCGTAGATGGGATGCACGAGCGTCCCCGTGGTGCGGTCCATCCATGCATCGCGGATGCGCAAGAACGTCGCGGGGAAGAGGTCGTCCCACGTCTCGTTCTTGCCCCTCGCAATGGTCCCCGCGATGAAGACGCCGCGAACCTTGTAGACGAAGGGAGCGCGGCCCGTGCCTTCGACGAACGCACCGTCCCTGTCCGCTCGCTTGTGCTGGGGTGCGTCTTGCTGTCCGCTCTCCTGAATGCTCGCGATGGGGAACGGGATATCCCGCCACGAGCACTCCTGGAGGGTCGAAAGGATATCGCTCATGTCACCTCTCCGTCAGCGGCTTGTTCCGCGCGACGTCGACGCCAGCTTCGGCCAGTTTCTCGAACACGATTCCAAGCGTCTTTCCCTTGGCCGATAGCTGGTCCATCTGATCGCTCAGCGCCTTGAGCTTCGGGTCTGTCGGGGCCTGGCCCTGTGCTGGAGCCGCAGCATTCGCAGGGGTGGCGAGCGTGGAGAGCACGGGGAAAGGGACCCCCGGGGCCGCGGTGGGAATCTCGGCCTTGGCCTGCTCCGCCTTCTTCGGCTCCTCGACGGGCTTGCCGGAAAGTGACATCCCAGGCTGGAAGGGAATCGCCGCTTCCGAAGCCTTCTTCTCTTCGTTGAGCTTCGACTGCGGGGTGAACTCGAATTGGCCCGTCTCGAAGTTCATGCGATACTCGCCGCGAGCCTGCCCCGTCGAGTCCGTGTCGACGTCCGTCTCGTCGCCGAAGAGGCCGGCGAGGAAGTTCGCGAGCTTGACCATGACCTTCGCCAGGGTCACGAGCGCATCGCCGAATTGAGGCGCGATCTCCGTGAATTTAGACACGAACTTGTCGACCTCGGGCATGATGACGAGGAGACGGTCCTTCAGCTTGGCAATCGTGGCGTTCCACTTCTCGCCCGACGTCTGGAGAACCTTGCGTTCGTTCTCGCGTTCGGACTCGATGCTCGTCCGCGCCTTCATGAACGAACGGATGAGGTCTTCGACTGCCTTGGCGCCTTCGGCCCCGCCGCCCTTCTCGTTCAAGGTCGGTAGGTACGCCTTGACGAGCTTCGAGGCCGGGTCGGAGAGGCCGAGGGCTCCTATCTTCTTCGCGTCGCCCTTCGTCTCTTTCAGAATGCCGGCGATGAGGCTCCCGACGTCCCCAATCTGACCCTCGGCATTGAGGTACTTCTTCGAGCCGACCATCTTCTGGCTCGACACCTCGTTGATGAGGTTGCCGATGCCGGTCGCGAGTTCGTCCGTCGAGCCGAAGCCCTTCCTTGCCGTCTGGAGGAGCGCGCCCATGCTCGCCATCCGGACGTCGGTGTTGCCTGCCAGGAAGGCGGCAGGGGCCGTCAAACGGCCGCCCAGGCGTGCGGCTTCCTTGAGGGGGACGGAGCCCTTGTCGCCCTGCGCGAGCTGCGTGAGGAGCAGGTTGTTGATGTCCGCCGTCGTGGCGTTGGGGTCGAAGTTCTTGAGAGTCGCGGCGAACTCCGCCAGCTCCTCCGTGTTCGCCCCACGGGCCTTGGCCAGCGTGCCGATGGTGTCGAGAACCTCGAAGGCTTGCTTGGGGTCGCCCGTGAGGTCGATGAACTTCTCCGCCGCGCCGAGGAGCTGGTCGGACGCCATGTTGTGCTTCAGGGCCGCCGCTCGGGTCTTGTCCTGAATGTCCTTGGCGCTGATCGCCCCGCCGCTCGCGTTCGAGATTTGCTGCGACTTCGTCTCCAGCTCGAACGCGGGCTTGATGACGTCCGAGATGAGAAAGCCACCGAATTGCTTGAGCGCATCCGTCGCGAGGTCGAGCCCGCTCTTGAAGAGGCCGATGGCAGCGCCGACGAGCCCCGCCTTCGCCGCGAGACTCCCGAGGTTCCCTCCGAGCCCTCCCGTACCCCCGGAGCCGAGGAACGAACCACCGCCGGACGCCTGGCTGACCGTTGGTCCTGATGTAGCGCGCCGGGTGTCCTGTCGCCCGAGGGTCCGATTGAGTTCTTGCTCCTTCGCCAGGTAGGACTTGAGGAGCTTCTCTCGCTCGGCGAACTCGGCACGAACGGCCTTGATTCGCCCCTTGAACAGGTTCCCGCCCGATTTGCCCGCCACCTGGTCGAGGCGGACCATGGCTTCCGTGACGTCACGGAGGGCCGCTTTGACCTCATCGACACCCTTGTGTCGAAGGGCAATCGTAATCGGGTCCACGGGCTACTCTCCCCTGTTCAAACGGTCGTGATGCCGTTTTCGGGCTGCGTACCAGGCGAGGAGTTGGCCTTCCGTGAGGCGTGCAATTGGGAGGCCATATACACGAGCAGGGTCGTCAGTTGCACCGACGACAGCAAATCTAAAGGGTAGGCGTTCCCTCCCTCGGCGAGCATTTCAACCCACGCGTCCATCTCCTCCTGGGACATGTTCGACACGATGGGGCCCAGCTCGCTCTGAACCCTCATGTAATGGTTCATGAGGACGGCGACCTCGTCGGTCGTCAGCCGTTGTCCGATGGCCTCCCGCGACGGGAAGAACGCCTTCTCCACGTCGTCGACCTTGCGACAGGCGCGGAAGAGAATTTCGGTCGAGGCTCGCGAGCTGAAGAGGTTCGCGTACCCTTCCGACTTCTCGTTGACCATGGGGATTTCCCCCACGTTGTCCTTGAAGGTCTTCCGGACGTACTTCTCCGCCGAGATGTTCGCGGCCGTCACCTCTTCCTGCGTCAGGACGACCATGGCGATATCCCCGAGAGACTCGCCATCCTCATTGAACCGAGGGAAAGGAACGACCCGATGCGGCCGAGGGAGGGCCGTGATTTGCTCCCACAGATCGTACGGCTTGATGTCCTTGGGAGGCATGCCCATTGAAGTCTCACCCCTTCTACGCAAAAGGGCCGGACAGGTAGACCATTGCCCACCCATCCGGCCCTCGGTTGGCCCTCACGGGCCGGCTGTCACTGCCAGTCGGACGGGCCGCCGCGGAAGTTGAACTCCAGCTTGGCCTCGGAATCGACTGCGTGTGAGAAGTTGTCGTCGATGATCGAGCCCTTCACCGTCAGCGTTCGACCCGCTGCGAAGATCGTCACCTCGACGATGTCCAGCAGGTTGATGTACTGGCCGGGATTCAGCTCGAAGTCGGCGCTGGGGACTGCGTTCGAGACCGTGATTTCGGTCATGGGGCTGCCGGGGCTCTCGCCCGCATACCCCTTGGCGACCGTCTTCACGGGCTGGGAGCCCGACGTGCGCTTGATGGTGACGCTCGCCTCTTCCGAGAGGACCGACGAGTTCACGTACACGACGGCCTTCGTGTATTGTTGAAGGTTTGCCATGGTCTACTCGCCTTTCCTCACGCCACCTGGTCGACGCGGAATGCCACCTGGTCGAGGATGTCGACCGGCTGAAGCGGGATCTTCGCGCTCATTCGCGTCTTGTTCGCGCTGTCCCGGAGAACGAGCGTCTGCGACTTGATGGTCGAGACGTTCTGGAGGAGGTCATCCTCCCCGTAATCGTCGCTCAGGCGATCGACGAGCGCCTTGACGATGCGCGGCGTGGCCACGTTCGGGCCCGGCGTGGGCTCGTTCTTCTTCGGGTCGTCGCCGATGATCTTGCCGCGGAGCTGGGTCGCCGCCTTCGCGATGAGGTCGTCGGCGAATCTGTCGCAGATCGTGACCTTGTGCGAATCACGGATGCGGTAGTCGACGATCGAGCCGTTCTTGTACCGAGTCGTGACCCTCTTGACGAGGTACGTCTTCCCGCTCGTCCTGACCCCGATGGGCGTCACGCCGGCATTGAGGGCCGCGTATACCTGCGAGCGGGTCGGAGCCGTGCCCGATAGCGGCGCCTTGATGCGCCACTGGTCCGAATCGGCGTCGCCGTAGAAATCGAAGTTGAGCCTCGGCGGGAAGGGCGCCTCCTCCAGGGCGTAGACGGCCGCGTTGTGGGCGGAAAGCTCGCAGGGCGGCATGTCGCTGTTCTGGAGCCAGACCATTTCGGCCCGGGCCCCGTTCAGCGCGTCCACGATGGTGATGGTGTTCGCCAGCGTATCGACGGACGCCGCGACCATCCGCTGGCGAATCCCGTTCACCGGGAGCGCCTGCGTGTTGATTTGCGTCAGGAGCGCAGAGAGCTGGGTCGAGTCGCTCGCAGCCGGGGCGATGTAGTAGAACCGGCGGGCCACGATGGTCGTGAGGACCGTCGAGATGTCGTCCGAGACCGTGCCACCCGTGACGAGGGTCGAGGTCGTCGGAGTGACGCCGACACCCGAGCCGGAAAACGGGATGACCTTCGCGAAGTACCGCACAAAATTCGCGCGGAGCCCCTTCTGCTTCGAGGTCAAGGTGATGACGCCCGCGAGGTTCGAGGCCGTGACGGGCCAGTGGGTCTTCGCGTTGATTTGCGTCACCGCCGACGTGGCGATGGTCGTGGCGCTGTCCCCAGTCACGAACCCGACGTCTACGAACTCGTCGGCAATGAAGATGCGGAGCGTCCCCGCCGACGTGGCCGGACCCGTGACCGTGATGGTCCCCGTCGCGGCCGTGGCGGAATCACCCTCGGCGACGGCGATGACGTAGAGGGGCGTCGTCGTGTTGACCTGGAGGAAGCGCCGAACTTGACGGTGAAGCTCGGAGCCCGCGCCGAAGAGCGTGATGGCATCCTGCTCGGAGGTCATCGAGACGGCGGTATCGGGACCGTAGAGCGTGTTGGTCGAGCCCGCGCCCGTGGAGAGAAGGTTGCCGATGAGCAGGGCGTAGTATTGCCCCGTGCCGAGAGACGCCTCGCCCTGGGCGAAAGCCACCTCGACATACTCGCCGGGGACCGGGTCGTTCGCGGCCAAACCCGTGAGGACGATGTCTGCCATTTGTTTCTACTCCCAAGGAAGGTAAGCGAAGCGAATCAGGAAGCCTTGCCGGGCCTCTCGTCCTCTGCCGGTTCGAGATTGCCCGCCTGAAGCTCTTGCAGGTATTCGAGGCGGTACGGGACCTCGATGGCTTGCTCCGTCGGCACCCACCCGCCGTTCGGCCCCGCCTTCGGGTCGTGACGCCGTCCGATGAACCGGAGAACGCCTTGCTCGATGGCCTCGTAATCGGGCACGAGGACCGCGCCCACCGCCTTCACCTTGAGCTTCTTCACGTCAAATCCTCTTGGAACTCCGCAACGGGGAGTTCTTCGGCCGGCGTGCCGTTCGCGACGTCGACCTCTCCGTCGAGCCGCTCGAACACGAGCAATCCGGGGTTGAGCTGTTCGCGCTCTTCGACCTGGAACGTCATCTCCAAGGTCGGAAACACGAGGTCGGTGCGCGGGTTGACCAGATGGCCGAATTGGTAGGAGTCCGGCGCAATCGAGGCGATTCCGCCATCCCCAACGACGAGCGCGCCGTCCTGGTAGCTCGGGTCGTACCCCTGCTGGGTCCGGTCATTGAGGACCCTCAAGACGGCCCATTGGAACGGCGCCATCGAGAGCATCTGGGCCGCCGTGAGGGTCGGGAGCGCGTAGAGGAGCTTCCACTCCGTCTTCAGGCGATACCAGGCGACCGTCTTGTCCCGGATGTCCCCGCGGACCCTGTAGAGCGCGAGCAACGGGAACCGGTACTGCGCCTCTTGGAGGTAGAGCGCGGGGTCGTACGTGACCGCCTCGGCGACGAGCTTCCCCGCGAGGTCCGAGAGCCCGATTTGCGCCACGAGCGCGTCCCAGTACGCCCCCAGATGGAGGTTCAGGACTGCCCGGAAGTAATCGAGGGCCGTGGCGAGCGCAGGGTCGAGAACGGTCTTGGCCGGCAGGACGGGCGACGCGGGAACCGGGAACGATACCGCGCCAACCTTGAATTGGTCGTAGTCGGCCATCTATAGGGTATGCGGTACAGCGAATCGCGAAAACACGCGGTTCACCGCCACAGCCGTCGAAGGGAGCGAGCGACGACGCTCACCGACTTCTGCATGTACTCCCCAGCGGGTGCCATGAAGGGACGTGCTGCCGCAGGACCGACACGACGACGGAAGACGGTCTCGCCGTTGATGACGAACCGTAGGGCCTTGCCCTTGGCCACGACGGGCCCGCGGCCGTGCTCGACCCAATGGGCGTACTCTGCACCGGCCACGAGGGAGACTTTCGGCCCCGTTCGCTCGACGTCGATGCTCTTCTCCAGAGCGCCACTCTTCCGCGGGACGAGGCGCTTTGCCTCCATCGCGCCGAGCTTGGCGAGGTCCTCCAGGCCGTCGGCCACGGCATCGTCGAGCCCGTTGATGATGCGGTCGAGGTCGGCGATGGCGTCCTTGGCGTCGACCGTGATCATGGGTCGCGCGTCGAGGTCTTCCGGACCGTGAAGTAGTAGGACCAGTTGCGGTCCGTCTCCTGCGCGATCTTCTTGAACCAGGCGCCATCCTCGATTCCGGGGCCCGTAATCCGGTAGTAGACCGAGCGTGGGGTCGTCACCACGGGAGGATTGAAATCCTCGACCATGAGACCGCCGACGATGAAGGGCGGAAAGGCGCCGGTGAAGCTCGGCGTGAAGGGGCCGACGCGGTAGTCGATGTCCTCCCACGTGCCGCCGCTCGCGACGACGTCCTCCTGCTTGACGCGTCGAACCTTCACGGGCCGCCCCTGAATCTCCAGGGGGTAGTCGGTCACCGTCTTGGTCCCGTCGCCGACCGTGTCTCCCGACCAGTCGACGATGCGCATCACGACGTCGTATCGTCGAAATCCGAGGTCGGCGAGAAGCACCCGCGCGCCCTCGAAGATGGGCTTGCAATCGTCGACCAGGCTCATGGGCTCACATGTTCATGAGGAAGCCGAAGCCGTTCGACATCCCGTTCGTCTGCGACCATTGGTCGCCCACGTACCCACCCTTGCCGAACACGTTGCTCGCGATGGGCACCCCCATGAAGCTCGACAGGGCGGAGACGAGCATGCGGCCGTAGTCCGAGACGCTGTTGAGCGACGAGCTGCTGTACGTGCCCTCCCCGCTCGAATCACCGAACTCGATACGGTCGTCCGCGCTCTCCACGGCTTTGAGGCCCGCGTTCTGGAGCGCCTTGTCGATTTGCGCCGGGTCACCAGCATTCGCGCCCATCACGTTCGCGAGGAGCGACAGGAGCAGCTCGACCTTGGCTTGGGATTCGGGCCGTCCGCCGACAACCTCGATGGCGTTTTCGAGCCTCGGGTTCGCGTATCGGTAGACGTCCGGATACCCGAGGTAGAACCGGATGTCCGTCTTCTGAGCTTCGCTGAACGCCATGGGACCTCAAGAAGGGGGACGAGAGAGCCGCCGGGGGAGGAGCGGCTCTCTCGTCCCGAGGGAATCAGGGGGAGACGAGCTCGATGGCCTCGGAGACGAACGCTGCCGCGAAGTGCGCGTTCAGCTTCGTCTTGATGGCGTTCGCGAGGGTTTGCGTGGAGGCAAGGTCCGTCGCGTCCGCGGTCGCCACCGTGTTCGTCGAGTCGGCCACGGGGTGGCTCGACGTCATGGCGCAGTGCAGGTTGTACTTCGCCTTGAGATCGTTCACCGCCGTGATGCACGACGCGAGGTCCGTCGGCGTGGGGGCCGTCAGGGCGTTCGTGGAATCGGCAGCCATGTGCGCCCCCACTCCCGACGTCGCGGAGCAGGCAGAGGCGATGTGCGCCGTGTAGGCCGCCTGAAGTGCCGTGATCAGAGCGATCGACGTTGCGAGGTTGGTCGCGTTCGCCGTCGAGACGGCCGTGGACGCCGAAGCGTGGAAGACGAGCCCGGCCCGAAGGCGGAGCATGTCGAGGCGCAGCTTGTTGAGCTGCGAGACGACCGCGTCCGCCTTGAGCCCCGTCAGTTTTCGGACAGTGGCCATGGCTCTTCCTCGCTATCAGGCGATGTCGACGTTCTTGCGGACGCCACACGCGTTCGGACGACGAACGGCGAGCTGCACGTACGTCTTCATCTGCGCCTTGTCGGAGTCGCCGGTCTTGGCCAGCATCTCCATGCGGAGGCCGAGCGGGATGTCCTCGAACCCGTCGCTCATCCCCATGTCCATGACCTCGTCGTTCATGCCGAGGACGGGCGCCGCGAGGGGCAGGTATTCGATCTCGACGAACTCGGAGTTCACGTAGAAGATCGTCGACTCCGTCGCGTCCTTGTCCTCGATGAAGACGCACCCGTCGAACTTGATGGCGCCGACGCCGCCTTCGAGCTGGACTTGCCCCTTCGCCGTGACGACGCGGTCCGTCGAGTACATGTAGAACTTCTGCGGGTCGAAGAGCGACCCGAGCTTGTTCAGCACGAAGGGCGAGCAGAATGCCACGTCGGGACGCGAGCCGCTGTTCGTGTAGATGGTCGCGAGGTCCGTGCGAATCTGGTCGAACGTGAGCGCCGTGGCGGAGCCGGGGTCGGCCACGTAGGGCTGCCAGTATTCGTTGCCGGAGACCGTGCGGTCGATGGTCGCGTACGTGTTGTTCGTGAGGCCGATGGCCTGACCGAGCCCGACGAACTTGTTCGCCGCGTTGCCCGAGTAAAGCTCCTGGTTCATGAGGTCGGCGAGGGCCATCACGCCGTTCATCATGTTCCGGCGCCACAGGTCGATGTTGCCCGCGGGCGTGCGGCTCGTACGAGAGGCCGCCTGGGCAAGGCCCGAGACGTGGAAGTTCGAGCGGTACTGACCCCACGTGAGGATGGCCTGGTCCTGCCCGTCGGAGCCGAAGTTCGAAGCGTCCGCGCCCTCGGCGAAGGACTCGGCCAGAGCGCCGGACTTCTCCGCTGCCCACGCCACGTTCTTCCCCTCGCCCGGGACGGCGCGAAGGGTCGAAAGCAGGACAGACCGGCGGTTGATCTGTCGAACGATGTCGCCCTTGAAGTTCTGCGCGAGAATCAGCAGGGCAAGGGTCTGCGTCACGTCTGCCATTGCGACGTCCTTTCAGTCGAAAGCTAAGAAAGCGTTGGGAGGCTCAGAGACGGAGGCCGAGCTTCGTCAGCATCATCTCCGTCTTGGCCAGGGGGTCGATTTCGCCGGATTCGCTCGACGTGCGAGCCGGGGCCTTTACCCCGTAGTTCGGCTTCTTGGCCGCATTGCTGCGGGGGTTCGGAGGCGGGGCGAACATCGACCCCTCTCGCGACTTGAGCCACTCGGACAGACCCTCATCGAGGTCCATTTCCCCGTCCTCGTGGAGGAACGCGACGGAGCCGTCCCGCTTGAGCGAGATGCGGCCGTCGTGCTTCAGAACCTTGAGGACCGTATCGAGAGCCTCGGGCCGGACCTTGTCGGCGAGCTTGGCCTTGAGTTCGGCGTACGCTTCCTTCTCCCGCGCCTTCTGCTTCTCGCTCTTGAGCTGGTCCTTGAGGGCGGACAGCTCCTTGCGGAGATCGTCGTCGGGCTTGGGGTCGGATTCGTCGGCCTTCTTGGGCGCGCTCTGCTGGAGTCCTGCGAGCTTCTCGGCGAGGGACGTCTCGATGGTCTCGGAGAGCTTGCCGAGGTGGCGCTTCAGATGGGCGCTCACCGCGGAGTTCACGAGGTTCGCGAGCTTCTTGTCGTCCGCCGAGGGCTCGTTGCCCTGGGTGCTATCCGCCGAGGTATCGGTCTCGGGTCCGTTCGCCATGGTCAAACCTCCGCATCATCGAACGGCGTGTTCGATGGGGATGTGCGGCTCTTCGAGCCGTTGTCCTGCTCGTCCTCCGGCCCTTGATTGGGCTCGGGCGCAGCAGGGGAGTTTTTCTCGTCGGGCGCTGACTCGATTTCCCGCCGGATGTCGTCCTTGGTCTTCTGCTGGACGTCCATCGGGAGAAGGGCCTCGGCGACCCGGTAATTGAGTTCCTTGTGGAACGTCGGGGAGGGAATCCCAAGGGCCTTCGCCGCCTGGGCATTGGCCACCAAGGTCGTCGCGTCGACGACGTTGAATTGGGACATGCCCTCGATGCTGAACTTGGTATCGACGTCCCCGCGGGCGTCGGAGAGAAGCTCGAACGTCCTCTCGATGGCCTCTTTCACGAGGGTCGCGTACCCACGCAGGCAAATCTCTTGAGCCGAGCTGTCGGCCATCTTCGATAGGCCCGAGCGACCAAGCGCCGACGCGTTGTTGTCGACGCTCATCGCCATCTGCTGCGAGACCCGATAAATCTCGTCCTTCTGCGAGGAGATTTCGTCGCGGAGGACGGTCATCGAGGAGCCGGCAGGTTCGGCGAACTCGAACGAGTCGTCCTGCCCAAGCAGGATGCCGAAGCCCGCGCCAAGCTGGGGCGGGTGCTGGGCGTCCTTCAGCTTGAAGACGCCCATCGCGTACGCGCTTCGCCGCAACGACCACCCAAGGGCCGCGGACAAGCGAAAGTGCTCGACCTGTGCATCGGCCGCCCTGTCGAGGAGCCACAAGCCCTCCGGCATTCGCAGAGAGAGAATCGGCACCCTCGGGAAGCCGTGAGGGTACGACGCGACGAGAGGGACCTCCGTGTCCCCCTTGGGGCGCTTCTTGGGGTCGTAGCGCAGCTCGTAGACCTCGACGCCCTCCGCGTCGTAGATGGTCCACGTGTCGATGCAGAGCGTCTCCGCGGCCGGCGACGGGCGGAAGAACCGATGGGAGAACGTCTTGACCCACGCGTAGTCGCCCGTCGTGGGGTCGCACTCCCAATCGTGGACCGCATCGGCATCGACGGGACACAGGCGAGCCCGGTCGAGCCCGCGAGCGACCCACTCGTCACGCGTGACGGGCTCGGGGCCTCCGTCCATCGGGAACTCCGCGACCCAGTACGAGACGCCCTTCACGAGCGCCTGCGTGAACCGGCTCTTGAAGAACGTCGTGAGGTCGGTCCCCTGGGTGTCGATATCCTCCTTGAGGAGCGCGTAGTAGTCGTCGAGTTCGACTTGCTCTTCGCCTCGCGTCGCCCGGATGGCGTAGGGAGCGGAAAAGAGCTGGCTCGCGTAGAAATCGATGATGGGCCCGACGTAGCTCCGGTAGCTCGCGTCCCGCTGCCGAATCGCGTAGACCTGGGGAGTCTCGTATTCGTTCTTGGGGAGGAACACCCCAATCAGGTCGCGAAATAGACGTCCCCCCTGGTAGAGCGCCTGGTACTTCCGGAACAGCTCCACATCGCAGAGGGGATGCCTCTGCTGTAGGATTTTC
Source organism: Polyangium sp. 15x6 (assembly GCF_029960785.1). Taxonomy (GTDB): domain Bacteria; phylum Myxococcota_A; class Polyangia; order Polyangiales; family Polyangiaceae; genus Polyangium. The sequence goes on from NZ_JASBQE010000002.1 coordinate 189,536, forward strand.
AGCAGCACGTCTATAGGGGTTGCTGTAGGTCAGTCGCGAAACGCCGCGGAATGACGCTTAGAAATTGATGACGCCGCGGGCCGACTGGCCCATCAAGAGGTCGTGGCAGGCCCAGACGAACGCGTCGAGACGGTCGGGAGACACAGGGTCATCGGGGGTCCACGTCGTGAGCTGCTTTTCGAGCTTCGCGAACTCGCCGACGAACTTCACGCGCCCCTTCTGCGTCATGGCCGAGATGGGCATCGCGCGCTGGGCCTTGTCCTTCTGCGCGTGCAGGTCCTTGAGCTTCGGGTTCTTGCCCGTGTCTTGAGCGACCCTGCGAATGATCGTTCGGACGAGTTCCCCGCCGAAGTTGGCCTCGTACACGAGCGTCGCCCCGTACTTGGCGGATGCATCGATGGCAATACGAGCCCACTCATCGGGAGACGCTCGCTTGGAGAGGTCCTCCAGGATGTAGACGTTCGAGTCGAGCCCGAGGCCGGCGACGATGATGCCGCACTCGCAAGCCGAGTCCCTGGCCGAGCCGCTGGGGTCGACCGCAACCACGACCTTGGCGAGAGGTATGTTCGCCGTGGCGGTAGCGACGACCGTCTGGCTGGGGTTCGCCTTGACCAGTCCTTTGATTCGGTTGTCGGCGACCCATCGGAACTTGAAGAGCGCGCCGGAGTCGTCGAGCCGAAGCTTGCCATTTAGCTCCTGCTCGCCAAGGTCCGTGTCCTCGTAGATGCTCGCGAGCGTGTCGAGCGTCCCGGGGGCGAGGTTCGCGGCGTTCTCCCGCGAGGTGCCGAACGTGACGACGGTCCGCTCGTTCTCCAGGAGGTTGATCTTCAGAAGGCTCGTCTTGGGGGTCGTCGTGAATATGGCTTGGGGGTTCGACCCGAGACGATGACCGGGGACGAAGAGGAGCCAGACGTCTTCGAGATACTTGAACGCGGCGACCTCATCGAGCCACGCAAAGTCGTGCTGCGGGCCGCGGAGCCGCTCGGGCTCCTCCCCCGTGTACAGGTGGGCCTCGGCCACAACCTTGCTGCCCTTCTCGAAGTAGACGACGCTGTCGTTCCGCACGAAGCGTGGCTGAATGGCGCTTTGAGGAGGGAAGATCGACAGGAGGCCGCTCTCCCCTCGGAGCATCGTCTGAATGACGTCCCGGTACGTCGGCGCTATCAGGGCGATGCGCTTCGAGAGGCCGCTCTCGACGCGGAAGCGAACGTACTCCGCCGCCGTGCGGGTCTTCCCGAACCCACGGCCGGCGAGGAGGGCCCAGTATTTCCAGCCCAGGGCATGGGGGATGATGCGGTTCGGGGGCGGGAGCTGGTTCGGGCGGGCCCAGAGGCGCCACAGGTACGGGAGGGCGAGCTTCTCGTCGGGGGAGAGGCTTGCGTAGAAGCGGCGTAGCTTCGTCCTGTCCTTCTTGAGCGTGTCGATTTTGGAGACGCCCGGCGGCTGCCAGACGTGGTCAGGGACGAAGTAGTCGCTCAAGCCGTGGGGTCGGGGGACGAATCCTTGTCCTTCTCGTCGGGCGTATCGAGTTCGAGCTTTGCTTCGAGGTCCGTCATCAACTGGGCGAACTTCTCACCGTCCGGAGACGCTGCGATGGCAGCCGCCTTGACGAGGATCTTGGTCGCCTCGCTCTGGAGCATGGAGAGCCACCGCCACGTGCGGAGCTTGTCGCGCTCGAAGTCGGGGATCTTGTTCCACACCTTCGCCCGCTCAGACCGATACCAGTCGATGTCTCGGGCGAGCTTGCGGAGTTCACGCGCGTAGATCGAGCCGAGTTCTTCTTCCCTCTCGACGGGCGCACCTTGAAGACGCTCGATGTGCTGTTCGAGCGTCCCACGCTCGATGTAACAGCCGGCGTCCACGAGGTATTGTCGGACCTCCTCGAACGGGAGGTTCTTTTCGAGGACCATGTCCGACACGACAGGGAGGAGACTGTCGGGGATGCGCGTGTCTTTTCGGGGTCTACCGCGGGGCATGGGGGTCGTCTTTCAGACGGGCGGGATTGCCGGTGGGGAGTTGGGGGATTTGCGGTCCTCGTAGTAGGCGAGGAACAGGGCCGTCCCAGCCGGGACCTCATCGTCGGCGGGGATGGCGCGGATCATGAGGGTTTCGATCTGCCCCGCTGCGATGAGCTTGTAGACGCCCGCGAAGCATCCGAGGATTGCCCCGACGCCCGGGCGCCACTTGGTCTCATCGAAGCTCACCGACGCGGTTTCGCCGACGTCCGGTTGCGTGAAACCACCCGTCGTGATGGCGATCTGCGTCGAACCAGGCGGGATGCGGATCATCGCCAGAGCAGGTAGAAGTCGCTCAAATTCGACGTTTCGAGCACCGTGGTGATCGCGCAGTCAGGCCAGTAGTAGCCGGGGGATACGTCGTACGTGACGGTCGTCCCGAGAGGCTGAACGATGGCGATGCTCGTTCCGGCATTGATGAAGAATCCGCATGCCGGATAGCCGTAGCCGGGGATCTCCGCGAGGCAGTCGATGCCGCCCGATGGCACCTCGAAGTAGCGCTTGCTGCCCCGAATAGGAGCCGTGATGACGGGTGAGTTCGGCGTGGTGGACACGCTGACGGGCCAGGCAAGCTCCCCCGGCTCTCCCTGGTCGACGGTACCGCCGCCCCCGCCTCCCTCGACGGCGACCTTGAGGACGCCCTCCTCCGTGCATTGCGGACTCCGCCACTGCCCATCGATCATGGCGGGGTAGGACGACTTGTACTGAACCTGCATGTCGGGCTCCCTATGAAGGATTGGGGAGCCCGAATCGCGAAAACCGCCGAAATCAGGCGACGGCTCTCTCCAGGCGAGCGAGCCGGGACTCTAGCTGGTGAATCCTGGCCTTGAGGGCGCGAATCTCCTCACTGTAAGGCTCCGCGGCGATGTCCGGTAGGACGAGCGCGAGCGCATGGGGGTCGTAGTACCACTTCTTGCGCCCGACCTTGTGCAGGATTTGCACCCCATGCTCGTCCTGCAACCGCTTCAAGAAGATGCGGATGCGATCACGTGCCTTGTGGTTGTACTTGCCGTCCTCGTCCTGCTTCTCCGTCCCCGCAGGGGCAAGCTCCCACAGCTCAGCCAACCGAAGCTGATTCACCGGACCCCTCCTGCTCGATGTACCTGCAGAGCGTGGCGGCGTATCTCTCGTGCACCTCTCCGCGGACGCGCTCGATGACCTTGTGATGCGTTCCGATGTATCTGTGGAGCTGGTCGAGGTTCTGCGTCGGAAGCAGGGGCGCGCTCTTCGCGAAGGGGATGGCCCCGATGCCCGACCCGAAGAGCCCTTCGAGGCTCTTGTCGTACTGCCTCTCCCGGAAGAACGCGTCGAGGAAGAGCCTGTCCTGGGGCGGGAGCCGGACGAACCTCGCGTGAATCTTCCGGGCCTTGCTCGTGGCCCGGAAGATTTGGTCCTGCGTGCGCTTGCGGTCGAGAGCCGCGACGAGCTGGTCCTCCGCGGACCACCACTCGTCGATGGGGGCCTTCCGGTTCTTGGGCGTCTCGGGGCCTCCAGCGCCCATCATGTGCCCGATGAAGGCGCCGAAGTTCGAGGAGATGCCCATCTCGCTCTCGGCCTGCCCATACAGCCAGACCAGATCCTCATGGGCGGCGCGCAGCTCCTTCGGGACGTCGGGCGTCAGAGGTCGTGTCTGGTACGGTAGGCTCACTTCACCCTCCCCTCTTCCCTTGCCTGTGCCGCGAGATACCGGATGTACGCCATCCCCTTTGGCGTCGGTGCCTTCTGGCCGCCGACCCACAGCCGCACGGTGCATTCGTCGGGCGTCAGCTCCTCCCCGTCGTGCTCCAGGAGATGGGCACGGAGCATCATGCCGTCGATCTGATGCTCCCTCGCGAGGTTGTACGCTTCGACGGACGCGTCCTCCCCCGTGACGAAGGGGAGCGCGAACGGGAGCAGGAACCAGTTGTGTTCGAGGATTCGACGCCGGATCGACGGGTGCATCCGCTTCGTGGCGCCCGTGACTCGCCACATGGTCGGCGGGAACCCTGGCGCGAACTTGGCGAGGAACACCGCCTCGGGACGCCTCGCCTTGGCGACGGCGAATTTCCTGACCTGGTAATCCCCCTCCATCGTCTGGGGGAACGGGTCGTCGATATGAGCGGGGGCCTTGCTGGCAGACTTCATGTGCTCTTTACGTAGAGCACATAATAGCAACGTTATCGCAGCTTTGCGGCGATTGAGCGGGCCTTTTTGCGGCTGGCGTGCAGTTTTTGGCGTACCCGGTTCGCATTCGAGTCCATCTCTCGCGGTTCTTCCCCTGCCGCACGCTGGAGGAGCATGTCGAAATGCGTGGGACGCATCCGCCTATCGAGTCGTCGAAGGTAGTCCCGGGCTTCCAGCCAGGGAGAAGGGTCGACCCCAGCAAGCTCCTCGACGTCACGATGCACGAAGAGGGCAGCGTCCCGTTTGGCCTCGCGGGCGAACCAGTAGGCCCGTCTAGCAGCGACGAGCTTCACCCATGCTCGAAGATGCCCGCGACCCTCCTGGCCGGGAGGGGCACGGATGCGCCCCTCGGCAAACGCTCGCAAGAGGGCGAGGATGACTTCCTGTCCGAGATCGTCCGCGAAATCACGGGGTACCCCAAGAAGACAAAGCACGACCTTGGCCGCACGCAGGAGCGCCGGCAATTGCCGCTCTATCTCTTTGGGGAGCCCGGCCTTATCGCCGGGCGGGCTCACGTCATCCGCCTTTGGGTGTGGATGTTCGAGAGCGTTCGGGGTAGATCGTTCATCGGCTGATGCTCCGGTTCCAAGGGGTTGTCGGCCTTCCGCCCGGAGAGGGCCTAAGCTCTCCGGGCGGTTTTCGTTTGTCCCCGCGTGTGACGAGGACGAACCGGCCAGACTGGATGGGATCACCGTCCGATCGTCAAGAGTCTTGTTTCCGACCCTCAAAAGTCTTGTCTCCGACCCCCAAGAACGGCAGGATTCACCTCGGAGCGGTCGAGATGGCCAGGGAGTAGCTGGTCATGACGATTCGCAAGGCAAACCGACGGGGACAACCCGTCCTGATCGTTGACATTCACTACCGGCGCAAAGACGGCTCCCAAGGCCGCTACCGAAAGGACGCTCATGTCCAGACGATGGCGGGCGCGAGAGCCGAAGAAAGACGTCTCCTCGCGCTCATAGCGACCTATGGCGAGCCCACCGAGCCCCGTGTCGAGGTCGTCGTGGCACCAGCCCCAGCCATCACCTTCGAGGAGGCCGTGGGCCTGTTCCGCAGCGGCAAGGCCGTCACAAGGCTCAAGCCGAGTACGAGGAAGGGCTACGAGGAGATCCTGGAGACGCGCCTCCTCCCACGGTTCGGCGAGACGCCCATCGACAAGCTGACAGGGTCGGACGTCGAAGGGCTCGACGCCGTGCTCGTGGACGAGGGGTGCTCCCCCTCGCGACGGCGGAACGTGCTCATCGTCATCCGCTCGGTCCTACGGGCCGCTGTGGAGGCCAAGAAGCTCTCCGCCCTGCCCGACCTTCCCCCGCTCCCCAAGACGGGCAAGAAGGTTCTCCGCTGCCTCACGGCGGAGCAGGTCGAGGCCATCCTCGGCAAGGCCAAGGGCGGGGGCCGCGTGGCTCTTGCCCTGGCAGCCTACGCGGGGCTCCGAGCCGGCGAGGTTCGCGCCCTCCGATGGGAGGACGTCGACCTCGACGGCGGCTTCCTCGTCGTCCGCTTCTCGCACTCGAAGGGTGAAGTCTCGACCCCGAAGTCGGGACACCAGAGAGAGGTCCCACTGGCCGCGAGGCTGGCGGAGCTGCTGCGAGAGGTCAGAGGCGAGGGCCTGGGGCTCGTGACCGTCTCCTCCCGCAAGGAGGCGTGGGGCGAGTGGGGCCTCACGCAGCTCTTCAAGAGGGCCGCCAAGAAGGTCGGCATCGTGGGCTTCCGCTTCCACGACCTCCGGCACTTCTTCGTCACCGAGTTGTTCCGGCGAGGCGGGTCGGCTCCGGCCGTCCAAGCCCTCGCGGGACACGAGCACTTGTCAACGACCTCGCGGTACGCCCACGTCGCGCGGGCCGACCTCCGGGCAACCGTCGGTCTCCTCGCTCGGTCACGGTAACAGTTCGGTAACAAGCTCTTGACAAGCGCAAAAAACCCGCAAATTCAGCCGAAAACGCCTCGTACCTCCACGGGCTTTTAACCCGTAGGTCCAGGGTTCGAGTCCCTGTCGACCCACCACCAATTCCTCAACGATCCCGCTTCGTAAGGGCCCTCCTAGGAGGGCCCTTCGTCCATCTCCCCCATGCCGTCGCCAGGGCCCTCGCGGGCCTCGCGTAGGCAACAGGTGACAAACGGACGACGGCCGTCATCACGAAGCCTGACGAGCCTGAGCGCTCCCCTTTCCCCCTGACCATCGGTCCTGCACAGCGTCGCGCTCGTCGAGGAGAGCGAGCTCGATGCCGTCGTCGAGCGGATGGCCCACATGAGCGCCGACAAACCCGCGCGAATGTACGAGCGGGTGTCCGCCTCCAGGAACCTGCCCATGGAGAAGCCTCGTCCGCGCAGGAGCCACTGTCCGTAGCCAACGGTTTGTCCGCTCTTGCGGTTTGGCGCGGAACATGCGACCACGGTCGCGATGTCCTCCGTGCGTCCGCCTCCCCCGCGGACGAACGACGCCGCGAAGGGCATCCGGCATCGCTCTTGGTTCCCGCACCGCGCTGGGCCGAAGCTTCGCGAGAAGGACTGCAATGAGTGAGTATCAGTATTATGAATTTCAAGCCATCGACAGGTCTCTCACCGAAAAGGAGATGGCCGAGCTCCGTTCGTACTCGACGCGCGCCAGCATCACGCCGACGAGCTTCGTCAACCATTACGAGTGGGGCAACTTCAAGGGCGACGAGGACGCGTGGATGTTCCGCTATTTCGACGCGTTCCTGTATCTCGCGAACTGGGGCACGCACGTGTTCAAAGTACGCCTGCCTTCGCAGTTCCTCGACCTCGCCGATGTGCGTCCGTATTGCTCGAGAAACAGCCTGACGGCGCGCAAGAGCAAAGACCAGATCGTCCTCACCTTCACCTCGCAGGACGACGAGGGAGAAGATTGGGACAGCGGCGAGGGTATTCTATCTTCTCTCATCACGATTCGCGCGGAGCTCGCCCGCGGCGATCGGAGGGCGCTCTACCTCGGCTGGCTGCTCGCCGTGCAAGCCGACGAGCTCGACGACGACGAGCCGGAGCCGCCCGCGCCGCCAGGGCTTGGGCAGCTCAGCGCTTCGCTCGAGGCGTTGGTCGAGTTCCTGCGTATCGACCCGGATCTGCTTCGTGCTGCCGCGGAACCGAGCCTGACGGCCCCGCAACGGCGAACCATCGGCGAGATTCGCCGCATCGCCGAGAGGCACGCCGCGGAGCGAAGGCAGAACGCCGAACGAAAAGCGGCTGCCGAGGCGCTCCGAAAGCAGCGACAAGCGGCACGCAGGCGGGCGAAGCATCTGGATGCGCTCGTCGGCAAGGAAAAGAAGCTCTGGTTGGAGGTCGAGACGCTCGTCGCTGGCAAGAACTACGTTGCAGCGGTGGAGGTCCTCGTGGACCTGCGTGATCTTGCCGCAAGATCGGGAGCGGGCAACTTCGAAACGTTGCTGCAGTCTTTTCGGAACCGGCATGCGCGCAAGGCAATACTCATGGCTCGGATCTCCAAGGCCGGCCTGTAGAGCGTGGTTCTTCGGCTCCCTGCCTGCGTGCGACGAGGGTTCCTCGGTTCGCCCGTTGTGGCAGCATCATTCGCTACGCAGCGTCCTGGTGGTCTTGTATTTCTGGCTTCCCAGGACGGAGCGGTACGCTGCATGCATGAACCCAAACGAACTCCTACTTTGGCAGGTACGAGTATCCGACGCGTGAGCCACGAGGCTCGGAAGCCAGAACTTCTCTCCCGCCGTATGTTCGGGTATCCTCCCTCGGCCCCGTGTCCTCCTCTCCCTTCCTCCGAATCCCCTCCTCGTCCTGGCTCGCGAGCAACCCCCTCGCCTTCGCGGTCCCCGACCTCTACCCGGTGAGCCGCGGCCATACCCTCGTCATCCCGCGCCGGCTCATTGCAACCTGGTTCGAGGCGACCGCCGAGGAACGCGTGGCCATCTTCGACCTCGTCGACGACGTCAAGCGCAAGCTCGACGCGGAGCTACATCCGGATGGTTACAACATCGGCATCAATGCGGGCGAGGCCGCAGGCCAGACCGTCATGCACCTGCACGTGCACGTCATTCCGCGGTATCGCGGCGACATCGACGATCCACGTGGCGGTGTGCGGCACGTCATCCCGGGCAAAGGCAACTATCTCGAAAACCGGCCACCTCCCCTCGCCGAGGGCGGCAAGGTCGATCCTTTTCTGTTGCACCTCGACCCCCTCTTTCGCCGCGCGACCGACATCGCCATTCTCGCTGCCTTCGTCCAGCAAAGCGGCGTCAGCCTGCTTCAGGCCCACGTCGCTGGCGCACTCTCTCGCGGCGCACGCGTCCGCGTCGTCACGGGCGATTACCTCAACATCACCCAGAGCGAGGCCCTGGCGAAGCTCCGCGACTGGATGGATGCCTGGGAGGCGCGCATCGCTCCCGATGGCTCGTCCCCCGGGGCCTTCGAGGCTCGTGTCGTCGAGACGGCACGCCTCCCCGAGGGGGTCCGGTCCTTCCACCCCAAGTCCTGGCGATTCGAGGGACCCGATTTCGGAACGGCGTTCGTCGGCTCGAGCAATCTCTCGCACGCCGCGCTGCACACCGGTGTCGAGTGGAACCTTCGCGTGGACCGCCATCGCGATCGAGCGGCATATCAAGCGATCCTCGATGCCTACGAGCGATGGTGGACAGCGGCCGTTCCGCTCACGGCCGATTGGATTGCGGACTATACGCGGCGCGCCCGAGAGGCGCCCGTCGTCGCATTACCTCCCGGCGAGGAAGACGACGAGTCGAAGGCGCCGCCGCTCGAGCCGCATCCCGTCCAGCGGGAAGCCCTGGCGGCCCTCGCGCAATCGCGTGCCGAGGGGCGCAATCGTGCGCTTTGTGTCCTCGCCACGGGCCTCGGCAAGACGTGGCTCGCGGCGTTCGATGTCACGGCTTTTGCCGAAAAACACGGCAACCGCCCCCGCGTCCTTCTTCTCGCCCATCGAGAAGAGCTGCTCCTGCAAGCCGCTGCCACATTTCGTCGGCAGCTGCGGGACGCGCGGGTGCGTTTCGGGTGGTTCGTCGGTGACCGGAGCGACCTCGGAGGCGACATCCTCTTCGCCTCGGTGCAGAAGCTCTCTCGCCCCGAGCATCTCGCGCGCCTCACGCCCGACGCTTTCGACTACGTGATCGTCGACGAGGTCCACCACGGCACGGCCCCCAGCTACCGCAGCATCATCGACCGGCTGAACCCCCGCTTTCTCCTCGGACTCACGGCCACCCCGGAGCGAGCCGACGGCGCCGACGTGGCGGGGCTCTTCGACGACCACGTCGCCTACCAGGCGGATCTCGGTATCGGTATCCAGAGAAAGCTCCTCGTGCCCTTCACCTACTTCGGGTTGAAGGACGACACGGATTACGAAAACGTTCCCTTCCGCAATCGCCGCTTCGCTCCCGAAGCTCTGGAGCAGGCCATCGACACGGATGCTCGACTCCAGCGGATGTTCCGCGCCTGGCAGGAGCATCCGGGCCAGCGCACGCTCGTCTTCTGCGGATCCATTCGCCACGCCGATCATGCCAGCGGGTTCCTCACGAAGCAGGGCATTCGCGCGGCAGCTGTGCATTCGGGCCCGACCTCGGCTGCGCGCGACAGCGCCATTGCAGCGCTGGTCGACGGGACGCTCGATGCGCTCTGCACCGTGGATCTCTTCAACGAAGGTATCGACATTCCGACCATCGATCGCGTCGTGATGCTCCGCCCGACGGAGTCACCCGTCGTGTTCCTCCAGCAGCTCGGTCGCGGGCTCCGGTTCGCAGACGGGAAAACGCGCCTCGTCGTCCTGGATTTCGTGGGCAATCACCGCGTCTTCCTGGAGCGCGTGCGTACGCTGCTCTCCCTCGGCCCCGAGCCCACGAGCCTGCGTGACTTCCTGGAGAGCAACCAGGCCGCGAGAATGGCGCCCGGGTGTACCATCGACCTCGAGCTCGAGGCCAAGGATCTGCTTGCGAAACTGCTCCCGCCGCAGGGTGGGAGCCCCGCGGAGCAGGCGTACCGCGATCTTCGCGAGGTCCGCGGAGAAAGGCCGCTCGCGGGCGAGCTCTACCGCATGGGCTACAGCCTCAAGAGGCTGCGCGACGCCCACGGGGGCTTTTTTGATTTCGTGGCCGCCATGGGCGACCTCGACGAGATGGAGAAACGTGTCCTCGACGTGGCTGGCGAGTTTCTCCGCGAGCTCGAGATCACCGCCATGAGCAAGTGTTACAAGATGGTGACCCTGGAGGCATTGCTCGAAGCCGACGCGCTTCGAGACGGCCTCCCCGTCTTCGACCTCGCGCAAAGAAGCCACGCCATCATGGCACGGTCCCCGGAGCTTCTGCGTGACCTTTCGGGCGTGGCGGATTTTCCCGACGTGCATGCTCCGGACGTGCACCGGTTCGCCACGTACTGGCGGATCAACCCGATCGCCGCATGGACGAGCGGGCCAGGGAAGCGATTCTTCGCGCAGGAAGGTGATCGCTTCGTCTCGCGCATCCCCTGCCCTCCCGGCGGCGAAAAGTCGCTTTCGTCGATGGTGCGTGAGCTCGTCGACTACCGGCTCGCGATGTACCGCGCGAGGCAAACCGAAAACGTCGCCGGCGTGTCGTTCTCGGCGAAGGTCCTCTGGAACAAGCGGGACCCCATTCTGAAATTGCCGACGCACAAAGATCGAGAGGAGCTCCCTCGTGGCGAAACGACCGTGCGCCTCCCGGACGGCACCCTGTGGCTCTTCCGCTTCATGAAGGAGTATTGCAACGTCGCCCGTCCCGTGGGTTCGCACGGCAACGAGCTGCCCGATCTCCTGCGGCGCTGGTTCGGCCTCGCGGCGGGGCGACCCGGCACGAACTTCCGCGTTCGTTTCTCTCGTTCTCCCAGTGGACTCTGGGTCGAGCCGGACGAGCCACGCGCCGAAACCGATACCGTTCGGGGCCTCCTCCTCACGTTCCCGACCCTCCGCGCAGCCGCAGGATCGACGCGGGATCCAATCGCGCTCGCGCCGGAAGGAGAGCAGGTCCGGCTGCCGACGAAGGCGCGTGGGGAAGGATTGTTCGCCGTGCGCGCAACCGGTGATTCCATGAATGGCGGCAAGGAGCCCATCCGAGACGGGGATTGGCTCGTGATGCGATTCGCACGGAGCGCGTCCCGCAACGCCATCGAGGGCAAAATCGCACTGGTCGAGGTGCCGGATTCTCATCTCGGCGCGAGTTATCTGGTCAAGCGCATCGTCCGGGATGGCAAGCGGTGGATCTTGCGCTCGGAGAACCCGGCACACGCTTCGATCGAAGCGGCGGCGGAGATCGTGCCCATTGCCACGCTCGTGGAGGTGGTGAAGCCCGAGGCGATCGGACCCGAGGTCGGCGCGAACATCGAGGCCCCAAAGCTCGCGGAAGCGTTCGGCCTCCCGGAGCCCCCGCGAACCGGTCGGGTCGACGGGCATCTCTTCCTGCTCGTCGAAGAGAAAGGCAGGCTCGTGGCGCCCGACCGGATCCGATTCCCCGGCATCGAGCCGCGGCCCGGCGAAACGGCGTTCGTGCTGACGCGAGCGGACGGCACCCAGCCATGGCGTCATGCAGGCGTGGCACGGTTCGTCGAAGACGATGGGGCATGGGCGTGTGGGGGAATCGATCATCCGACGTTTCGCGCGCTCGGGGAAGGTCGTGAGGCTTCTCGTACGCTACCTCGATCCATCGAGGATCGGGCCCGTCGTCTCGTCGAAGCTCTGCTCCGCGAGAAGGGATCCGGATCCATCGTCGAGCGGGACGGGAAGCGACTCCGGCTCGTGGGGCCTGCAAAACGCGGCGGCGTGCGTATCGACGGCGGGCCCGGTGGATTCGAGGAGCGAACCGTCTCGCTCACGGATATCGGCTGGGTGCTCGTCGCGCTCTCCGAGGTGAACGAGGATCCGCGCCTGCTACAGGAGGAGCTCGTTCACCACGTACGATATCTGGAAGGCACACCGAAGGGCTCAACGCGTTACATCGATACGGGCTGGGCCATGCTGCTCGTGAAAGAAGCGTTCGCCGCGAAAGCGTAATCTCTCGAGCGTCTCGGGCCAACAAGCACATGATGCTGCCACGCTGGCACTCACCATGACCGGCCCTGACAACATGGCGCCCGCCTCCTCCCTCGGCTCCCTTCCTCCTTGCTGAAATACGCCGCCTTGGCATCCCATCCCCCGCGGCACGGCGGTTGCAACCACCGAGCGCATGATTGCCAAGGCCCCCGATCGTGTCGATCAGCTCCAGGGCGTCCTCCTCGGCGCCGCCGTGGGTGATTCGCTCGGTTTGCCGCGGGAGGGCCTATCGCCCCAGCGGGCAGCACGAATGTATGGCTCTCGCCCGCTCGAGCACCGATTCCTGCTCGGCCGCGGCATGGCCAGCGACGACACGGAGCATGCATGTTTGACCGCGCAGGCGCTCCTCGCGGCGCCCGGGGAAGAGGACCGCTTCGCGCGAGCGCTCGCGTGGCGCCTGCGGGGCTGGCTCGCCGCAATGCCAGCCGCCGTCGGGTGGGCGACGCTCCGCTCCATCGTCAAATTGTGGCTCGGCTTCTCGCCTCACGCGAGCGGAGTCTTTTCGGCGGGTAATGGCCCCGCGATGCGCGCGCCCGTGATCGGAGCATGCCTCGCGGATGACCACGAGCGAATCGAAAGAATGATACGTGCATCGACGCGAATGACCCATACGGATCCGCGAGCCGAAGAGGGGGCGCTTGCCATCGCCCTGGCAGCGGCTCACGGCGTGCGAGGTGGACCCCTCGGCGTCTCGCCCGGCGCCCTCCTCGACGAAATCGGGCAGCGTACGCGAGGCGAAGAGCTCCGGCGAGCGCTCGATCAAGTCGGCGAGCACCTCGCGCGCGGCACGACGGCTGCCGAATTCGCGCGAGCTCTCGGTTTTACGCGAGGCGTGAGCGGCTACATGCTCCACACGGTCCCCGCGGCGCTCTTCTGCTGGCTCTCGAGCCCCGGTGACGTCGAGCGCTCCGTGGAGGAGGTGATTCTGCTCGGCGGCGACGCGGATAGCACGGGCGCCATCGTGGGAGCGCTCTCCGGGGCCACGGCCGGAGCGAGCGCGATTCCGATCGCGTGGCTCGAGGGGCTCACGGATTTTCCTCGCTCGACGGCGTGGATGATGCAGCTCGGCGCGCGGCTCGCAGAGAGCTTCGGCGCGACGCGAACCGAAGGAGCGGGCCCCGGTCCGCTACCGCTGTTCTGGCCGGCAATCCCGATCCGGAACATGCTTTTTCTAGCCGTGGCGCTCGCGCACGGATTCCGGCGGATGCTGCCGCCTTATTGAACCCGCGCCCTGGCAGGGATACGCGCGTAGCCCTGAGCCTCTGATGGTCCTGAGCATGGGGTACAGACCGGCTACCTGGGTAACAGGGTAGACCGGGAGCCTGGGTGACAGTTAGTTGCCCCACGGTCGACAGGTCTGACGAGACCTGGGCATGCCCTGGAGGGAGAGCCGTGTCGTGGATGAGCGCATGCGCTTCATCGTGGCCGTCGCCGATGGTGACGAGTCGTTTACAGAGCTTTGTCGACGCTTCGAGATCAGCCGAAAGACTGGGTACAAGTGGGTCGAGCGATATGAGCAGTTCGGGCCCGCAGGGCTTGAGGACAAACTGTGCAACCGGGGCTTCGATCACGGACTCCACGCGTTCGATCTCGAACTCCACGCCTTCGATCTCGAACTCCACGCCTTCGATCACGGACTCCACGCCTTCGATCTCGAACTCCACGCCTTCGATCTCGAACTCCACGCCTTCGATCTCGAACTCCACGCCTTCGATCTCGAACTCCACGCCTTCGATCTCGAACTCCACGCATTCGATCACGGACACCCGCGCCTTCGATCTCGGACTCCACGCGTTCGATCTCGAACTCCACGCCTTCGATCACGGACTCCACGCCTTCGATCACGGACTCCGCGCCTTCGATCACGGACTCCACGCGTTCGATCTCGAACTCCGCGCGTTCGATCTCGAACTCCGCGCCTTCGATCACGGACACCTGCGCCTTCGATCACGGACACCCGCGCCTTCGATCACGGACACCCGCGCCTTCGATCTCGAGGAGCGCGCCCTGCGTGCTCCCGGCGTGGGGCCACATGGTTGTTCTCTCCGAGCGCCAGATCCTCTAGGCTGAAATCTTACACACTTTGGGAGGCGCCATGGTCATCCCGCTCGATCTGGTCCGCGCTGTACGTGAACATCGCCTCGTCCCCTTCGTGGGCGCGGGCGTGAGCTCAGGTGTCAAGCGAGGCCTCTTCCCCACGTGGGGCAAGCTCCTCGAGATGATGGCCGCCGAGCTCGAAGCGCAGGCGAACCACGCCGAGGGCCAGGAAGTCCGCCGCCTCATGAAAGCCGAGGACTACCTCGGCGCGGCGGAGCGCGGGCTGCGGCATCTCAAAGCCTATCGCTTCAACCGCTTCTTGCGCGGCGTCTTTCGCAAGCGGCGGCCTGCCGACCTCGATCTCTCCGTCGTCGAGGCGCTCTGGAGCCTGCGTCCGCCCCTCGTGATCACCACGAACTACGACGACGTCCTGCGCTGGGCCGGTCCCGCGGACGCGGAGATGCTGGGGAACGACCAGGAAGACGAGCTCGCGCTGCTCCCGGAGGCGAGCGCCGAGTGGCCTTTCGTCTGGCATCTGCACGGGACCATCCAGCGCCTCTCGACGCTGATCCTCGCGGGATCGGATTACAAGTCCCTCTATGGCGGCGACGGGGAGCGCGCCCGGAGGTACGAGGCCGCGCTCTTCCAGCTCAACGCGCAGCTCGCCAATCGCCCCTTCCTGTACGTGGGCTTCAGCCTGAGCGACCCTTACGTGCTCCAGCAGATCGCCGACGTCCTCAAGATCTCGAAAGGCAAGGGAGCGCCGAGCTTCGCGCTCATGAAGAAGGGCCAAGGCGACGCGTCCGCGCTCTGGTTCAACTACAACATCCAGCTCATCGAATACGAGGATCATGGCCCGCCGCTCGCGGCGATGCTCCGGGAGATCAGCCGCCTTTCGTTCGACGCGCAGGCCACTTCGGCGTCGCTCGTCGCCGAGGGCACGACGAAGCTCGCTCGGGAATCGGCGCCGTTCGTCCCACGTCCTCAGCTCGAGGCCGAGATCACCCGCGCGCTCCGCGGCAGTCGCAGGCTCCTTTTGCTCGCGCCTCGCAAGGGAGGGGCACGGACGCTCGCGCGCACGATTGCCGAAAAGGAGTTCGGGGAACGCGTGACGTGGCTCCTGCCGCCCAACGTCCCGAGCTGCACCGAAGCCGAGTATTTCGCGAGCTTGTCGGGTGATCCCTCGGTGAACGGCTTCCTCAAGCTCGAGCAATGGCTCTCGGAGCGCGCGCGGGCGCTCGGCGGGGAGCACCTCGTCGTGGTGCGGCACGACGGGGGGCCGATCGAGCATTTGATGACCCTCGGCAATGCGCTGCGTCGACTCGTGGAGAACCCGGGGCGCGGCGTGGGGGCCGCGCGATTCTACGTCCTCGTCGCGGGAGAATCCGCCTGCGCATCGCTACGGCTGGACACGGCGACGCTCTCGCTCTTTTCGGGCGCGCCCTCGCGGCACGTGCCGCCGCTCTCCGTGGACGAGGTGCGCGCGCTGCTCGGACAACGTGGCGTGGACGTGGGGTTCGCGGAGGGCGTGCACGCGGCGACGGGGGGTTTGCCCGGGCTCGTGCAGGAGGCGCTCGGGGGGGAAGGGTCGCTCGAGCGCGAGGCGCTGACGCAGAGGCTCGCGCGGAGCCCGTCGGTGCGCGGCATTTTGCGTACGCGGCTCGCGGAGGATGACCGGGCGAACCGGAGCCCGGCGCGGCATGCGCGCACGGTCCTGCAAAACCTGCTCGCGGACAAGGGGGCGCGCAGGCTCGACGATACGGACGACGATTTGAAGTATCCGGAGGTGCGCCTCTATTACGACGGGCTCGTGGTGAGCGCGGAGGGCAGCGGAGAGACGGTCTTCCGGTGCGAGGCGGTGCGGATCGCGGCGGAGCGGACATTCACGCTGGAGCAGGGGGCCGTGTGAGGCGGTGGGGGGCAGCGCTCGCGATGTGCGCGGCCACGACATGGGGCCACGCGGCGCGGGCGGAGAAGGCGGCCGACGACGCACAGGAGCTCGTGCCCGGCGGCGAGCCGGCGTCGGTGCTCGAGGGGGTGGATTGGCTGCCCTTCTGGAGCAACAGTGTCGTCGCTTGGAGCCCGGACGGGCGCATGCTGGCGACGGCGCAGGGATTCGACGTCCACACGATCCGTCTGTGGGACCTCGCGACCGGACGAGAAGTGAGGCGCTGGAGCGTGCAGGGCAGCGGCGCCGTCGAGCGGCTGGAATGGAGGCCCGACGGTCACACCCTCGTCCTGACGTCGGCCAAGGGGAATGCGATCGCCTGGGACAAGGACACGGGCATGAGCTCGGAAATCGAGGTCCCGGCCCCCAACGTCGCGGCCGCCGAACGCTTGAAAGACGTCCGCGTCGACGTATCCCTCGATGGGAAGAAGACGACGACCCTCCAGGTGATCGCGTTCGACGGAGGCAACCTGTACGCGACGGAGGCTCTGGAGGACAAGACCCTCATCGTCGGCCATGACGACAACGTCGTCCTTCGTTCGATTCCCTCGGTGGGCCAACCCGTTCAGTTCGATCCGACGGGCCGTACGATCCTCATTGGCACCACGATCTGGGACATCCCTTCGGGTTCGGTCCAGACCCGGCTGCGCACGAGGCCGCTCGGCGCGGAGCTCGCGTTCCTCGGAAATGGCGATCGCCTCGCCGTGGGTCAATCCGATGGGACGGTATGGCTCTGGGACATGGACCGGGGCATTCCGACCCGCATCCTCCCCGGGGATGGGTATCAGGTCTTCGACATCGAGGATCTCACGCGGTTCGCCAAATGCTCCACGTGCATCGCCGTGAGTTATTACAACGGGGTCATCCGCGTCCTCGACACCACGACGGGCCGTGATGTCTTCGAGCCGGTTCGCGGGGATGGGACGTCGCGGCTGCACTTCGAGCCGCGCTCCATGGAGCTCGTGGCGGAGAATGGGTACCAGGTGAATGTATGGGCCCCTGGCGCAGCTCCCTCCACGATCGACATGGGCCAGGGTTTCCCGGTGTTCCTCGCCTCTGCGTTGTCCCCACGCGCGCCGGTCCTCGCGGTCAGGCAGGCGGAATCGGGACACATCACGCTCTGGGGTATCTCCTCGCGCCAGAAAAAGACGACGCTCCTCACGGAAAACTCCGGCTCGGCGCTGGCCTGGAGCCCTGACGGCCGTACGCTCGAGGTCGGCTACGCCGGGATCTCCCGCATCGAGCGGTGGGACGCGGAGGCGGGCCAGAAGCTCTCGACGCTCGAAACGGACGCGCCCGTCGTGGCGCTTGCATTCCACGCAGATGGCCGGCTCCTCGCGGGAGGTTGCCAGAACGGAGCCATCGAAGTCTGGTCCGCCGCTCCGGGCCCCACGGTATGGAAGGAGCAAGTCCATCGGGCCGCCATCCATTCGATGGCATTCCACCCGACCAAGCACCTCCTTGCGTCGTCCGGGGATGGCCTTGTCGCCGCACACGACGTGAGCACCGCTCGGTCCGAGAAGCGTATTTTCCTTGGCGGCCCGACCGGGTGGGTCGGCGTGGACGAACGGGGCCTGGTGCATCGCCGCGATCCCGGCGGATTCGTTCAGCGGCTGGACAAGGACGGCACCTTGCACCCCGTCTTGCCTCCCATGACGGCCCCTTCTTCCCTGAGCATCAGCCAATGGCAGGTCAAAGGCGAGCCCGGGGACGGCCCCGATGCGATCGGAGAGAAGAGCAGCGCGACCAGCGTCCTCGAGGTCGTCGTCGAGAACAACGGCGCAGGCCCTGCGTACTGGGTGACACTCGAAATGGTGGACACGCGCAAGGGCCTCATGCTGCTCGATCCGCCGACGATCCCGCGCCTCGAGCCGAGGACGTCGGCGACGCTGCACGCGAGAATGTCCTGGAGCGCCCCGAATGCAGGCGAGACGCCATCGGCGCCGATTCGCTTCCACATCAAGGACGCCCTCGGCACGTCCCTGCCCTTCTCGACGAACGTCAATGTTCGCGCACCGCGCCTCGTGTACGAGGCCCTCGACGTTTCCGGCGACACGGTCCGATTCACCTTGTCGAACGAGGGGAACCAGATAAGCGGTCCGCTCACCATCGAAGCGTCCTTCATCGACGGCCAAAGAAAGGAATCCGCGCAGCGCCCGGGGGTCCCGAGCATCCCTGGTGGAGACTCGGTCGAGATCAGCTTCGCCATTCCCACGGGCATGGGGCGAGACCAGCCTTTCACCCTCGAGCTCTCGGCGAAAACCGACGTGGCGAGCCACTGGCCCCGTCATCCCCGGCGCACATGGTCGAGCCGATTCGACAATCTCCGCCCTTCCCTCCCCATCGCCCTTTACGGCGCCATCGGCCTCGGCGCCCTCCTCCTCGCCGCCGCGGTCATGTACGCCCGCATCTACAAGAATCCGCTCGTCGTCCGGGCGACCCTGGAGCCCATGTCTCTCCAGCGGTATCCCCTTGGCGAGATCGCGAACGTCGACCGCGCGCTCTTGCGCGCCAAGCGCCGCGACCCCGCGCTGACCGCCGCGGGCATCTCCAAGGAGCGCTGGAGAAACGCGATGTTGGCCGCCCAATCCGGGGACGGCGCGCTCGCGGGCTTCTCCGACGCCGTGGGCGCGGTCCTCGGTGATTGCCTCGACGATCTTCCCGAAAACGTCTCCGCGCGGACCCTCAAGCTCCCGCCGCTCGTCCTACGTTTCGCCCAGGAGACGGCGCTCGTCGCGATCACGGGCGGCGATCTCGAAGAAGGCGCCACACGCAAGCTCGCGGCGGCCGTACATCAGGGCGGTCGCGGCCCACGGCAAGCGCTCGCGCTCGATTTCACGAAATCGCAACGCATGGCCGACGCCCTGCGCGAGCTGCCCGGCGTGCGGTTCGTCGTGCTCTCCGCGGATCGATTGCGCGACCTCCTCCTCGCCGAGCGCCCGAGCGCCGTCCTCGAACAATCGCTCCGCGAGCAGCTCGAGGTCGCCGACCTCTCGCCCTACCAGACCGCGTCCGGCGTCGAGCAAGACGCGCTCTTCTTCGGGCGCGAGCGCGAGATCCGCACCATCGCCGATCGGTCGCTCCGGAACTTCATCCTCGTCGGCGCGCGGCAGATGGGCAAATCCGCCCTCCTCCAGGCGCTGAACCGCCGCCTCAAGGCGCGCGAGGACGTCGACGTCCATTACATCACGCTCGCGGGCAGTGATCTCGTCCATCACATTCGCGACCACTTCGATCCAGGCGTCGAGCCCATCGAGGCGACTCCCAGCGCCTTCGCCAAGGTCGCAGCGGGCACGAAGGACAGGCCGCGCCTCTTCCTGCTCGACGAGGCCGACCAGTTCGTCGCAGAGGACACGCGACGTGATCACGCCATCACGCAGGTCATGCGCAAACTCGCGCAGGACGGCCTCGCCCATTTCGTCCTCGCGGGCTTCTGGGATCTCTACGCGGCCACCTGGCTCGACGCCAAGCACCCGCTGCTCAACTTCGCCGAGCTCATCCGCCTCGGCCCGCTCGACGACACCGCGGCGACCGATCTCGCGACGAAGCCCATGGCCTCGCTGGGCCTCCGCTGGGACAGCCCCGAGACGGTCGCCTCGCTCGTGCGTGGCGCGGGCTATCGAGCGAACCTCATCGTGCTCGCGTGCAAGGCGCTGATCGAGTCCCTCGACGTATCGACACGCGTGCTCACGGCCGAGCGGCTCGCGGGCGTCGTGCGGAGCAACAAGGATTTACGCGAGCAGCTCCGGGTCCTGCGCAAGAACATCTACGCGCCGCTGCATCGAGCCATCGTGTACCAGGCACTCCTCCTCGAGGAGCCGACGCGCGACGGGCTCCTCGCGGCGCTGCGGGAGCGTGGCTTCGAGGTATCACGCGTCTCCTTCGATCAGGCCCTCGAACTCCTGGAGCTCGCTTACGTCATCGTGGTGGATCCGGAAGGGAGGGTTGATTTTCCCGTGCCCTGGGTCCGCGCGCAGCTCGTACGCGACGGGCGCCCCGAGGACCTGCTCGAGGAGGAGATGGAGGAGCATCGGAAGCTCGGGTAGCGCGCCGCTCCCGAAGGACCTGCGGGCGAATCACACGCCGCGGAGCAGGCGTCGCGCGGCCCGGGGCCGAGCTCTCCCCTGTTCGCGTTCTGCTTTCTCGTCTCGATGGGCAGAAGAAGGCGCCATCCGCGACGACGGCGAACACCTCTGTTCGCATTTTTCCGTCTCGGTTGACCGGCCGAACGGGTTCCGCTCATCCTCTGCGCGCCGAGAGAAGACCACCGTAACGTAAGGAGATGCCGAGCATGGAATCGAAGAGCCGGATGATCGCTTTTTTCCCCGCAGCCCTGGCGCTTGCACTGACTGGTTTCGTGGTTGGCTGTAGCAAGTCGGAGCCGGCTTCGGGTTCGGGGGCGCCCACCGCGTCCGCGGCCGGCGCGTCGGCTCCGGCGAGCAACGCCTGCGACGTCGCTGCCTTCGAGAAGGAGCAAGACGAGAAGGGCCGCCAGAGCCACACGCCGAGGAAGCTCTCCGGCTGCAAGTTCGAGTCGTATACCCCGGGCACCAAGACGGCGAGGTTCGCGGGCAATGGCAAGATGAAGCTGTCCTGCGTGAACATCCCCAAGCCGGAGATGGAGGTCGGCGACCTCGCGGACATCGAAGGCAAAGAGGACAGCGCCGGTTTCGTCACCCTCTACAACTGTGTCGTGACGAAGAAGTGACGTACCGCCGAAGGCCGCGCAGCGCCCGGAGGACCGAGGCGCCACGCGGCCTTCTCGATGGGGGGATGCGCAGGGGCGGGTCGGCGGATCCCCGGCAAGCACGCCGCTCGGCGCGTGGTAATGTCGCGGCATGAAGATCGCCGTCCTCGGGCCTGGTGGAATCGGCAGCACGTTCGCATTCGAGCTCGCGCGGGCGGGGCACGAGGTGACCGTGGTCGCGCGTGGCAAGCGCCTCGAACAGCTGCAACGGGACCAGGCCATCGTGACCGTGTCGGGGGAGCGCGCCGCGGTTCGCGTCAGCGCGGCGCTCGACACGACGACGGAATGGGATCTGGTGCTCGTGACGGTCCTCGTCTCGCAGGTGGACGCGGTGCTGCCCGCGCTCGCGGCAAGCGCGGCGAAAACCGTGATGTTCATGTTCAATACCTTCGAGCCGCTCGGCCGTCTCCGCGATGCCGTCGGCTCGTCACGTTTCGCATTTGGCTTCCCGGCGATCCTGGCGACCCTCGACGAGGGCAAGCTCAGTTCCGAGATCGTCACGCGAGGCCTCCTGACCACGGTGACGGATGCGGCCTGGGCCAAGGTATTCACGGACGCCGGCATTCCCGCCGTCGTCCACGCGGACATGGAGAGCTGGCTGCGGACCCACGCGGCCCTGGTCGTGCCCGTGATGATCGCCAGCGTCACGGCGCACGCGCGCGGCGCAGGCGTGTCGTGGAGCGAAGCGACGCGCCTGGCGCGCGCCATGGACGAGGGGTTTCACCTGGTACGCCTGCTCGGGAACACGCTCACGCCAGCCCCCGTGGCCATGGTGAGCCGCTTGCCGATCCCCGTGCTCGCCTCGTTGTTATGGACGATCAGCAGGCTCGACCCGGTCCGCAAAACGGGCGCCGCAGGCTACGGCGAGCCACGCACGCTGATCGACGCGATGGCCGCCGCAGCCCCCGGTGAGATACCCGCGCTGCTCGCGATCCGGCCCTGAGCACGCCGGCCGACATCCGTGCTTCCCGCTTGACGCGGCCGCGACTCCGATCCTTCCATCCCGCGATGGAACGACCTGCAGGTTCACGCAAACTCGCGATCGCTGGATGGGTGCTCTCGGGGCTCGTCGCGCTCTTCATGGGCGGCGTCAGCGCGGCTGGCAAATTCATCCAGCCACCGCCGCCGGCCGTCCTCGAAGGGGCGCAGCATCTCGGGCTCCCCATCGAAAAGTACCCGGCCATCGGCATCGTCGAGGTCGCCTGCGTGATCCTGTTCCTGATCCCGCGCACGGCGTTCGTCGGGGCCATCCTCGTCGCGGCCTACCTCGGCGGGGCCACCGCGATCCACGTCCGCGTCAGCGATCCGTGGGTCCTCCCGCCCCTCTTCGGCGTGCTCGCGTGGGTGGGCTACGGCCTGCGTCGGCCCGACGTCATTCGCACCGCATTCGCGGCGCCTGCGAAAACATCCAATTGAAGGAGCGTGCGAGGCGGCACGGGGAATGCGCCGCCTCGCGCCGTGGGGGGAGCGCTACTGGCTTCCGGGCAGATTCACGTCGTCTTCGTCCGCCTGCAAGAGGCCACGACGTCCGCCGGCGAAGAGGACGTCGTCGCCGTCGACGAGCAGGTTGGGCTGCGGCTCCGGCCAGTATTCGGAGAACGTGCCTTGCGGGATGTAGAAGAAGCTCAGCGCCTTCAGGTGATTGGGCTTGGCGGCCACGGTGAGCACGCCGCCGGGGACGTTGAAGAAGAGATTGTCCCCTTGGGCTCCGTCGAGCTCCATCCATGATTGAATGAGGGATTGCGCGCGCACGTTGTACCCGCGCACGCCGGAGCCCGGAGCCGGCTTCAAGAGCGCGACCTTGATCCTCGCGTCCCACGGCTGCCCCAGGGGCATCGGCCAATAAGGCTTCCAGACGAGGCCGTGCGTCACGGTGGGCCGGCCGTCCTCGTCCGCGACGACGGAATGCACCGCGCGGCCGGGGAATCGCTGATAATTCTTCAGCTCGGCGAGGCCGTCGTCGAGCTCCACCCGGGCCACGGCCGACTCCAGGAACGCGTCGCCCCAGACCGGATCGCGCGTGATGAGTTCGTCATCGTCGACCCCGACGACCTGCCCGGGCACGTTGATCTTCGATACGACCGGCTGCCCCGGCTGCCCGAGGTCGATCTTCTCGACGAAATATCTCGCGTGCGGCCGGGGATCGCCCGGCTTCGTGGCCGGCGTCTTCGTCGTGATGTAGAGGTTCTCGCCGTCCGAGAACCTGCCGACGTATTCTTCGTCGGCTCCGAACGTGATGGTCGGACGCACCGCGGGATGCGCCGGATCCGAGAGATCGAGCACACCGACGCGGGCATTCCGCAACTCGCGATACGCGGTCCCCTGCTCGCAGTAGCCGTTGATGTACGGCTGCGCCGTCTCGAAATCGGCGAGCACGCAGGTGGGGTCGGCGCCGACGTGGTCGGTGCATTGCGCGAAGCCACCGTCGCAGGCGAATTGACCCGTGCCGAGGGGCGCCTGGCAATGCATGCGGCCCGTCAAGTAAGTGCAGCCCTCCTCGCCGTAACAATCCGTGTACTGGTCGATCGGGTAATACCAGCAACTATCGACGTCGCCGACGGTCGTGTACGTCGCGTCAGGGGGGATGGCCACGAAGCTGAGCGACGCGTGCGTCGCGTAAATGCCCGGCTCCCAGTTCCCGGGGAAAGGCAGCCCGGTGGCCACGAAATCGCCCAGCGACTTCGGGTGCAGCGGATTGGAAAGGTCGATGGTGGTGATCGTGTACTCTTGCCAGTTCGAGATCCGCACCGCGGTCAAGAGATGGCCGACCTTGTAATAATACGCGTTCGGCGGCACCTCGATACTCGCGAGCGTCTTCGCGTATTGCGCGTCTCCCGATCGGGAGATGACCTCGACACGCGCCTTCACGGTGGGCTTCGACCAGTAGGTCGTGTCCTCCGGGTTCTGCACGCGCACCCGGTAATTGCCATAGCGGTAGATGCCGACGTAATTCGGCGCGAGGAAGAGATGCCCACGCGTCGTGGGGTTGTCGACGTCGCTGCGGTCGTACAGGCCGAACTCGGTCGCGGTCAGGCCCGCGGCGCCGGTGCCCGAGGTCGGGAACCCGCGGAGCATGCGGCTGTTCAGCGGGAGGAGCCCGCGTCGCGTGACCGTGCTGCCCGAGAACGTGAAGAGCTGCACGCCGGCGGTATAGGGGACGTTGCCCCAGTCGCCGCTGTTATACGCCACGAGCGCGAGCCCCGTCTCGGTCTCGCCGCTCGGCGCCTGCACGTTCACCGCGTTCTCGAGCACGGCGAACGCGCGCGTATTGGCTGCGAGCTCCGCTTCCCCCTGCCAGTTGGTGGTGGCCGGCTCCACGGCGGCGCGCGCGAGCAGCGGATTGGAGCTATTCGTGTCGTAGAGGCTGACCGCGACATGGTAATACCAATTGCCGGTCCGACCGGCGCTGACCAGGCGGCTGCCCCCGAAGACCGAGCGGAAATGGTCCTCCAGGCCTGGCTGGGACGACGCCCCGAGCGCCGCCACGTGCCCCGCCGCGTCGACGGAGAACGCGTGAAGGGTGCCATTCTCCCCGAGCGTGGTCGAGATGTACGCCTTGTCGTCGGTGAAGAACGCGCCGTGAATGGCCTGGCCGGGCGCGAAGTCCGTCTGCTCGATCAGCGTGGGGTTTCCCGGCCCCGAAGCGTTCCACGTCTGCAGGTGCACGCCCTGCGTCTCGCTGTCGAATTGCGGCCCTGAAAACACGCGGAGCATCGAGCCGCGCAGATCCACCTGGGCCTCGTTGAGAAGCATATCCGGCGTGACGACCTTGCCGCGCAAACTCAGCGTGCCGCCCGACCCGATGTCGATGATGCTGACGTGATTCGTCGGATCGTGGAAGACCCTCGCGTTGTGCACCGCGACGAGCGCGCCGCTCTGGAGCGCGAGGCCCCGCAGGTAACCGGGGAAGCCGACGGTGCTCGTGAGGGAGAGCCCGTTGCTCGTCAGAGCGAATCGCTTGATGTAGGTCTGGTGTCGCCCCTCGGAGTACCCGGTCCCCGGAACGGGGAACCAGCCGTACTCGGTGGTGCCCACGTAGAGCACGCCCCCATTCGCGCCGCTCTCGAAGCGGCTGGCCCTGACGTTGCCCGAGAGCGTGGTCCGCGAGAGGACCTCGGGGTGCTCCCGATCGCTGATGTCGACCTCCAGAATGGCCGCGTTCGTGCTGCCCTGCATGGCGATTCGCGCCGGATCGGGTCGATAATCGTGCCCGCCGTCCAGGAGCACGAGCGCGCGATCGCCGCTCACGTGCATCTCGACCACGCTCCCCGCAATCGGCAGGCGACCCACGATGCGCGGGTCGTCCGGGTCGTGCACGTCGATGACTTGCAGGCCGCGCCAGCGGTTCAGGGCGAGCACGTACCCGTCGCCGAGCACCTCGTAGATGTCGCCCTGCGCGTTCGTCGTGCTCGGCGCATCGAGCGCACCCGCGCCCTTTGCCGCGAAGTCCTGCTCCTCTTCCTCTTCTTCCTCCTCTTCTTCCTCTTCGCCCCACGGCCAGACGTATGGAAGCGGCTCGCCGGAAAGGAAGGACGTCGGCCCCTGGATCGCCTCCGTGGCCTCGGCCGTCTCCGTTTCTTCCGAAGGTTTCTGCGTGCTGGTCGTGCATCCCTGCCCGACCAGAAGAAGCAGCGCGGCCGAATACCGCGCAACGCGCGCGACTCGGCCGTCTTGCGTGAAGGTCCTCATGTTCGTGGTCTCCTGTCTCCGCCCATCCCATGGAATGAAGGGGCGATGGACCCACCATGACATCGACATCACGGAGAGCTGTCAACACGCACCACTCGGAGAGCAAGTCTCCGCCACCTCCGCCGGCGAGGTCGGCAATCGGAGCCGTTCCGACCATCCGGTGTCCCTGAAAAAGCATTACCTCGAACGGACCCGTTGACCCATTTCCGCCCTTCGTACTAGGATTTCGTTCCGCGTGCCAACCACACCCGCGGGATCCATTGCGGTTCAAACGAAAAGCCGCGTCGATCCCGGCGAGAATCCGCCCGATTCCACAGCAGCGCTGCCGCTCGCACGCGCGCCCGAGCGCAGCCCCAAGGAACACGATGCGACGCAACAGGATCTTTTCCTTGTCGTTCGCCCTCGTCCTCGCCACCTCCACCGCCGCCGCTGCGGTGAAGGAACCGGACGGGAGCACGGTGCCCAAGGCCTCCGCCGACCCGATACAGCTCAGCACCTTCTTCGCGAACCAGGGCGAGCCGATCGACTGGCAAGTGGATGCCGCCGCCACGCCCAACACCTTCTCGCCGCTGTGTGGCTTCACGGCCACCTTCATGCTGCACGGGGCCGATTGCCCCCTGGATTTCGCCTGGTACAACGAGACCGGTCTGCCGCCCACCGCGGCCGACCTCCACGTCATCATTCCGGGCGGCGCCCCCGTGGGGACGTCGTTCAGCGGCACGGACATCAAGAACGATCCGGGCTACAAGGGCGGCCTCGTCGGGTTCGCCCTGGTGGGCAATCCGAACCAGTTCTGCACCCAGACCCATTATTCCAATCCAGCCTGGAACCAGGTCTGCACCGGCTGCAATCCGGCGGCGCCCTGGATCACGGCGCTGATCTACCCCTCGAAGAAGGCGGCCAACGCCTTCTACATCGGCTTCGAGGACGGCTCGACCAGCGCGTTCTCCTTCAACAACGACGGCGATTTCAATGACGCCGTCTACTTCGTCACCGGCGTCACCTGCGCGGGCGGTGGGCAACCCTGCGACACCGGCAAGCCCGGTATCTGCGCCTCGGGCATCACCCAGTGCACGGCGGCGGGCACGACTTGCCAGGAGCTCTCGCCGGCCGTGCCGGAGAAGTGCAACGGGTTCGATGACGATTGCAACGGCACGGCGGACGAGGGCGACCTCTGCCAGGATGGCTACGTCTGCGACAAGGGCACCTGCGTGGAGGCATGCTCCGGCGGCGAGTTCGATTGTACGACCGGCCTCGTGTGCAACAGCGGCGGGTTTTGCGTCGAGCCGGCCTGCAAGGAGGTGACCTGTCCGGCAGGCAAGGTATGCGTCGGCGGCATCTGCAAGGGGCCCTGCGACGGCGTCGTTTGCCCGTACGCCCAGGTCTGCCGCGTGGGCACGTGCGTCGATCCGTGCGCGGGGGTGACCTGTGGCGACAATCAGGTCTGCGACGCCGGTGTTTGCGTGGCCAAATGCGAGTGCCTGCCCTGCGTCGCGGGGAAGGCGTGCGACATCGATAGCGGCCTCTGCCTCGATCCGACGTGCCTCGGCGTGATCTGCGCCGAGGGCGCGCATTGCGAGGCCGGCGCCTGCGTCGATAGCTGCATGGGCACGAACTGCCCCGCTGGCCAGGCGTGCCAGCTTGGTCAATGCAAGGAGGTGCAGGGAGGCGTCGGGGGTGCGGGGGGCTCGACCGGCGCGAGCTTCGAGGTCGGCGGCGGCCCAGGCCACGGCGGCAGCGGGGGCACCAGCGCGACGGGAGGCGGCACGGGCGCCACGGGCCAGGGCGGCAGCGGCGACAGCGGCAGCAAGAGCAACTGCGGCTGCCGCATGGTGGGGGACGTCGGCGGCCGTGAGATCGCATTCGCGGGTATCGCCCTGGTCCTCGCGGCGGCGAGGCGGCGGACGGCGAGGAAAGGAGACCGGTCATGCTGACGCAATGGAAGATGGCCTCGGGTTTGGTGATGGCGGCGGCGCTCGGCGGCTGCGCGGCAGGCGTGGCGCGTGATGGCGGAGAGGGCGGCGCAGGTGATGAGCTGCCGAGCTGCCTCACGGTCACATGCGACGAGCACGCGACCTGCGCCGACGCGGATGCCGGGCCGGTCTGCACCTGCAACGAGGGATTCACGGGCGACGGCGAGACGTGCACCGACATCGACGAGTGCACGAACGGCAGCGCCACGTGCGATTCCCATGCGGCGTGCGAGAACACGCCTGGCGCGTACACGTGCACGTGCAAAACCGGCTATTTCGGTGACGGCAAGACGTGCATCGAGCTCGATGAGTGCCAGCAGGCCGCGTCATGTGATCCCAACGCCAACTGCCAGAACACGAACGGGTCGTATACCTGCACCTGCAAGCCCGGGTTTTCAGGCGACGGCAAGACGTGCACCGACATCGACGAGTGCCAGCTCGGAATGACGGCGTGCGACCCGCACGCCACGTGCACGAACATCCCAGGCGGGTATGCATGCAAGTGCGACCCGGGCTATGTCGGCAATGGCAAGACGTGCACGCACGCCGACGAGTGCGTGGATGGCGGGGGGTGCGACCCGAACGCCACGTGCGAGAACACGCCTGACGCGCATACGTGCACGTGCAACGAGGGCTACACGGGGGATGGCGTCACCTGCGACGACATCGACGAGTGCCAGCTCGGCATGACGGACTGCGACGTGAACGCGGACTGCCAGAACACGCCCGGCGCGTACAGCTGCGCGTGCAAGAGCGGCTATGTCGGCAATGGCCTCACGTGCACGCCCGTCGGCATGGGCGCCCCGGGAGAGGTGGCGATCGAGGCCGGCGCCGGGCTGACCGCGTCGACCGCGGTCACCTTGTATCTCCTGCCGCCTGGCAATCATCTCGACAACCCCGGCGCCGAGGCCGGGGACCTCTCGGAATGGCAGATCCTGGCGGACGGAGGCAGCGGCTGGGCGAGCACCACGAGCGCGTACCTGTTCGGTCAGAGCGCATTCATCACGTCGTACTCGCTTTGCAAGCGCAGCCAGGTCCTGGATCTGACGATGCTCGGCTTCTCGCAGGCGGATCTCGACGCGGCGCCTCCCATCACCGTCGGGGAATGGTTCCAGGGCTTTGGGCCGAACTACGGTGACTCCTACTATTTCAAGGTGGAGCTCCGGGCGGCCGATGACACGGTCCTCGCCTCCTTCAATCCGGGCGGGACGATGTCCACCGCGAGTAACGCCTGGCAGAGCGTGGCGCAGACGTTCACCGGCTACGGGCCGGGGCTCCGCTACGTGTACGTGGAAGACGGAGGGCACGACACGGAGTTCTGGCTCGGCCAGTACGGCGCGGTGATGGACGGCGCCAGCGTGGTGGTGGGCGACGTGCAGGTGCGCTTCTCGAATGACAACATGAACTGGAGCGCGTGGCAGGCATTCACCCCCACCGCGACCTGGATGCTCGAACCCGGCAGCGGCACGAAGACCGTTTACGTCGAATTCGCGGACGCGAAAGGCACGGTCTGGCCCCCGGTGAGCGACACGATCATGCTGCAGTAGGGCTCGTCTCGCTTCGCTGGGGCTTTGCCCCAGACCCCACCAGGGGCTGTCCGCCCCTGGACCCGGACCAGCGCAAGCGCTGGACTCGGGGTCGATGAACTACGCTCCGCGCAGTTCATCGAACGAGCCGAATCAAGACCGGCGATCGATAGTAGCGCTGCTGGTTCAGTGTGAAACGCTCCTCCACGGTCTTGCCACCGGCCTGCTGGAAAAACTGCGCGAAGCGCAGTTTTTCCACCTGAGGTCCAGGGCTTGCCCTGGTTCGGGTCGAGGGGCGAACAGCCCCCGCGGGGCCCGGGGCAGCGCCCCGGCGAAGCGGTCCCAGATGACAGTGTGGAGACGCGGGAATTCGAGCCTGGTCGTCCTCGCTCGACGAGATCGAGATGATCACATGGGGGACGTCGTGCGGCGCAACCCGCTCGACAGCGCCGCGGCTGTAGACGAAGATCTCCACGTGGAACGTGATATCCCGCCGCCCCGCCGGAAACCAGCCATGAAAACGTCGCGGCTGTCCCTCCTCGTCGTCCTGGGACTCGCGAGTTGCGCGGCCCCGCCCGTGGATCCGCCCGTCGACGCGCCCTCGAACCTGGCCTCTTCATGCCCGACGAACGAGATCACGTTCACGCAGGAGACGGGATGCATGAACGACGGCTCGGTCGAATTTTGCTTGCCGGCGGGCCATGAGGCGCTCGTCGCGCGGGTCCGGGAGATCGCGCCGACGATCGAGGCGGGTTCGTCGCGCGGCCGCGCGGGGTGCAATGTGCCGGCCGAGACGCTGTATTTCTTCCCGACGGGCGAGGCCGAGTGCGCGGCGCGCCATGGGGCGCTCGTGGATGCAGCGTGGGACAAGATCTGCCGGATCGCGGCGCTGCCGGAGGTCCGGAAGATCGTGCCGACGTGGTACGAGTGAGGCGGCGGCGCGGACGTGCCACCCGAGGCCCACCTGGTTGCGGTTCTCCGGTTGGTTCCCCGGTTTCCACTCAGGCGCGCTCACGCTCGCTCGACAGCCGCTTCACGTCATTGAGGTCGGCCAGCAGGGCCCAGGCGTGGAATCGTGGCAGCGAGCACCGCGGAACGTTCGGCAACCACGGCGAAGGTCTGCGCTCATTTCGACGAACGTACGCGCGATCGGGGCGGACGAGCCTAGCCGATAGTTCGGTCCCTCCACGCGGCGTTCTGATAGGCTCCCCGGACGCTTGCTTCGGAGGGAGATCGTGAGGAGAGCCTCTGCCGTTCCTATGGCGTTGGTCTGGTTGTGCGCCGGCGCGTACGCGTGCTCCGAGGTCGACGTGGAGCCTCCCACGTCGTCCTCCACCAGCTCGAACTCGTCCGCCAGTGGAAGCAGCAGCAGCGGCGCCGGTGGCAGCGGCGGCAGTGGCGGCGCGCCATGCATCCCCGTCGACGATCACGACCCGTGCACCGATGACCTCTGCGATATGGGCGGCCCCGTGCACCAGCCGAAGGCCGACGGCACCGCGTGCGTCATCGCCGGCGGCTGTATCGTCGGCGGCACCTGCCAGGCGGGTACCTGCATCGGAGGCAGCCCGATCACCTGCGACATGGGCCAAACGTGCGTCGCCGGCGCCTGCGTCGGTCCCCTGTGCGCCGGGACGATCGGGCTCCCAGGCATACCCTACATCCCGGTGGGCGACATGCCATCGGCCATTGCATCGGCAGATCTCGATGGCGACGGGCGATTGGACCTCATCGTCGCGAACGAGCTCGACGGTACCGTGAGCGTGCTCGAAAACATCGGGAACGGCAAATTCGCCCCTCCCGTCGACCTCCCGAGCGGCCCGAGCCCCTCCGCGGTCGTCGCGGCCGATCTGGACGGCGACGGCAAACTCGACCTCGCCGTCGCGAACCGCGACGGCAACACCGTGAGCGTGCTCGAAAACCTCGGGGGCGGCGCCTTCGCCCCGCCGCTCACGCACGCCGCGGGCCTGAGTCCGAGCGGGGTCGCCGTGGCGGACCTCGACGACGACGGCATGCCCGATCTCGCCGTCTCGAACAGCGACAGCAGCAGCGTGGGTGTCCTCTTGAATCTGGGCGGCGGCGCCTTCGCGCCCATGATGGCGTACAGCGTGATGGGGTACCCGAGCTCGGTCGCGGTCGCAGATCTCGACAGCGACGGCAAACCCGATCTCGCCGTCGCGTCGCGCTACGTCCTCGCGGGCGGCAACGTGAGCGTGCTCCGCAACCAGGGCGGCGGCTCTTTCGGCGCGGCGGTCGAGCAATACACGGGCGTCGGGCCTACGTCGGTCGTCGCCGCGGACCTCGACGACGACGGCCGGCTCGACCTCGCCATCGGCAATGCCGACACCGGCTGGAGCAGCAACCTGAGCGTGCTCGAGAACGAGGGCAACGGCACCTTCGCCTCGCCGACCGTGTACCCCACGCTCGATTTTGTCCACGAGGTGGCAGCGGCAGACCTCGACGGCGACGGGAAGATCGATCTCGCCGCTGCGATCGGAGACGCCAGCGCGGGCGTGTTCATGAACCAGGGCAACGGCACCTTCGCCGCACCCGTCCGCTACGGCACGGGCAGGGTCCCGGAAGCGGTCGCGGTCGGGGACCTCGACGGCGACGGCAAGCCTGATCTCGCCGTCGCGAGCGCCCTGAGCGACAGCGTGAGCGTGCTGCGGAACCAGGGAGGCGGTGTGTTCGGCCGGCGGTACCCCGTGGGCAACCTCCCCACCGCGATCGCGGTGGCGGATCTGAACGGCGATGCCCTGCCCGATCTCGCCGTCACGCGCGACACCGGCAGCGGCGTCGGCGTCCTGTTTCATCAGGCCGACGGGAGTTACGCCGAGCCCGTCGATTACGCCACGATCGAAAAGCCCCACGCCATCGTCGCCGCGGACCTGAACGACGACGGCGCGCCCGATCTCGCTGTCGGGAGCTACGGCGCCGGCGGCGTCGACGTGCTGCTGAACGACGGGAATGGCGCCCTTGTGCCCCCGATCAACCACCCGGTGGGCGAGGGTGTGAGGTCAATCGTCGCCGCGGACCTCGACGGCGACGGCAAACGCGATCTCGTCGTCGCCACCCAGTTCAGCAAGAAGGTGAGCGTGCTCCTCAACCAGGGGAACGGCGCCTTCGCCGCTGCCGTCGACCACGACACGGGCATGGTCCCGGTCTCGGTCGCGGCGGCGGACGTGAGCGGCGACGGCAAACCCGATCTCGCGGTCGCGAATGCGGTCGGCGACGTGAGCGTGTTCTTCAACCGGGGCGACGGCACGTTCCACCCCCCTGTCCACCACGCCGCGGGAGGGGACCCGGTCTCGGTGGTCCTCGCGGATCTGAATGGCGACGGCAAGCTCGATCTCGCGGTCTTGAACTACAGCGTGGCCATCGCGAGCGTGCACTTCAACGAGGGGAACGGATCCTTCGCACCCGCCGCCGAATACGCGACGGACGTGACCGCGCACTCGCTCGCCGCAGCCGACCTGAATGGCGACGGCATGCCCGAGCTGCTCTATACCCACGGCGAAGGCGTCGGCGTGCTCGTCAACGATGGCAGCGGTGGCTTCGCCCCTCCCGTCACGTACGGCGCAGGCATCACGCCCGGCGCTCTCGAGGTCGCGGACATGAACGACGATGGTAAGCCGGACGTCGTCGTTCTCAATGCCCACAGCGACGACGTGAGCGTGCTTCTCGGCGCCTGCATCCCGTGAACGATCCTCAGCTGAGCACGGGTCTCATGTCGAAGCCGCTGCGCTGGGGCGTTGCCCCAGGCCCCACCAGGGGTTGTCCACCCCTGGACCCGGACCAGCGCAAGCGCTGGACCCGGGGTCGATGAACTGCGCGATGCGCAGTTCATCGAACGGGACGAGGTGAGACCGGCGAGCGCCCCTGCCCATCAAGACAGCCGCACTGACCTTTCGATAGGCAACGCGGTCCCACCGGTCCGTTGGAAGAACTGCGCGGAGCGCAGTTCTTCCACCCTCGGTCCAGGCCGTGCCTGGTCCGGGTCGAGGGGCGGATAGCCCCCGCGGGGTCCGGGGCAGAGCCCCGGCGAGCGCGCGGTCAGCGGTATGGCCCCCGCTGCTTGATTTCCATCGCGGCCACTGCCTCGGCCATGCACTCGCGGACGTGGGCGTCACGCGCGCCGTGGGCGAGGCGTCTCAGTGCAGGCAGCGCCGCCGCCGCCCCGTGCTGCTGGAGCGCCAGTGCGGCTGCGCATTGCACGTTGGGATCTGCGTCGTCGAGTGCGGCGATCAGCGCGTCGAGGGTCGCCTGGCCGAGAGGGGTGAGCTTGCCCAGCGCTTCCGCGGCCTGCCAGCGGGCGCGACCATTTCGGCGATCGCCGAGTTCGTCGAGCAGCACCGCGACCACCTCGCGCGAGCCGA
This sequence comes from Polyangium sp. 15x6, assembly GCF_029960785.1. Taxonomy (GTDB): domain Bacteria; phylum Myxococcota_A; class Polyangia; order Polyangiales; family Polyangiaceae; genus Polyangium. Next base: position 223,030 of record NZ_JASBQE010000002.1, read on the forward strand.
TGCCGAGATCGCCGAGCGCCAGAATGGCCATCGGGAAGACGAAATCGTACGGGGCGCGTCGCTTCTGGCGCTGGCGGATCGTCTTCATGAGCACCGGCAAGGCCGCTGGATCGCCGATCTTGCCCAGCGCCCAAATGGCGGCCTCGGTGCGCTTCTCCGCCTCCGTGAAAGCGTCGGCTTCGGTCACGGCTTCGATCAGCGCCGGCACCGCCGCCTCGGCGCCCTGACCGACGCGGCCCAGCGCGCGAGCAACGGAGCTGAACGGGTACGCTTCGGCGGCCTCGCAACGTTGCAGCAATGCGAGCAACACCGGCACGGCGGGCGCGGCATCGGGGCCGAACGGCTCGAGCGCGTGGAGGACGGCATAGATCCTATCGCTGCGGACATCGTGCCGTGCGAGGTGCGTGGCGAGCACCGGCACGACGCGGTCTGGCCATGCGCCGAGTATCCCGAGGGCGTTGACAGCCGCGAGCTGCGACGCCGTGTCGTGCGGGGGCCGATCCTTGGCGCGTCGGATGAGGAGGCGCACGTAACGCACTGCGCGCGCGGTATCGATCGCGTGCAGGGCCCAAAGCGCGCGGGCCGCGAGCATCCCGTCGGGAGCGACGGCCGCCCGGCGGAGCGCTGGCACGGCGGCCGACGCCGCGGGGCCGATCTTTCCCAGTGCATCGGCGGCGTAGACGCGCACTGCGGTGTGGTCCAGCAAATCGACCAGCACGGGGACGATCCGGTCGGCGTCCGAACCCCAGTCGCGCAGCGCTTCGACCACGGTCGCCAGCCGCTCGTCGTTTGCGTGAGGCCCGCGCGCATATTGGGCTGCCGCCCCCAGCAGCACGGAGAGCCCGTCCGGGCACGCACGCAACCCGTTCACCAGCGTGACCACCGGCGAAATCAGGATGTCGTCATCGGGTCTGATATCCTCGAGGAACGCGAGCCATTTCTGTGCGCACGGAGAGGGCGGCGGTTCGAGCGTGAGCACCGGGGTGATCGTACGACGGTTCTATCTTCGTGACCACGAGTACCGCACACCGCGACGATGGCTTCGAGTAGGTCGAGGGCCGTTGCACAGGGTCGTGACCCGCGTGGACGCGACCGGAAGGCGCGCTAACACGACCTCGGAGGCGCGCCCACGCGATTCGGAGAGGCATCGACACGACAAAAAGTCGCGTGCACACGACCTCGGAGGCGCCTGCACGCGACCTGGAGACCTGTCCACACGACAAAAGGTCGCCTGCACACGCTCCAAAGGCGTGAGCTAACAAACGGGAGGCCCGTGGACGCGACCCGAAGGCGTGTCGACGCGACAAAAAGTCGTGTGCACACGACCCCGAAGGTGTGCGCGAGCAACCCAAAGGCGCGTGCGCACAACCCGGAGCTTCCTTGATGGGACGTGTTCCGGTACGGTCGGGCTGGATCGGGAGAGGGTGACGATGGGGAGCAAGGGGTTCGAGATGGCGCGGATACTATGCCGCCGGGCAGCGGAGAGCGGGCGGGACAGCCTCGAGCTGCGTCACCTGGAGCTGACCGAACTGCCCTCGGAGATCCTCGGGTGCTCGTCTCTTCGCTTCCTGGCCCTGTCCGACAACAGACTGACCACGTTTCCCCCAGAGATCTATTCCCTCGTCGGACTGGAACGCCTCGATCTGAGCAACAACCCCCTCCGCGAGCTCCCCGATGCGATCACGGCGTTGCAGAACCTGCTGCGGCTCAACATCGAGTACACGTGCATCTCGACCCTCCCCCAATCCCTGCGAGACCTTCGCCGGCTCACGACTCTCCGGGTCGGCAGTGGTATGCTGCAAGATCTGTCAGTCGTGCAGAAGCTGGAACAGTTGCGGGTGTTCGGGTGCCTGGGACTCGCGACGGGCGCCACGTTGCCCGATCTGCAAGCCTTGGAATCCCTCGAAGATCTATCTCTGAATGACGTCGAATTGGCAAGGATTCCGCCGTGGGTGTTCCGGCTCCAGCGTCTCATCGCCCTCCGGCTCACTCGCAACGACTTGCGCGTGGTGCCCCCGGCCATCGCGGCCCTCGTAAACCTGAGGGAACTGGAGCTACAACGTAACGATCTCGACGATCTCCCCGTGGAAATCGGATCACTTCCGAGCTTGGCGGAGATGCGCGTCGACGGCTGCCCCCTCTCCCGCCTCCCCCCGGAGATCGTGACGCAGGGCTCGAACGCCATCCTTGCCTACCTGCGCGATCAGGCTCGAAGCGGCACCCGCCAATGGATCTCCAAGCTCCTCGTCGTCGGCCAGGGCGGCGTCGGAAAGACCTCCCTCCTGCGCGCCCTCCGTGACGAGATCTTCGACCCGAACGAATTGACGACCCACGGCATCGCCGTACGCCCGCTGAAGATCGTGCACCCGACCGAGGACGGCGTGACCATGGATCTTTCCGCGTGGGATTTCGGCGGCCAGGAGATCTACCACGCCACGCACCAGTTCTTTCTCACCAATCGCTCCCTCTTCCTCCTCGTCTGGAACGCCCGCCACGGCCACGAGCAGGGCCGGCTCTATTACTGGCTCGATACGATTCACGCCCGCGCCCCCGAGTCTCCCATTCTCATCATCGCCACCCACATCGACGAGCGCTCCGCCGATCTGCCCCTCGCCGACATCCGCAAGCGATACCCGCAGATCGTCAGCCATCACGTCGTCAGCAACAAGACAGCCGATGGCATCGAAGACCTGCGTGAAGCCATCCGCGCCGAGGCGGCCAAGCTCCCCTTGATGGGCGAACGCTGGCCGAAGACGTGGCTCGACGCGGCGAACGCCATCCGCGCCCGCGCAAAGACGGAGACCCACATCACCCCGCAAAAACTCTGGGCGACGATGAAGCAGAGCGGCGTGGCCGACGACCGCCACAAAATCCTCGCCACCTGGCTGCACGAGCTCGGCGACATCCTTTTCTTTCAGGACAAGCGCGAGCTCGACGACATCGTCCTGCTCGATCCCCAGTGGGCCACGAAGGCCATCAGCCGCGTCCTCGAATGCGAAGAGGTCATCGAGCATCGCGGCGTCTTCACCCGCGCGCAGATGAACGAGATCTGGTCCGACGTCGATTCGTATCTGCGGACTCATCTCCTTCGCCTGATGGAGGAGTTCGACCTCTCCTACCGGACGATGGACGACAACGACGTCAGCATCGTCGTCGAGCGCCTCTCCCACGACGCGCCGGCCGACTTGCTGCCCCGCTTCGACGCCCTCCGCGAGCAGCGCGAGATCAGGATGCTCTTCCAGCTCGACGGGAGCTTGCCGGCTGGGATCCCAACCTGGTTCATCGCGCGGGAGCACCGGTTCACCACGCGCACCCATTATCGCCACGGCGCGCTCTTCACGGACGACACGAAGCAGCACCTCGCCTTGATCCAGGCGTTCCCCGAGCAACGTAATCTCCTGCTCACCGTCCGGGGGCCGCGCCCGGACGCGTTTTTCACGTTGCTGCGCGACGGCCTGGAGTTCACGCTGGCGCGTTTCCGGGGCCTTAAGATCGAGCGATTCATCCCCTGCCCCGGGCACGATGGATTGCCCTGCACCCACGAGTTCAAGTTCGAGCAACTCCAGAAAGCCCTCGAAAAGAAACGCTCGCACATTCAATGCCCCGTGGCCTTTGGGGGCGACGTCGAAAGCCCGGACGTGGACATCCGCGAGATGCTCTTCGGCCTGACCGCCTCGACGGTCGACGACGTACAACGCAAGCTGGAGGTGATCAGCGCAAAGCAGGACGAGCACCTGATACACATCCGCGCCCTGACCGAGATCGTCCAACGCGAATTCCTTCGGGTATTCCAGGCCATGCAGCGCCACGAGGAGACGCATTGCCCCTCGCTCTTCGTGCTCCGGCCCGATCAGGGCGAGGCCTGGAAGCAAAGACTCCTCGGGCAGACCGTGGAGTTGCACCTCGTCTGCGAGGCGCCCGGGGAAGCGCACCTGACGGATGATACCGGGCGATACAAGACGCAGTTCTCGCCGACGTGGCTCGGGACCATCGCGCCTCACGTCGAGAAGGTGAGCTCGGTCCTGAAATACGCGGCACCGCTCATCGGTGCAGCCGCTGGATTCGCCCCTGAGCCCTACCAGAAGATGTTCGCGAACGACATCAAGCTCATGCAGGAGCTCGTGAAGAAGCTCCCGGAGATCGAGGGCGAGGAAGACGACTCCCTCTCGCTCCGCGATCGCCACGGGGAAGAGAGCCTGGAGCGGGCCTCTGGCGCGACCCTCCGGATCGTGCGCAGCCTGCTCGACGAGCTGGATCCACGGAAAGCCTGGGGCGGCCTGCGCAAGATCCTCACCCCCGAGGGCCATTACCTCTGGCTTTGCGACAAGCACGCGGCCGCGTATCGGGTCTGATACCGTCGCCCAAATCGACGCGTGGGGACGGACGAACGCCGCGGAAGACCGCGGCTCGGACCATCGACACGTCCTCTGCGCGTCCAGTACGCTGCATCGCGCGTAGGTACGGTGGGAGGGGTCCCAGGATGCGTATCCTGTCGGCGGGGGAGCTTGTCGCCGGACGGTTCGAGGTCGAGCGCCTCGTCGCGCGGGGCGGAATGGGCACCGTCTACCGGGCGATCGACCGCTCGGAGGGCGCGGAGGTGGCGCTCAAGCTGATTGCGCTGCCGACGGACGACAAGGACACGCTGTCGCGCTTCGAGCGCGAAGCGGCGATGCTCGCGCGGGTGAAACACCCTCGCGTCGTGCGTTACGTGGCGCGCGGACGCTTCGACGCCGGGCACGCGTATCTCGTGATGCAATGGCTCGACGGCGAGGACCTGCACAGCGTCCTCCAGCGAGGTCCGCTCGCGACGGAGGACACGCTCGCCGTGCTCGCGTGCGCGGCGGAGGCGCTCGCGGCCGTGCACGCCGAGGGGATCGTGCACCGCGACGTGAAGCCCGCGAATCTGCTCCTGCGCGGCGGGGCGAGCGCGGACGTGGTGCTGCTCGATTTCGGCATCGCGCGGCCGCTCCGAGCGACGAAGCCGATCACGGTCACGGGCACGCTCGTGGGAACGCCGCAATACATGGCCCCCGAGCAGCTCGCCGACGGCGGGAGAATCGTGCCGGCGACGGACGTGTTTTCCCTCGGGTGCATCTTCTACGAATGCCTCACGGGGCGGCCCGCCTTCGACGCCGAGCACGTCGCGGGCGTGCTCGCGCGCATTCTTTACGACGATCCCGCCCCGGTGCGCGCCGTGCGCCCCGCCATCCCGCAAGAATGGGAGGACCTTCTCCTTCGAATGCTGAGCCGGAACGCCGAGCGGCGTCCGCGAGATGGCGCGGCCCTGCGAACCCTCGTCTCCGCGTTGCCCGCGGTCACGGCGGAGGAACACCTGCCCGTATCGCTGCGCGGCCCCGCGGCGCCCTTGGAGGCGGGCGAGCAGACGCTCGTGACGCTCGTGCTCGTGACGTTCGGCCCTCCGGAGCGCGGCGATCCGGGCGAGGCTCCGGCGACGGAGGCGGGCCGCGTGGAGGCGGCGCGGCGGGCGCTGCCGCTCCTCCGGTTCGACCTGGAGGAGCTCGCGGAGGGCTCGATCCTCGCGTCCATCGCGTCACGCGGAATGGTCACGGACCAGGCGCGCATCGCCGCGCGTGGCGCGCTCTCGCTGCGCGAGCTCTGGCCCGACGCGCGGATCGGCGTGGTGACGGGCCGCGCCTCGACGAGGCGGACGAGACGCATGGGCGAGGCCGTCGATCGAGCCATGAAGCTGCTCGAAGACCCGAGCCACGCGGCGGAGGAGGGCGTCTGGCTCGACACGGTCACGGCCGCGCTGCTCGATACACGATTCGTCACCCGGAACAAGGACCATGGGACGCTCTTGCTCGCGGAGCGCCGGGAAGAGGGCGCCGGGCGATTGCTGCTCGGCAAACCGACGCCGTGCGTGGGGCGCGAGGTCGAGCTGATGGAGCTCGAAGGTCTGCTCGGGCGGGCGATCGAGGACGGTGAGCCGCAGGGAATGCTCTTGCTCGGGCCGCCGGGGACGGGCAAATCGCGGCTCTTCGGCGAGCTCGCGCGCCGGATTCGCGCGGCGCACCCCGAGGTGTTGCTCCTCGTGGGCCATGGGGATCCGCTGACGGCGGGCTCGCCGTACGGGCTCTTGCGGGACGCATTGCGAAGATATGCGGGGCTCGACGCGATCGAGGATCCCGAGCGCGCGCGAGAGGTGGTGATCGATCGGCTCTGCGCGCACGTGGAGGCGGGGCATCGGCGGCGCGTGGGCGAGTTCCTCGGCGAGCTCTGCGGCGTCCCCTTCCCTGCCGAGACGAGCGCGCCGCTGCTCGCCGCGCGAAACGACGCGCAGGTGATGGAGGAGCAGATCGGACGAGCCTTCCTCGCGTGGATGGCGTCCGCGTGCGCGGCGCGGCCCGTGACGCTGGTCCTCGAGGATCTGCACTGGGGCGACGCGCTGACGGTGAAGCTCGTGCGGAGCATGCTGCGCAGTGACGGCGAGATGCCCCTGTTCGTGTTTTGCCTCGGCCGGCCCGAGACGCGCGAGCTCTTGCCGACGATGGCCACCTCGCGGATGCACCAGATGTCGCTGCGCCCGCTCGGACGGCGGGCGATCGAGCGGCTCGTCAAGAGCGTGCTCGGCGATGCCATCCGCCCCGAGACGGTCGAGCACATCGAAAAACTCTCCGAGGGCAATGCGTTGTTCCTGGAGGAGCTCATCCGGGCCGCGGCGGAAGGCAAGATGAGCGAGGCGCCGGAGACGGTCGTGGCCATGCTCCAGGCGCGTTTGTCGAAGCTGTCGTCGCCGGAGCGGCGGCTCCTGCGCGCGGCGAGCGTCGTGGGGGAGACGTTCTGGGTGGGCGCGGTACGTCGAATCGTCGCGGCGTGGGGGGCGCGCGACGACGTGGACGGGTGGCTCGCGCGGCTCGTGGAGGAGGAGCTCGTCGAGCGGCACAAGGAGAGCCGATTTCCACGGGAAATCCAGATGGGCTTCCGGCACGCGCTCGTGAAGGACGCGGCGTACGGGCTCTTGACGGAGGCGGATCGGAAAGCCGCGCATCTCGCGGCGGGGGCGTGGCTCGAAGGCGCCGGCGAGGCCGATGCAATGGCGCTCGCGGGGCACGCGGAGGAAGGCGGAGACCTCGCGCGGGCGGCGCGGTTTTACGCGAACGCGGCCGCGGAGTCGCTCGCGCGGAACGATCTCCGGGAGGCGGCACAACGCGCGGCGAAGGGGCTCGGATGCGGGGCGGAAGGCATTCTCCGCGGGGAGCTCCTCGCGGTCCTCGCCGTGGCGAGATTCGGCCTGGGGGTGTGGCCCGAATCGACTTCACCCGGGCTCGAAGCGCTCTCGATCCTGCCGAAAGGGAGCACCTGGTGGTGCCGGACGGCGGAGCGGATGATCCACGCCTTGCCGCAGATGGGCGCCACCGAGCCTTTTTTCGAGCTCGCGGAGGACGTTTGTCGGGTCGAGCCTCTTCCCGACGCGCTCCCCGCATTCGTCTGCGCGACTGGCAATTTGCTCTACATCGCCACGGCGCTTTTTCCGGTCACGCTCGTCGAGGTACGTCGCAAGACCCTCGCGCGCCTCAGGCAGCTCCCGGCGCTCGACGAACCCCGGGCGCGCGGCCTCGCGCTCATGTGGCAGGCGTGCGCCGCGATGTACGTGGAGCCTTGCCTGGAGCAGAACCGAGCGCTCGCCGCCCAGGGCGTGGAGGTGCTCGCGGAGGGGAACGTTTTCCACGACCTCTGCATGGCGCACGTCCTCCACGGCATCGCGGCGCGGGAGATGGGCGACAAGGACGCCGCCGAGGCGTCCACGCGCCGGGCGCTTTCGATCGCCGAGCGGATCCAGGACGGGTATCAGATCGCGAACGCGGTGTTTTACCTGAGCGAGACCTTGCTCGAATGGAGCGGACCGTCGCGCCTGGACGAGAGCGAGGCGTTCGCGCGGAGGGCGCTCGATGCTCACGTGGGGGCGTTCTACGAAGCTGCCAGCTTTCGTGTCCTCGCGGAAATCGCGCTCTCTCGGGGCGAGGCGTCGCTCGCCGAGGCGCACGCGCGGCGGGCCGTCACGGCCGTGGGCGACACGGGAGGCTTGCTCGTGTACTGGCACGAAGGCACGCACCTGCGCACGCTCCTCGCCTGCGGCCGCGTGGACGAGGCCCTCGCGACCGTGGAAAAGCGCCTGCCATCGTTTCTCGCGCTCGACGGGTCCGGCTATTTCGACGTGCCGTTCCGCCTCGCCGTCGCCGAGACATTCTTCGCCGCCGGAGACCCCGCGGCCGGCAGGGACGCCCTCCGCGAGACGCGGAGGCAGATCGAGCTTCGCGCCGAGAACATCCACGACGTCACGAGCCGCTCGCGTTACCTCGAAAAGAAGGATAACCTTCGCGCCTTCGCGCTCGCCCGCGAGTGGAGTCGAAAATGAGCGGTCACCTCTTCATCTTGCACGGCGATCTCACGCTGCTCTCCTGTGACGCGTGGCTCGTGCCCTGCGACATCGACGCGATGCCCTCGCGGAGCTGGACACGTTCGTTCAGCCATCTCCAGGGTCGATCCTTGCGCTGGGCCACGCCGACGGAGGAATGGCGGCGCGGAAAGCAGCGCGTGCTCAAGGTGGTCGAATGGGAAGACCACCTGCCGCGCCCGTGGGTCGGCAACGTCGGGGCCGTCCCGAGCACGGACGTCTCCTGGTTCGTCGCGGGCGCCGAGGAGTTCATCGAGCGCGTGACGGACGACCTCCGCGCGCACGGGACGCCTCCACGCAATGGGCGGGCCAAGCATCTGCTCGCGCTGCCGGTCATCGGCACGAGGTACGGCGGCAAGCGGCACTGGACCGGGGACGTCGTGCGCGCGCTCGTCCCGGTCCTGCAGCGGCTTGCCATTGCGAAGGACGTGGACATCGCGCTCGTGAGCAACGACGAGCTCACGTACGCATCCGCGCAGGCGCAACGCGGGGCGGATCCCTCGTCCTGGCCCGATCTCGACGAGCACTTGTGGCGCACGGGGGAGAGCCTCGCGCACGTCGCCGCGAACGGCGATCTCGTGCTCTTCATCGGCGCGGGCGTGAGCAAGAATGCCGGCCTGCCGGATTGGGGCGGCTTGCTGCGGGATCTCGCCCGGGACGCCGGGATGAACGAGGCGGAGCTCGGCGCCTTGAAGGAGCTCGGCGCGCTCGATCAGGCCCGCGCGATCGAGCTGCGCATGGAGACGAGCATGCAGCCGCAGGCGAGCAAGCGCATCCTGGGGGAGCGAATCGCGGATGCATTCGCCCGTGTCCACGGGTATGCCCTGTCGCATGCGCTGCTCGCCGCGCTCCCCGCGCGCGAGGTCATCACGACGAACTACGATACGCTGTTCGAACGCGCCTCGCAGGCGGCCGGGATGACGGTCTCGGTGCTGCCCCACGAGCCCCAATCCGGGGCATCACGGTGGGTGCTCAAGATGCACGGGTGCGTCACGGATCCCGACAACATCGTCCTGACGCGCGAGGATTACATGCGATACGACCTCCGCCGGCAGGCGCTCGCGGGGATCGTGCAGGCGCTGCTCCTGATGCGCCACATGCTGTTCATTGGTTTCTCCTTGCGTGACGACAATTTTCACCGGATCGCGGACGCCGTCCGGCGCGCGCGTGTGCCCGCGAAGGCGGACGCGCCTTCGCCCGTCGGTCGATTCGGCACGGCGCTCTCGCTGTTCTGGTCGCCGCTCGAGCAAAGCCTCTGGGGCAACGATCTCGACTGGGTGAACATGCAATCGACGCCGCCCCCGGCCGGACGAAATGAGGAGAGCGACAAGGCCTGGGCCGAGGCGGCGCGGCGGCTGGAGCTCTTCCTCGACAGCTTGCTCGCGCGGACGGGGACCACGGCGTATCTCCTGCACCCGCGCTTCGAGGGCGCGTTGAGTGACACCGAGCGCGGGCTCGCCGACAAGCTGCAGCGATTCCTCGACGAGGTCGATCGGGACCCGAGCGTGAAATCGGCACCGGCGTGGAAACACCTGGAGGCGCTCTTGCACCGGCTCGGATGGCCGCGGACGCCCTGACGAAACGATCCATGACGGAAGCTTTCTGCAAGCTCATCGCCGCGCCGCCGTGGGTGATCCGGGTCGTCTTCGACTTTTCGAGGCACCTGCTCCTGCTCGGGGCCCTGGTCGTGGTCCTCGGGATGCTCTTTTACGATCTCGGGCGAGCCTTTGGCCTGCCGTACCTGTTCCGCGGACAATCCCGCAAGGCCCAGTTCGCCATCGGGCTCGCCATGGCGCTGCTCACGAGCGAGCTCTTTTACGTGAGTTATCTGGTCTCGCCGGACGAGCTGCATCGTTGTCGCGGGCACGGCATTCCCCTCGACGTCCTGAATTACCTCGGCGCGCTCTGGGGCGTCGTGGCGATGATCGTCGTCGCGTCCGTCGTTTCTCGCGTCCTGTACAAAAGAAACGGGGTCCCCTGGAGGGACCCCAAGCGGATCCTCGAACGTCTCGGGACGTCCGTGTACACGCTGCTGGGAACGGAGATCGGCATCGTCCTCACGCTGGCATTCGTCTTCGGCGGGACGAACGGCGCGCTCCTTTCGCGTGTTCAGAGCTTCGGCGAGCGCATCCGGCCGTGCATCCACGGCATCGGCCATTGTCTATCGGAGGACTTTCGAGCGGACGCGCCCCGGGAGATGCTGCACGAGCACGTGTACGCGGCGGCGTTCTTCGCGCTCCTCGGCGTGATGTACGCCGTGGCGAGTTGCTTCCGGGCGAGGAAGATTCCCGCGGCCGCGGGGCTCTGCGTCCTGCTCGCGCTGCTCGGCGCGATCGATGGCTTTTTCGTGTACTGGCTCGAAAAGTGGCACTCCGTGCTGCTCGTCGGCGGGGCCGTCCTGGCCCTTTACGTGCTCGGCCGGAAACGATATCGGGCGAGGTTCGCCGATTTGAAGGATGCCTATTCGGCCATCGAACAGGAGCCTTGTCAGCGCGGGTGCAAGGCGGCCGGCCATACGCACCTCGCGGACTACGAGGCGACCGGCGCGAACGGCTCGGGCCTTTTGCCGCGATCCATGGTCGAGTTCCGATGGACGGACGAGAACGGCCGGAAACGGCCGCTCGTGCTGGTCTGCACGAGCGGCGGCGGGATCCGCGCGGCGGTCTGGACCGCGGCCGTCCTGCGCGAGCTCGAAAGACAGCTCGATCAGTCGGAGCGTCGAGAATTCCCTTATCACGTCCGCATGATCAGCGGCGCCTCCGGTGGGATGGTGGGCGCGTCGTACTGGGTGGCGACTCTCGAGGGCCCGGCGGTCACGGCTGGTTCGTCCGAGTATCACAAAGAATCGACGCCGGGAGAAGCCGCCCCGGAGGCCGAGGGCTCGGACTGGCTCGTCGCCAACGTGGCCAAGGAGTGCCTGTCACGCGTGGCCGCGGCGCTCGTGTTCAGCGAGTTGCCCGCGCGTATCTGGGCGTGGACGAAGCCGTCGTCGAGCCGGGAGCTCTACGACCGGGGCACGGCGCTCGAAAACGCGTTCGTGGAGAACATGCCGTCCCTCGGCACGAAGCTCTCCCTGCTCGGGCCCGGCGAAGTGGCCGGGTGGCGTCCCTCGCTCGTCTGGAGCCCGATGCTCGTCGAGGATGGGAAACGGCTGCTGATCTCGAATCTCTGCCTCGACGCGCTCCTCGTGCAGCACGGGCCGGCGATCGGAGAGGAGGGCCAGCATGTCGTGTACGCGCGCTCCGGGTACGAGCTCGGGCGGCTTTTTCCGGTGCAATCGAGGGACACCTTGCGCCTCGCGACGGCGGCCCGCATGAGCGCCTCCTTCCCGTTCGTGTCCCCCGCGGCCGCCCTGCCGACCGTGCCCCGCAGGCGCGTCGTGGACGCGGGCTACTGGGACAACTATGGCGTGAACCTCGCGTGTGGTTGGCTGGACGAACTGCTCCGAACGGACTGGATCGAGCAGAACGTGAGCGGCATCCTGCTCGTGCAGATCCGCGACGGCATCGAGCGGCCGGAGCCCGCCGGCGATGATTTCGGCGACCGGATCGCGCGGGCCCTCGAAGGCATGACGTCGCCCGTTTCGGCGGTGCTCTCGGCGCGGGAGAGCGTGATGCGCTTCCGCAACGACGAGCAGGTGGAGGCCGTGGCCCGGCGTTTCCACCTCGACAAAAGGTTCGGGGGGAGTTTTTTCCAGCAGGTGACGTTCGAGTTTTCGGGCGACGCGGCCCTGAGCTGGTACCTGACGCCCGAGGAGCGAAAGGGTCTCGAGGACGCGGCGAAAACGACCGTCGGCGCGGAGGCCTCCGCGATCCGGGCGTGGTGGGACGAGCGAGCGAACGCCGCGTCGCAGGCCTCGTGACGGAGCTTCATTGCGTGCGCGTTCGTAGCCGATGGACGATCAGCCTGAATGGATTCATTTTCGCGATCTGATTCGGGTCCTTCGTCGCCGCGGCCTCGTCGATCCTCCGCTGGAGCTCTGCAGCAATGGCGAGGTCTCCCTTGGGGGAATGCCGATCGATCACCTGCCCTGCGATGAAACTCGCGGCGGCATTCTTGATCAGCGGCAGGAGCTCGACGAGCTTCGCCCGCACCTCCGGCCCGCCCAGGACGCCGACCATGTACGCGCTCTTCATGCCGATCATCTGGCGGTCACCGGTGTGCGAGCCTGGATCCCGCAGCTTGCCGAAATAACAGTCGAGCGCGTCGCCGCACTCCTTCAGGAGGTCCTTGGTCATCGTGTATTCCCTCTCGTAGGCCGCGCCGAACCTGGCTGGCTTGCCGTCGAGGCCTCGGACCCTCAGGTTGTAGAGCTTGTCGACCTCGGGGATCTGCGAGGCTTTCATGAGTTTCATGACCGTGACCAGCGTGGCGGCGCGTACCGATTCGAGGTCGGCTTCGTCGCCCCTCGCGGCGAGCGCGGTCTTCACCATCCAGGGCACGAGCTCCGCGTCGAAGAGATACTCCATCGTCGCGAGGAGCTCGTCACGCGCGCCCACGCCAGGCGGGATCGTCATCGTGATCGGGGTCTTCTCGAAGACGCGCTGCACCGCTTCGCGGCTCGCATTCGAGATGGGCAACTTGAGCAGCTCGCGGGCGATCACGACTTTGGCGACGTCGTCGGCCTTGGCGATCGTCTCGATCATCGGCTGAATGGCCTCCTCGCGGCCGATGCTACCGAGGATCAGCGCGACCGGCGCGACGTGCGCCGTGTTCGCCTCCTTCTTGACGACGCTCGATACCACACCGTCCTCGCCCGTGTTCGCCTTCAACAATTCTACCTTCGCGTACTCCACGAGGCCGGCGTTTTCGCTCCGGAGAACCTTCACGGTCGGCTCGATCGCGGGTTTGCCGATCTTGATGAGCGCGTAGATCGCCGTCACCTGCACGTCTGCCTTCACCGGCGAGAGCACGATCTTGATGAGCGGCTCGATCGCGTTCACGCTCCCGAGCCTGCCAAGGATCTCGGCGCAGGTGATCTGCCAATAGAGCTCGTCCTTCAGGACCGTGATGTCTCTCCGATCGGCGATCGGTCTGCCGATCATCGAGATGCACGGAGACTCCCACGAGGGATGCGAGAAACCGAGCAACGCGTCGTGGACGTCACGCGTGATGAGCGACGCCCTGGGCTTCGAATGGCGGAGCTTCGTGAACGCCTCGAAGAGTGGGCCCGCCGCGCCCTGCACCTTCATCTCCGCGACGGCGCGCGCCGCGACGCGCACGTCTTCCTCGCTGGTATCGGGCTCGTAGTCCTTCAGCACCTCGACGAGGCAGGGCGCGCCACGAGGATCGCGGACCTCCGCGAGGAGCCGGACGACCTTCGAACGCATCTTCTCGTCGAGATCACCGTTCACGCAGATACGCGACATCGGCGAGGCGATCAGGTCGAGCAGCGGCTTGACGTTCGGACCGTTCCTGTCCTTGCCGTCCTTCGTCATCGCGTCTTCGAAGAACTGGGCGAGGCGGTGCACGGCGAGGTCACGCGCGGCCGGGTCCGCGAGCTTCTCGACCTGGACCCGCGGGTCATTGGCGTCGCTGTCGGGCGCGGACGCCACGGAAGGCGCGACGACGAGCAGAGATGGGGCCGGAGGGGCCGGAGGGGCCGGAGATGCGCAGCCCGCCGCCGCGACGAGCGCGCCGAGCAGCACGGGAAAGAAGGTCGACGCGAGGTTCGTGGCTTGGCTCGGCATATGCCGGGCAGACTAACGTGGGGGGCTCGCGATGACAATCGTGCCTGTCACCGCGAGCCCGCCTCTCATGCAGATATCGTCCATCGCGCCCCATCGGGACCATCCTCGATCTCGATACCCGCCGCCGCGAGGCCCGCGCGGAGCGCGTCGGCCCGTGCATACTCGCGCCCGGCGCGGTGGCGCGCCCGCTCCGCGAGGAGCAATGCAATCACCCGGTCGAAGCGCTCTGCATCCGGCGCGTCGCGCTCCTCCGGCAGGAGCCCGAGCACGCCCTCGCCGAGCGACGATACGAGTTCGAGCGCGTGGAGGATCGTGCCCTGCGGCACGGGCCCCGCGAGCGCGGCCTGGAGATCGCGGGCCAGCACGAAGAGGGTCGCGAGGGCGGCGGGCGTGTCGAAATCGTCGTCCATGGCTGCCTCGAAGGCGGCGCGCGCCGCGGCGAGGCGCGCTTCGAGCGCCTCGGCATGGCCAGGAGGCCCTCCTCCCGCGCGCCGCGCGAGCTCGCGCCGGAGGTCCCGCAGACGACGAAGGCCCGAGGTCGCCGCGTGCAACGTCTCCGCCGACACCTCGGCCGTGGCCCGGTAATGGCTCTGCACGAAGAGAAACCGCAGGAGGAGCGGATCATGCTTCGCGTAAAAGTCCTCGAGCGTGGTGAAATTGCCCTTCGAGCGGGACATCTTCTCCCCGTTCACGGTGAGCATGTTCCCGTGCATCCAGAGCCGCGCGAAGCGCCGGCCCGCGCCCTCGGCCTGGGCGATCTCGGCCTCGTGGTGCGGGAACTGCAAATCGAGCCCGCCCGCGTGGATGTCGAAGCCCTCGCCGAGGTATTGCAAGCCCATCGCCGAGCATTCGAGGTGCCAGCCTGGAAACCCCTCTCCCCAGGGCGATTTCCAGCGCTGCACGTGGGAGGGTTCGGCCTTCTTCCACATCGCGAAATCACGCGGATCGGACTTGTTCCCGCGCACGAGATCCCGCGTCCCGATGGCGAGCTCGTCGATCACCCGTCGCGAGAGCTTTCCATAACCGGGAAACGCCGCGACACGGAAATACACCGACCCGTCCGCCACATACGCGAGGCCGCGCGCAAGGAGCTCCTCGATGAGCTCGATCTGCTGCGGGATGTGGCCGCTCGCGCGCGGCGTGACGTCCGGCCTCCGCACGTTGAGCCGGCCCATCTCGTCGAAGTACTTCCAGAAATACCGATCCGCGATCTCCATCGGCTCGACGCGCTCGAGCGCCGCGCGTTCGGCGATTCGATCGCGGCCCTCGTCGAGCGCATCCTCGGTGATATGACCGACGTCGGTGACGTTCGACACGAAGCGCACGCGGTGGCCGCGGTATTCGATCCACCGCCGGACGACGTCGAATGCAACGGCGGTCTTCGCATTGCCGAGGTGCGCATCGCCGTACACGGTGGGGCCGCACAGGTACATGCCGACGCGCTGCTGCGCGTCCGGAAAAGCCGCTTGTTTCTGTCGCGAGAGCGTATCGAAAATCTGGATCGCCATGGGACATCCTCCTCTGGTCATCGACGTACGAAACCAAAGCGGCAGCGCCCCGCGCGCGCATCACGCCGAAATGGCCCGCATGCATGCGCCCCTTCGGCGCGCGTGCCTCGGCGGTTTGCCCTCGTGCGGCGCTCCCGCGGCCACGAGGGCGCAGAGGCGCGCCGGATCCACGGGCGGTCGTCCGCCAGCGCGGCGGCGCGCGCGTGCCTCTCGTAGGCCTATCTTTCAGGAACGCTCTTCAGCGACGACAACAGCAGCCATCGCAACGCAGTGCGAGGGCAGCGAGGGGGTACGTGCGCCGAGAGCTTCGCATGAGAAGCCTACGTTACCGCGGAACCGCGGTCGAGGCAAGCCTCGCGTGCGATCGGGCGGACCCGACGCCCTTCCACGATCATCGGCACCTGGCCCCGCGGCCCCAGCGTGATGCCCCGTTGCACGTGCTCGATCGGCTCCGCGCTCGCGAGCCGCAGGTGATATTCACGCAAGAGGACGGCGAGCACGACCTTCATTTCCACCATCGCCAGCGTCGCCCCCAGGCAGCGACGGGATCCCCCGCCGAACGGGATGAACTCGAACGGGGAAAAATCACGCTCCAAAAAGCGCGTGGGGCGGAATCGCTCGGGCTCGGGATAAAGATCATCACGCCCGTGCACGAGGAGCGGAGATGGGACGAGCGGCTCGCCCGGGGGAATGGTGTAATCGAGGAGGGCAAACGGCTTTCGGGGCACGCGCCCGACGTTGGCCACGGGCGGCACGATGCGCAGCGTCTCCAGGCAGACGGCATCCAGGTAGGGCAAGCCGAGGAGTTTTTCGGGAGGCGCCTCGGGCCCGAGGCCGTCGATCTCGGCGAGCACCCGCGCGAGCGTGTCGGGCTCGCGGTGGAGCCAATAAAAAGCCCAGGCCAGGGTGACGGCCGTGGTCTCGTGGCCCGCGAAGAGCAGGGCGCGGAGTTGATCGAGGATCTCCTGAGCGCTGAGCCCCTCGCCTCCTTCGTAGCGCGCTTTCAGCATGAGCCCGAGGACGTCGGATCGGTCTTCGCCCGAGGCGCGCAAGGCCCGAATGTCCTCGGACAAGAGCGCGTCGAGCGCCGCTGTGGCCCGGAGCATACGCGCCCAGGGGCCGAATCCGCCGAACGGGCGCCGGATCGCCGGCATGATGAGGATGAGCGGATTCATCGCGTGAATGAGATCGAGCACGGCCGCGCGTACGTCGCGGATCCGCGCCTCGCCCTTCACGCCGAACACCACGCGGATGACCACGTCGAGCGTGATGGATTGCATGGCCTCCAGCATCGAGAAGGGCTGGCACGGCGTCCACTGCGAGGCCGCCTCCCGCGCGACCTCGGCCACGACGGAGGCGTACGATTTCGCGGCGGCGGGCGCGAACGGAGGCGTGAGCAGCTTGCGATCCCGGCGATGGCGCGGTCCGGTCGAGACCACGACCGATGTCCGCCCGAAGATGGGCTCGGTCACGTCGACCCCGAACGGCTCGAACGTCTCGGGATCGGCCGTGTAAATGGCGCGGATCGCCGCGGGATTGCCAATGAACGTCAGGGGCCCGTTGAAGGTGCGGACGCGAAAGGGATCCCCATGCCGCGCGGCGAGGCGGCGAATGACGAGGGCCGGGGACCCGAAGGTGCACCGGAGCGTGTCGATCAGGCCGAGGTGCTCGGGTCCGGGCGGCAGCGTATTCATCCAAATCCCCTCCCGGCGAGGCATAACCGGACCGGGAGGCGGTGTCAATCGGAGTAAGCTTCGAAACCAGGGAGCGGATCGTAATCCTCGTCCGGCTCGTCCTCCGCGCCCTCCGGCCACGCCGCCTCGGGGGGCTCGTCGGCGAGCAGTCCGTCGAAAGGCCCCGGCAGCGGTGCTTCGTCGTCCTCTTCCTCGGCGAGAATCTCGTCGAGATCCGCGATGGTCCCGTCGGCCTCGTATTGCGCCCACGCCTCGGGGTGCTCCGCGCGGAGGAGCGCTTCGAGCGCCGGGACCTTCACCCGCTGAATGGGCTGCCCGTCGGTGCTGCTGCGGGGCCGAAACCGCAATTCACGCCTCTCGTAGACCGTGAGCTCCACCGGAAAGACGTCCGCGACGTGATGGTGAACGTATTCGCGGATCTGGCCGAATTTGAAGATGCTCACCCGCTCCTGTTCGAAGCTCCACCCGAGGCCCGCGAGGTGGCGCTCGAACGCGTCCTCGTCGTCGGTGAAGACCTGGATGTCGATGTCGCTGCCGCGGCGGATGTGCCCCGTGCTTACCGATCCGATGAGGCGCGGCTCGAATGGGCCGAGGGCGCGCATCACGCGGAGGGCGACGACACGCATGGCGAAGAGCCGGCGCGTGCGCCGCTCGCCCTCGGCGAGCTCGGCCATGGCGAGCAGCGCGTCGCGAATCTCGCCGTTCGAGGGCAAGTCCTGAGGCCGATACCGCAGGTTTTTCCCGCCCGCACGGCCGAGCAGGCGCCTTCCCGCCATCCGTTTGGCCGTGAAGTATTGCTTGACGCCCTCCTCGTACATGAGGCGCGCGGCTTCCGCAGCGATCCTGCCGCGGAGCCCTCCGGTTCGTTCGCTGCTCATGACGGGAAAGGACGCGCCACGAGCGGCGCGAGGGCGTCGCGGAGCTTGCGGAGCGCGCCGCCGACGGTGCGGCCGCCGCGCCCGGCGCCATAGATGCGTTTTTGCACGACCTGCTGCGTGACGCCGAGGCGGCGCGCGATCTCGCCCTGGGACAGGCCTTCGAAAAAATACGCCTCGACGACCTCGCGCTGTTTGTCCGTCAAGACCGTTGCGACGGCGTCGCGCACGGCGTCGTGGAGGCGGAGGCGCGCCTCGGTGACCTCGTCGTCGTGGTAGAGGTGACGAGACGCGTCGATGTGTTCGAGGCTCGCGACCAGGCGGGCGCGGTGCCTCTTGCCGTCAGAACAGCTCCTTTCGTGGGTCATGGATGGGGGCGGGCTCGCCGCCGGGGTCGAGGAGGGAGAGATCTGCGCCGTCGAGGAGAATCGACAGCGCGTCTTCGGGTGACATCACGGTGGCGTGTGGGGAGCGACCGAGGACGTCCCAGCGGCGCAGGCGCTGGAGGTCGGCGAGCGCGGCGGTCCCGCGCAGGCGGCGTTTGGTGGGCCCAGGGTCGTGCAAAAGGTCGAGGTGGTGGCGCACGAGCCAGACGATGCGGGGCGAGACGAGGCCGTCGAGCAGATCGGCGCCCAGCGCGTCGTGGTCAGGCGAGGATATCGCCTTTCCCACGTCGTGCAAGAGCGCCGCGGCCCAGAGCGCGCGGTCGGGACACGCTGCGCGCGCGAGATCGAAGACCTGGAGGGAATGGTAGAGGGCGCAGCCCTCGGGGTGATACGCAGGGTTCTGGCGTATTCCGTCGAGGGCGAGCAGCAGAGGGAGGAGCTCGTCGTACATCACCGGGGCGCGGCGCTGGTGATCACGCCGCTCACCCACGGGGCACGTTCACACCCACCGGCGATGATTTTCGTAGACCGCGTCACGCCACTTGACGAGACGAGCATACCGCTCCGCGAGGTCCGGGTTGCTCCAGCCCGCGCGACCGCCGGGGCCCGTGGGCATGAACCGCTTGTCGACCGGGCTCACGACCTGGAGCACGAGCGCCATCGCGATGTCCGCATACGAAAATGTGTCGCCGAGCAGATACTTCTGCCCCTCGGCGAGCGCCTTGTCGAGCGTCTCGAGCCCCTCCTCGGCCACCGCGCGGTGAGTCGACGCGCCCTCGCGCATTCGATACTTCGCGACGAAGAGCTGCATGGCGCCGCGGCCGATCGGCATGAGCAGCGGCACGATCGCCTTCGGGGTCCCGCGCGGCAGGGCGGCCTGTCCGAACGTCGGATCGTCGACGAACTTGAGCATCATCATGGCCCGGAGCGCCGCGAGCGTCGTCTCGCTGCGGCGGTTCCAGGTCTCGATCTCGGCCTCCCGGCCCGCCGGGAAGAGCTTCGGCCCCGCGCCGACGGCGTCGGCATGGCGGGCGATGTCGAACGAATCGGTGAGAAGGACGCCGCGATCGTCGAGGATCGGGACGGTGACGCGCCCCGTCGGTTTGCGAAGAAGGATGCGGAGCCGGAGCTCGCCCGCGAAGGGGTAGTGCTCGACTTCCTCGTACGAGATGCGGTGATGGTCGAGCGCCCAGCGGGCCTTCTCGGACCAGGGGGAGAAGGAGATGCTGTAGAGCCGGGTCTTTTGTTTTTGCATTGGGACTCCGAGGATCCTACAAGTTGGGCGAGTCGTCGAGCGAACGAATTGCGCTTGCGGCAAAACGACGCAGCCCGAGGCCCGGTACGAACCGACCCACGCGGAGACAGTATTCGGCGTATCGCTCGCCGTGTGTCCGGTGGAGGTAAGGTTCCTCGACGACACGCACCTGGAGCTCCACGGCCACGAAGAGGCAGATCAAGGAGACGAGCGAGAGCACGTTCGGCAGGATCAACGCGAGCCCCGTCCCCGTGACGAGCATGCACGAGAAGATGGGGTTTCGAACGATCCGGAAGGGCCCGTCGCTCACGAGCTCCGTACGCTCCGCTTCCCGGACGCCGATGCGCCACGACTTCCCCATCGCGACCTGCGAGGCATACGTGGCCAGCGTCCCGGCGACGGCCAGCGCGACGGCGCACGCAAACGCCCACGGCGGGAGCGCCACGAGGCTCCGCACGACGCCCGCGAGCTCGAGCACCGGCGCGAGCGCCCCGAGGACGAGGGCCAGCACGAAGAGCACGCCTCCGAACCACGAGGCCGAGCCGATCCTGCCGGAAATGCCCTGGAAGCCGGTCGATCCGGTCGCGCGGATGTGCTGCACGGTCCGGAGCCCGAAGGCGACGGTCATATAAACGACGAATAGAACCAGAGCGACGAACGCGGGCTGCATGGGCGGACCTAGGCTTGGGGCTCCATCGCCGGAACGTCAAGCCAAATGACATTGACAGTCCCCTCCCCTTCTTGTTTCTTTTCCTCATGCACCCCACCCCTGCGCCCGCGAGCGAAGGCTCCTTCGTCCTCACAGGCCTCACGTCCCGCGGGGGACTATCGAACTGGGTCTTTTTCTTTTTCCCCGCGGAGATCGTGCAGTGTGACCTCGGCATCATGCCCGCCGTGAAGGCGGGCGCCGTGGCGGGGATTCGCGCGAATCTCGAGATCGTCGGCGAGATCGGCGAGACGGCGTATGGTCCAGGGCAGCCGAAGGGCGGGTCGGTCGAGGCGTGGTGCGACGAGCTCGTGGGCAAAGCCAAACGTGTCGAGCGGCTGCCTTGCGAGCGCGTCCGGGGCATACGCCTGCATCTCACGGCCATGGCGCACGAGCTGTATGTCACCGCGGACGAGGACAAACCACGGACGTTCGGCCTCATGAACCGGAGCGAGGCCGAGGCGGTCCGCGGCTTGCTCGAGGCCCGGTTCGGGCCGCGGTTCGTCGTGACGAAGTCTGCCGTGTTTGCCTTCTTCGAGCGGCACGCGCCGTTCCTGATGCGGTGAGCACATTTTCCGCATTGACGTCGGGTGCGGGTCATGGTTTGACCACGAACCATTCTCCAAGGGAGGTAGGGATGAAGGTCGAACCGAACAAAGAGCATCTCTGGCTGCAAAAGCTCGTGGGCGAGTGGACGTACGAGCACGACGCGGAGATGGAGCCGGGCAAGATCCAGAAGTTCACCGGGACCGAGGTCGTGCGTCCGATGGGCGATCTCTGGGTGCTCTGCGAGGCGCGCGGCGCGATGCCCGGCGGAGCCAACCACTACATGATGTGGACGTTTGGCTACGATCCGAGCCAGAAGGCATTCGTGGGGACGTTCATCGGCTCGATGGCGCCATATATGTGGGTCTATCACGGCTCGCTGGACGCGGCGGAGAAGGTGCTGACGCTCGACACCGAGGGCCCGGATTTCTCGGCGGAGGGCAGGATGGCCAAGTACAAGGACATCATCGAGATCAAGAGCGCCGACGAGCGCGTGCTCAGATCGGAGATGCAGGGCCAGGACGGGAAGTGGACCGAGATCATGCAGCAGAACTATCGGCGGAAGAAGTGAGCCGAGGGGACGATTGCGCGATCGTCCCTTACCTGCCCCTGCGCGCTCTGGTATCGTCCGACGCGCCGTGATGTTTCGTTCTTCGCATGTCGGATTTGTCGGACTGATCTGGCTGCCCCTCGCCGCGTGCAAGCCCCAAGCCACGAGCCACGACGAGCAGGCCGTCACGACGAGCTCCGCGGCCTCGACGGCCAGCGCGGTCGCGCCTTCGCCGAGCGCCGCGTCTTCCGCGCCGTCCGCGGCCGCGACCGCGGAGGGCACGGCGGCCCCGTACTTGCCGCCGCCCGAGGCTTCCGCCGCCGAAGCGCCGCCCGAGGCGCCACGCAAGGCGATTGGCACGTTCGACGACTGGGTGAAGGGGTATCAGGGGATCGGCGCGCCCGAGGCCGACAAGAAGCCGCCGCGGCTCGGGCTCGTCAAGGATCTCGGCCTTTCGTCGGGTCGCCTCGCGTTCACGCGCTCGGGTGATGTGTTCACGTATGATTTCGCCAAGGGCGCGGAAGCGCAGCTCACGCGGGAGGCGCAGCGCAACGTGTATCCCGTGTTCCTCGGGGACGGTCGTCGGATTGCATTTCTCAGCAACCGAGACGGGATGGCCTGGCGCGTGTTCCTGATGAACGCGGACGGCGCGGAGCAGCGGCCGATCACCCGCAAATTCGCGACCTGGTACAACGCCGGGTCGTGGTTCGCGATCACGCGGGACGGCAGCCACGTCGCGTACATCGCGGCGTCGAGCGGGCCTCCGGAGGGACCGCCGGAGGAGCTCCACCTCGTCGACGTGGCGAGCGGCGAGGATCATCGCGTGGGCGAGCCGGATTTCATCAATTATCCCGCGTTCTCGCCGAAAGGCGACACGCTCTGCGTCGTCGCGGGAGGACATGACGCGGAGCACCTCGTCTCGGTAGACGTCGCCACGCGGCGGGCCCAGCGCTTGCCGGACGCCGGCAATCACATGTTCAGCGGCGCCCGGTGGCTCGGCGAGCGATTGCTGTTCTCGGCGAGCCCGACGAGCTCGTACTGCTGCCGGCAATCCGCGCTCTACACGACGACGCCCGACGGCACCAGCATTCGCGGGTTCGGCTCGTTCTGGTTCGGAGGCTCGCTGTACCCGGAGGTTTCTCCGAAAGGAACGAAGCTCGCCGTCGCGTGGTCCGTGCGCCAGGGTGCGAACGGTGCCGATTATCGAAACGAGATCTCCCTGGTCGACGCGAGCGGCAATCTCGGGCGCGCGCTCACCGACGCCTTCCCGCGGCCATTTTACAGCGCGTTCAATCCTGCGTGGGCGCCCGACGATCACCACCTCGCGTTCACGCTGTCGTTATGCCCGTACGTGGGCTGCGAGCCGACGATCCGGAGCGTCGTCGTGGTCGACACCCGGGACACGAAGGCCGTCCCCGCGTTCGTCGCGTACGGCGGGAACGCCTCCTGGAGCCCCGTTCCCTGAGGTATGGCGCATGGCCGGCGAGACGCTCTCGTTTCCGCGCATTTACATCCTCCGCGCCTCGGAAGCACCACGCGCGCTCGTCTTCGTCACGCATCGCCAGAAGTGCTGGTCGCTCCACCTCTGGGACCTCGACACCCACCACGTCGAGCCCGGGGCCGTGTTCTTCGGGACGCTCTACCCGCGGCGATGCGCGCTCTCGCCGGACGGACGATATCTGCTTTATTTCGCGATGAAAGCGCCGGGCGATCCCGATTGGCCCTGGCAATTCAGCGGCCTTTCACGCGCCCCATGGCTCACCTGCCTGCTCGCCTGGCGCGAGGCGGGGACCTGGACGCGGGGCATGTGGTTCTCCTCCCCCGCCTCGGGTCGCCCGGACATCCCCGCGCGCCATGACTTGCATCACGGTGCCGACGTGGCGGATCGGTGCCCGTGGAACATCGAGAATATCCATGCGGCCCAGCTCGCGGCCGAACGGCGGATCGGGTTTGTCGAAGCCGATGATTCACCACCGCGGGATCCACGCGACATCTGGGACCAGCATCGCCAGGCGGTGCTCCAGAAGCGGCGCCCGGGCGGCGGCGGGCGCGAGGTGCTGCGTGTCGTGCAGGGTGGCTTCGACCAGGACGAGGGGCGGGTCGAGCGATATCGCAACCATTATGGTCTCGTCGGGAACGACGGGCGGGAGATCCCGCTTTCGAACCACGTATGGCTCGATTGGCTCGATCGAGATCACCTCTACGGCGCGAACCTGGACGGGCGGCTCGTGGTGTGTGCGCTGCGCGGAGGTGAGCTCGTCGAGACGTGGTCGCACGAATTCGAGCGACTGCCCCGGCGGAAGCCCGCGCCGGAATGGGCGCGGCACTTCTGACCGTCAATCCCAGCGGTCGAGCTTGTACACGACGCGCATGCCGCCCTTCGAGGTCACGCGGAAGTCGAGGTTCCAGGTCGATCCCTTCACCAGGCTGAGCCCGCAGGCCTCGGCCGTGTCTTTGCCCTCGACGACCGCGCTCTGCGCGTACGCCTCCATCGTGGCGCGAATCTCGTGGTATTCGCTCCGCAGATAGCTCGGGAAAAACCCGGCGCCCTGCTTGTAGTCGCGATCCCGCGCGTCCTCGAGGATGAAGATCACGCCCGCGCCGTGATGCGTGAGGACCTTCGTCGGGTTCCACATCCACGGCTGCAAGGCGATCGCCGTCACCGGGTGGTAGACGTTGGGCTTCAGGTTCCAGCGCGCGGGCGGCGAGCCATTCGCGTACACGTACGAGCTGACCCGGTTTCGGCGGTCCTCGAAGTCCCATTGCAGGATCGGCGGCGCGTCCGCGCGCTTGGCCGTGACCATCGCGATGTACGACTGGTTCGCCGCCGGGACGAAAAACTCGATGCGCTCCGCCTCGGGGAGGACCGTCCGCGCGAATTTCTCCCAGGTCATCGTGACGGGCGGGACGTCGACGTCGACCGCGACTTTCGAGGCAGGCTTCAGGTGATCGAAAACGCCGGGCTTTTGCCCCTGCGGCTTGGCGTGTTTCGGGATCCACAAGGTCTCGATGTCGTCGAGCCGGGCGAAGCGCCGCTCCAGCGCGCCGGCGCTCTTCAGCGCTTCCACGATCTTCTCGGCGCGCGCGAGGTTACCGACCGTCGGCGCCGCCTGCGGGCGCTGGTACTGGAGCGGGTGCATCTTCGCGGCGAACCGGCTCTTGACCTCCGCGAACGGCATGCCGGCCGCGAGGTCTTCGAGCAAGGTGCCGATCATGCTGCTGCGCACGTGGCAGAAGCCGGCCGGCGCGCGGGCGACCGCGAGCCAGGTGAGGTTTTCCCGCGCGCGGGCGTTTTTCGTGGCGGCGCGCGTCTCGTGCAGATCGAGCAGCCATTTCGCCACGCCGAGGACGGCCTCCGAGCGATACAGCGACTCGGTAGAGAGCAGCTTGCGCGCCTGCTTGACGATGTCGATCGGGAACGCTTCGAGCGCTCGAAGGAGCGTCTCGTGATCGTGGCGCTTCTCCGCCATGATCTGCGCGTTCGTCTTGATCAAGGTGGGCTTGTGGAGGAGGTCCTTCGAAGGCGTGATCGCGATGTGCTCCCACGCGCCCGTCCGAGGCGTGCCCCACACTTTCTCGCCCGACAGGAAAACGCCGTCGATGGGCGCCTCGGCCACGGCCTTCGCGAGCGCACGGATCGCGCTCGTGTAGGGCTCGGGCGTGGTCTCCGGGTCCCAGAGCGCAGGCCGCGCCTTGCCAGCAGAATCGACGACCACGAGGCCGCCGTACCGCTCGACGAAGCGCCGGCAAGCAGAACATGTGTTGACCTGTCGTAGCTCGGTCGGGACCGCGTCGAGGAAGACCTGGTAAAGCGAAGGCGTACGCGTCGTGAACAAGCTCGGTTTGTCTTTGGTGAGTTTTCCGAAGCGCGCGCGGATCGAGGCGAGCAGCTCGTCGTAGTGGTCCTCGATCGGAAGGGCCTGAGCCGTCGGGGGCGAAGGAAGATCGGGCATGGTCGCGTTCCTGATGACACCGCGGCGCTCCGCCGATTGCAAGAGGAGAGCACCCAGGCCGCTCGAAAGCGGCCGGCCGGTTGACGCTGCCCCGAAGGCCGCCTACCGTCGCGGTTCATGCGGTGGCCGCTCCTTTTTGCGCTCTTCCTCGTCGGCTGCGGGCCCTCCCCCGCCGTCTCCGGGGCCGAATCGTACGCAGGGTCGATGCCCGCCTCGGGGCGCGTGATGCTGCACGGCGTGACCGTGGCCCCCTGCAAACTCGGCGGCGAAGTCTGGGACGGCGTGGGGCAAATCGAGCCGAGCCAGATCGACCTCCTCGGCAATCTCCTGCGCGGGCGCGTGCCCTACGTGGAAATCGCCAAGGCCCTCGCCGCCCCCGCGAACGAGGCACTCGACAAACCCGACGTGAAAGGGCGCGCAAAGATCGTCGGGCCCCTGGAAAGCGCACCCGTGCGGCTCAACGGTCAAGCCGATACCTTCACCCCACAATTCCAGGGGCCGCCGACGTTCGAGAACGTGGCCTTCGACGGGAGCACACGGCTCGCCATCGAGCTGCTCGACGACGACATGGTCGACGACGACCCCATTGGCTCGTTCCAGCTCGGCCCCGACGAAATGCTAGAGGCATTCCGCGCCGGAAACGTGCACCAAATCCGCGTCGATTCGCAAACGAACGGGCAAGTGCTCTTCGCCGCGATTTCCGTTCTGGCTGACTGAACGCGGGGCTTTGCCCCGCACCCCAGCAGGGGGCTGTCCGCCCCCTGCACCCCGGACCAGGCACGGCCTGGACCGAGGGCCGAGAAACCGCGCGATGCGCGGTTTCTCGGACGGGACAGGGGCAAGACCACGAGCGGCGTTGCCAAACATCAGCCTCGGGCAGACACGTCGGCGCTGCGGTTTTGCCTGGCAACGTCGTCGCCGGTCTTGCCTCGGCCTGTTCGATGAACTGCGCATCGCGCAGTTCATCGACCCCGGGTCCAGCGCTTGCGCTGGTCCGGGTCCAGGGGCGGACAGCCCCTGGTCGGGGTCCGGGGTGAAACCCCGGCGCGACGCCGTGGAATCAAAGCGCCGCCGCGAACTCGCGGCCGAACTCCAGGGGGGATGGGCGTTCGGCTGGATCCCGCGTGGTGGCGGCCCGCAGGAGCTTGGCGATGGACGCGGGGAAGACGCGGAGGCGCTCGGCATCGTCGAA
This sequence comes from Polyangium sp. 15x6, assembly GCF_029960785.1. GTDB lineage: Bacteria > Myxococcota_A > Polyangia > Polyangiales > Polyangiaceae > Polyangium. Next base: position 249,801 of record NZ_JASBQE010000002.1, read on the forward strand.
GGGATCGAGCCTCATGTGCGCGAGGATGCGGTCGCGGCCTGTCAGCTCGTCGAAAAAGGAGCGGCCCGTGGTCACGTTGTAAATCGTCCCGGCGAGCGCGTAGACGTCCGAGCGCGGGTCGAGCTCCACGGGATCCAGCACCTGCTCCGGCGCGATGTAGCCGGGTGTGCCTGCCACGAAGCGGCCTCCGACCTCGGGCGGGACGCGGATGGCCCGCACCATGCCGAAATCGATCACCACCGTCGAGAGCGGGGGCACGCGCCCGGGATCGCGGTGTTTCTCCGGGTCGAACCGCTCCCCGCCGGCGAGCGGCAGACGCAGCCACAGGTTTGCCGGCTTGATGTCGCGATGCACGAGACCCGCGCCGTGCAGCGCTGCGAGCCCCGCGCACGCGTCGAGGACCACCTGCCGGAGCTCGAAGAGCGTCATCGGACGCGCCGACGCGTATTGCTTGAGATCCGCGCCGATGAGGTATTCGAGCACGAGGAACGGCGCGCCCTCCGAGACGCCGCGATCGATGATGTTCGCCACGTTCGGGTGATAGAGACCGGCGAGCGCATTGGCCTCCTCGACGAACGACGCGAGGATGCCGGCGCGCTCGGTCTCGTTGGCGCTGACGAGCGCGTCCGCCTTGGGGATCTTGAGCACGAAGAGGCGATCGGCTCCGGGCTTGCGCACGAGCCAAACCGAACCGATCCCGCCTTCGCCGAGCGGCTTGACCAGCTCGTAACCCTCGATGAGCTTGGGCTCCTTTTTCTTCGAGGTCGGCGGCGGCGGCGGCGTCCTGCGGATCGCACCGCGCACCGCGCCTTCGAGGAGCGCGGACGCGACGGGGCCGAGCGAGGCGAACCACACGTCGAGCATGCCGAGCTCCCGCGCGCGGATGGCGCGGGCGACGAGCGCGGCCACGCGGGGCGCGTTCTGCGTCGTGCGCGGCGGGAGCGAGTCCTCGTCGTCCTCGTTTGCCGCGTGCAGCGCCTTCACGGGATCCGCGAGCGCCGCCTGCAATCGATCCCCCGCGAGGACCAGCTTGATGCAGCGGATCTCGAGATCGGGCTTCGGACCCGCGGCCTCGTTGAAGTCTTCGAGCGCCATCGCCAGCTTCGTGAGCGCGCAGGAGAGCTCCGTGTCCTCGGCGTGCAGCGCGACGAGCGCCTCCTCGGCCTGGAACGCCCAGCCCGCGTCGCTCTCGGCCGACGAGACGGCCGTGCGCAGCGCCTCGGCCTGCTCGCAGCAGCGCGCGAGCGCGCTCGGCGCCATCATCGGCAGCGAGGTCGCGAGCTGACGCAGCATCGCGGGCCGATCGATGACGAGCGCCCACCACGCGGCGAACGGACCGAGCCAGCGGACGTCGTCGACCTCGCCGAGCGCCGTGCCCCGCGTCGTGTCCACGAGCCGCCAGAGCAGCGCCGAGAGCGCGTTCTTCAGAGCGGGCGGGAACTCCCGCGAGCCGCTGCCGAGCCCCTCCAGCTTGCGCAGCCAGAGACACGTGTCGTGCGCGGTCGGACCGCGGCCCGGGCCGAGCTCGTCGTCCTCGCCGCAAGCGTCGAGCGCGTATCCGCCGAGACGAACCGCCACGACCTCGAGCGCGAGATCCTCGTGCACGTCCGTCTTCTCGCCGCGCCGACGCTCCGCGACGAGATCGAGGATCTCCGCGGGCGAACGGGCCAGGGTCTTCCACGTCTCCTCGAGCTCGGGCTCGTCCACGGGGACGCCCGTGGGCCGCGTGGCGAGCAGCGGCCGCCAGAGGCGCACCGCGAACGCCCGCGCCGAGGATTCGAGCGCGTTCAGCGCGGCCGCGCGCTGCCGGAGCCGACCCCACCCGAGCGCGATGCGGCGCGCTTCATGGAACGTCGCCGCGAGCGAGGAGGCGAACCGCGCCGCGCGCGCGTCCGCTTCCTCGTCGTCGTACTGCGCGGCGAGGCGCATCAGGTTCTCCAAACCGAGCTCGAGGTCGAGCGGATCCCGCTCGGCTCGGTCGATGACGTCCGTCACCGCGATGACCTCGATCCACCGGCGCGTCTCGTCGATCGACGCCGCGCGCACGTACCGCGCCTTCTCTCGGAGCGCGCGGAGCGTGGTCTCGATCTCGGGCTCCTCCACGCCACGACGGAAGAGCGTCGCGAGCCCACGCGCGAGCGCGCGCGCGGCGATCGCGCCCCCGTCGCCTTCGAGCACCCGCCTCGCGAGGCGATCCCAGAGCGTCTTGCGCTCGAAGAACAGGTACGGCGTCGCCGCGGCGACCGCGGCGAGCACCCACGCCTCTTCCTCGCGCGAGTCGAGGATGGCCACGAGCTGGCTCGCGAGAAACGCGAGCCGCTCGGCCGGCAGCGAGGCGAACGCGGTCGTCGCGCGTTGCCGGAGGACCACCGATTCACCGAAGACCCAGTCGAGCAGCGTGCCCTGGAGCTCCTCCATCACGCCCGTGAGGCGCCCGAGCGCGCGCGCCGCGTGCACCCAGACGAGCGGCTCCGGGTGCAGGAGCAAGGGCTGCAGCACCTGGAGCGTGCGGCCGATGAGCTCGGGATCGGCCGTCCGGGGCATGCCACGCACGCTGATTTCGAGGCATCGCGCGGCGAGGACGCGTCCACGGAGCGCGCCGTGTGCGGGCCCGCGGATCATGAGCTCGAACGTCTCGGGTGATCCCCAGAGCCAGGGCCCGAGCTCGGGGACCTCCAGCGCGCTCGCGCCGGCCTCCCAGATCAGGATCTCCAGCCGCGCGCGCACCTCGGTGTTCTCCGCCGACGCGAGCGCTTCCCCATCGCCGAGCAGCGGTGCACACGAGAGCGCGTCGAGCAGCGGCCCTTCGACGACCCGCGCGCGTGCGGCCTCGACGATCCGATCGCGGCCGATCGTCTCGGCGAGCGCCACGAGGATCGGGGCCATGCGCACGTCGCGCCGGAACGCGCTCGCCGCGCAGAACGAGAGCAGCACCTCGCCGGCCGGCTCGCCGTAGAGCGCGGCGAGCGCGGCGATCTCCTCGGCCGAACGCGCGAGCTCCGGGAGCTCGCGCCGGAGGAGCTGCGCGGCGGCGCGCGCGTCCTGGGGCAACGCGCGTCGATCGGCCTCGCTCTCGCCGCCCGCGCGGAAGTGCGCGCGCACCGCCTCTTCGAGATCGGGGTTCGTCGCGTGGAGGCGCGTCAGGGTCGAGAGCGCGATCTGGATGTCTTCGGAGAGCATCAGCGGCCGGGAGAATACTTCCACGGCGTTCCGTTCAAAATACCCACGGCTTGGCAGGGTCGAACTTTGATGGCAAAACGTTGCCCTCCGATGATCGAGCCGAAAAGAAGCATCTACTCCACCCGGCTCCGCACGGGGGTCGCTGGCCTCGATACGGTCCTCCTCGGCGGGCTCTTCCAGGGACACATCTATCTCGTCATGGGACGGCCGGGCGCGGGCAAGACGATCCTGGGCAACCAGATCTGCTTCCACCACGCGTCGCAAGGCGGCCGGACGCTCTACGTCACGCTCCTGTCCGAGGCGCACGAGGCGCTGCTCGCGCAGATGCACGGGATGCAGTTCTTCGATCCGACGCTCATCGGCACGGGGATCGTGTACCTCAACGGCTACGCGGCGCTGCGCGACGGGGGCCTCGAGGCCCTGCTCAAGATGCTGCGCGACGGGATCCGCTCGCAGGGCGCCACGCTGCTCGTCATCGACGGCATGGTCATGGCCGAGCTCGCCGCGATCCCGAACGTCACCGCCTACAAGCGATTCATCCAGGATCTACAGACCTGGATCGGCCTCATGGGCGTCACGGTCGTGCTCCTGACGAGCTCGGATCCCAACAACGGGGTCCGCGCCGAGCACACGATGGTCGACGGAATCGTGGAGCTGCGCTGCCGGACGGCCGGGGCCCGAGCGCTGCGGGAGCTCAACGTGGCAAAGCTCCGCGGATCGAGCTTCCTCGAGGGTTGTCACACCTATCTCATCTCCAGCGAGGGCCTCGTCGTGTATCCGCGGTTCGAGGCGCTCTTCGGTTCACGCCGCACCGGAGCCCAGTCCGAGCAGCGCATCACGATTGGCATCGAGGCGCTCGACGAGCTGCTCGGCGGCGGCGTGTTCGAGGGCTCGACAACGCTGCTCCTCGGCCCCACCGGATCGGGAAAGACCGTGCTCGGCATGCATTTCCTCCACGCCGGTGTACGCGCGGGCGAACCTGCGCTCTGCTTCGGTTTTTTCGAAAACCCGGCCGCAATCCGCGCAAAAATGGCGCGCTTCGGGATGACCACGGAGGACACCACGGGCCCCGGTCTGCTCGTCGAATGGCAGCCGTCGGCGGAGCTCCTGCTGGACGCGGTCGGGCACCGGCTCCTCGAGCTCGTGCGGACGCACGGCGTGCGCCGCCTCTTCGTCGACGGCCTCGCGGGGCTCAGGCGCGCGACCACGAATCCGGATCGCGTGCCCTCGTTTTTCTCGGTCCTCGTGGAAGAGCTCGCCGCGCTCGGCGTCACCACGATCCTCACGGACGAGACGCACGACATCTTCAGCGGCGACGTCTCCATCCCCGCCCAGGCCGCCTCGGCGTTTTGCCACAACATCCTGACGCTGCGCCAGGTGCAGGTCGAGGCGCAGATCCTGAGGCTGCTCGCCCTCACGAAGACGCGCGACAGCGCGCACGCGCGCGGGCTCTACGAATTCGAGGTTTCGCCGACCGGTATCGTGATCGGTCCGTCGTTCGAGCTCACGCAGGGCGCCGCGAAGGGCATCCCGGCGCGCGGAACGGAGCTGCCCCAGGTCCCACGGCCACGAGCACGAAAGGAAACCAAGCGCAAGTGACGCCGGGCGGAGCCGCTGGCCGATGAAAACCATCCTCCTCGTCGACGACGAGCTCGCGATCGTCGATACGATCGCGGAGGTCCTCGTCTGGGAGGGCTATCGTGTCGTCACGGCCGCCAACGGCAAAGAAGGGCTCGCGCTCGTCGCGAGCGAGCGCCCCGATCTCGTACTCGTCGATTTCATGATGCCGGTGATGGACGGCGTGCAGATGCTCCGCGCCCTGCGCGCCGATCCGACGTATGTGGCGCTGCCCGTCGTCCTGATCACGGCCGCGCCGAGGGCATTGCCGCCGGACGTCCGGGCGAGCACGCCCGTCCTGGCCAAGCCCTTCGACGTTCAATCGCTCCTGCGTATCATTCAAAGCCAGATCGACCCGTAGCGGGCTCACGCGGCAAGGAAAGCACGAATGTGGCGCCCTCGGCGGGCCGGCTCGTGACCGTCACCGTGCCGTTCATGGCCGTGGCGACCTGCTTGACGATCCAGAGGCCCAGGCCGAACCCGGCGAGGTGCGTCGTCGTGTGGACGCGCTCGAACCGGTGGAAGATCCGCGCCTGATCCTCGATCGAGATCCCCACGCCGTGATCCTTCACGGTGATCCGCGCCGAGGTCTCGAGCCCCTCCACTTCCACGTGCACGGGCTGGCCCGCGCCGTATTTCATGGCATTCGACAGGAGGTTGTGGATCACGAGCTCGAGGAGGGGTCGATCCCACGTTCCGAGGACCTTGCCATGGCTCGAAAAGGTGCACGGGCAGCGGGCCCAGGCGAGCTCGTCGCGCGCGGCGGCGACGACGTCGGCGACGAGCGAGGAGAGATCGAGCGGCTCGGGCCGGACCTCGATGCGGCCGGCCTGGAGGCGCGAGGCGTCGAGGAGCGTGCGCACGAGCTTCGTCATGCGATTCGAGCTGCCTTTGGCCTTCTCCAGGTGGCTCAGCACCCACGCCTGCGGGACCTCGTCGGCGGCGCCGCGGATCCGCGCGTGGAGGAGCTCCAGGCAGATGTGCAGGGCCTGCAGCGGGGTGCGGAGCTCGTGCGAGACGGTATTCAGCACGCTCTCGACGCGCTGCTCGGCCTGGAGCGCGTCCGCCCGCGCGGCTTCGAGCTCGCGCGCGAGGCGGGCGCGCTCCTCTTCGAGGATCCTCCGCTCGGCGCGCAGGCGCGTGACTTCATCGGACAGGGGCCCCTCGGAGGAGGACCCTTCCCGGGGTGTGTCGTCCGAAACGAGAGGCGACGACGGGAGCGCGGAGCGTGGAGACGGAACCATGCGTGGGTGAACCACCGATATCCCGGAGCCCTGGACGCATCAAACACGGCCTGGGTCGGTGGCTGGATGAATTTCACGTACGGAAATACATGCACCCGGGTGTGCACACGCAAACCGGCTCACGTTCTTGAGCCTACCCAAGAAAAAATACCATCCGACCTGGTGAGCGTGTCCACTTCACGGCCGTATGCGGCAGAGCTCGATGAATTCGGCCTTGTGCTCGGGCTCCGTCGTGGACCAGGTCATTCGCACGCGGGGCCGCCCGAAACCTTCCCACCATGCGTGGTGCTCGCAATCGATCCCGCGCTCGCCGTGAAAATGCTCGTTCAGCGGGCCTTCGCCCGGGAGCACGAGGGCCATCTGCTGCCCGTCGTCCGATCGGACGTACACGGGGCCGCTGCATTCGTTGCAGCACACCTCCGGGATGCAGAGGAGCCTCGTGCACCCCCTGCTCTGATGGAGGACCCCTTCGATGCGCTGGGCGCCCTCCGGTACATCCTTCGGCTCGCACCAGGGCAGCGCCTCGCGAAACGCCACGCCCTCGCGCCGCGCCGCCTCGATCCGCGGCTCCGCCCGCGCCCGCGCTTCCTCTTCGGAGGTCGTGCTCGCGCACCCCACGAGCCCCAGCGCCCCCACGCAGAGGACGATCCCGTACGCCGTGTTCCGGATCATGCGTAGCCAGGATAACGCGGCTACGTCCGTTTTCCTAGTCCGTCACCTCGGTCGATGCCACCCCCAAGGCGCCTGAGGAGGCGCTTCGCCGGGGCTCTGCCCCGGGCCCCGCGGGGGCTGTTCGCCCCTCGACCCGAACCAGGGCAAGCCCTGGACTCGGGGTGGAAGAACTGCGCTCCGCGCAGTTCTTCCAACGGGCCCGTTGGACCGCGCTGCCAGTTGAAAGGGCAGCGCGGCTGTCTTGATGGACAGGGTCGTCGCTGGTCTTGCCTCGGCCTGTTCGAAGAACTGCGCATCGCGCAGTTCTTCGACCAAAGGTCCAGCGCTTGCGCTGGTCCGGGTCCAGGGGCGGATAGCCCCGGTGGGGCCTGGGGCAACGCCCCAGCGCAGCGGCTTCGACATGAAACCCATGCTCAGCCCAAGACGCGCGGGGGCGAGCGCGTCTCACGCGGAGGCCACGGTCCGGCGCTTTCGCCGCGTGGGCACGATGGAGGAGCGGCACATGCAGAGGGATGCATCGAAATCGGGCGCGAGACGCGGCATGACGATCGGGACGGCGCTGCTCGCGGCGCTCGCGCTCACGGGGTGCGGCGCGAGCGTCGCCACGGCCCCCGTGACCCCCGAACAAAACCCCCTCCCCCCGCGCTCCTCGAACGAACCTGCATCCCCCACGACGGCCCTCCGATTCCGCGACGGCCTGCTCGCGCTCGCCCGACAGGATGCCACGCAGAAACGAGACGAGGCGAGTTGCAGAGCCACCGCGGCGCATTTCACGGCCGCCGCCGACAGCCGTGAGAGCGCCACGATCCGGGCACGCGCCCATTACAACGCGGGCGTGGCCTACCAGCGATGCAAGCTCGATCGCGAGGCGCGGGAGCAATTCACGAAGGCGCTCGCGGCGGAGCCCACGTTCCACCGCGCGCGGGCCGAGCTCGCGCTCCTGGATTTCGCGACGTCGGGCGGGAAGAACTTCGACGCGGCGATCGCCGAGCTGACGCGGGCCGCCGTCGTCGACGCGCAGTTCAAGGATGCGACCTCGCTCGTGCACCTCGGCGTGCTGCACCTGAAACGCGGACGCGAGACGCCCGACGCGGACGGGCTCACCGATTCGCAACGCGCGAAGAAATACGCGCAGAGCGCGCTCGCGGTCGATGATCGCGCCTTGCCGGCGTACAACCTCCTCGCGCTCATTCACCTCGGGACGGCCCAACGCAAAGCCGAGGCGTCGCGGACGCGCGGCCCGCTCGACAACAAGAAGATCGACACGCAGGTGCTCGAGCTCGCGGCGCTCGTATGCTCGCAGGCCATTCGCAAGGATCCGCGGTATGCCCCGATTCACAACACGGCTGGCATGATCCAGGTCGAGCTCGGGGATTTCACGGCGGCCGTGCGTTCGTTCGACGAGGCGCGGAGGCTCGATCCCTCGTTCTTCGAGGCGCACATGAATTTCGCCGCCGTGAACCTGCGCTTCCGCGGTTTTTCCCCGGCCGAGCGGGCCTACCGCGCGGCGCTCGCCTTGCGGCCGGACGATTACGACGCGCGCATCGGGCTCGCTCATGCGCTCCGCGGCCAGATCGACGACGGCAACATGAAGCAAAAGGTCGCCGAGGTCCGGAGCGAGCTCGCGAAGGCGAAGCAAAGCGCGCCCGAGCGGCCCGAGGCCTATTACAACGAGGGCATCCTGACGCAGGAATATGCGGAGATCGCGGGCTCAGAGCAGCCTGGGATCGCGTCACGCAAGGCCAAGGACCTCTTCGGCGTCTTCCTCCAGAAAGCCGGGACCGATCCGACCTACGCGGACGCGGCGCGGCGCGCGCGCGAGCGAATCGAGGAGATCGAGCAGATCGAAGGCTTCATGGGGCAGGATCTGAGCATGACGGCGGCCGAGCGAAAGGCCGCGGACGCCGAGCGAAAGAATCGAATGGCCGAGGAGGAGGCGCGCGCGGGGGAGGAGGAAGCGCCGAAGCCTGCGACGAACCCGTGAGGAATCAGCCGGCGCGGAAGAGCACGCGATCGTAAAGCGGCTCCTCCTCGACGTCCATCCAATCGATGTCGTGCACCACGGCGTGCGCGAGGATGCAGAGCCCGAGCAGCGGCAATCCGTCGTCCTCGTCGTCCTGCTCGCGAAAATACATGACGAACCCCGTCCCGTCCTCGCGGGCAGGCTCGTCCTCCTCCGGATCGAAGGCGATCATCGCCTCCACGTCGAAGCCTTGTATTTCGTCTATGCTGAGTGCGCCCCCCTCGGGCAAGCGCTCGTTCAAGAATGCCAGCATGGCGTCCCAGTCGTCTTGCATCAGCCGATAGACGACGTTCGCGTGGACCTCGATCTCGACGGGCGTGCGCGCCTCGAAATGGGAACGGAGCAGGCCCACGTGGCGCTTCGTTTCGGTCGCGAAGAGCGTCTCCAAAAGCTCGTCGGGACTCGTGTCGACGCTGTCCGCCTCGTAAAATCCACGGTCCGGGTCCTCGTCGAGCCCGAGCAAACGCTCGAGGCGCTCGAGGTACACCGTCTCGCTCCCGCCGTCCTGGAAGGTGATCTCGTAGCGATCGACCACGAAAAGGAGCGTGCCCGCCCGCGCGACCTTCGCGAGGAGCTCGGGGGGACGCGAAGGCCCGACGGAGCGGCGCGCGAACGCAAAATCCTCCGGCCCGGTGAGCTGTACGGCCATGATGAAGGCCTCCCGCGCGAAGAGGAGCCGAGGACGTCCCCGCTGTCAAGCGCGGGCCTTTTTCACGCCGGGTCGATACGAACGGGCCCACGTTCTTGACGCCCGGTGAAAACCAGCGGATGCTCCAAAGACCGCGCAATACGAGCCCAAGGCCCCGATGAGCACGACCATTCGCCCCGTTCGCAGCGACAATCCCGGTGGGGGCTCGGAGCTCTCCGTGGAGGAGCAAAAAGAACGGCTGCGCGGCGAGAACAAGGTCTGGCACATCGGCCGCACCGGCCGCGACGACAACGATCCGATGGCCGGCATGAACGGGAGCAAGGTCGATCTGACGCGCGTGCTGCGGGGCCGCAGGTTGCGCGGCGACCGTTAGCGATAACCACCTTCCCGGGCCGCCGCCGCGGCTTCCGTGAGGCGCGCCGCGAGGACGTCGGCGTCGAGGCCGGCCTCGTGCTCGGTCAGGATGAACGTCTCCCCTTCCCGCGTCGTCGCGACCCAGGGGAGCTCGTCACCGCCCACCACGTCATCGCGGCTCCGCACGAGCACGAACACGCCACGCCCGTCGAGATCCCGCGCGAGGGCCACGCCACGCAGGATCGACGTGGGGACGTTGACGTCGCGGCCACGGACCCGCAGCGAGATGTAATCGGCGGAGATGTTTTCGAGGCGAATGGGCTGGTCATGCCGGACGTCCGCGACGACGCCCTTGTCGTGCACGAATCCCACCGCCGCGCCGGCCACGCCGGCGCCGAAGAGCGTGAACCCGAGGACCACGAGCTCCGAGCCGAGCGCGCCCACGGCGATCGCCCAGACCAGGGCCACGAGGACCAGGACGAACGCAAGGACGCGGATCCCCGCGCCGAGCCGGATCCGCCGCACGGTGCCGGTCTCCTCGATGGAGAGGCCCAGCATCACGAGCCCGAGGCCCACGACGGGCAGGCCCGGCGGGGAGAACATGAACGACAAGAACCCGCCCCGAGCCGCGGCAAACGCCGTCGCCGCGAGCCCGAAGGAGGAAAACGCGTACGAGAGAGCGCGCCCCTGGGAGACGAGGAAAAAACGACGCACGGCGGGCGCGAAGGTACCACGACGGAGCCGCGTGGCGCGCTGGAATCAGCCTGGTTTGCCCTCGTCCGCGGGGCCCGCGTTGCGGAGCAGCCGGATCGCCCAGAACGAGAGCGCGAGCAGCACGACCGCGAGGCCCGCGCCGAGCGCCGTCCGATGCCGCTCCGTGAATGGCAGCGCCGCCGCGCGATCCGCTTCTCCGAAACGAGGGTTTGGCAGGACAGGTCCCATCTTCGCTTCACGCGGCGCCTCGGCCCGATCGGTACGATCGAGGATCGCCGCGAGATCGTAATACGGCGCGGCGGCGGTCCGATCGCCCACGTAGAGCCGGTGCTCGCCGGGCGTCGCGGCGCGAAAGACGATCTCTCGCGCGCGCACCTCGCCGCGCGCGCCGCGGATCACGAGCGGCGGCGAATCTTCGTCGTGGATCACGAGGCGGAAATACCGCTTGCGTGTCTCGTCGATCGGGAGCCGCATCGACTCCAGCACGACGCCCGGCCGCGGCGTGATCCGATAAAGCACGCCGCCGCCCACGGCCGGCCAGACTTCGCGGAAGCTCGTCGCCGTGACGTCCACGCGGCGGCGCAGCTCGGTCGTCCCCACGTCGAGCGTGATCGCCTGGATCGGAACGCCCTCCGCGCCCGCGTCGAGCGTGACGATCGTGGAGCGCTCCGCCTCGTCGCGCCGGATCTCCTCGATGCCGAGCGATACCTCGGAGAACACATTCGCGCCGTCGTTCGCGGACGGGCAGCGGAACGAACCCCCCACGATCGAGAGCCGCCCGCCGGCCTCGTCCGCGTCCGCGGGCAGGAGCGTCACGCGCACGAGCCGCGCTTCGGACTTCGGGTACGGGATCTCCATGTGCTGGACCGTGCCGCGCTCATGCCGGATCCGGTACACGTACGGCCCCTCCGCGACCACGCCGAGCGCCTCGCGGCTATCGCCCGTCTCGACGCGCACGCGCCGGAGAAACGTCTCGCCGGTGACATCGAGCAAGAGCCGACAATGCTGCGACGACGCGGGCAGCCGGAACGTCGCCACCGCGGCGCCGCTCTGCAGCCACGCGGGATCCAGAAGCTCGCCGGGTACGTACGGCGCGAGCCGATGAACCGGGATCTCCCACACGACCCGAGGTACCTCGCGGCCGGCTCCGTCCACGAGACGCACGTCCGCGAAGAGCTCGGCGGACGTGCTCGCGCGATAGAGCGCGTCGTCCACGGCGAGCCGATGATCCCCGGCGGCGTCGATGCCCGTCACGGCGCGCATCGACGCGTACTTGCCGACCGGGAGGAGCCGTGGCGCGAGCTCCTCTGCGTCCGCGCGCGAGGCGACGAGCAGGATCACGAGCGCGGAGCCGCCCGTGCGCATCAGCGCGATGAGGCGATCGCTGAAGCGCGCGTAGAGAAAGCCGCCGGCGACGAGGAGCGCGCCGACGCCCGTGAGCAGGAGGATCTGGTAGATGCGCTCGACGCTCCAGACGTCCCAGACCGCGAGCTTGGCGACGGCGAGGAAAAACAAGGCGAGCCCCAGGTATCGATGAAGCGCGCTGCGGGCCGCGAAGCCGAGCGCGAGCAGCGCCGCGGCCGCGACCGAGAGCACGAGCGTGGTCGTCATGGCGAGCCTGCCCTCTTGGGACTCCAGCATCGCCGTGAGGCGCGCGGCAAAGGCCGCCCACTCGGGCGCGTCGAGCGGCACGGGCGGAGGCGCGGGGAGCGTGGTCACGAAAGTGCGCACCTCCAGCACGGCGAGCGTGATCCAGAGCGCATGGCCACCGATCGCGGCGATCCCCGCGGCGACGTCGAGCGACGCTCGCGCCTCATCCTTGGCGGCGTCAGCACGCTTCGCGCCCGCTGCAAGCAAGTACGCCGCGACGAGCAGCGAGACGCTCGTGCCCGCAAGGCCCGTCGCGCGCGGGCTCCGGAGGAGCGGCACGGAGAGGACCCCTTCCCTGCCCTGCGTCGCGAGGAACCGCTCCACGAGCGCGTGCGTGCCCCACACGTCGAGTGCGACGAGACGAACGAAGGTCGCCGCGAACAGGAGCGACGCGACCACGAGCCACCCCCACTCGCGTGAGCGTGCCGCGATCGCCGCCGCGACGCAGCCGAGCGCAGCCCAGAGCACGGTGATCGTGGCGCCCTCGAGCCCGAACGCGATAGCCGCCGCGAAGAGCCCGAGGGCGAGCCCCGCGAGCATGGACAGGTGCACGCTCGCCTCGGGCCTTCGGCGCATGATCACCGCGGCGAGCGCGAGATCCGCGGCGCCCGCGGCCGCCGTGAAGAGCGCGCGGAACGTCGGCACCTCGTCGCTCGTCGACGCGAGCGCGGCCGCGACGAACGCGAGCGTGGCGAGCGCCCCTGCCAGAACGGAGCTCCAGCGGACGGGCTCGGCGGTGCGGAGCGCGGCGAGCCCGACGGCCACGAGGTGCACGATCCCGAAGACCACGAGCGCGCCGAGGAACGCGGGGGACAAGGGATGTTCGGGCACCGCCTCTCGGACGAACCCTGCGGCGATCGCGATCACGAGCGACGTGAAGCCCACGGCGGCGAGGTGCAGCGCGCCGAGGCGAGCCCGCAGCGCGAGCGCGGCGGCGGCGGCGCTCCCGATCGAGGCGAGCACGACGAAGATCGCGGGCTTCTCGGGCAAGAGCTGCGCTGAGGCGAGCACGACGAAGAGCCCCGCGGCGACGCTGCCCGCGATCGCGGCGCCGGCCGGCAGCGGATCACGGCGAAGGACCTTGCGCACGAAGCCCGCGACGTAGACGGCCGTCCACCCGCCGAAGAGCGAGACGAGCCCGAGCCTTTGATCCGCGGGGACATCGTGGCTCACGACGAGGAAGACCACGAACGCCGCGGCCATGGGCACGGCGAGCAGCTCGGTCGCGCCGAGCGCGCCGAGGAGCGCGATCGCCGCGATCCCGAGCCCGATCGCGAGGACGGAGAGCACCCACACGTGATCGTGGAGCAACATCGCCGCCCCCGCGTGCGAGAGCGTGAGCGCGGCGAGCGCGAAGAGCCTGGCATCGCGCTTTCGCGGCGTACGGCGGTCGAGGTAGAGCGCGACGGCCGACCACTGCGCGGAGGCGAGTCCGACGAAGACGAGCGGCGCGAGACGCGCGGTCAGGCTGTGATAGGGCCCGAGGCGCGCTTCCGGCGGCACATCGCTCCACGCGGGCGCGGAGCCGTGGATGTCGAAGTATTTTACGTACCAGCCGAGGAAGAGCGCGGCCGATCCCGGCACGACGAGCGCGGGTACGAGGCGGAAGCCGCCGCGCAGCGCGACCCCGAGGGCCATGGATCCGAGGAGGAGCAGGTAGCCGAAGAGCGGCGCGGGTCGGTCCTGTCCGGTCGAGAGCACGACGGGGTTGGCGAGACCAGCGACGAGGACGAGGACGAGCAGCGACTCGGCGCGATGGCGGAGCGAGAGCCCGGCGCCGAGCGCGAGCACGAGGGCCACGGCGCCGAACGCCGCGGCCGGCGGGGCGAGCTTGTAGAGCGCGACGCTCGCCCAGAGCGACGCGACGAGCGTGGCGAGGCCGATGCCGGAGAGGGCGTGCACGAAGGCCGGGCGGGTCTTCGGCCGCAAGAGCTCCGCGGCGGCGAGGAGCACGACGCCGAGGACGGCGCCGAGGACGACGCGGCCGGTAGGCCCGATCCAGGCGTTGTCGACGGCGTACTTGAAGAAGAACAGGGCGCCGAGGAGGAAGGCCGCCGCGCCGACGCGCGTGAGCCACGTGAGGCCGAGTTGTTCTTCGAGGGAGGGCGCGGGCTCCGTGGGCGGCGCGGAGGCGGGAGCGGCGGCGGCTTCCCGCGAGGCGTCCGTCAGCTCTGACGGGTGGGCGGCGGCTTCCCGCGAGGCGTCCGTCAGCTCTGACGGGTGGGCTGCGGCTTCCCGCGAAGCATCCGTCAGTCCTGACGGGTGGGCTGCGGCTTCCCGCGAGGCATCCGTCAGCTCTGACGGGTGGGCTGCGGCTTCCCGCGAGGCATCCGTCACCGCTGACGGGTGGGCTGCGGCTTCCCGCGAGGCATCCGTCACCGCTGACGGGCGGGCCGCGACCACGTGACCGACCGCTTCTGCCCGCGCGATCCGCCACTCCAGCTCCGCGACACGCGCCTCTCGCGCGTCGAGCCTCTCTTCGAGGTCCTTCACGCGCGCCTTCGCCTGCATGGCCAGGAGCACCGCGATGATCGGTGTGGCCAGGAACAACCCCACCAAGCCCAGGCCGAGCAGGACGAGGAGCGCCTCCATGAAATGTCCCTACCACGCCCCCGGCGCGCGCGGGTCCACGGTCACCTTCACACGCGCTTCATGAGCCTCCGCTTGGATCCCGGAGGCTCCCGGGTCAGAATCCCCGTTCGCGCATGCGCCCTGGGGACATCATCGGTGAGCGCTTCCGTGTCGAGCGCCTGGCCGGCGTGGGCGGCATGGGTGAGGTGTATCGCGCCGAGGATCTCCAGACCGGACACGTCGTCGCCGTGAAGCTCCTCCGCGCGTCGGAGCAGTCGAACGCCGAACGGCTCGCGCAAGAAGCCCGCGTGCTCGAGACCCTCGGGCACCCGCACATCGTGCGCTACGTCGACCACGGCGTCGCCGACACGGGCGCCCCCTGGCTCGCCATGGAGTGGCTCGAAGGCGAGAGCCTCGCCGCGCGCCTCGGACGCAAAGGCCTGCGCCTCGAAGAGTGCATCACCCTCGCCGTGCGGGTCGCCGACGCCCTCGCCACGGCCCACGCGCGCGGCGTCGTGCACCGCGACATCAAGCCGAGCAACCTCTTCCTCGAGCGCGGCGAGATCGATCGCGTAAAAGTGCTCGACTTCGGCGTGGCGCGAGACCGAGGACGCGGCCGCTTGACCCTCACCGGGACCATCGTGGGCACGCCGGGGTACATGGCGCCCGAGCAAGCGCGCGCCGACAAGGCCGGCGTCGACGCGCGCGCGGACGTGTTTTCCCTGGGCGCCGTGCTCTTCGAGTGCCTCACCGGGCAGTCTGCGTTCGACGGCGAGCACGCCTTCGCGATCCTGGCGAGCCTCCTGCTCACCGAGGCCCCACGCGTGCGTGACCTCCGCCCCGACGTGCCCGAGGCCCTCGACGAGCTCGTGGCCCGGATGCTCGCGAAGGACGTGCAGAGCCGGCCTCCCGACGCAGGCGCGGTCGCGCGCGCGCTGCTCTCGCTCGGGCCCATGGAGGGGAGCGCCACGGTCGTCCACGCGACGTCGGCGGAGGTCATCACCGACAGCGAACGGCAGCTGCTCAGCATCGTCGCCGCGCTGCCGCCCTCGCTGCCCGACGGCAAGGAAGCGCCGTCGCGGTTCTTGCCGCGCGACCGCATCGCGGCCATCGAGCACGAGATCGCGCCGCTCGGCGCCCGCGTGGAGGAGATCGAAGGCGGCGCGCTGCTCGTCGGCCTCGTCGGTCGCGGCAACCCCACCGATCAAGCCGCCCGCGCGGCCCGCGCCGCGCTCCGCCTGCGCGCCCTCGCCCCCGAGGCCCGCATCGTGCTCGTCACCGGGCGCGAGGAGACCTCGCAAGGGCTCGCGCTCGGCTCGGTCTCGAAGCGCGCCGCCGCGCTGCTCGATCTCGGCGAGGAGGCCGGCGCCGTGCGGATCGACGCCTCGACGCAGGCCCTGCTCGACGTGCGCTTCGACGTGAGCGCAGGCGCGGACGGCATCTTCCTCCGCGGCGAGCGCGAGGTCGGCTCGGGCACGCGCACGCTGCTCGGCAAGCCGAGCCCCTACCTCGGACGCGAGCGCGAGCTGCGCAGCGTGCGCGACTTCCTCGAAGAGGGCCTCGACGAAGGCAAGCCGCGCGTCGCCCTCGTGCTCGGCCTGCCCGGCATGGGCAAGTCGCGCCTGCGGCACGAGCTCGTCGAGCAGCTCCGCCGCGGCGCCGTGGAGCCCGCGATCGCCATCGGCCGCGGCGATCCGATCGGCGCGGGCTCGGCCTTCTCCATCCTCGGCTCCGCCATCCGCACGATGGCCCAGATCGGCATCGGCGAGCCCGCCGCGTCGCGCAGGCACAAGCTCGAAGCGCTCGTCGCGACGTACCTCGCCGGCGACGATCTCCCCCGCGTCACGGCGTTCCTCGGCGAGATGGTCGGCGCCCCCGCCAGCGACGAGCGCCCCGACCTCCGCGCCGCGCGCCAGAACGCGGCGCTCATGGCCGATCGCATCCGCGAGGCGTGGCTCGACTTCGTGGAGGCGCTCTCGGTCGTGCGCCCGTTCGTCGTCGTCCTCGAAGATCTGCACTGGGGCGATCGCGCCTCGATCAAGCTCGTCGACGCGGCGCTCGCGATGCAGGGCGAGCGCCGCTTCGCCGTGCTCGCGCTCGCGAGGCCGGAGCTCCACGATCTCTTCCCGAAGATCTGGGCCGACCGGGAGCTGCTCGAGGTGCGCCTCGGCGAGCTCGGGCGCCGCGCCGCCGAGCGACTCGTCCAGCATTTTTTGGGGGAGATCCTCTCCGAGGAGGAGATCCAGCGCCTCGTCGATCGCGCCTCGGGCAACGCCTTCTACCTCGAAGAGCTCATCCGCGCCGTGGCCGAGGGCCGCGGCAGCGATCTGCCCGAGACCGTGCTCGGCATGGTCGAGGCTCGCCTCATGTCGCTCGAACCCGAGGCGCGGCGCGTCCTGCGCGCGGCCAGCGTCTTCGGCCAGTCGTTCTGGTGGGGCGGCGTCGCCGCGCTCATCGGCGACGCGTCTCTGCCGAACGGCCGCGTCGGCCTGCTCGATCGCCTCTGCGAGCGCGAGCTCATCGTGCGCCGCCGCGAGAGCCGTTTCCTCGGCGAGGAGGAGTATGCCTTCCGCCACGCGCTCGTGCGCGAGGGCTCGTACGCGATGCTCACCGAGCGTGATCGCCGCCGTGGCCACGCGCTCGCCGCCGAGTGGCTGCTCGCGTCGGGCGAGACGGATCCGACGATCCTGGCCGATCACTTCGAGAGCTCCGGCGACAAGGAGCGCTCGGCCGAGTTCTTCGCGGCCGCGGCCGAGCTCGCGCTCTCGGCCGGGGATTTCTCCGCGGCCGTGAGCTTCACGGAGCGTGGCCTCGTGGCGAGCCCGCGCGCGGACGTCGTGGCTGAGCTCCGCGCGATCCGCGCCGACGCGTGGAACTGGACGAGCTCCTCCGCGACGGCCTACGAGGCGGCCATGGAGGCGCTCGAGAGCGCGAGGCCCGGCTCCAAGGAGTACGCCCGCGCGCTCGGGGCCGCCCTGGGCAGCGCCTTGCTCCTGCGCAAGAAGGACACCCTCGCCTCGCTCATGGACGAGCTCTACCGCATCGAGCCCGTCGAGGACGCCGTCCCCGCGATCTCGTTCGCCTACAGCTCCGCCGTCATCTCGCAGCTCGTCATGGGCCAGCGCGCCATGGCCGAGCGCTTCTTGCACCGCATGGAGCAGGTCTTCAGCCCCTACTTCGCCCGCGATCCGTCCGTCGCCGGCCGCTGCGGCTACGCACGCGGCTACTGGCACAGGGTCGCCGAGCAGGATCCGTTCACCGCGCTCGGCATCGAGCGCGAGGCCATCGCGAACTTCATGGTCTCGGACGATCGCCGCTTCTTGCCGCTGCTCCGCGCCCACGTGGGCCTCGACCTCGTCCTGCTCGGCGCATACGACGAGGCCGAACGCGAGTTCGATCTCGCCCTCGCGGCCGCGCCGGCCGACAGCGTCTCCGCGCTCCTCGCCGGCTGCTTTCGCGCCGCGCTCTTGCTCGAACGCGGCCGGCTCGAAGAGGCCATCACGCTCGGCACGGCCGTCGCGGACGCGGCCGCCGCGCACAGCGAGGGCGTGATCGGCGTGAGCGTGCAGTACTTCGTCCTCGAAGCGCACCTGCGTCGCGGCGACCTCGACGCGGTTCGGCGTCTCCTCACGGCTGTCGCGCCCATCGTCGAGATCCTCCCGCTCGGGCAGATCTGGTCGCTCGCGGGCCACGCCGCGGTCGAGCTCGCCGAGGGCCGCCCCGAGAGCGCCCTCGAGCTCAACCGAAGTGCGCTCGCGAGGACGGCCGAGATCGGCATGAAACACACGAGCGCCCACGCGCGCATCCTGCTCACGCGGGCCGAGGCGCTCTGGGCCGCCGGCAAGCACGGCGAGGCCCGCGAAGCGATCGAAGACGCCCGCGCCGAGCTCCTTTCCCGCGCCGCGCGCATCCCGGATCCGGCGTACGCTCGCACCTTCCTCGAGGCCGTCCCGCTGCACACGCGGCTCCTCGACCTCTGGAAGGCGTGGTGCGACGTCTAGAAACGGCGCTCGCATTGCGTCCGCACCGGCGCTCGGTACCTTCGTGGTATGCGCCGAAATCTCTTACCCCTTCCCCTTGCTTTTGCCCTCGTCTCTCTCGCCTCGCCGGCCGCGCGCGCCGATGAACCACCGGGCTGGGTGCCCAGCGACACCGCCGAGGATCTCCCGCCGCCGCCGCCTGCGCCGCCGCCCCCGCGCCCGGGGCCCACGACATACACGGTCGAGCAGAGGGAGCTCCCCGAAGGTCCGACGAAAATGGCGAGCCCGGCAGCGTTTTATGTGGGGACGATTCTCGCCGGCGTGGGCCTGCTCGGCATCGTCACGGGGCTCGTGATCCGGGCGGATCTCCCGGAGACCGAATGCACCAACTGCCCCGCCGCCGAAAAACGTTCTGCCTCGCTCGGCCTGCTCATCGGCGGCGGCCTCGGCATGTTGATCGGCATCCCGATCGCCGCGGTCGGCGGGCGAAAGGTGCCGGATGAACCGTCGTGGGCGCGCCCGAAGGTGTTCATCTCTCCGCGCGGCGGCGCGCTGCAGTGGACGTTCTGAACGTCGCGCCGCCCTCCGATTGGTGAATTCGTCCCGACGTCTCCGCCGCATCTCGAAATGCGCTTGCAACCGGGACGTCGCTCCGGGGACGAACCCCAAATGCCCGAAAATGCCCGTCTCTTCGGGACGTCGCGGCTGGATGGGGTGTGCATGCCGTACCCATGCTCGGCGACGGAACCCTGCTCGCATGCAATGCATGCACGGCGGCAATCGCCTCACCCAGAATTTCCCGTCCGTCTGTCGATTTCCTGGTGTCCTGATCGACCACGCTACCCGGCATGCCGCGTGCACCGCGGGGGTGGGCGACCTAGACGCTTTGCCTGGTTGTCGAAAGGCTCTCACGTGTTTCAAGCCACGCAGGAACAAGGGATTCGATACGACATTGGTTCGAGCCGGATGTGCTTCGAGCCGCCGAACACATGCTTCGTGACGTATGTCGGGGACCTCGATGCCGACGTCGTCGCGCGGATGAACGCGGCGCTCGAGGAGACGGTGCGACATCGAAAGCATGTCGATTTGCTCGTGGATCTGTCTCGTACGGGACAGGTGACGGAGCTCGTCCGGCGCCACGCCGTTGGCGGCATGCTGGCCCTGAACCCGCGGGCCACCGCCGTGTTCGGCGCCGACTTCCATCTCCGCGTGGTCGTCTCGATGATCACGAAGGCCATTCGATTGCTCCACGTGGGTCTGCGTGGCCAGATCAAGTTCTTCGAGCACGAAATGGACGCGCGCGCCTGGCTCGCAGAGGTCAAACGTAAAGAGCTGATGCAGCGCAGCGCTTGAGCGCTTTTCAAGGGAGCGGTCATGCTTGCAGCCAAGGAACGGCCCGACGAGATCATCACGGTTTGCCCTGCCAGAGAGATCACGGCGCCACGCGCGCCCGACCTCGCGCTCGGGATCCCGCGCCACTGGTGGCCGGATCCGCTCGTGAACGTGCACGCAGCGCGGATCGAAGACGAGACGCTCGCGTGGTTCCGCGAGCTCGGCTTCGGCGAGCGCTCGATCTGGATCGTCCGCACCTTCGCGCCGGCCGATTACGCCGGGATGCCGTTCCCGCTCGCGGAGCCGCGCGAGCTCTTGCTCCTCGCCAAGTACCTCTCGCTCTGGCTGCTCTGGGACGACGTCGACGTCGAGGGCCGCGAGCGCACCTTCCCCTTCCGCGGCCCGGCCGTCCTCGAGCCGAGCGCCTCCGGCGTCACGACCCTCTTCGGCGCCACGTGGTCGGCTCTGCTCCGCGAGCTCGCCGAGACGATGAGCCCCGGCTGGATGGAGACCCTCTGCGAGGGCATGGACACCTGGAGCACGGCGGCGCTGAAAGAAGCGCGCACCTCGAAGCAGCGCCGCGCGGGGCTCGCCCGCGTCTCGTACGAAGAGGCCCTCCGCTCGCGCATCGACACCATCGGAATGGCCGCGACGGGCTACCTCCTCGAATACGCGCGCGGCATCGAGCTCCCGCCCGACTTCCACGCGCACGAGACCGCGATCGCCTTGAAGACCCTCTCCGGCAAGATTGTCGGCCTCGGCAACGACATCTGGAGCCTCGGCAAGGACTGGGCTTCGGGCTACGTCAACGTCATCCTCGCGCTCCGCGAGGAGCACGGGCTCTCCATGATGGAGGCCGTGCGCCACATCATCCGCGATCACGACGAGGCCATCACCGAGTTCGACCGCCTCTCGCGCGCGCTCCCGAGCTTCGGCCCGAGCTGGGACGCGCACATCGCGACGTGGGTGCAGGACCTCCGGCATGCCTCCCTCGGCTTCACGCTCTGGGAGTCGCGCGCCCCGCGTTACGCTGCGTTCAAAATGCTCGTGAATGGCACGCCGATCGATCCCTCGTTCATCGTGCCCACGTCGCTCGCCCCGCGCGCCGCCGCGGCGACCGCGTCCGCCTACGCTCCGCACCCTTGACGCCCCTTCGTCGCTGACATCACGTGCGTCGCGCGATGCCTGCGACCTCCACGTCCACGAACCCCCTCGTCAGCGATCGATTCGTCGACTTCCTCCTCTTCGAGGTGCTCGACCTCGAAGGCTTGCTCGCCCTCCCCGATTTCGCCGAGCACACGCGCGAGACCGTGGGCATCTACCTCGGCACGGCGCGCAGGCTCGCGCGCGAGCTCCTCTTCCCGGCCTACAAGCCGATGGACGAGGCCCCGCCGCGCCTCGAAAAGGGCCGCGTGAGCGTCCACCGCGCCATGCACGACATCTATCCGCGCCTCGTCGAGCTCGGCGTCCTCTCGGCCACGCGCCCACCCGAGGCGTATGGCCAGAGGCTCCCGCTCACCGTCGCCACCCTCGCCACGAGTTATCTCATGGCGGCGAACCTCTCGGCGTACGGCTATCTCGGCCTCACCACGGGCGCGGCGCGCCTCCTCGAATCCTTCGGATCGGACGAGCTCAAGGAGCGCTTCATGGGCCCCCTTTATCGGGGCGAGTGGACCGGCACCATGGCCCTCACCGAGCCCCAGGCCGGCAGCAGCTTGAGCGACGTCGAGACCCGCGCCACGCCCGCGGAGGGCGGCCATTACCTCATCAAGGGCTCGAAGATTTTCATCTCGGGCGGCGATCACGACCTCACCGAGAACATCGTCCACTTGACGCTCGCCCGCATCGACGGCGCGCCGCCCGGCATCAAAGGCGTCAGCCTCTTCGCGATCCCCAAGCTCCGCTCCGAGCGGGGCGCGCTCGTCCCGAACGACGTCGAGGTCGCGGGCGTGATCCACAAGATCGGCTGGCGCGGTCTGCCGAGCCTCGCGCTCAATTTCGGCGAGGCCGGCGATTGCCACGGATATCTCGTCGGCGAGCCTCACCGCGGCATTTCGTACATGTTCCAGATGATGAACGAGGCCCGGCTCATGGTCGGCATGAATGGCGCCGCCACGGCTTCGGTCGCGTTCCACGAGTCGCTCGAATACGCCAAGACCCGTCCGCAGGGCCGCAAGCTCGGCGACAAGGACCCGCGCGCGCCGCAGATCCCCATCATCGAGCACGCCGACGTCCGCCGCATGCTCCTCCGCCAGAAGGCCATCACGTGGGGCAGCCTCGCCCTCCTCGGCCTCACCGCGCGCCTCTCCGACCTCGCCGAGCATGCCCAGGAAGAACCCTCCCGCGCGCGCGCCGCCATGCTCCTCGACCTGCTCACGCCCATCGCCAAGAGCTTCCCGGCCGAGCGTGGCTTCGAGGCCAACGCGCTCGCCGTGCAGGTCCTCGGCGGTTATGGCTACACGAGCGAGTACCTGCCCGAGGCGTGGCTCCGCGATCAGAAGCTCAACAGCATCCACGAGGGCACGACGGGCATCCAGTCGCTCGACCTCCTCGGCCGCAAGGTCACGGCCGCGGGCGGCGCGGCGTTCTGCGCGCTGCTCGAAGAGATCGCGGCCACCTGCGACGGCGCGCGGGACGCGGGCGTGACCCCCGATCTCGTCCAGCGCGTCGAGGGCGCGGCGATGGCCATGCGGCAGGTCACGCTCCACCTCGGCGCCCTCGGCGCGCAAGGCGACGTCCGAGGCATGCTCCTGCACAGCGCCGATTACCTCGACCTCGCCTCCACCATGGTCATCGGCTGGACGTGGCTCCGCCTCGCGGCCACCGCGCAAAAAAGCCACGCGGCTCGACCGCAGGATCACGATTTCTACGAGGGCATCACCTCGGCGGCCCAGTACTGGATTCGCACCGAGCTCCCGCGCGTCGGCTACCTCGCGCAGCTCTGCCGCTCCGGCGAAGATTCATACGCACGCGTACGACCGGAGTGGTTCTGACGCGCAAGAATCCGACGACGACGGTGCGTGATCCCGCGGCCGTCCGCGGGGCCTCGGGTGAGCCCGCGATCTTGTCTGGATCACGCGGTCCATGGTAGTGTCCGCGGCAGTGCCGCGGAGTGCGGCGCGAAGGCCGACGGTGCCATGGAACTCAGACGAATCATCCTTGCTTCAGTCGCCCTCCTCGCCGCGATGGCTCCTCGGGTCGCGAGCGCCGAGCCGGTCACGATCCCAGAAGGCGTGTCGGACCCACTCGACGGCTCTGGAACGGGCCTCTGCGCGGCCTCGGCGATCGCGACGAGCGTCCAGGAGTTCGGCGGTTTCGCCAACTACACGGGCGACGTCAATGCGTTCATCGAGGCCCACGCCGTCGATCGCACGGAGCACGTCATCCGCACGCTGCTCGACCTGTCCAACAACAACGCCGCGAACCAGGCGCTGAGCTACGGCGACTTCATCGACATCGCGCTCGATCAGGGCTGCAAGACCGGCGGCTGCGACTTCTTCGTGAACGACACCTCGACGAGGTTCGGCAGCCGCATGCGTGGCTACCTCAACGTCCCGACGAATTGGGTCAACCAGCCCATTCACTTCGGGTTTTACTCGGATGACGCCGTCAGCCTCACCATCTACGACAGGAACAAGGGCGTCTACAACGTCGTCACGCGCCCGCCCGAGCTCGGCGCGGCCACCTGGCGTTTGACGAACCAGGTCACCTTCCAGAAAGCCGGCCTCTACCCGATCGAGATCCTCTACGTCCAGCTCACCGAACACGCCGCGCTCGAGATGTCCTACTTCGTCGGGGATTTCGTGGACTTCGAGCGAGAAGCGAACGTTCCGCCGATCACCAAGCTGAACGATTTGGGCTTCACGCCCTTCCCCTCGACCGCGTTTTTCCAGACGCTGAGCGGCAGCCCCTCGTACCCCGACCTCGGCGTCTGCAAGCAGTGCAGGCGCGAGTTCGCCGACCAGGGAGGCAACAACGGCTGCGAACCGGGGCAATACTGCAACTCGGCCGCGCTCTGCGCCCCCTGCGACACGGACAAGCTCTGCGGCCCGAGCTGCTCGCCCTGCGGCAGCGATACGCCCTACTGCGTGAACATCAACGGCACCCTCCAGTGCGGCGCCTGCCAGACCGACGAGGACTGCGCGAACGGCTTCACCTGCAACCCCGACACGAAGACTTGCGACGAGTGCAACGACAGCTCCGACTGCCCCAAGGGCGCGGCGTGCGTCGAGAACAAGTGTGAGCCTTGCTCGACGAGCGCCGAGTGCGCCGGCGCCTCCTGCAACTGCTGTCCGGACGGCGCGAACGGCCAGCAGATGAAGTGCGCCCCGCTCGAGCCGAACGGCGACCCGAGCTGCGTCGAGTGCACGACCGACGCCGAGTGCGGCGGCGGCATCTGCAACCTCTCCGTCGGCCGCTGCCAGGGCACGCTCC
This sequence comes from Polyangium sp. 15x6, assembly GCF_029960785.1. Lineage (GTDB taxonomy): Bacteria > Myxococcota_A > Polyangia > Polyangiales > Polyangiaceae > Polyangium. The sequence goes on from NZ_JASBQE010000002.1 coordinate 274,221, forward strand.
CCGAGAACAACATGCCGACGTGTTGCGGCGACGGCTGCGTCAACTGCACCGCGCTCGAGACCATCGTCGTCAACGGCACGGCCCAGCCGCGGTATCCCTTCTGCTTGCCCGGCCCCGTCGGCACCGCGTGCGCCGAGTGCCGTCACGACATGGATTGCGGCGAAGGCGCCTTCTGCTTGAGCGGCACCTGCACCCCCTGCACCCGCGACAAACGGTGCGGCATGCGCTGCGACAGCTGCGGCGGCGACACGCCCTTCTGCTACGGCCAGAACGCGGCCGTCGCGGCGTGCGTGCGCTGCGTCGAGGACTCGCAATGCGGCGAGGGCTCGAGCTGCGACACGACGACCCACACCTGCTCGGTCACCGCGGGCTGCATGATCACGTGCGCCGCCGACACGCCTCATTGCAACGGCGATAGCTGCGTCGCTTGTTACGCCGACTCGCACTGCCCCTGCGGCGGCACCTGCAACCTCTCCACGAACACGTGCACGCCCTCGTGCAAGACCAATGTCGACTGCCTCGGCAGCGACCACTGCCGCTGGAACGAGGCCGAGACGGCGAAGGAGTGCGCGCTCGGCCCCATGCCCGACGGCGTCGATTGCGGTGGTACGCTGGCCACGATATGCTCCGCAAGGCCCGGCCGACACGGCGGTGGCGCGCCCGGAGCCGCATTGCTCGTCCTCTCCGTCCTTGGCCTGCTCGGCCGCCGCCGCCTCCGTTCCATCTCCCGAGGTGAGCCGTGAAGCGATCCATCTCATTCTTGCTCTCGCTCGCGACGCTCGCCGCGGCGCCTCTCGCCGCAGAAGCCGCCGAGGAAGGCCGCTTCGACGCGCAGACCTTCCGCCCCTCCGCGGCGCCGCGCGATCTCGTGATGATCCAGAAGTCCGAGGTCGTCGGGCACCTCTCGCCGACGTTCGGCATCTACACGGACATCGGCCTCGATCCGCTCGCCGTCGCGGCGATCACGACGGGCCAGGAGATCCGCGCCGTCGGCGCGCGCCTCCAGGTCACGGGCCTCGCGGGCATCGGCTTCTTCGACGTCTTCGACATCACGATGGCGATGCCGTTCGTCGCCTGGCAGATGTCCGACAACCTGAGACCGCTCGGCACCGAGGGTGAGATCTCGCCGAGCGCGCTCGGCGATCTTCGTTTCAACACCAAGATTGCGATCCCGTATCTGAACCGCAAAGCCCAGATCAAAGAGGGCTTCGGCATGGCGGTCACGGGCAACTTGAACCTGCCCACGGGCGATCAGGACGCGTTCGCCGGCGACGGCGCCGTCTCCGGCGGCATGGGCCTCGTCGCGGATTACCGCTTCAACTTCGGCCTGCTCGTCACGGCAAACACCGGCATCTGGTTCCGGCCCGACCGACAGTTTGCCGGGACGAAGGTCGGCGACATGGCGAACTTCGGCATCGGCGCGGAGATGTACGTCGTGCAGCGCTGGGGTTGGTCCGTGCTCGGCGGCGTGTACGGCTCTGTCTCGCTCGTGAAGTTCCCCGACAGCCCCTCGCAGGTCCCGGCCGAGGCGCTCATGGCGATGCGCTGGCAGTGGGCGAGCGGCTTCGGGCTCACGGTCGGCGGCACGTTCGGCGCGAACTGCGGGTTCGGCGCGCCCGTCTTCCGCGCGTTCGCGGGCCTCACGTGGCAGCCTTCGAAGTCGCGCGAGCAGCAGGAGATCGATCGCCTGAAGCAGATCGACAGCGCGGATCCCGATCACGACGGTCTGATCGAAGAGTTTGATCATTGCCCCGAGCTGCCCGGCGTCCCGCAGAACATGGGCTGCCCGGACTCGGACTCCGACAAGGACGGCGTCCCCGATCGCGACGACAAGTGCCCGATGATCGCGGGCGGCCGGGGCGGTTGTCCCGGCGCGTACGTCAAGAACGACGAGATCGTCATCCTCGATCAGGTCCACTTCGCGACGGACAAGGACATCATCCTCGACGATTCGAAGAAGGTGCTCGACGCGGTCGTCACGGTCCTCAGGGACAACCCCGAGATCCGCTCGGTCGAGATCGAGGGCCACACGGACGCGCGCGCGGGCGACGTGTACAACCACAACCTCTCGCAGCGCCGCGTCGAGAGCGTCCGGGAGTACATGATCCAGAAGGGGATCGATCCCTCGCGCGTCACGGCGAAGGGGTACGGTCACACCAAACCCATCTACGACGACTCGCAGTGCCTCGGGAAGGACGAGGAGCTCACGGAAGACTGCAAGTTCATGACCGCGACGAACCGCCGCGTCGTCTTCCGCATCAAGGGCCAGGGCAGCGCGCCCGGCGCGGCCGTGGGCGGCGGCGACACGGTCCTCTCGCCGGGCGACAAGCAGCTCGACGGAGAGGGCGTGATCAACGGCAACGGCGTGCTGAATGGCGGCAGCACCTTGCCGAGCGGCGGCATTCTGCCGAAGGGGAACGGCGTGCTCGACAAGAAGGATCCGACCCTTCCTGGCAGCACCCTCCCGCGCTCCGGCGAGCAACTGCAGCCCGAGACGCCGAAGGAGGAAGGCGCGGACAAACCGGCCGAGGACAAACCCGCTGAAGGCAAGGACAAACCCAAGCCCGGCGCCGCGCCCGCGCCCACCACGCCGAAGCCCGGCGCCGCGCCTGCGCCCGCCGCGCCGAAGCCCGGTGCCGCACCCGCGCCCGCGAAGCCCACCGCGCCGCGCTGATCCCCGAGGCCTCGCTCCGACGAACGGAGCGAGGCCCGCGCCTCCCCCGCCCTCCCCTACATCCTCACGCATCGCGCGCCGCGTCCCCGCGGCCGCCGCGATTTTCTTTGGTGCACAAACGAAACGAGGCCGCGGGCGATCCTCCCTCGTGGAGGACTCGCGCGCGACCTCGTCTCGAAACGCCTCGCGGCGGGCTACTTCTTCGTCGTGGTCTTCGTCGTGGTCTTCGTCTTCGTCGTCGACGTCGTCGCCGTCGTGGGCGTGGGCGCCGGCGTGGTCGTCGCCGCGGCCGTGGGCGTGGGCGGCGTGGTCGCGGCCGCGGTCGGCGGCGCCGTCGGCGACTTGACCTCGGCCGACGTGTTCAGCGGCGTCGCCTCCTTCGGCGGGTTCGGATCCGCAGCCGGCACTGGCTCGGCGCCCTTGTCCTCCGAGGAATGAGCGCCGAGATCGAGCGGCTTGGACGAGACGCCTTCGCGCCGGATCCAGACAATCGCCGTCCCCGTGGCGACCTTGCCGTACGAGGCGTCGGGCAGGCGAATCTCCTCCTCGATCGCCTCGATCACGGCGTCGCCGCCGGCCATGCACGCGGCCTTGCGGAGCGACCGCAGGCGCTCGGGCTCGGTGCGCGCCCCGGGCTCGCTTTGCACCGGCTCCAGGCGGTGGAACTCCCTGTCGGGCTGGGTCTTGCCCGCGAAGATGGGCATGTCCGTGCAGAACTCGCCGGACGGTGTGCGCATGTCCTGGAAACGCGGAGGAGCCGCGCAGGCGACAAAGATCGCGGCCGTCGCGGCCGAGAAGAGAACGACACGTTGCATGGCTATTTCCTTACCAGTTTCTATGCACGTCGTGCAAACGTCGCGTCGAGGCAAAAGACACGGCGTGAACGTCCGTCCGAGGTCGGACGGTTTTCCGGCTGGCCTGCGCCCGCCCATGGGGTAGAGAAGGCGCCCCCGAACGAGGACGCGCCATGACCATGCCTGCCCCGGCCGAGCTCCCCCGCGACACGATCCAGGTCCTCCTGCTCGAGAACATCCACCCGAGCGCCACGGAGACCTTCCACGCCTTCGCCGAGGGGCGCACCTACGCCATCACCCGGAAGAGCAGCGCGCTCAAGGAAGACGAGCTCATCGCGGCCCTGCCGGGCGTGCAGCTCCTCGGCATCCGCAGCAAGACCCGGATCACGGCCCGTGTCCTCGAGAACGCGCGCGACCTGCTCTCCGTCGGCTGCTTCTGCATCGGCACGAACCAGGTCGACCTCGTCGCCGCCAACGCCCGCGGCGTCCCCGTCTTCAACGCGCCGTTCAGCAACACGCGCAGCGTCGCCGAGCTCATGATCGGCGAGATCATCGTCCTCGCCCGCCAGCTCGGCGACCGCTCGCGCGAGGTGCACGCCGGCGTGTGGAAGAAGGTCGCCGCGCAATGCTACGAGGTCCGCGGCAAGGTCCTCGGCATCATCGGCTACGGGCACATCGGCCGTCAGCTCGGCGTGCTCGCGGAGGCCGTCGGCATGCGCGTGCTCTACCACGACATCGCCGCGCGCCTGCCGATGGGCAACAACCGCTCGGTCCCCTCGCTCGCGGCTCTGCTCGCCGAGTCCGACTTCGTCTCGCTGCACGTCCCCGAGACCCCGGAGACGCGCAACATGATCGGCGCGGCCGAGCTCGCGAAGATGCGCAAGGGCAGCTACCTCCTCAACGCGAGCCGCGGCACCGTCGTGGACATCGCGGCGCTCGTCGCGTCGCTCGAGAGCGGGCACCTCGCAGGGGCGGCGATCGACGTCTACCCGGAGGAGCCCGAGTCGAACACGGACCAGTTCAAGACCGATCTCCAGAGCCTTTCGAACGTCCTGCTCACGCCGCACATCGGCGGCTCGACGGAGGAGGCGCAGGAGGCCATCGGGCGCGAGGTCGCAGCGGTGCTCGGCAAATTCGCGGCGATGGGGGCGACGACGGGCTCGGTGAACTTCCCGCAGGTCGAGCTGCCGCCGGTGAAGGGCACGCACCGCATCCTGAACGTGCACAGGAACGAGCCCGGCGTGCTCCGCGACGTGAACCGCGTCGTCGCCGATCTCAACGCAAACATCGACAGCCAGTTCCTCGCAACCGAGGGCGCGATTGGTTACCTCATCATGGACCTCGAGCAGGACGTCTCCGCCGAGGTGAGCCGCCGCATCCAGGCCTTGCCCTCGAACATCCGGACGCGCGTCGTGTATTGAACCGTGGAGCCGGGGCGCCGCCCCGGACCCCGGCAGGGGCTATCCGCCCCTGCACCCGGACCAGGCACGGCCTGGACCGAGGGGGGAAGAACTGCGCGATGCGCAGTTCTTCCCACGGGCCCGTGAGACCGCGCTGCCGATCGAAATGGCAGCGCGGCTGTCTTCGTTGGCAGAGTCGTAGCTGGTCTTGCCACGGCCTGGTCGATGAACTGCGCATCGCGCAGTTCATCGACCCCGGGTCCAGCGCTTGCGCTGGTCCGGGTCCAGGGGCGGACAGCCCCGGTGGGGCCTGGGGCAAAGCCCCAGCGAATCGGCCTCCAGACGAGACGCTAAAACACCTTCCCTGGATTCATGATCCCCTGCGGATCGAGCACCCGCTTGATCGCGCGCATGATCTCGATCTCGGTCCCTGATCGCGAATAGCCGAGGTAATCCTTCTTGAGGAGCCCGATCCCGTGCTCTGCCGAGATGGAGCCTCGATATTTCCGGACGAGCTCGAACATCGTGTGATCTGCCTCGTGCGTGCGCGCGAGGAACGCTGCTTTCTCCATCGCGTCGGGCTTCATCACGTTCACGTGCAGGTTTCCGTCGCCGATGTGCCCGAACAGCGCGATCTCCCAGCCGGGATAACGCGCATCGAACACGCTCTCGAGCTCCGCGCAGAAGCCTTCGAGCTCCTGGATTGGCAGGGCGATGTCGTTCTTGTGGGGCATCCCCGTCGCGCTCAGACTCTCGCTGATCCCCTCGCGCAGCGCCCAGATCGCGGCTGCCTCGCCGGCGTGTTGCGCGAGCGTCCCGTCCGTCACCACGCCGCGCTCGAACAGCGACCCGATCCACGCTTCGAGCGCCTCCGGCTCGGCCCGCTCCACCTCGAGCAGCACGTAATACTCGCTCGGCGCCGCGAGCGGCTCGCGCACGCTCCGGTGCCGCCGCACGCGCGCCATGCACTTTTCCGTGAAAAACTCGTATGCCGTGATCACGAACGGCCCCGTCCGCGCCTCCTTGAACAGCGCGAGCACACCCGCGAGGTTTGGCACGGCGAACAGGAGCACGTCGAGCTTGCCTGGCAGCCGCGTCAGCTTCAGCGTCGCCTCCGTGATGATTCCGAGCGTCCCCTCGCTCCCGATGAAGAGCTGCCGCAGATCGATCCCCGTGTTGTTCTTCTCCAGCGCGCCGCCGAGCTCGAGCACCTCGCCGCTCGCGAGCACCACCTCGAGCCCGAGCACCCACTGCCGCGTCAGCCCGTAGCGGATCACCTTCACGCCGCCCGCGTTCGTCGCGATGTTCCCGCCCACCTGGCTCGACCCCTTCGACGCGAAATCCACCGGCCAGGTCAAACCATGCTCGCCCACGTGCCGGTGCACCTCCTCCGTCACCGCGCCGGCTTGCACGCGCACCGTCGCGCCGAGCACGTCCACCGGGCTCATCCGCCGCATGCGCGACAGCGACACCACCACCTCGCCATGCGCCGCCACCGCGCCCGCTGCGAGCCCCGTCCGCCCGCCCGAGGGCACGATCGGCACTTGAAACGCCGTACAAAGCTCGAGCAGACGCGACACCTCGTTCGTCGTGCGAGGCAACGCCACGGCTGCGGGACGCGGCTCGTGCACCTTCGTCCAGTCGCGCCCGAAGGTGGCCAGGTCGGAAGGGTCGACCGAGAGAAAATCGGCTGGGAAATCGCGGGTGACGGCGGCGAGGAACCCTTCGGGCAGAGCGGTCATGGTCGGTCGATACAGTGCCCGCGTCCTCCCTGCAACCGGCAAGCGCCGCTTGACGTGGTGGGCCCCACGGCTACCACGAGCCCGATGAGTCGCTGGATCGAGCGTACCCGCCTGGAAGACGCCTCCACCGTGCTCCGGCGCGCCCTCGCCGAGGGCTTCTTCCGCGAGGGCACGCCTGCCGCCCTCTTCCACGACCTCGGCCGCGTCCGCGCGCGCTTTGTCGAGCTCGAAGCGCGTTTCCCCGCGGGCACGCTGCACGCCGTCGCGATCAAGGCGAACCCCGTCGTCGAGATCCTCCGCGCGCTCGTCTCTGCAGGCGCGGGCCTCGAAGCCGCCTCCTTCGAGGAAGTCCGCCTCGCGATCGCGGCTGGCTGCCCGGCATCGCGCATCGTCTTCGACTCCCCCGCGAAGACCCGCGACGAGATCGCCTCGGCCCTCGCGCTCGGCGTCCATCTCAACGTCGACAATTTCGACGAACTCGATCGGGTCGCGTTGGCGCTTGGAACCACCCGGCCGCCGCCCATCGGCCTCCGCGTCAATCCCCAGGTCGGCGGCGGCTCGATCGCGCTCACCAGCGTCGCCACGCGCTCCTCCAAGTTCGGCGTCCCGATCGAACGTCGGGACGAGATCCTCGCCGCGTTCGAGACGCACCCGTTCCTGTCCGCGCTGCACGTGCACGTGGGCTCGCAGGGCATGCCGCTCGAAACGCTCGTCGAGGGCGTCGCTCGGGTCCATTCGCTCCGCGAGGACATCGAGCGCCGCGTCGGCGCGGGCCGCATCCGCACCTTCGATCTCGGCGGCGGCCTGCCCGTCGCCTATCGCCCGGGCGACGTCGCGATCCCGCTCTCCGCCTATGTCGACGCATTAAAAGCAAGGATTCCTGGGCTCTTTGCCGGCGATCTCGGGCTCGTGACGGAGTTTGGCCGGGCGATCCATGCGACGGCCGGCTGGGCGGCGAGCCGCGTCGAATACGTCAAGCAGGCCGGCGACGAGCGCCTCGCCGTCATCCACCTCGGCGCCGATCTCCTGGCCCGCCGCGCCTATCGCCCGGACGAATGGTACCACGAGATCGCGCTCCTCGACGCGGACGGTCGACCCAAGGCCGGCCCGACGGAGCCCGTCACCATCGTCGGCCCGCTTTGCTTCTCGGGCGACGTCCTCGCCAAGGGCCTCGCCCTCCCCCGCGTCGATCCGGGCGATTTCGTCGTCATCCACGACGTCGGCGCCTACACGCTCGGCATGTGGTCGCGCCATTGCAGCCGCGGCCTGCCGCTCGTGCTCGGGTATGACGGAGATTCGCTCTCCGTCCTGAAGAACCGCGAGACGCCGGACGACGTCGTTGCGTTCTGGAGCCGCTGAAACCTCTATCGACGCGTTCCCTGCGGAATCCTGTGGGGCCGGTGCTCCTGCTTCACCCACAGCCGGAGGCGCGGCGCGCCTTCGGGGTCCTCCTCCACGATCTCGTAATCGGGCGGCATCTTCCCGCCGAACCCCTGGTACGTCACGACCCGCATTCCGGGCGGCGCCGCTTCCAGCGCGGCCTCGATCCGCGCCACGTCCTCCTGGAACCGCTCCAGCGAGAGCGGCACATCGCCGTCCATCTGCCACGACGGCGCGACCAGGTTCTCCTCGAACGGGTTGTAAAAATAGAGCGCGTCGAAATACGAGAAATCGATGTCCTCGATCGTCCCGTGCACGAGCCGCGCGTTCCTCGCGCCCACGGCGGCGAGCACCTCGCGACCCACGTCCACGAGCGCCCGCCTGTGCTCGATGCCCACGAAAATGCTCTCCGTCACGAGCGCGCCGACGAGGCAGAATTTCCCCACGCCCGCGCCCACGTCGAGCACGCGCGCCCGCCCCTCCGGCGCGCAGAGCTTGGCCGCGTGCACCGCGACGGAGACGGGCGTCCAGAACCGTGACGAGAGCTCGCGAATATCCGCGGGATACAGGGCGTCGAGCGCCTCGTCGGTCACCGGCGCGCCTTCGCGGAGCGCCTCGATCGTTTCCCACTGGGACGCAGAAAGCACGAGGGTGCCTGGACGGTGGTGCGGGAGAACGGCGCGCATGCGCGGTTCATCGGACGCGTGATCCGCGAACGGGAGCCCTCCGAAGAGACGCTCCCGGCCGTTTCACCGGATGATGAGCTCTTGAATCCGTCCGCGCCCCGCGGCCTTGCAGTTGATGGCGCGCGACGCCCCCACGGCGGCGAGCTCGAAGCCGTCCCCGTAGAGCGAATACACCTCGGGCGCGGACGAATTCGACAGGAGCACGCGCACGCCGCGCTCCTTGAGGTCGCGCGCCACGTCGCGGAGCCTCTGCTGCTCGCGCATCCCGAACCCGCCGCTCGTGTAGGACGTGAAGCTCGACGACGCCGACAGCGGCACGTAGGGCGGATCGAAATACACGAAATCCCCCGGCCGCGCCCGCGCGGCGACGTCCTCGAACGAGGCGACGCGGATCGAGGCGTGCTTCAGGGCCCGCGAGCAGGCGCGCAGGTTCTCCGCGTCGCAGATCGTGGGGTTCTGGTAATCGCCGAACGGCACGTTGTACTGGTTTTGCCGGTTCACCCGGTAGAGCCCGTTGAACCCCGTGCGGTTCAGGTAAATGAACCAGGCGGCCACCTCCACGTCGGTCTTCGTGTCGATGTCGCTCGAGCGCATCTTCATGAAGAAATCGCGATCGTGGGGATAGGACGCGAGCAGATCGATGACGTCCTCGACGGCGTCGCGCACGCCGATGTACGTGCGCACGAGCCGCTCGTTCGTATCGCTGAGCTCGGCGCGCTCGGGCATGAGGTGGAAGAAGAGCGCGCCGCCCCCGACGAAGGGCTCGTGGTACGTATTGAAGCGCGACGGAATGCGCGGATCGAGCTCGTGGAGGAGCTGCCGTTTTCCGCCCACCCACTTGATGAAGGGTTTCGCCGTCCCCGGCTCGATTTCACGAATGTCCGGACGCGGCTTTCCACGGGCCTTGAGGGGCCCGGGACGGACGGACGGAAGGGGAACTGCGGCCGGGGTGGGGAGCGTTCGAATCGCGCGCTCGAGCATGTGGATACCCCAGCAATTACAATGGGGGATCGAGCTCGGCAAAACTTTCGATCGAAGAAGTTCCGGACAGATTCTATCGCTGAAAACTTGTCCGGAATTCGCCTGCTGAAAACTTGTCCCTGAACAGTTGATCGGGCATCACGGGTTCAGGGCTTCGGAATGCGCAGCGTCTTCGATATCATCGCGCTCCCGCTCACCACGAACAGCAAAACGATCGGATGCAGCTCCCACGGCCCGAGCTCGATCGCCCCGCCCGGCAGCGCCGCGCCGATGCGCCCGTTCGCCGCGAGCGCGCCGAAGAGCGCCACGAGCACGAGGCTCGTCGGGATCGGCGTCCCCTCGTAATACTTCACCTTCCCGCCCTCGTCGGCGAGCTGGCTCGCCGTCGCGTTGTACCGCGCGAGCCGGCTGATGCCGCAGGCCACGAAATACACGAGCGCGATCGCGTCCCAGCCCCCGCGCATCCCGAGCCCGAACGCGAGCGCGGCCGGGGCCACGCCGAACGAGACGAGATCCGCGAGCGAGTCGAGCTCTTGCCCGAGCATCGACACCTCGCGCCGCGCCCGCGCCACACGCCCGTCGAGGAAATCGCAGAACAGCGCGACCGGGAGCAGGCCGAACGCGAGCCGGAGGAACGTCACGTCGCCCGAGGCCACGTACTTCATCGTCGCCAGCATCGACCCGGTGCCGGCGAATCCATTGCCGAGGGTCAAGAAATCCGCGACCTGAAAGTCACGGATCATCGAGAAGCGGCGGCGTCGGGGCTTCTTCATGGCAGCGCTGGCATCCATGGCACAATGTGGGCACGCGGCCAAGATCCACAGCACGGCCGCCCCTCGACGCCTTGACATCCCGCGCGGTTCCATCGGACCCTCGACGCCCTGGACGACGCCCGCCCGTCGAGGCGTTCCCGCTCGCCATGGCCCCCAAAACCCCGCGCCTGCTCCCCCGCCTCGCCCCACTCCTCGCCCTCCTCCTCGCCGCCGCGTGCGACCCGCCCAAGCACGAACCCGCCGCCTCCGCGGCCCCGTCCGCCTCCGCATCCACGCGCGCCTCCGCCCCCGCCTCCGCATCCGCCGTCGTCCCTGCCTCCGCCCCCGTCGCTCCTGCGTACGGCCCCTTCGGTGAGCTCGTACGCTCCCTCTCCGAGCCGGGGGGCGACTTCATCTCGGACAACCTCATCTCGAACGAGACGTCGTATCTCCAGACCGCCGACGCGCTCGCGGCGCGGCCCGCGGGGGGCGTCTACATCGGCGTCGGGCCCGAGCAGAATTTTACGTATCTCGCGCTCACCCGCCCGCGCCTCGCGTTCATCGTCGACATCCGCCGCGACAACCTCCTCCAGCACCTTTATTATCGATTTCTCTTCGAGGAGGCCGAGAGCCGCTCCCATTTCCTCGCGCTGCTCGTCGGCCGGCCCTACGACGCAGCCACGGCCCCGCCCGCGAACGCCGACGTCGACGCCGTCCTGAAGCACGCCGAGGCGAAGGCCCCCGATCCGAAGCTCTTCGCCACGACCGTCGATCGGGCCATGAAGCGCATGCAGGAGGTCTACGGCGTCACGCTCACGGACAAGGACAAGCGCTCGCTCGCGCAGATGACGCAGGTGTTCTTCGACAAACAGCTCGACCTCCGGTTCGAGCTCAAAGAAAACTCCGGTCGCAAATACCCCTCGCTACGCGAGCTCCTCGGCGCGGCAGATCCTGCGGGCAAGAAGCGCGGATTCCTCGCGACGGACGAGGCCTTCCGGTTCGTCCAGGCGATGGAGCGCGAGGGCCGCGTCGTCCCCGTCGTCGGCGATTTCACAGGCGACGGCGCATTCCCCGCCATCGCCGCATTCCTCCAGAAAAACGATCTCCGCGTGAGCACGTTTTACGTATCGAACGTCGAGCAATACCTGCTCGAACCGCCGACCTGGACCAAATGGATCCGCAACGTCGCCGCGCTCCCGCGCACGGACGACGCGCTCTTCCTGCGGTGCTACCTCGACCAGGGCAAGAAGCACCCGAAGCAGATGGAAGGCCACCGCACGGCCACCGTCCTCGCGAAGATCGCCGATTTCGTCACGCGCGAGGAGAAGACCCCCACGCGATCGTGGTTCAAGATCGCAACCGAGGGCAACCTCGACTGAATCGGGTCTCATCGCGAGCCGCTGCGCCGGGGCGCTGCCCCGGACCCCGCGGGGGCTGTCCGCCCCTCGACCCGGACCAGCGCAAGCGCTGGACCTTTTGTGGAAGAACTGCGCGATGCGCAGTTCTTCCAGCAGGCCGGTGGCAAGACCAGGAACGTGCAGGCGGGGTGGTGGTTGGTCTTGGCCTGACCCGTTCGAGGAACTGCGCATCGCGCAGTTCCTCGACCCCGAGTCCAGCGCTTGCGCTGGTCCGGGTCCAGGGGTGGACAACCCCTGGTCGGGGTCCGGGGTGAAACCCCGGCGCTACGCCATCAACGCCCCAGCGCGAGACCGCTCTTGTTGCGTGGCTCGGCCGCCCCTGCCCACACGCCGCCCGGCGCCCGCACGATTGACGGCGCGTCTGCGATTGCGCCCCACGCTTCGAACTCGTGCCCGCGCGCGCCGAGTGCTCGCAACACGTCTTCTGGCACCCCGCCTTCCTCCATGAAAATTTGATCTGGCAGATGCTGGTGATGCACGCGCGGCGCGCCTACCGCTGCGGTTGCGCCCATTCCGTGATCGAGCACGTTCGTGATCACTGCGAGTGCTGCCGAGATGATCGTCGGCCCGCCGGCTGCGCCCGTCACGATTCGCACGGCGCCGTCTGGCGCGACCACGATCGTCGGCGTCATCGACGAGAGCATCCGCTTGCCTGGCGCGACTGCGTTCGCCTCTCCCTGCACGAGGCCGAAGACGTTTGGCTTTCCGGGCTCGGTCGCGAAATCGTCCATCTCGTTGTTCAAGAGAAATCCGCCGCCTCGCACGACCACGGCTGCGCCGAGTGACGTGTTGATCGTCGTCGTCAGCGCCACGGCTGCGCCGCTTCGATCCACGATCGAGAAATGGGTCGTGTGTTTTTTCTCGTTCGCGCCTCCGCGCCCGGACCCGACCTCGGATGAAGGCGTCGCGCGGGCCGGATCGATCGACGCGCGCGCCGCCTTGATCGCCTCGGCCGAGAGGAATTCGCTCGTGGGAATTGGCACGAATGCGGGATCCCCGAGGAAATGGTTTCTCTTTGCGAATGCTCGGCGGGACGTCTCCACCGTCACGTGCAGCGCCTCGGGCGAAAGAAATCCCATCTTCCCCAGATCGTACCCCTCGAGCACGCCGAGCATGAACGCGAGCACGAGCCCGCCCGACGAGGGCGGCGGCATTGCGAAGACCTTGTGCCCGCGATAGGCCATCTCGACCGGCGTCCGCCAAACTGGCCGATATGCCGCGAGATCCTCCGCCGTCACGATCCCCCCGCCCGCCTTCATTTCCTCGACGAGCAGTTTTGCCGTCTCGCCCTCGTAAAACCCGGGCGCCCCGCGCTCCGCGATACGCGATAGTACCCGCGCGAGATCCGGGTTCTTCAGGACCGCCCCCACGGCGAGCGGCTTTCCTCCGGGCAAAAACATCGCCGCCGAAACCGGAAACCGCGCGAGATCCTCCGCGCGATCCCGGATGATCTCGGCGAGCCCCTCGTCCACGACGAACCCCTCCTCGGCGAGCCGGATTGCGGGCGCCAAAAGCTCCTTCCACGGGAGTTTTCCATGCGCACGATGCGCCTCCCAAAGCCCGGCCACCGCGCCTGGCACCCCGGCGGCGAGGTGACCGACGAGCGACGCGTCCTTTTTCCCGAAGAACATCTCCCGCGTCGCCTTGGCCGGCGCGGTCTCGCGGAAATCGAGCGCGCGCGCCTCCCCCTTCTCCGGCCGCACGACCATGAATCCCCCGCCGCCGACATTTCCCGCCTGCGGAAATACCACGGCGAGCGCGAACGCCACGCCCACCGCCGCGTCGACCGCATTCCCGCCCTTCTCGAGGATCGCCACGCCCACACGCGTCGCATCCGCCGCGTCGCTCGTGACCATGCCGTCCCGCCCCGACGCGGGCGCGGCCTTCAGATCGAAGCGCCACGTCGCGGGTACGCGCGCGAGCGCGGGCAGCGCGGCGGGCGAAGACGCGGCCGCCGGCACCTCCGGGGGCTTCGCGCTCTCGCCGCACGAGGCGACGAGGAGCGACGAGACGACGAACGTTGCACGAACGAGGAGCCGGCGCGCGGCAGCGTGGGCGTTCACGGGCGCTTCATACCACGCGTGACGCGAAGGCTCGCATCCATCGTGAGAACATCTTCATGCCGCCGCGCGACTCGCGTAAGGATGGACGGAAACCGCGGAGGTCCACCATGCGATCTTTCTTTTCGGCCATCGCCCTCGTCACGCTCACCTGCACCACGCTCCTCGCCGCCTGCGGAGGCAATGAAGGCGAGAATGGAAGTGGTGGCAACACCGGCAGCGGCAGTGGCGGCAGCGGCGGAAGCGGCGGCAGTGGCGGAAGCGGTGGCGGCGGCAGCGGCGGAAGCGGCGGCGGCAGCGCCTCGGCCGTCTGCGACCCGCCGAACCAGCTCGCCGACGTCTCCAAACCCGCTGCCGTCGTCGGCACAGGGACGGCCGCGAGCTGCACCGAAGCGGCGCTCGACGCGGCGCTCGCGAACGGCGGCGTCGTCGTCTTCGATTGCGGCCCCGATCCCGTCACCATCACGCTCGGCACGGCAAAGACGATCAAAGCCGACACCGTCGTCGACGGCGGCGGCCGGGTCACCTTGAGCGGCGGCAAGAAGACCCGCATTTTCGAGATGGACACGAAAAACTTCGAGGCCACGAGCCCGACCCTCACCGTGCAGCGCCTCACGCTCCGGGACGGCAAAGCCTCGGGCACGACCATTCCCCTCGGCACCGACACCGACGGCGGCGGCGGCGCCATCTACCACGTCGGCGGCAACGTCAACGTCGTCGACTGCGTTTTTCTGGACAACGAGGCCGCCCTGGAGGGCCCCGACGTCGCGGGCGGCGCCATTTACAGCATCGGCCTGGGCACGCTCACCGTGAGCGGCAGCCACTTCTCGGGCAACCGCGCCGCGAACGGCGGGGCCATCGGCGCGCTCGGCGCGGCCATCGTCCTCGCGAACAGCACGATCGAGGGCAACCAGGCCACGGGCTATGGCGCCAATTACATCGATCCGAATGGCCAGCAGGCCGGACGCGGCGGCAATGGCGGCGCGATCAGCATGGATGGCAAGGGCCGCACGCTCTCGCTCTGCGGCGTGATCGTGAAGAACAACCAGGGCCGCGCCTTCGGCGGCGCGCTCTTCCGCACGGGGTACGAAACCGAGCCGACGACGATCGATCGCTCGACGTTCGACGGCAACTCCATCGAGGATCACGAAGGCGCCGAGGGAATGTCGAGCAGCGCCGGAGGCCTCTACATCCAGGGCACGCACGTCACCCTGACCGCGTCGACCATCTCGAACAACCAATCCGAGGGCTTCGCCGGCCTCTGGATCCTCGGCCACGGCGCGACCCCCGCGATCGCGGACCTCACGAACGTCACCATCACCGGCAACAAGACCTACCCCCGCGCCGATTTCACCACGCGCGGCATCGGCGGCGGCCTCATCATCGGCGACAATACCACCGGCAAGCTGACGAACTGCACGATCGCCGGAAACGCCGCGCAGTTCGCCTCGGGCATCTCCAACGTCACGAAGCTCGAGATCCTCAATACCATCATCAGCAACGACGCGGACAACGAGTACACGCCCCTCAATTGCACCGGCAACGCCTACGCCCAGCCGCCCGGCACCGGGCAAAACAACCTCCAGTGGCCGAACGGCAAGAAAGACGACATGGATTGCACGCCCGGCATCACCCGCGCCGACCCGCTCCTCGGCGACCTCGCCGACAATGGCGGCCCGACGCGGACGATCGCTCCGCAGGCCGGGAGCCCGGCGATCGGCGCGGGCGCAGGTTGCCCGGCCACCGATCAGCGGGGCAAACCCCGTAATCCGGCCCAGTGCACGCTCGGCGCGTACGAACCCTGATGCATTGCAATCGGGTCCCGGGACGGCTCGGCATCACGTCATCAGCGTGCCCTGGACCAAAGTGGTCGGGAGCCTGAAGCAGAACCGGCTCCCCTTCGGCGTGTTGTCCTCGATCCAGCTCGCCCCGCCGTGCGCCTCGACGGCCAGTTTGCAGAACGAGAGCCCGAGCCCCCAACCGCTGCGGCCATTGCCTTCGAGCCGCACGTACCGGTCGAAAATGCGTTCGCGCATCTCGACCGGGACCCCGGGGCCCTCGTCGCAGACGGCGACCGTCACCCACGCGGCGTCCGCGCGCGCCTCGATGCGCACCGTGCTCCTCGTGGGACTGTACCGAAGGGCATTGTCGACGAAGTTATGCAGCGTGCGCCCGAGGAGATCCCGATCGGCCCGAAGCGCGCCCGCGGGCACGTCACAAGACAGCTCGATGGTCTGCTCGTGTTTCTCGGCGATGGGCAAGACGACGTCACGGATCTCGGCGAGCAACCCACAAAGCTCGACATCGGCGTATCGCGGCACGAGCCTGCCGTCCTGGCTCTGGGCGATGTCGAGCACGTTGGCCGCCGTGCGGATGATTCTCTCCGCGGAGGAGAACACGGCGCTCCAGCGGCGCCGCTCGGCGGGGTTCAGGTCGGCGCTCCGTAGCTGTACTGCCGCCGCGAGCGCGATCGCGGCGGCGGGGCTCTTGAGATCGTGCACGACGAGCGCGCTCAGCTCCTCCTTCTGCCGCTGAAGCTCGAGGAGCGCCGCGTGCTCCGCGGCGAGCTCGCGGCTCCTCGCTTCGAGCTCGCGCGTCCGGTCCTGGACGCGCTTCTCCAGCTCGGCGTAGACCTCGACATTCTCCACCGCCACCGAGGTGCTATCGGCGAGCGCCTGCAGGTGCGCGAGCTCGCACGGCGTCGCGTGGTGCCGAGACGCCCAGTAATTACCGATCGCGCCGATGGGCGCCTTCGTCCGGATGGGCACCATGCACAGGCTCTGCACGAACGTCGGCCGATAAGCGTCCACAGGAATGCGGGGATCATCATAGATGTCCTCGACTGCGACGGCCTCGCGGTGGATCATCGCCCAGCCGCTGATGCACGCGGACATCGGGAATCGCCGGCCTTTCCAGAGCGGGGCGATGGCGTTCTCCTCCGCGTAGTAGCAGAGGTCGCCGTCGCGCAGGACGAACGTCGCTCCGTCGGCGCCGGTGAGCTCCCTCGCCGCCTTCCGGACGATCTCCATGATCGTCGGCATATCGCGGGCGAGCGATAAATCCTGGACGATACCGACGAGGGCCCCTGGGTAAGGGGCGAGGTCCTCCGTCGGAGGACATTCCCCATAGCGCGCGGGCTCTGCCCGACTGCAAATGGCAGCCGTCATCGTCGATTTGATACTGCACGGCCACCATGGTGACAAGCTCGCTCCTGGGCACGCCATTCGATTGTGACCCCAACCCGGTCCACCCGCCGCGCGGAGCGCGGTCGCGTGCCACCGGAACGGGCCAAGCCGCTCGGACGTGGGCGCTCGGTATCCTCACTTCCGAATCACGACCCACGTCCCCGGCTCGCTCGGTCGCGCGTCCGCGCTCGACCAGCCCTCGGGGACGGGCGGGTCGGTCCAGGCGAACACGATCGACGCGTCTTCGGGCGACAGGTTGATGCAGCCGCCGCTCTTCGGCGTGCCGAAATCCTCGTGCCAGTACGCCGCGTGAATCGCGAAGGGATTGCGGAAGTATTGCACCCACGGCACGTCCGCGATCCAGAACGACGACGGATCCGCCGTCGCCTCGTCCGTGAGCTGCGCCGCCCGGTATTTCACGGCAATGCGATAACTCCCGAGCGGCGTGAACGCCCCGCGGACGAGCTCCTCCGTGGTCGCCTTCGGCGACGCCGTCACCCCGCCCGCGCCCGGCGACATCAGCGTCGAATACACCGCGCGGCGCCCCTCGAACAGCGTCATCGTCCCGCGCGAGAGCGACACGTCGATCCATTTCTCGTCGGCCCCCACCATCCGGGGCCACTCGTCCGGCTCGGCGACGACCGAAATGTCCCGCGCCCGCGCATACGTCGGCCCGGGCTCGAGCGTCTCCCAGAAGAGATCCCCGTCGTGCGTGATCGATTTCCCCGACAACCGCACGGACGTGCGCGGCGCCCAGCTCTCGCCCGTCACGACGAACGCGCCGCTCTCCTCCCGCTTGTACTTCGTCCGTGCCGCCTTGCGGAACCAGCCGATCGGTAATGGATTCGAGCTGCCGACGGCGACGCCGCGGAACGCGCTCGGGCGGAAGCGGCGCATGCGATCGGCGGGGACGAGGGTCAGATCGGGCGAGAGCAGGAACGTGCGTCCCTCGACGTCGAAGGCATGCGCGAAGGAAAGCATGGATCCATGCGGGATCTCCTTGCGCACGAGGCCGCCGCGCCGTCCCGCGGGCACGGGCGCTTCCTTTCCGCCGAGCAGAAACTCGGGAATGGGATCACGCGCCGGAGTGGGCGTGAGCTCGGCGAGATCCTCGTGCCCATCCATCGAGCGGCGGACCCGGGCGAGATCCGCCACGGGCCGCAGGCGTCGCTCGGTCCGGGCTTGCTCGCTCGACGTGGGGATCCGGCCGTACATTGGCGCCCGCGTGGAAAACGCGTAGTCGTAGGGCCGCGAGCCATCACGCGGGGCGGCGAGCGCGAGCGCGCGGAAGCGTGGATCGTCGAGGTTCCGGGTGATGGTCTCGTCCTCGCAGATGAAGCCGCGAGGCGCGACGGGGTAAAAGCGGCCGCTCTTGCAGCCGCCGAGCTGCGAGGGCGGCACCTCCACGGGCTCGTCGCTCTGGAGGATGACCGTCGTCCCCGGACGAACGTCGCCGATCCGGCGCTTTCGCGAGCGATCCTGGTAGATGAAGGTGGTGTAGCCGATGGAGCCGAGGCGGGGCGGCTCGACGTCCGTGTCCGCTACCGCTGCGGCGACCGCTGCCGCGTCCGCTCCTGCATCCGCTGCTGCTGCCGCGTCCGCGTCCGCTCCTGCCTCTGCGCCCGCGTCGGGCACGGCCTCGGCCTTCGGGCCGCCGCAACCGGCCGCGAGCGCGCAGAGGAGCGGGAGGACGGGCCGGGTCAATGCGAGGCGAGGATCTCCGAGATGCTCGAGAACCGGCTCGGCCGACGCGTGCCGTAGTGCAGGAGCGAGCCGCCCGCCGTCATCCACGACTCGTCGAAGCGGCCGTCGGGCGACTGGATCCGCACGAGGTGATCGCCGTTGTCGAACGCCCAGTGCCGCCCGTGCGGATCGAAGTGATCGATGAGCGCGCCCTGGCGCGTGCGGATGTGGAACTGATCCGACGGGATGTCCCACGTCCGGTCCACGACGAACTCGTAGATCTGCCAGATGTTGCCCGAGGGCAAGACGCCCCAGTCGACGTTCAGGCCCGCGTCGTTCGGCAGGCCGAAGACACGGTAGTCGCCGAAGCGCCGCGCCGCGTCCCAGAGATCGCCGTTGCGGCTCGAGTCGTGGTGCAGCGTGATCATCGACTTGCGCACCAGGCCGAAACCCTTCGTGTCCGTGTAGTCGTCGTACGTGCGCCGGAAGATGTGCTCGCAGAGCTGATCGGCGCCCGCCGAGAAGCCCACCGTGAGCAGGCCCCGCGCCTTGCGCTCGTGCAGGATCCGCCCGAACTTGCCGGGCTCGCCGCTCCAGCGCGCCCCGAGATCCTTGTAGCGGTGCAGGCCCGTCACGCTGTGCCCGCCGCCGAGGATCACGACCTCCGACGACCACAGGTAATGCCAGAACGTCTCGACGTCCTCGGCGCCGAGCCCGCTGTTCCAGTAGAAAGGCAGGTACTCGAGGCCGAACCGATCGTAGAAGCTGAAGAAGTAGCGGAAGTTGCCCCAGGCGAACTCCTGACGTTCGTACTCGCTCCCGTTCTGCGGGGTCTCGGACATCGGGAGGAACAGGATCCGCCGGTTGTTCTCGCCGCGCAGCGCTCGCTGCACGATGAAGTGATCGTGGATCAGGTCGGATCGGTCGTGCGAGCTGTAGACGAGCGAGGTGCCTTTCATGGTCGGGGCAGAGTAGAGTCCCGGAAGGCGCTGTTCGTCAAGGCGATCGTGAAGGACCGCGATCAGTCGACGAAGAGCATCAAGGAGAGTGCGGAGAGACGCTCCGCATCGCTCCACGAGGCGAACCCGTGGCCGACCTGGAGCTCCACCTCCTCCGGCTGCCAGCGCCCGTCACAACGCTTCTTCCCCACGTACACCTGTCCGCGTCGCCCGAGGTCGAGCTCACAACGGTCGAGCACCACGTGCGCGCGCTCGTCGCTCATCGCGACCTCGACGTTCCTGCCGTAGACGAGCCCACGCGCCGTGGTCACCCGCGGCTCGCGCGTGACCGTGAGCTCGAACGGGAGCGACGACGCGAACCCGCTCACGCGATCCCCCTCGACGCGCATGTCGACGAGCCGCCCGTAGACTTTCCCGCGGAGCGCGTGATCGTCCGGATCGGTGTAGCGGCCGAGGTTCACGTCGAGCCCGAGCACGCCGCCCGGGTCCACCTGGCCGCCGATCACCTCGCGTCCTTGGCTGAAGACCGCGAAGCGATTGAAATCCCGGGGTTCGTCGTAAAGCTCCTCTTGCGAGGGGAAGTTCGGCGGAGCCGCACACCCCAGAGGAACCACGAGCGCGAAGAGAGAAAACAGCCACGTTCGCACGAGCACCTCCCTCGACGGAAAACCACTCGACGCTCGGGGTTCCGCTCGGGCAAGCCGAGCTGCACCCCGAACCCCGGCGAGTGTGCCACGGGTTCGGGCCCTTGAAAACCCTCGTGACGCGTGAGCATCATGCGCGCCGATGAACCTCTCGCGCACCTCCTCGCTCGCCGTCCTCCCCGTGCTCCTCGCCGCCTGCGCCGGCGCGCCGCCGGCCCCGGAAGGAGGCGGCGACATCCCCCCGCCCCCGCCCGCAAAGACGACGGAGGCCGCCGAAGCCAAGCCCGACGTATCCGCGCCAAAGCCCGCGTTCCCCTACCCCGCGACACGGAAAATCGACGCGTCGGACACGTTCTTCGGCGTCAAGGTCGCCGATCCTTACCGGTGGCTCGAGGACGAACGTTCGCCCGAGGTTCAAGCGTGGGTGAAGGCGCAGGACGACCTCGCGCGCGCCGAGCTCGCGAAGCTGCCGAAGCGAGAGGCGTTCGCCGAGAAGCTCCGCGCGCTCTCGTACCTCGAATCGATGAGCCCGCCGATCCAGCGCGGGAAACGTTCGTTCTGGTCGCACAAGCCCGCGGACAAGGAGAAGAAGACGATCTACTGGCGCGAGGGTGAGAAGGGCGAGCAGAAGGTCTTGATCGACGTCGCCTCGCTCAGCGCCGATGGATCGACCTCGCTCGGCGCGTGGGTCCCCTCGTACGACGGCAAATGGGTCGCGTACGTCGTGCACCCGAACAACGCGGACGCGGGCCAGATGCGCCTGCGCGACGTCACGACGGGCAAGGACAGCGCGATCGACACGATCCCGGGCGCCGAGTACGCCTACCCGCTCTGGACCCCGAAGAGCGACGGTTTTTACTACGTCTCGGTCCCCGTCGACCCGAAGATCCCGGCCTCCGAGCTGCCCGGCTACTCCGAGGTGCGCTTCCATGAGCTCGGCAAGAAGGCGGACACGGACACGCTCGTGCTGCCGAAGAACGGCGATCCCGAGACGGAGCTCGAAGCGCGGCTCTCGCGGGACGGTCATTTCCTCGTGGTGAACGTGCTGCACGGCGGCAACGTGAACGGCATCAAGTTCCTCGACCTGCGCAAGAAGGGCGCGGCGTGGGTCGATCTCGTGAAGGGTTACGAGGGCTCGATGAGCGCCTTCGCCCACAAGGACGTGATTTACCTCCGCACCACGGAGGGCTCGCCGCGCGGTCGCGTGTTCGCCGTCGACCCGGCCAAACCGGCGCGCGATCAGTGGAAGGTGATCGTGCCCGAGTCGAAGGACGCGGTGCTCGAAGCGGCGGAGATCGTCGGCGGGCACCTGGCGCTCACGTACCTGCGCAAGGCGTCGAGCGAGATCGAGGTGTGGACGACGGCGGGCAAGAAGGTGCACGCGATCAAGATGCCGGGGCTCGGCACGACGAGCGGTCTCTTCGGCGAGCCGGACGAGGATCGCGCCCACTACGTGTTCACGTCGTTCACGTACCCGACGTCGATCTTCGAGGCGAGCGTCAAGTCGGGCGAGAGCAAGCTCTGGTACGCGCTCAAGGCGCCGGTCGATCCGGCTCCGTACGCGATCGAGCAGGTCTTCTACCCGTCGAAGGACGGCACGCAGGTGTCGATGTTCGTCGTCCGGAAGAAGGACGCCCCGAAGAACGGGACGACGCCGTTCCTGCTGACGGGCTACGGCGGCTTCAACATCAGCAAGACGCCGGCGTTCTCGCCGATGTACTACACGTGGCTGGAGAATGGCGGCGGCCTTGCCGTGCCGAATCTGCGTGGCGGCGCGGAGTACGGCGAGGAATGGCACCGCGGCGGGATGCTGACGAAGAAGCAGAACGTGTTCGACGATTTCATCGCCGCAGCCGAGTGGCTGGTGAAGGAGAAGCTGACGTCGACGGATCGGCTGGTCGCGTACGGCGGCTCGAACGGCGGGCTACTCGTGGGCGCGGTGGCGAATCAGCGGCCGGATCTGTTCAGCGCGGTGCTCTGCGCGGTGCCAGTGCTCGACATGATCCGGTATCCGCTGTTCGGCGACGGGAAGACGTGGGTCGCCGAGTACGGATCCCCCAAGGAGGAGGCGCTGTTCAAGGCGCTGTTCGCGTATTCGCCGTATCACAACGTGAAGCCAGGGACGAAGTACCCGGCGTTCCTGATGCTGTCGGCGGACGCGGATGATCGCGTGCATCCGCTGCACGCGTGGAAGACGACGGCGGCATTGCAAGCGGCGCAGGCGGGCAATCAGCCGGTGTTGATGCGCGTGGAGAAGCACGCGGGTCACGGGGGTGCCGATATGGTGAAGAGCCGCGTGGAGCAGGGGGTCGATATGCTCGCGTTTGCATTCGGGCACGTCGCGCACTGAGGGAGCGGCGGCGCTTCGCCGGGGCTCTGCCCCGGACCCCGGCAGGGGCTATCCGCCCCTGCACCCGGACCAGGCACGGCCTGGACCGAGGGTGGAAGAACTGCGCGATGCGCAGTTCTTCCAGCGAGTCGGTTGGCACGTCAGCGGTCCCGTTGGCGGTACCCGCGCGCGATTGACGCGTCAGCCGCCCTCCACGGCCAAACCCGCTCGAGCTTTTACGCGTCATTCCCGCCGCCCGAGCGTTGGCCCGGGTCCTGCTGATGCTGCCTCCGACACCGGAGGCACACGATGAAGACTGCGCATACCTTGGGCAAAGCGATGATGACGACGGGCCGATGGACGGCTGCAGGGCTCTGTTTGGCCGGCCTCGCGCCGGCGATGCTGGGTTGCGCGCCCGTGGACGAGATGGTCGTCGAGGAGTGGGAGGAGGTCGAGGCGAGCGGCGGCTCCGACGTCGTGGACGACGAGGAGAACGTCGCCGAGGCGACGGAGGCGCTCACCTCGCTGGGTTTCTCGACGTTCTTCGGAGGAACGGGAAGCATCTGGGGCGGCACGCCGGCGGTGGACCCGGCGGGGAACGTGTACGTGGCGGGCACGACGACGATCAGCGGTACCACCAACATCGATATCTTTGTCGCCAAATACAACGCCAGCGGCGCGCTCTTGTGGACGGCGACATTCGGCGGCCCCGGCAATGAGGATGTCCGGGATATGGTGGTGGACAGCGCGGGATGCGTGTACGTGCTCGCGAAGACCAATTCGTACGGCTCGACGCAGACGATCCTCGTCGCGAAGCTCAATGCCGCGGGCAATGCGCTCGCCTACTACAGCAGGTTTGGCGGCAGCGGTGAAGACCGGCCGTACGGACTCGCCGTGGATCCCGCTGGAAATGCTTACGTGACAGGTAGTACGCTTTCGGTCGATTTTCCTGTGACGCCCGGGGCAATGCAGCAAACGCGCCGCGGGGACATGGATGCATTCGTCACGAAGCTGAATGTGTCGGGCTCGAGCCTCGTGTACTCGACGTACCTCGGAGGTAGTGGCTCCGAGGACGCCATGGACATCGCCGTCGATGCGGCCGGTTATGCATACATCGTCGGGCGCACGGATCCTCCGCCGAACGGCGTCGGGCTCCCCTTCCCGACGACGCCCGGCGCATATCAGAGGATCTACGGTAACCCCTCGTATGATTCGGATGTTTTCGTCACCGAGCTGATCCCGAGCGGGTCGGCGCCTTATTATTCGACCCTGCTCGGAGGCAGCACGACCGACGCCGGGTACGGAATCGCGGTGGACAGCGCTTACAATGCATACGTGGTTGGGATTTCGAGGTCCACCAACTTCCCCACGACGCCGGGCGCGTTCCGTCGCGTCAAGAGCGGACCTGCCGATGAATTCGACGTATTCGTGACGAAGATCAACGAGCCTGGCAGCGCCATTTCGTACTCCACCTGGGTGGGGAGCGGCCAGAGCGGGTACGACCTCCCCCGCATCGCCGTGAGCAGCAGCGGAAGGGCGTACGTCACGGGGATGACGGTCTCGCCCAGCTTCCCGGTGACGGCGAATGCGCTTCAGAAGTCTTACGGCGGCTCTACCGACGGATTCTTGATGGAGCTGAATGTTTCGGGATCGGCGGCAGCGTACGCGACGTATTTGGGCGGGAGCGGCACCGATTATTCGTTCGGCGTCGCCGTCGATGGTCATGGAAGCGCCGTCGTGGCTGGTTGGACGAGTTCCGCGAATTTCCCCGTCCATCACGCCGCGCAGCCGACCAACTCCGGCTGGGGCGGCTTTCTCACGAAGATCCTAGGCCCCTGACGCTCCAACGAAACGCCCCAGCGCAGCGGCTTCGACCTCAGGCGGGGTTCGGGGCGCTGGGCTCCGTGCTGGTCTCGGCGTTCGTCTCGAGGCGGGCTTGCTTGTTCTTGCGGCGCGTCTCGGCGGCCTTTTTCGCGTACTGGGCGCGGTACGTCAGGGTCTTGTTGAAGGCGGCCTGCACGGACGGGTCGCCGTGCTGAATGGTGGCGTCGAGGAAACCGCCGATGCGGCTGATGTCGGACTCACGCGCGTCCTCGTAGTAGATCTCGCTCTCCTCGAGGACCTCGGCGAGCTTGAGGACATCCTTCTTGAGCGCTCGGATCTCCTCGAGCGTGACGGTCTTGTCGACGAGCTTCTCCCAGATCCCGGCGTGAATGCCGAGGGTCTCGCCGTACTGCGGGAGGGCCTTCGAAAGTTCGTCGAAGACCTCCGGAAAACCGGGCTTCTGGCGCCGCGCGCCCGAAAGCGTGCCATTGGCGACGTCCACGAGCTTCGGACGGATGCTGGTCACGTCGATGATGGTGGGGCCCATATAGGGAGCAATCTTGTCGTTCACGAAAACCTCCATGGCCGCACCCTCATGGAAGGAGCGGGCGTCTTGGGGTGAGGGCCGCAAGATAAGCAGGGGCCGAATGCTGTCATCGGCGGAATCTTGCTCTGTGGGCGGCCGCGCGGAGTGTGAGCACGCGCGAGGGGGGGCACGTCCTCGCGAACAGAGAGGGTGAACAGGCGCGGTGGGTCGCTCGTGCTCGCGCGCGATGAGCATGAGCACGCCTGGGGAGGCGCACGTCTTCGTGCGCGATGCGCGTGAGCACGCCCGGGGAGGCGCACGTCTTCGTGCGCGATGCGCGTGAGCACGCCCGGAGGGGCGCACGTCTTCGTGCGCGATGCGCGTGAGCACGCCCGGGGAGGCGCACGAGCTCGTCCCCAGAGAGGGAGAGGACGACCGGGGAGGCGCACGTCCTCACGCGCGACGAGCGTGATCACGCCCGGAGGGGCGCACGTCCTCGCGAACGGAGCAGGGTGAGGACGCCCGGGGGGCGCATGTACTCGTGCGCGATGAGCGAGAGTACGCCCAGAGGGGCGCACGCCCTCGTGGACGAAGCAGGATGAGGACGCGCGAGGGGAAGGGCCAGGACGCGGTTTGCGATGGCGTGGACGACGCGGTTGCCGAGGGCGCGGAGGCGACGGATCCGCACGTGCCCGGTTGCGGAGGGCTACGACGTGGCGCGGGACCTCGCGTCGCCGCGCCCCATGACCCAGCTCGGATCTAGCGCTTGGATTGGCGCCGCCGCGCCCATGGCTCGGGTCCCGCGAGCGCCCCCTCCCATCAAGACAGCCGCGCTGCCCTTTCGACTGGCAACGCGGCCCGTTGGAAGAACTGCGCGGAGCGCAGTTCTTCCACCTTCGGTCCAGGCCGTGCCTGGTCCGGGTCGAGGGGCGGATAGCCCCCGCGGGGTCCGGGGCAGAGCCCCGGCGCGGCGGCCCCAGCCCAAGAAGAGACCAATGCCCTCCTCGTACCCGCCCATGGTCCACCCCCTCTGTCAATATGGTGTCTGGGTTTCACGTGGCAACGGCTCGGGCACGAACACGGTCGCCACGCGGTAGGTCCTTGCGGCGTCGGGCAGGCTCGCCAATGAAATGAGCGAGGGGCATTTCGCGGCGACGCTACGAGCGCCCGATGTGTTTGACCTGGAGGTATGACCATGGGCCGTAAAAAACCCGAGGATGCGGGCGGGACCGAGGCGCGCCGCGCCCTTTCCGCCGAGGCGCCGTTCACGCTCACGTTGCTCGACGTTGGGGAACAACCCTACGGCGATGCAGTGCTCTGCCGCTTCGGCGACACCTCTATCATGATCGACGGGGCCCACCCCGCCAATCACCGGCGGAAAGACGGACACCGCTCGATTCAGGAGCAGATCAAGCCGCTCCTGCCGCAGCGAGGTCGCGCATCCGTGGTGACCCTTCTCATCGTCTCTCATGCGCATCAGGATCACATCGGGTGCCTGCCGCGGCTCGTGCGCGACGGGCACCTCGTCGCCGAATGGGCGCTCGTGGCGCATCCGGAGCTCGGCTGGGGCAACGTGGGCAGGGAACGCGCGGCGCCGGAGGTATCGCCCTCCGCGCTCCGGATCGCGGCGGCCCTGCGCGAGGAGCCGCAAGAGTTCGACGACGCCGGCGAGGAGAGCGCGTTCCTCGAAGAGGCGCAGCGCATGGACGACGAGTACCGCGAGATGCTGAATACGCTGGCCCGCAAAGGAACGCGGGTCATTCCGTTTTTGGGGAGCGACGACCCCGCGGTCCGGCCGCTCGTGGAGGCGCTCGCGCGCGGCGGGGTTTCCCTGAAGCTCCTCGGCCCGACCCGAAAACACGTCGCCGCCTGCGCGGAGGGCATCTCCGGGGGTCTGGAGACGATGAGCGTCGAAATCGAGAAAGTGCTCGCGGCCGAGAGCACCGGGAGCCCCGACGAGGAGACCGACGAGGCCAAAGAGGCGCGTGAGCTCGAGGTTTACCGCAGGTTCGCCTCGCGTTTCGCCTCCGAGGACGAGGAGGCCGGGGAGGTCGAGGAGGCGGGAATTCCCCGCGTATCGAAGTTCGTGAACCTCCAGAGCTCGGTGCTGACCTTCGCATATCAAGGCAAGAAGCTCCTGTTCACCGGGGATATGCAGCTCGCGGATCCGCAAACCACGGACCCCACGGTGCTCGCTGGGATGAAGAAGATCCTCGGGGCCATCCGGAAGGACGCTCCCTACGACTTCGTGAAGCTGTCGCATCACGGGAGCGACAACGGAATCAGCGCAGAGCTCCTCGAGCTCATGGGGAATCCCCGATTGCTCGGCATATGCGCCGGCGAAAAGAGCAAGCGGCACCCGAACGCGAGGACGATCGATCTCATGAAGAAGACACGCGCCAAGCGCGACCTGCGCTGGGCGCGGACCGACAAGAACGGGCTCACGACGATCCGCTTCGACGAGGGCGAGCCGGCCGTGGACGTGTCCTGCGGTCGCATCAACGACGCGAGCCCGCCGAGAGGCGCGAGACGATCGGAAACGGCGGACATGGCCGAGGCGGACATGGCCGAGGCGGATATGGACGAGGCGGATATGGACGAGGCAGACATGGACGAGGCGGACATGGACGAGACAGAATCGCGCGCACGTGGAAAGCCGGTCGCTTCCGGGCCGTGCGTCGGGTCTGCCCCGGAGAACGGGGACGAGACCACCGTCGAATCTGCCGAGGAGCGAGGGGAGGAGAGCAACGTCGCTCCCTTGGAGGGAGTCCTGGAGTTCGTACCTGGGTATCGGCGCGCCAGCGGGGTCGCCGCCGAGGTCCAGCCCGGGCTCGAAACGGGCGCTGCGCCCTCCGACCCTGTCCTGCGCCCCGCCAGGCACACGGGGGAGGAAGCCGCGGTCGCGATCGAGGCCGCGTCCGAGCCGGAGACCATGTTCGACCCAGCCTACCTGGCCCCCATCACGGCGACCGAGACCATCATCGGCGGCGTCGACGATCGGCGGCTCATCACCCCGACGACGGCGCTGCCCTGGCGCGCGATCTGCTCGTTGCGCATGACCAGCGCAGATGGAAAGCGTTTCATCGGCACGGGCTGGCTCATCAATCCGCGTACCGTCGTCACGGCGGGGCATTGCGTCTATTCCCACGCCTTCGGGGGCTTCATGAAATCCGTGGAGGTCACCCCGGCGCTCGATTCCGACGCGAGGCCGTTCGGCTCGGTGGTGGGGAAGAAGTTCCGCGCCGCGGAGGGGTGGATCAAGGACAAGTCGTCGGAGTACGATTACGGCGTCATCCTGCTCGACGAGCCCATCAGGCTCGAAAGTGGCTTCTTCGTGCCCATGCCGGCGTCGAACACGGAGCTCGAGGGCGTCCTCGCGAACATCGCGGGGTACCCTTCGGATCGAGAGCTCGGCCGGCGCCTCTTCTTCCACGCGCGAAAGCTCCAGAACATCGGGACGCGGCGGGTCCAGTACGACATCGATACGTTCGGCGGTCAGAGCGGCAGCCCGGTGTGGGTCACGCTCCGGAATGGGAAGCGCATCGTGGCGGCGATCCACACGAACGGCACCACGCCCAGCGTGAAGTTCAACTCGGGGACGCGGATCACCGCCGAAGTGCTCCGCAACCTGACGAAATGGGCAGCGGAGGCGGGGGCGGAGACGCCGAATCCGCGGAGGCGACGCGCGCCGCGCAGAGAAGAGGCGCCCGCGACGGAGAGCGCAGGGGAACGGCCGCGGGAGCGTACGGCGACGATGCTCAGGGGCCGGGTCATCGACCGGCAACGACGCCCCATCGCTGGCGCGACCGTCGCGATCAGCACAGGCGACGCGCCCTATCCCGAGGTCGCCGCGATCTCGGCGGAGGACGGCTCCTTCACGCTGCCGATCACGAGGTCGGGGCGTTACGGGGTGGAGGCATTTTCGCCGCGAGGCAGAGGCGCCACCACGACCACCGTCGCAGGGGACGAGACGAGCAACGCGACCATCATGCTCGACTCGGAGAGAGAGGACACGACGAACGAAACCGTGGCAGCGCCGCCGAAAGCTCCGCTGCATGGGATGTCACTCCCGGGGACCGGCATGAAACGCGGCGTCAAGAGCGCGGCCGTGACGCAGCTCCAGAATGCGCTGGTGAAGCTCGGCCACATGACGAAGGCCCAGGTGAATGCAGACCGGGGCACGTTCGGCGAGCGAACCGAGGCGGCGCTGAAGAAGTTCCAGGCCAAACACGGCGTGCCAGCCACGGGCACCTACGGCCCGAGGACGCGCGCGGCCTTCGCCAAGCTCGGCGCGAAGGTGGCCAAAGCGTCCAAGCCCAGCCGCCCAGCGCGCGGCGGCGTATAGCTCGCTGAGCTGGGGCCGCCGCGCCGGGGCGCCGCCCCGGACCCCGCGGGGGCTGTTCGCCCCTCGACCCGAACCAGGGCAAGCCCTGGACCTCAGGTGGAAGAACTGCGCTCCGCGCAGTTCTTCCAACGGGCCCGTTGAGCCGCGTTGCCAGTCGAAAGGGCAGCGCGGCTGTTTCGGTTGGCAGGATCGTCGCCGGTCTTGACTCGGCCTGTTCGATGAACTGCGCATCGCGCAGTTCATCGACCCCGGGTCCAGCGCTTGCGCTGGTCCGGGTCCAGGGGCGGATAGCCCCGGTGGGGCCTGGGGCAACGCCCCAGCGCGGCGGCTCCCAGATGAGACCAATGCTCAGACGAAGGCGCGCCCTCCCCGGGTATGGGGGGGCGCGCCTTCGTGTGCGCGGGCTTCAGGCTCAGCGGATCTGCCGCCCGAAGGCCCAGACGAGGCCGACAATCACGCTCGTCCACCCCACGAACGGGACGGCCTTCGAGGCGACCTTGGCCACCGCCTTGGCGGCAGCCTTGGCGCCGACCCGCTTCGCGAGTGCCTTCCGGAACTTGCTCGAGCGCATCGCGTTCAGGACCTTCTTCAAGGGCTTCTTGGCTTTCGCGAAGCGCCTCCCCTTGAGGTGACCGAGTAGCGCCTGCCAGTTCTTCTTGTCCGCCGCCTCCACCGCAAAGATGATTGCGGTGACCATGCCCGGTTCGATGCCGAGCGCGGAGACGAGCTTCGCGGCCACGATTGTCACCAGGCTCTTGGGCGGGACCCCAGCCTCGGCCGTTGCGCCCTCCTGGGCAGCTTCGGTGGCGGCGGCCTCGTTCGCGAGGAAAGCCTCGAAGGTGGGGAAAGAAAAGTCAGGGGCCACCTCATCTTCGCCCTCGCCGGCCTCGGCGGCGGCCACGTGGCTCCCGGCGCGGGCGGCGGCCTCCTTGGCCAGCTGGTTGATCTCCGCGCAATGCGCGAAGATCGCCTTGACAATCGTCTCGCTCGGCACCGATTTGCCAGGCATGAGCTTCTCGAGGTCGGCGACCCGCGTTTTCAGCACGAGTTCGAGGCCCTCCAGCTCGCTCCGCTCGAGCACCTCGGTCACGAACTCATACGCCGCTTCCGCCGTGGACTCGGTTTTTTTTGATTGCTTTGCTGCCATGACCTTCCCTCCTCCGTGTATCGCGCGCTATGCGTCCCCTTCTTTCGGACCCATCATGGTTCGCGGTCTTCGGGGCCGACAAACCAGCTTCATGGCATTTCGTTGGGTTCCCGGTGCGGCCCGTCAATCCGTGCGGGGCCACCCCGCAGACAACGTCTCACCGTATTGCGGGCGACCTTCAGCTCTCGCGCGATCCGCTCGGCACCCGAGTCGCGGGCCGCCAGATCGCGGATCTGCCGGATGATCTCCGGCTCCACGATATCCCACACCTCCGCGACCGGAGGTGTCTTCTCCCAGCGTTTGTCCCCCTGTCCATTTTGCGATGGATGGCGAGGTCCTCGCTTGCGCGTCTTTTGAATGAAACTAAATATCGTTCGAGGCGGGTCGAGAAACAAGGGGACGAAATTCAGAGAAGGGGAATTCTCATGAACAGGAATCGTCGTCGAGCCGTGGCCACCGAGGGAAGCCGCGTGACCGGCGGTGACGAGATTTCCCGGAGCGAGGACGGGCCCAGGCCGTGTGCCCCTGCGACCGAGACGGGCACCAGGAAGCCCACGAGCCTGATCGAGTACGTGCCAGGGTACCAGCGGCCAAGGGGGGAGGCCGCCGCGCCCATGTCACGCCTGCCCGGGAGGCGCGTGGAGGAGACGCCTGACAGGTTTCTCGTGCCCGAGCGGTTCGCGCGGGAGGGGGCCATGCTTTTGCGGGAGCCGACGGTCACGCCGGCGCCGACGTTCACGATGGAGCCGGAGAATGGGGGCGCCGGGACCGTCATCCACGCAGTACCGGTCGCCCTATTCGGCGACGATGATCGGGTCCTGGTCTCCCCGACCGACGTGGAGCCGTTTCGAGCCATCTGCGCGCTGCGGCTCACCGGCACCAATGGCGCCCCGACCATCGGTACGGGGTGGCTCATCGATTCGCGCACCGTCATCACGGCGGGGCATTGCGTGTACGACTGCCAGAAGATGGGCGGATGGGCGGTCTCCGCGGAGGTGATCCCGGCGCTCGATGCGAGCCGGCGGCCCTTCGGCTCCGTCAGAGCGACCCGGTTCCGAACGGTGTCGGCGTGGCTCATGCGCCGCTTCCGGGAGTACGATTACGGCGCGATCCTCCTCGACGAGCCCGTCCAGCTCGAAGAAGGCTTCTTCGTGCCCGAGGCGCTCTCGGATGCGGCGCTCACGGGCATCCTCGCCAATATCGCGGGATATCCGGAGAATCGCGAGAATGCCACCCGCATTTTCTTCCACGCGCGGGAGCTGCGGGACACCTCCGCCCGTCTCGTCCAGTACGACATCGACACGTATGGCGGGCAGAGCGGCGCCCCGGTATGGGTTACGCGGCCGGACGGGAGGCGCACCGTGGTCGGGATCCACACGAGCGGCCCCGATTGGCCCATCCGCTGGAACTTCGGGGTGCGCATCACGGCCGAGGTGCTCGAGAACCTGCGGCGGTGGTCGGAGGAGGCGGCGACGCCCCGGCGGCGCAGGTTACCGGCCCCCACCCGGGGAGCCTCGGCTCCCGCGAGCTCGGCGGAGAGCGCGACGCTCGAGGCCGGGACGACGACCAGGGAGATCACGGGCAAGGTGGTCGACGCGGCAATGCGCCCGCTCGCCGACGTCACGGTCACGATCTCCAGCCAGGGCGCTCCCACGATTGCCACGACCTCGACGGAGGACGGCTCGTTTTCGTTGCCGATGGCAAAACCCGGGCGTCATGCGCTGAAAGCGTTCTCCAGCCGGGGGGCGAGCACCAAGACCGTGACGAGCGAGCAAGAGGGCCCTGTCACGCTGGTGATCGAATCGCAGCCCGAGGCCCCGACGGGCGGCACCGAGGCGGGCGTGGTGAAGCCCGCCGCCGCGCCCGTGAAGAAGCCCGCGAAGAAGCCTGCGGTGCGGGCCGGGGTCACGCTGGCCGAGCTCAGGGCCATCATGCCTCGACTCCCTGTCGGGCGGGCCCGCGCGTGCTTGCCACACCTCAACAAGGCCATGAAGGAGGCGGCCATCACCACGAAGAAGCGGATCGCCGCGTTCCTCGCGCAACTGGCGCACGAGAGTGGGGAGCTCCGCCATTTCGAGGAGCTCGGCACCGGCAAGTCTTACGAGGGGCGCAAGGATCTCGGAAACGTCCGCCCCGGCGACGGCCCCCGCTTCAAGGGCCGTGGCCCGATCCAGATCACGGGCCGCAGCAATTACCGCGCCGCGGGCAAGGCGCTCGGCATCGACCTGGAGAAAAACCCGAAATGCGCAGCCCGCCTCGACGTGGGATTCCGCATTGCAGGGTGGTTCTGGAAGAGCCGCAAGCTGAACGCGCTCGCGGACCGGGGCGACTTCAAGAAGATCACGTACCGGATCAACGGCGGATACAGGGGGCTCGCGCGCCGGAGGGTATACTACCAGCGCGCCCTGCGCGTCCTCGGCTGATCGGGGGCAAACCGCAAGCGGGGGGGAGACTGCCACGCCGAAGCGTCGGAGCGCGGCCTGTACTGCGGCGAGCTCGCGCGGCTTCGGACGAGTGGGCCTCATCGGACAGCGCCTTTGGCCATCGAGATCAGCCGTCTCTACCCGTTGTCGTTTTTCTTTGCTCGGCTCGTGCACCGAGGGTGAAATGCCTGACGGTGACGCCGCCGACGGCTCGTCGTCACCGCCCGGGCGAACCTCCCCCGAGCCGCTCGCCTAGCCATGACGACAGCCACTCCATCTCGCCGCGCCTCGACTCGGCGAGATATCGACAAACCGCCACCACGTCCGGCTCCGTCGCGCTCTCGGCGCACGCCTCCGCCTCGGCCAGCATGCTCGCGTGAGCATTCAAGATTCCCTGGAGCATGTCCCGCTCGCTGCCGTCACCTCGCGCGATCGGGGTCGCCGGTATCGCGGCGCCCCCGAACGTGTCCTGGGGCAGCACCGGCAGCGTCGTCCCGGGGTGCCCGCGACGTGGATGACGCTCGGGGGGATCACCGGGCAACGCTGGGAGCGTCGCGCCAGGGATCCCGACGCCTGGGGTCCCACGAGGTGGCGGCGACAGGATCACGCCGCTATCGTCATTGCCATTGCCCGCGCCATTGCCAGGCAGGCGCTCTCCACGCTCCCCCGCTCCGGCTGAGCGCCCCATGACGGCTCCTGGCGGTACGTCCGGCCGCCTGGTCCCTGGCGACCGCGGAGGCAGCTCGCTCCCATCCTCCTCGCCGCAGGCCCCGAGCGCGACGAGCGCGACGAGCCCAACCGCGATGCCCCACCCTCTCCGCGCCATGCTCCACCCCCGCGGCGTGCCGTGCACGGCGGATACCAGCGCGTGTCCTGTTCGCCCCGCTCGCCCTCGCCGGTCTTGACCCGGCCTGCTCGATGAACTGCGCATCGCGCAGTTCATCGACCCCGAGTCCAGCGCTTGCGCTGGTCCGGGTCCAGGGGCGGACAGCCCCGGTGGGGCCTGGGGCAACGCCCCAGCGCAGCGCCCCTAGATGCCCCCATGCTCCGTCTAGAACTAGACGACGGCCCCCGCCCGCTGGAGGAGCCGATCGCGCATCTTGAACACCTCGTTCGCCGCGATCATGTCGCCGCCCTCGCGAAACGCCTCGGCGGCGCGCTCGTAAAAGACCGCGGCCTCGCGCGGCAAGAAGACGCTGCGGGACGACGTCGCCGCATCCATCAGCTTTCGACCTGCCATGCACGGTTCGCCTGCGCCGCGCCACTGCTCGGCCACGAGGGCTGGGTCGGCGCCCAGCGATTCGAGCGCCACCGCCAGCCGGCGGCGCAGCAGCGCCTCGACGGGGCGCGGGAGCGTCGCGAGGACGGTCTCCCCGATGAGATCGTGGCTGAAGCCCATGCCATGCACGACGTGCGCGGCCGTGAGCTCTGCCCAGCAAGCGGCGGTCGCCGCGGCGCTGGCCTCGAGCGCGGCCGACGCGCTCGCGAGCGTGAAGTTCGAGCCGAGCAGCGCGAGCACGCGCGCCATCTGCAACGCCGGCTCCGACAAGCGCGAGAGCGTGCCTTCGAGAATCACGCCGATGCGGCCGGGGGGCATGCGCGCGACTTCGGCGCGCGAGAGCGTGCCCGACGCGATCACGTGCTTCACGGTCTCGAGGACGAAGAGCGGATTGCCGCCCGCGTAGCTCGCGATCGCGTCGGCCATGTCGGCGATGCCGGGCACGTCGAGGCTCCCGAGCAGCTGCCGCACGCCGGCCGGCGGGAGCGGATCGAGCTCGATGTGGATCCCCAGGCCAAACGCCACGCCCTCGCGGATGGCCGCCATGATCGCCTCGGGCAATTCGCCCGCGCGATAGCAGAGGACGGCGCGAAGCTTCACCGTCGGGTCCTGGAACAACTGCTCCATCACGTACTGCCCGGCCTCCGCCGTCGCGGCGTCCACGAACTGGATATCGTCGAAGCCGAACGCGTCGTAACCTTCGCGCGCTGCGAGGCGATGCGCTTCGACCTTGGCCTGGAGCATGCGTAACTTGTCCGCCTCGCTCTCCATCGGCCCCGGCGCCTGCCCCAGCGCCGGCACGATCCGCGCGAGCTCGGCGCGCGCCCAGGGAGCGAGCTTCGCCGCGTCGATCTTCACCATCATCTCGCTGTACACACGTGCGTGCGTCCCGTAGGGCACGGCGCGGTCGCCGGGGCGGGCCGTGAAGAAGAACGGCCTCGCCACTGCGTTGAGGAAATCGTGCATGAGCCGGCTCTTGCCGATGCCGGGCGGGCCGCCGATGATGATGGCTTGGCCGGCGGCCCAAGCCGCCTCCATCCGCGCCCACACCTCCTCGCGGCCCACGAGCTCCGGAGGCCGGAGCACGGAGAGGGGGATCGCTCTCGCCGGCGACGCGGACCTCGGCCCCCGTTGCTCGGCGGATCGCGCGATCTCGCGGGCGAGCTCGGTCGTGGCGCGCGAAGGCTCGATGCCGAGGTCCCGCCCGAGCATCGTGCGCAGGCGCTGGAAGGCCGCGAGCGCTTCGCCACGATCTCCCGCGGCATAGAGCAGGCGCATCCGCTGCCGGTGCGCGTCCTCCGAACACGGTTCGAGCTCCACGGCGCGCGCCGCGAGCGCGAGCGCGTCGGCCAGACGACCGCTTCGCTCGTGCTCGTCGATCGCGGCGGTGATCGCTTGACGTCGCGCGGCGTCCACGTTCGCTCGCGCGCTGTGCAGCCACTCGTCGAACAGCGATGCGTCGTCGAACTCGAGCTGACCGAGCAGCCGGCCCAAAGGCAGCTCGGCGGCGCGCGCCGCGAGCTCCGTGCGGCGCGCGCCTCGCAGCGCGCTCACGTCCGCGTCCACGGAGGCTGCCAGAGCCAGCGGATCGGCGCCGCTCACGAGCACGTCGCCGGTCGCCATCTTCAGCCGCCGGAGGAGTTGCCGCAGGTTGGCCCGCGCCGTCGCCTCGGGCGAGTCGGACCACAACAGCCCGGCGAGCCTCGACTTCGGCGTCTCCCCCTCGACCGCCAGGTAGGCAAGGAGCCCGAACGCCTTCTTTTCGAGCCTCACCGGGCCGTTGGGGCCGACGAGTCGGACCTCGCCCAGCACGAAGAGACGCCAATCGATGATCACTTTTGTGGAACTGCCCTGAGAGTGCACGTGGCGCTGTCACCTGGGATGCCTCCAGCGCGTCGCGACGGGAGGCGGGGGCGATTTAAGGATGCGGTGCCGAGTCTAGCCCCACCTTTCGTCAGGCCGCCACCATCGAGCAGCAACCCGCGATACAAGTCGGTGTCGGGCGAGTTGCTCGCGGTCACGCTGCGCGCTTCCGTGAGGGACCGAGCCATCGGCGCGAAAGCGCGACGGAAATCTGCTCGCCTCCCCCTGTCACGCTTCAGTCACGCCCCCGGTCCCAAGCTCCCGTTCGACTTGGCCCGCCGAGACCTCCGACGTCGCGGCGCATGGCCTCACGGGGAGCTTGCACGTATGAAACCGCACATCGATTCCAAGCGTTCCTTCTCGGTGCTCTCGGCCATCTTCGGGACGGCTCGCAAATCGGTCGCGCCTTCGGATGGCATCGTGGGCGGGGATCCGCTGCGCGCAGCGGGATCCCTCGGCTCGATGTCTCCCCCTCCCCGGAGAGGCTCGCACCGGGGCGCGCTCGGCGTCGTGGCGGCCTTGGTCGTGGGGGGGCTTGTCGCCGCCGCGTGTGGCGCCGCGCCCGAAGACGCTCCGCTCGAAGACGAAAACGTCGACTCGTACAGCGCTGCCGCCACCTGCGAGACTTGCGAACCACCCCCCGAGGATCCCCCCCCGACCTGCACTATCTCGTGTGCGGGCAAGCCGTGCGGGGCAGCCAACGGCTGCGGCGGCAAGTGCGGCACCGGCTCCTGCCCGGCGGGCACGACCTGCGGCGGCGGCGGCGTGTACGCCCAGTGTGGGTGTACGCCCCAGTGTTCGGGCAAGGCGTGCGGGGCGCCCGACGGCTGCGGCGGCGCGTGCACCGTCGGCACGTGTCCCTATGGGCAGGGGTGCGGCGCGGCGGGCGTGCCGGGCCAGTGTTGGACGCTGCCGGTGGGGCAGGGGGTCGAGTGCTTCGTGTTCAACGATGGCTACACCAACGTGGCCGGGCCGACGCAGGCGCTCACCTTCAAAGACGACGAGGGCCTGGTGTGCATGCCCGACGGCACCCCGGGCGGCACCTGCCGCAAGTGGTTCGGCCGCTGCCGCACCACCGACCCGAGCCACACGCCGGTGCTCTTCTCGGTCTTCAACGACGGCAGGGCCGACATGTCGGGCCCGTCGGATGCGGTGTACGTGCCGTCGCACCACAGGGCGTGCGTGCCCGACGGCTCCCCGGGCGGCTTCTGCCGCGAATGGTTCGGCGCCGCGAAGCTGCCTGACGGGCGTCCGGTCGAGTGCAAGCTGTTCGATGACGGCGGCGCGCAGAAGACGAAATACACGGACGACGATATGTTCGTGAACGGCCTTCCGGAGGTGTCCTTCGAAAACGGCACGCGTCGCAAATGGTTCGGCGAGTGCATGGTGGCCGGCTGCGGCGACGGCGTGTGCAACAACGGCGAGACGTCGTGGACCTGCTCCGACTGCACATGCGGCGATGGGGTCTGCAACGGCAGCGAGAGGTGTAGCACGTGTTCGAAGGACTGCGGCTCGTGCTGCGGCAACGGCGTTTGCGACAACAACGAGACGTGCAGCTCGTGCTCGCAAGATTGTGGCTCGTGCTGCGGCAACGGCGTCTGCGACAACAACGAGACGTGCAGCTCGTGCTCGAAAGACTGCGGCGAGTGCCCCCCGCAGACGTGCTCGGGGCAGACGGCCGGGTCGCAGTCGCAGTACTTCTCCGTGGGTATCGAAAACTACTACGGCTGCCTGCTCGGGAGCGCCGTGTACTTGGCCAACTCGCTGAGCGAGGCCATGCAATGCGGGCAGGCGGCCTACCCCGGCTACACCATCGCCACGGGCACGGTCGGCACGTACGTCTATCACACCGGCACGGTCAACGGCTGCGCCGACGTCACGTTCGCCGCGCTGTCGCCGTCGAAGGCGGCCACGTGCGCGAACGCGAATGGCTACCCGTACGCAGGCGCCTGCCCCTGAAGCGCCGGTAGGACGCCCGCAGTGACTTGTGGGGGAGCCGAGGCCACCGCGACCTCGGCCTTCCCCACTCCGTTCGTAAATCGACAGAATGAGGTGCCTCTCATGTGGAAACTAGCTTCTCGAACGTCTTGGTTGGCCTTCACCCTCCTTGCGACGGTCCATTGCGGCCCGGGGAATGAGACCCCCCCCGGCGGCACCGGCGGTACCGGCGGCACCGGCGGCGGGAGCGGCGGCATGGGAGGCACCGGCGGTACCGGTGGCACCGGCAGCACCAGCAGCACCGGAGGCACCGGCGGCACCGGCGGCGGTGAATGCGTGACCAGCGACAAGGCCATTCGGTTCGGCAAGCTCGTCAATCCCGAGGATGGCTCGGTCATCGACAACGCGATCGTCGTGACCCACGAAGATCGGATCAGCTACGTCGGCACGGATGAAAAGCAGATTCCGTGCGGAGCCAGCGTCATCGACTGGACGGCGTACACCGGGCTCCCCGGGCTCGTCGATTCACATGTCCACTTCTCCTACCAGACAGACCAGGAGCCGGGCACGTTCCCCTGGAGCCGCGTGACCTGGCTGGTCAACAATGACCCCTACAAGTACCTGGAGCTGGCCCGCGGCGCCGCTCTGGCGACGCTCAAGACCGGCGTCACCACCGCGATCGACAAGGGAGGCCGCGACTTTCTCCTGATGAACCTGCGCGACGAGATCAAAGCCGGCAAGACGCCGGGACCGCGTGTGTTCACCGCGATGGGCGGGATCAGCAATTACAAGTACCCGAACTCGGTCCCCGCCCAGGAATTGAAGGCCTGGGTGCAGTTGCTGGTGCTGCGCGGCGCCGATATCGTGAAAGTGTGGGCCGACAAGTGCACCGACCAGACGCTGGAGTGCTCGCCGACGTTCACGTTCGACGAGCTCAAGCTGCTGGTCGACACGGCACACGAGGAGGGTTTGCCCATCGCGATCCACGCGTACCACCAGGACACGGCCAAGCTCGCCATCATGGCCGGCCCGGACTCGATCGAGCACCCGGAGGGCCTCGACACGGTGGACTGCGGCAACATGATCGACAGAGGGACGATCTACGTGCCGACCATCGATCACAACCGGTATTACAAGGACAACCTCGCGTTCTTCGGCTACGCCCCCGATCTGGAGCAGAAGTTCGAGGCGTACATCCAGGACAACCTCGCGAGCGCGACCCAGGCGCACCTGGTCGGCGTGAAGATCGCGATGGGCTCGGACGCCGTGTTCACCGGATTCGGTGAAAATACGAAGGAGCTTGCCTGGCTCGTGCAAGCCGGCATGACCCCGCTCGAGGCGATCCGCGCCGCCACCATCCATGGAGCCGAGAGCATCGGCGCGCAGAACGATATCGGAAAGGTCGCGGTGGGCTATTACGCCGACATCATCGCGGTCGAGGGCGACCCTCTGGCGGACATCAACGTCGTCATCAACGGGGTCCGCAAGGTGATGATGGGCGGGCGGGTCGCGGAGTTCTAACGAGGCCCGCTCACGCCTCGTCTCCTCGGGACACGCCGCTCTCGCTCCCGCACATCCTCCCTCACCTCCAGGCCAATGGCCTCCTCGGCGCGTCCGACGTCGGCACGCTCGCGCGTGCGGCTTCGCGCGCACTCCGGCGGCCGATCGATCGCCTCCTATTGCCGTCCTCCTGATCCGCGAGCGGCTCGAGGGAGGGCCGCTCCGCTTTTGCTCGCCGGATCCAGGACGACAGACCCCCTGACCGGCAGCGGCGGCAGCAGCAGCAGCCGTTTACGTATCAGCGCAGGAGCTGAAACGTGACCAGGATCTTCGCCCTCACCGTGACGTGCCCTGGTACAATCGAGCCGACGCCGAGATCGGGTTCGCCAGGTTCGGTGATGGCGACTTGAGCGAGCTGCTGGCCCGCCCACGCCGGCGGTACCGCCGACTCTGCCACCACGAAGGGTTGACCGATTCGCTGACCGAGCTTCGCCGCGAGCGCCCGCGCCTTGTCTTGGGCTGCCTTGATGGCGAGCGCCCGCGCTTCATCCCGATGCTTCTTGAGTTCCGTCGTCGCGAAGTTGACAGCGTCGACGCGGTTCACGCCCGCCTCGAGCGCGCCGAGCAGCAAACGCTCGATCTTCCGCATGTCCCGAAGCGTCACGGTGATGGTGGTGTGCGCGGCGTACCCGACGACGTTGGTTCGATCGTAGTCTTGGTAGAGCGGCTCCACGCTGATGTAATCGGTTCGCACATCCTTCGCGTCGATGCCGAGGCTCCCGACGAGCGAGAGGACCCGCGCGACCCGCTCGTCATTTTGCCGCTTCGCGACGAGGAGCTGCGCGTCTCGTGTGTCGACGCCGAACGTCGCGAATGCCTCGTCGGGCGCGACGTTCACCTCCGCGTCGCCCGAGACGCTGATCGTACGTAGCCCGGCCGTGGGTGCCTTGTTCGCAGGGAGCTGCGGCTCGGCGCGCCCGGGCTGGAAGCAGAGAGAGCGGCGCCGACG
The DNA here is from genome assembly GCF_029960785.1 of Polyangium sp. 15x6. Taxonomy (GTDB): domain Bacteria; phylum Myxococcota_A; class Polyangia; order Polyangiales; family Polyangiaceae; genus Polyangium. The sequence continues at coordinate 314,762 of NZ_JASBQE010000002.1, forward strand.
GCGAGCGCCGCGAGCAGGGGAATACGCTTCATGGTTCCTCCCAATCCCACCACGCGCGGTTCCGGCGCGGTGTGGCAGGATGGAATGCACGTCGCGGGTCACGGCACGGAACTGGCACGGCCAGCGTTTTTACCATTCGCCAGCGAGGACGACGCACGAAGGAGGAGCATCCTGCATGGCCCGAAAGATCATGATTGCATCGCTCATTGCCGCTTCGCTCGGCAATTCCACGGTCGCGCAGGCCGCAGAGGAGGAGTTCCTGTGCACGCTCGAGGCGCGGTCTTCGGTCACGGCCACGGTGCTCGACGCGGAGGGCGTCCCCGTATCCGACGCGGTGGTCAGGTATTCGGTCAATGACGAGCCTGCCAGGGATTGCGTGTCGTTCACGGTCGGCGAGTATGTCTGCGGCTGGGAGACCTCGGGACAGTTCGTCATCACCGCGACGCGCGGCGCCGAGGCGGCGACAACGGCGCTCTTCGTGTGGTGGGAAGGGTGCCACGTACGGAGCGAGCGCGTGACGCTGCGACTTTCCGAGATGCCGGCAGGCCGGAGCCCGTAGGGCGACCGAACCGAGCGGCTGCAGCCGACGCCCATGGACGTTGGCCGCTCGGAAGGTGTAAAATCCCGTGCCGCTCGTGGGAGGATCCGATGTCCGAGTTCCGACGCATGAACGCACCGACCTGTTCGAGGTGGCTCGGACTCATCGCGTGTCTCGCCGCCTGCGCCCCATCCGCGTCGCCGCCGCAGACGGAGCCCGCGCCGAAGCCAACCGCCGCACCAACGTCCGACGAAACCACCGGCGCGCCCCCGCTCCCGACCTACCCAAACCCAGCCGGCGAGGTCTTGCTTTACGATTTCACCCCCGACGACGCATTGCGCTGGAAAGAGCCGCCTCGCGCCGAGTTCGACGAGCTCGTGAAGCGTTTCCCCCACCCGCATGCAGCCAAGGACTCGCGCTGCGGTCCGGACTCCCCTTCGACGCCCCCGGAACAGCAGGCGAAAGGCATCCTCTTGCCGCACATCACGACCGTGCGCGGCGCGTTCACGCGACCGCGCTCCACGCAATCGGCGTATTTGATCGAGTATTGCTCCACGGGCAACGGTCAGCCGCACACGGTACGTCTGCTCGTCTTGCAGGACGATAGCGTCGAGCTCGACCTCGAGCTCGCGGGCGACTTGCACATCGGAGAGGTCCAGCACGCGGTGGACGTCGACGGAGACGGCCGCGACGAGGTCGTGCTCACGAGCTCCCTCTATCGCCAGCGCGAAGGGCAGTCGGTCACGGGCGCGGTGCTCTACCGCCTCGGCCCGGGCGCGCCGGGGGTCATCGGGAAATGGACGGCCGTCGAGCATTGCTACATCGGCCACGACGACATGCTGGCGCACCGGATCTACTATCGAATGAAGCACGATGTGCTCTCGTTCCGGGACGAGACCATCAAAAAGCATTGCTACTACCCGCCCCCGCCCCCGCCTCGCTGAGCATTGGTCTCATCTGGGAGGCGCTGCGCTGGGGCGTCGCCCCAGGCCCCACCGGGGCTATCCGCCCCTGGACCCGGACCAGCGCAAGCGCTGGACCCAGGGTCGATGAACTGCGCGATGCGCAGTTCATCGAACAGGCCGAGTCGAGACCGGCGAGCGCCCCTGCCCATCGATTGCCAACGGGCCCGCTTGGAAGAACTGCGCGGAGCGCAGTTCTTCCACCCTCGGTCCAGGCCGTGCCTGGTCCGGGTCGAGGGGCGGATAGCCCCCGCGGGGTCCGGGGCAGCGCCCCGGCGAAGCGCCTCCCAGACGCGAGCACCGGACTGCCTTGCATCGCTCACCCGACATGCGGTACTTGTGTTCGCGTGGGGGCACTCCCGTTTCGCTCGCCAATCTCCTCTCTTCCTCGGATGCCTCGTCTTCGCGGGGGTGCGCTGACGAGCCCGAGGTCCCTCCGCGCTGGCGGCACGGCGCCCGGAAGCTCATTCGCCCCATGAATGGAGACACTGTTAGATGAACGAGATCATCAAGAAGTACCTGGATATCGGCGTCCAGCTCGTCGTCGATGTCGGCGCGAAAATCATCGGGGCCATCGTCCTGTGGATCGTGGGCCGGGTGCTGATACGCACCGTCCTTCGCTTGCTCGATCGAACGGCGAAGATGCGCAAGATCGACGAAACGCTCTCGCGCTACCTCAATTCCGTGGCGAGCGTCCTGCTCAACATCCTCCTCATCATCACGGTCCTCGGTGTCTTCGGCGTCCAGACCTTCACCTTCGCCGGTATCCTGGCGGCGGCCGGGGTCGCCATCGGGCTCGCGTGGTCGGGCCTGCTCGCCAACCTGGCCGCGGGTGTCTTCATGATCGTGCTGCGCCCCTTCAAGGCAGGCGACGTGGTCACCATCTGCGGGGTGATGGGAATCGTGCACTCGATCGGCCTCTTCGTCACGGCGATCGATACCTTCGGTAATGAGCGTGTCTTCATCGGGAACAACAAGATCTTCGGCGAGATCATCACGAACCATTCCGAGAACCCGATCGCGCGCCTGGACATCAAGGTTCAGCTCCCCCACGGCGCCGACGTGCGCAAGGTCATCGCTGTCCTGGAGGAGAAGCTGCCGAAGGCGGACCACGCGGTCAGCGACCCGGCGCCGTTCATCGAGATGACGGGCGTGAACCTCGCGGGCCCGACGCTGGTCGCGCATTCCTATGTCGACAGCAAGAAATACCCCTGGGCGCTCCACGCCGCGAACGTCGTCGTCTATGACGAGATCGGCAAACTCGGCTATCCGATCCCGGCGCAAGAGGTGGTGATCCGCGGAGAGCGCGTGCGGCTCGCGACGGGCAAAGGCGACGACGTCGGCGCGCTCGTGCAGGCATGAATCGCCATGAGGCGCGTCGGCTCAGTCGATGTCGCTGAGGTGTCAGCGTCGACGGCGGCGAAGAAGAAGGCCGACGCCGAAGAGCGCGAGCCATCCGGCATTGCCCGACGAGCGCGTGTCGACCGAGCATTGCCCGCCACCGCCACCGGGAGGCGTATCCGCGCCGCCGCTGCCGCCTGCGCCGCCGCTGCCGCCTGCGCCGCCGCTGCCGCCTGCACCACCTGCGCCGCCAGTTCCGCCGGCACCGCCCGCACCACCTACGCTGCCTGCGCCGCCGGCACCGCCAATACCGCCAGCACCGCCAGCACCACCTGAACCGCCAGCACCGCCAGCACCGCCAGCACCACCTGCGCCGCCAGCTCCGCTGCCATCCACGCACACGCCGCCGGTGCAATCGCCGCTCGCGCATTCATCGCCGATGACACATGCCGCGCCGAGCGCGGCATTGCCGAGCGGATAGAGTTCCACGCTCGCCACGCTCGGGTCGGAGAAGAGGACGCTCGTCTGTCCGCCTGCCACGAGCAGACCGTGCCCCGGCACGAACGTGGCCGTGTGTCGCCAGCGCTGCCCTGCCATGGGCGGCAACGACGTCCATGTCCCGGTCACGGGCTCATACACCTCCACGGACGTGAGCGCCGCGCCGCCACCGCTGCCGACGCCGCCGGTGACGATCACGCGCCCGCTCGGCAGCGCCGTCATCGTATGCCCCCACCTCGCCTCGTTCATGGGCCCGACCTCGACCCACGTATTCGCGGCCGGGTCATAGACCTCTGCCGTCGCCGTGCTCGGAAGACCTCCCGCGACGAGCACCTGGCCGTCCGGCAAGAGCGCGGCCTTGTGCCGCTCGCGGGCCGTGTGCATGGGCGAGACGAGGGTCCACGTATCGATCGTGGCATCGTACACCTCGGCCTCGATCAGGGGTTTCTGAATGTCGTCGCCTTCGTCACTCGGGGCCCACGCCCACCCGCCTGCGACGAGCACGAGCCCGGAAGGCAACGTCGTCGCCGTATGGCCGGCGCGGCCTTGATTCAGGCTCCGAGCGAGGAGCGTTTGACCCATGCGATCATAACGGAGCGAATCACCGAACGTATCGAAGTCGGCAAATCCGCCCGTGAGCAGCACATCGCCGTCCGGGAGCACGCTGAGCGTCGGGTCGGTGCGAAAGTTCCCCGCGAGCAGGGGTTCCTCCGTCCAGGTATCGCTCACGGGGTCGTACGTGTGGGCCTGCTCGATGTCGCGGAGCAGCCACAGGCCATCCGGGAGCAGGGCCGCTGTCACGAAAAGCATCGCAGGCGCGGGGTTTCGCGGCGTCCACGTCCCGGTGGCCAGATCGAGCGCCTCGAACAAGGTGCCATCCCCCGGCTCCGGGCGCCCGCCCGCGGCGACCACGCCAATCCCCGGGAAGAACTCCGCCGCATGCCCGCGGCGTATCACGCCCATGTCCGGCAGGCCCTGCCAGAGCGCCGAGGCGGGCCCCTCGGGCGGCGCAGCGAGCGCAGCGGACGAAACGAGCGAAAGGCAAAGCGGCGCGATGCTGGCAATGAAGCGTTTACGAAGGTGCATGGCTCTCCCCATGTGTGTCGAGATACGCCCCCCTTGCTGGTACGACGAGCAGCCACCGTGCATGGGCCGGGTGAGGGCGTCAACATGCGAGCAAGCAAAAGCGGTAGCTTCCCCCTTGCCTTCCCCGAAAATCCCTGCTGCTCTCGCCGCCCATGCCTGGCCGCACCTTCGCCATCGGCGACATTCACGGCGACATCGACGCGCTCCTGCGCCTCCTCGGAGCCCTGCCCCCGCTCGACACGACCGACACGCTCGTCTTCGTCGGCGATTACCTCGATCGAGGCCCCTGCTCGGCCGACGTCGTCGCCCTGCTCCGCGCCCTCCCCTCGCAGACGCCCGCCAAGGTCGTCACCTTGCGCGGCAATCACGAGGACGGCTGGCTCCGCGTCATCGAGCGCGGCTGGCCGGAATTCGTCATTCCCACGCCGAACGGCTGCCTCGCCACGCTGCGCTCCTTCCTCGGCAGACCGCCGCCCGTCGAGGGCGAGGGTATGGCCGACGACGAGGTCGAGCCGATCTTCAAAGGCACGTTCTTCCCGCCGGACGTCGTCGAATGGATGCGGGCGCTCCCGTACTGGTACGAGGACGAGCACGCGATTTACGTGCACGCGGCCCTGCCGAAGGGACCGAACGGCTTCGAGCACCCTTCCACCACGCAAAAGAAGCTGGCGATGCTCTGGTGCCGCGACGACGACTTCGTGCGCGAGTACCGCGGCAAGCTCGTCATTTTCGGGCACACGGCCACGAAATACCTCCCGCCCGAGCTCTCCGACTACACGCCGGAGGACAAGGAGGACGTGTGGGTCGGCCCCTGCGTGATCGGGATCGACACGCGCTGCGGCAAGGGCGGTTATTTGACGTGCGTGGAGCTGCCGTCCGGGCAGGTGTACGAGTCGCGCTGAATCAGGGCGCGCCGGCGATCTGCTCCCAGGCGTCGCACTGGGCTTTGCGGACGCCCTCGCCGCTCGAAATGGGCGAATCGAGCACGATGTGCGTGTCCTTCTGGGCGTCGTATTGCGGCCAGGGCGCGGCGCCGCTCCCGTTCGGATCCCCCGTCGCGCCGAAGCGGCCCCAGTAGCCCATCATCGCGTCGGCGAGCGAGAGATCCTCGGCCACCGGCGAATACAGCGGGATGTCCGTGAGCGTGCGGAAGACGTAGAGCAGCTCGACCGCGTGCGCCGCCGGGTTCTCGCCTTGCGCCGTCTTCGCCCGTCGCGTGAAGAAATATCGGTATACCGGCTCACTCTGGCTCCCCGCGACGGCGCGCGCGATGCTCCGGTTCGGGCAGTTGAAGCGAAGATCCGAATACAGCGCGACGAGCGCGTCCTGGGGCGTGGGGTAATCGCCGACTGGGTACGCGTCGAGGACCTGGGGCGCGAGCGGGCCGAACGATTGCGTGACGACGTTCTCGTATTGCTGCGGCGTGGAGACCTGAATGGCCATTCCTTTCGCGAGCTCGTCGCCGTTCGTCCCGATCACGAGCGGCACGCGGTTGTGCTCGCCGGCGGAGAACGTGGCCAGCGTCGCCTTGGGCAGGACGAACCCGTCGATGACGGGGCCGTACTTGGAGGCATCGGAGCCGATCGAAACGTTTCCGATCCCGACCGAGCCCGGCAGCTCCGTGAGCAGCTCCGCCGCGGTCTTGCCGCGCAAGCAGGCGAGTTTGTCCGCAGCGCTCCCGCAGGACGATTCCGCGACGCGCTCGCTCATCGCCGCCTCGGCGTCCTCTTTCGGCGTCGAGGTCGTGCCCCCGCTCTCGGCGAGCGCCGCGGAGAAGAGCCCCTTCGCGAGCGGCGAGGCCATGAGCGTGAGTGTGTCGAGCGCGCCCGCGGATTCGCCGAACAGAAGGACCCGCCCGGGATCCCCGCCGAACGCGGCGATGTTCTTCTGGACCCATTTCAGCGCGGCGATCTGATCCTGGAGGCCATAATTGCCGGACGCGGCGTTCGGCGACTCCGCGGCGAGCTCGGGCAAGGCGAGGAAGCCGAGGGCGCCGAGGCGATAGTTGATCGTCACGACCACGGCCTTCTGCGACGCGGCGAGGTCCTGGCCATCGTAGATCGGGGCGCCGCCGGGGAGGGTCTCGCTGCTGGCCCCCTGGATGTTGCCGCCGCCGTGCACGAAGAAAAGGACCGGCAAGGGCGCGCCATCGGCCGTGACGTCGGGGGCCCAGACGTTGAGGGAGAGGCAATCCTCGTCGCCGATGGGCTCCTTGGTCTTGTCGTCGATCTGCGGGCATTTCGCGCCGAACGCGCTCGCGTCCCGCACGTCGTCCCAGCAGGCGGCGAGCTCGGGTGGTTTCCAGCGCAGATCTCCCGTGGGCGGCGCGGCGTAGGGAATGCCGCGGTAAACCCAGGTCGCGCCTTCCTGTTGGCCGCGGACGAGGCCGCTGTCGGTGGCGACGATCCCAGGCTCCGAGGGAGTTTCCACCACGCAACGAGCAGATCCACCGCCGCTGCCGCCGCTGCCGCCGCTGCCGCCGCTGCCGCCGCTGCCGCCGCTGCCGCCGCTGCCGCCGCTGCCGCCGCTGCCGCCGCTGCAAGCGACGAGGGCGGCCGCGAGCGGGACGAGGCGGGCCCAGGTCGAAGGTCGTTTGCCAATGTTCATCGTGGCTTCCTCCTTTCTCACGGCGCGGCCTGGCATTCCGAGCTGACCGCCGGCAGCCCCCAGTGCCAGTTCGGGAGCTGGACCCGCGGGTAATACGCGGCGAACACGAAGCACATCTCGCTCGACGTGTCCTCGCCGAAGGTCACGTTCGAATTGCCCGGGTTTTGCCAGACGCAACGCGTGGTGATCGTGTCGCCCGGGCTGATGGTGGTCTTCACCGCGTCCCAGTATTGATCGTCGAAGCTCCACGGCTCGCGGTGCGTCAGCTCCACGGGCGCGCCGCCGCTGCTCTTCGTGTGCTCGGCCGAGATGATCGTGCCGAGCTTGTGCATGTGCGGGCCGATCGCGAAGGTGTTGAGCTTCGGGAAGCCCGCCGGGACCGTGAGGTCGCAGCTGAGGTCGAGGCCGTCGTGCGCCGGGATGTTGATCTTCGTCGTGCCGAACGCGAGGATGTCCGCGTCGTTCGGGCGCAGGGCCGTCGTCGTGCACAGGTCGAACCCGCTCCGATCGGTCTGGCCGTCGAGCTGCACCAAGTTCGAGTAGTGCATCTGGATCATGTAATGGCCCGTGCCCTCGAGCGGCAGGCCCGCCTCGGTCGGCAAGACGAGCGCCTGCGCGCCGGGCGCCCACACGCTCACCAGGCGCCCGCCCCCCGAATCGCCCGCGCCGCACGCCTTCGGCGTCGTGTCGTAGGCCGAGGGCACCTCGTACAAGAGCATGTGATGGACGATGATGTCGTTGTCGACGGCCGGCGCGATCGTCGTGATGTGCCGCTTCGATTGCACGACGGCGTCGGCGCCGAAGCATACGTACGCGTCTTCCGTGAGCTTCGGCATCGTCCACGCGGTCTTCGGCCGGAGCAAGACATCGGGCGTGCACGAGACGCCCGATCCGCCGCCTCCGCCCGCGCCGCCCGTGCCCGAGCACGAATCGCCCGAAGCCCCGGGCGCGCCGGCGGCGATCCACGCGTCGAGCACGCCTTGCGAGGCCGGATCGAGCAGGCCCTTCGGCGGCATGGGCCGGGCCGCGTCGTGGACCCGCTCGCTCACGAGCTCGTAGACTTTCCTCGAAGGATCACTCTGCGCGCCCACGTGGAAATCCGCCGCCGTCACGAGGGCCATCGGCGCGCCGTACTTGGGCGGGGACGAGTGGCAGATCTGGCAGTCTTTGGCCACGACCTCGGCCACGTCGCAAGGCAAGTCCGGGCCGCTGCCCGCCCCGCCGCTCCCGCCGCCGCTCCCGCCCGCGCCGCTCCCGCCTCCGCCCGTCGTCGCCGCGCCGCCGCCGCAGGCCCAGAGCAGGATCGGAATGAGGACAACGCCCGCTCGCAATCGTGTGTTCGTCATAGGTGCTCCGTTCTCGAGCCCCATGAGACACCAGAGACGGCCCGATCGTAAAGTGCGCAAAAAACCTTCGCCGGTGTATCATCCGCCCGCCCGGGCGAGGCGCCGGGCGAAGGGTGTGAGGGCGATGGCGAACTTCTATCGGGACAACGAGGATCTCCGCTTCTACGTCGAGCGCTGGATCGACTGGGAGCCCATCACGCGCGCCACGGAGCACGACTTCCGGAGCGAAGGCGGGCCGCAGAACCTCGGCGAGGCCCTCGAGCTCTACCGCGACATCCTCGACATGCTCGGCACCTTCGCCGCCGAGGAGATCGCGCCGCACGCGGTGCAGCTCGACCGGGAGGGCGTGATCTTCCGGGACGGCGAGGCCTCGTTCCCGCCGCGGCTCGCGTCGATCTTCGAGAAGCTCCGCGGCATGGAGCTGCACGGCCTGTGCCTGCCGCGTGAGCTCGGCGGTTCGAACGCGCCGGCGATGCTTTATTTCATCGGCACGGAGCTCTTCGGACGCGCGGACGTCTCGGTGATGGCGCACCACGGCTTCCACGGCGGCATCGCGCTGGCGATGCTGATGTTCTCGATGCGCGAGGGCACGAGCGAGATCGATCCGGAGACGGGCAGGATCCTCCGGACGCGCTTCCGCCCGTACATCGACGAGATCGTCCGCGGCGAGGCCTGGGGCTGCATGGATATCACCGAGCCCGACGCCGGCAGCGACATGGCCAAGCTCCGCACGCGCGCCGAGCAGGATGCCGCGGGGAACTGGTTCGTCACGGGGCAGAAGATCTTCATCACCTCGGGCCACGGGAAATACCATTTCGTCATCGCGCGGACCGAGGAGCCGAAGGACGAATCCGATCCGTTCGCGGGCCTCGGCGGCCTGTCGATGTTCCTCGTCCCGACGTACGAGGACCTCCCGGACGGCACACGACGGCGGATCGTGACGATCGATCGCGTCGAGGAGAAACTCGGCCATCACGCGTCCGTGACCGCGGCGCTCTCGTTCGACCGCGCCCCCGCGCACCTCATCGGGAAACGCGGCGACGGGTTCCAGTACATGCTCACGATGATGAACAACGCCCGCATCGGCGTGGGCTTCGAGACGATCGGCCTCTGCGAGGCGGCGCTCTCGCTCGCGCGCGGGTATGCGGCCGAGCGGCGCTCCATGGGCAAACCCATCGATCGGCACGAGATGATCGCCGATTACCTCGACGAGATGCACACGGACATCCAGGGCATCCGCGCGCTCGCGATGCACGGCGCCCAGCACGAGGAGCTCTCGCAGAAGAAATCCTTGCGCCTTCAATTCGGCCGGCTCCCGGAGATCGAGCGCGCCCGGCTGGAGCGCGAGATCGCGAAACACAAGCGCGAGGCGCGGCGCGTGACGCCCCTGGTGAAGTACCTCGGCGCGGAGAAGTCCGTGGAGATGGCGCGGCGGGCGGTGCAGATCCACGGCGGCGTGGGGTACACGAAGGATTACGGCGCGGAGAAGCTCCTGCGCGACGCGACCGTGATGCCCATCTACGAGGGCACGAGCCAGATCCAGTCGCTCATGGCGATGAAGGACGCGCTCTCCGGCATCCTGAAGCGCCCGTCCGCATTCCTCCGCCGCGGCGCCGAGGCGAGGCTGCGGAGCGTGTCCGCGCGGGATCCGCTGGAGCGCAAGCTCGGGCGGATCCAGGCGCTCTCGCACGCCGCGCAGCAGCACCTCGTCGTGCGGACGGCGGGCGACAAACTCGGGGAGGCGCTGCGATCGCCGGCCCGGTCCTGGTCGACGAAGCTCCTCGGGAGCTGGGATCCAAAGCGTGATTTTTCCTATGCGATGCTGCACGCCGAGCGGCTCACGCGCCTGCTCGCCGACGAGGCGATCGGCGAATTGCTGTTCGCGCAGGCAGCGAAGCACCCCGATCGGCGCGAGGTCCTTGCGCGGCACCTCGAGCGCGCCGAGCTCCGCGCGCGGCACCTCGCGGCCGCCATCACGACCACCGGAGATCGCCTGCTCGCCTCGTTATCCGGGACGGACGAGGCAACCCCGGCCGAGTCGGCAAAAGCCGCGGGATGAAAAAAAAGGCGCGCGTGTTCATCCTCGCCCTGCTCGCGATCGTCGGGCTCACGCTCTTCGCGATCGCGCTCACCCGGGCGAACGTGGGCCTCTCCGGCCCGCACACGACACGCGCGTCCTCCGCGTCCCTCGACAAACCGCTCGAAGCCGCGATCGAATTCAAGCTGCGCGAGGCGCGGCTCGCCACGGTGAAGGACGCGATCGAGCTCTCCCTGCGCATGACCGGCGCGCGGCTGCATTTCGGTCTCGGGCACCCGACGCGGCTCTCGTTCGGGGCGGACGAGCGCGAAGCCAACTGCATCGAGTACGCGCACCTCTTCGCGCGAATCTTCGACATGGCCGCGGCGCGCTCGAAGCTCCACGCGCGGGCGTACGTCGTGCACAGCGCGCGCGCCGAGGTGTTCGAAAAAGTCGTGCCGCTGCCGGGGCTCCGGGACCACGACTGGGTCGTGATCGAGGACGACACACCCGGTGAAAAAAAACAGTGGTTCGTGGACCCCGCGTTCGAGGACGCCTGGCTCGGCTGGGACTTGACGCACAATGTCAAAGGAGACGTGAAGGGCGCACGATGACGAGTCCCTGACGGTGCGTGCTCGCGGCGCTCCGGGATTGACGCGAGCCTGGACAATCGGGTAGCGATAAAGAATGGTCGCCCCAAGCCCCGAAACTCCTTCGCTCCTCGACCAACCGCCTCCGAACGCGCCGGCCGACGGCGCCCTCGCCTCCCTCGAGGGAGAAGAGCCCGCGCTCGCCGCGGGCCCCACGAGCCGCCGCAACTTCCTCGCCGGCAGCATCGCCACGGCCGCCGCCATCGTCGGAGGCGATGCCCTCGCCTTCGGCAGCGACGGCGATCCGGTGTTCCGGATCCACCCGGCCATCGGGATCGCCCGCGTCGGCAATGCCGATCCCGACACATTCTTCATCGGCCCCGAGATCCCAGGCCAACCGCCGCTCGGCAGCGCCCCCGGCACCGCCGTGCCGCCCTACAAAGTCGACGGCAAGATCAAGCCTCAAGCCGTCCGGTTCCGCATTTTCGAGTATCGCTGGATCAACGGTACGTTGACGCTGATCCGCGAAGTCACGCTCGGCACGCCCGGCGTCATCGACATCACGTGGACCGCGCACCTCGCCAACAAGAAGGCGTCGTTCCACAAGTTCTACGGCATGGCCGGCGAAAAAGGTCCGCCGGCGCCGCTGCGGAATGCATCGGTCGCGGATCGGCGCTCGCTCGAGATCGACTTCGGTCCGCGCTCGATCGGCGGCTCCTCCGAGGGCCCCGTGAGGTTCCGCCCGGGCAGCAGCGACGACCCCTCCCAGGAGTCGTGCCCGCTCGACGCGAACGGTGAACCCGTCATCAAATACCTCGGCCAGCTCCGGACCGACGTCGAGGGGCGGCTCATCGTGATCGGCGGCAAGGGCCGCGCCGCCTACAACACGGCCGAGCCCCCGCCGCTGCCCTCGTACGCGAACAACGACGGCTGGTTCGACGACGTCTCCGACGGTCCGGTGACGGCCGTGGTCACGATTCAAGACGGCAATGGCGGCGTGCGGCAGATCCCGGTCGACCCGGCCGGCGGAGCGTGGGTGCTCGTCGGTCCGCCCGATTTCGCGCCGAACGTCACGAGCGCGGTCACGCTCTACGATCTGCTCTACGACATGGCGGTGCGGGAGCTGCCGATCCCGATCGACAACGCGCTCTACGCTCCGGGTGGCCCGCTCGCCCGGCTGCGGCAGCTCGCGGCCGATTTCCAGCCCCTCGGCGCCGTGGAGTTCCCCGACTTCCTGCCCGATTTCACCACCGAGATCCGGCCGATCTTCTCGCGCGGCGGCGGCTATCGCTGGGTCATCAAGTCGGCCGGCGACACGTCCCACGCGCCGCTCTTCGGCCCGAACGTGGGTGATCCCTCCCCGCAATACGCAGCGATGCGGAAGGACCTGTTCGGTGCAATGCGCGAGCCGAACGGGGCGCCGAACGCCAAGGGAAAGGGGACGATGCCGATCCTGCTCGGCGACGATCCCTACAACAACCAGGCGCCCAAGTACGAGCAATGGCTGACCGTCACGCGCACGCAGTTCGGGCTCTTGCGCAACTGGGCGAACGGGCAGTTCGTCCCGGGCCCGACGGCGGTCACGCCACAAGGAATCACGGCGCACGGGCTGGATCGCGCGCAACTCGAGTCGGCCTCGGGCGGCGCGTTTTTCCCGGGCATCGAGGTGAGCTGGCAGATCCGCAATGCCGCGCTGTTCACCGAGCCATTCCGGATCGACCACCAGGCGACGAGCGCCTACTGGGGCGAGGACGGGCCCATCGGCCCGGGGCACTTCTCGCGGCAGCTCGCGCTCCCCTGGCACGCCGATTTCACCGATTGCGCCGCCGAGGGCCCGAAGGGCTGGTGGCCGTCCATCAGGCCAGACCACGTCATCACGACGCCCGGATCCACGACGCGCGAAGACTGGGCCCGCCCGACCCACAAGTTCGCCTCCGGCAAAAAGCAGGTCCAGCACGAGGACATGGTCGAGGAATGGTACAAGTTCGGCTTCATCGTGCGGCAGCCAGACAATACCCAGATCGAAACCGAGCGCGCGCCGCACATCCCCTGAGGTGGTGCTCTGAAGCGTAGCGCCGGGGTTTCACCCCGGACCCGAGCAGGGGCTGTCCGCCCCTGCACCCGGACCAGGCACGGCCTGGACCGAAGGCCGAGAAACCGCGCGATGCGCGGTTTCTCGGACGGGCCCGTGGCAAGACCACGAACCACGTTGCCAACCAGACGGCAGCAGATACGTCGGCCCCGCCGTCTTGGCTGGCCAGCTCGTCGCCGGTCTTGACTCGGCCTGTTCGATGAACTGCGCATCGCGCAGTTCATCGACCCCGGGTCCAGTGCTTGCGCTGGTCCGGGTGCAGGGGCGGACAGCCCCTGCTCGGGTCCGGGGTGAAACCCCGGCGCTACGCCCCTGCCAGCCCGTGCGTTCGCCTGGACGCACGACGCGGGCCATGTGCGTTTGCTGCGGATCGCATTACGTTCGTCACCCGGACGCGGGATACGAGCGAGAGGATGAACCGAGCGATCGGCGATTCCGTACCTGGGGGAATGCACATCCATGGGGAGGACCATGTGCCCGCCGGGCGGGCGGGTGCGACCGCTGCGCTACCTTGCGAGGAGCCTCGCGGGGGTGGTCCTGGACGCGTATTTTTCCGATAGCCGGAAGCGACGCGCCGAGCGGGAGTTGCGCGAGGAGATCCGGATCAACGAGACGCTCCAGCGCATCGGCACCACCCTCGCGGCCGAGCTCGACCTCGACAAGCTCGTGCAGAAGCTGACGGACGAGGCGACTGCGCTGACGGATGCGCAGTTCGGCGCGTTTTTTTATACGGACCGGAGCGACGCCGGAGAGAACCTGACGCTCTACACGCTCTCCGGCGCTGCGCGCGAAACCTTCGAGCGCTTCCCCCTGCCCCACAGGACCTCGCTGTTCGGACCGACCCTGCGGGGCGAGCACGTGGTCCGCCTCGACGACGTGTACGCGGATCCTCGCTACGGGAAGAGACCACCGTATCAGGGGATGCCGGAGAATCATCTGCCGATCCGCAGCTATCTCGCGGTCCCGGTCGTATCGCGCTGCGGGAGGGTGCTCGGGGCCCTCCTCTTCGGCCATGCCGAGCCGGGCGTGTTCACGGAGCGGGACGAGCGGATCGTCGTCGGCATCGCCGGACAAGCGGCCACTGCGATCGACAACGCTCGGCTCTACAAGACCTCGCAGGATGCGCGCCGGCAAGCCGAGGAGGCGCATCGGCAGGCCGAGGAGGCGCGCGCGCAGGCCGAGGAGGCGCGGAGACAGGCCGAGGAGGCGAGCCGCCTGAGGGACGAGTTCTTGAGTTTGGTCTCGCATGAGCTGCGCACGCCGATCACGGCGATCTTGGGCTGGGCACAGGTCCTCGCGACGCGCGAGTCCGACGCGGACACGCGCGCCCGCGCGCTCGGCGCGATCGACAGAAACGTCCGCGCGCAGATGCGGATCATCGACGATCTGCTCGACGTCTCGCGCATCATCACCGGAAAGCTCGGCCTCGCGCAGCGGCTCATGGATCTCTGCGACGTCGTCCGCGAGGTGCTCGACGTCGTCCGCCCCGCGGCGCGGGCCAAGGGCATCGAGCTCCGCATCATGCCCGCGACCCCTTCCATCCCGGTGTTCGGCGATCCCGACAGGCTCAGGCAGGTCCTCTGGAACCTGCTCGCGAACGCCATCAAATTCACGCCGCGGGGCGGCCGCGTCGAGGTGGAGATCACCCGCGACGAGGGGCTCGTCCACATGATCGTGCGGGACACCGGCAAGGGCATCAGCGCCTCGTTTCTCCCGTACGTGTTCGATCGGTTCCGCCAAGCGGATAGCTCCGCCTCCCGGCCGCAGGGTGGGCTCGGGCTCGGCCTCGCCATCGTGCGCCACCTCGTGGAGATGCACGGCGGCACCGTGAAAGCCGAGAGCGCGGGCAGCGATCACGGGGCCACGTTCACGGTCACGCTTCCCCTTCCCTCGGAGGCGCGCGAGGTCTGCCGCGATGGCGAGTCGAAGACAGGCGACTATCGCGGCGAAGGTTCGCCGAGGTATGCTGCCGCCGTGGAACACGTACCGAGGAGAACCTGATGAGCCGCCATCTCGACGCGGATCCGGAGTGCAAGAGGGGAGACGGCGGGATCGATCTCGTGATCGAAGGACGCCCGCGTGATCTCGGGGGTTTCGTCGTGCGGCGGGTGCTCCCGTCGCCGATGCGGCGGCTCGTGGGGCCGTTCATCTTCTTCGATCACATGGGCCCCGTCGATTTTGCGCCGGGCGAAGGGATCGGCGTGCGGCCGCATCCGCACATCGCGCTCGCGACGATCACGTACCTCCTCGAAGGCGTGTTCGTGCACCGCGACAGCCTCGGCTCCGAGCAGCCGATCCGGCCGGGGGACGTGAACTGGATGGTCGCGGGGCGTGGCGTGGTGCACTCGGAGCGCACGTCGCCCGAGGTGAAGGCGAGCGGCGGGCGGATGCACGGGATCCAGACCTGGGTCGCGCTGCCGCAGAAGGACGAGGAGATCGAGCCGCGCTTCGAGCATCACCCGCGGAGCACGATCCCGATCGTGAACCTCCCCGGCGCGGAGATCCACGTCATCGCCGGGACCGCGTACGGCGCGAAGGCCCCGACGGGCGTCCTCTCGCCGACGCTGTACGTGCACGCTCGACTCGAGGCGGACGCGACGTTGCAGGTCACCGACGAGCACGAAGAGCGCGCCGTGTACGTGGTCGACGGCAGCATCACGTGCGGCGGCAAGACGTTCACGGAGGGCGCGATGATCGTGCTCCGTCCGGGCGCGGAGGTGAGCATCCGGGCGATCGAAGCGACGAACGTGATGCTCGTCGGCGGCGCGAAGATCGACGGGGAGCGGCACATCTTCTGGAACTTCGTGTCGAGCTCGAAGGAGCGCCTCGAACGAGCGAAGGCCGACTGGCGCGAGCAACGTTTCCCGAAGATCCCGGGCGACGACGTCGAGTTCATCCCGCTGCCCGAATGAGCCTCAGGCGCTCCACCACGAGCCTCACGTATGATCTCGCGTGGGCCTCGGCGCGCCTCGGGGTCGCGTTTCTGCCGGCGATCCTGTTTCCCTCGTGGATCACCTGGACGCTCACGGTGCTGCTCGTCCTCGGCGTGGTCTTCTTGATCGTCGCCGCGTTCGCGTATGCGTACGTCGCTGCGTGCCCGGGGTGCGGCGGGACCGTGCAGGGTTTGTCGCTGAAGATCGATTGCGTGGGGCACCAGTGCGACCATTGCAAGCGGTTCGTCGAGGTCGACGGCGGTCGCCTCGTGCTCACCCCGCCGGATCGAGCGAGCGACGTGCCTTCGTTCGGCGTGCTCTTGCGGGGATCGCCGGGCGAGCTGCCGGCGATCTGCTGCACCTGCGGCGCCCCGTCGACGCGGACGCGGGCGCTCGCGGTGGCGGGGGTTTCGCTCGACATACCCCATTGCGATAGTCACGATCCTTCCGCGCGGCTGCGGAAGACGGCGGGGCGCGTGCGGCTCGAGGCCGCCTCGCTCCGCTTCGCGCAGGCCCTCGGCGAGCGGGACGGGCTCGACATCGTCGGCAGCGGACCGTACAGCGATGCGCCGGCGCGTGTCCCCTGGATCTCGGCCCTCGCGGGGATTGCGCTCACGGGGCTCGGGTTCGTGATCGTGCGGCAGGAGCTGCCTTCCAAGCAGCTCCTCGCCGGGGTCGCCGCGGGCGCCGGCGCGTTCGTGCTCATGCATTTCGTCGTGGGCGCCGGATTTCTGGTCCGCAGGCGGCTCGTCCGGGATTGAGGCGCTCGCTCAGAGGCCAAAAAGCTCCTGCAGGTACACACCCCCCTGCCCCGAGCCGGCGTGCGTGAAGAACAGGCGGCCCGTGTTGAAGTTGCCTCCCTCGGCGACCCACTCGGCCGCGTGCGCAGAGAGGCGCGCGATGGGCTCGCTCGGGAAGGAGAACGGCGTGCGCGAGCGATACACGAACGTGGCGTCCCAGGCCGTCGGGTAGCTCGTCACCGTCAGGTAAAACCATCCGTTTCGTTCGAACACGAACGGTGACTCGGTATGGCCGCTGTCGTGCCGGATCGTGTCCGGACCCAGCGTCAAGGCCATTCTCGGCTCGCTCCACGTCGCGAGGTCGAGCGACGTTCGGTACGCGACGCCGCTCAGGCGGTGGTCCTTCGAGGCGCAGCGCGTGTAATAGACGACCCAGAGATCCGCGAATCGAACGAGCATGGGATCGCGGGCGACGCAGAAATCCTCGAAGAGCGTCCCTCCGGCGCGCGCAAAACGCATCCCGTCGGTGGAGCGCGCGATGCGGAATCGCGTGCGGTCCATGTCGCTCGCGCCCACATGGTACATCATGACCACGCTTCCGTCGTGATCACGGGCGAGGTGGGGAGCCCAGATCCAGGGCTCGTCGGCCTGTGCCTTTAGCGTGAAGCGCTGGGGCGCGATCGAAAAACTCGGCGCGGAGGCCTCGTACCAGCGCGCGGGCCCGGGGCCGTCGGCGAGGGCGTGGACGAACGCGCGCTCGTCGAGGCCATGGTAGGGCTCCTCGTGGAAGATGCCCGTGAGCAACCATCGCCCATCGGCGAGCTCGATCAACGAGTGGTCGTTGACATAATGGCGTCCCTCGGGCAGCGACCCGGTATCCAGGATTTTTACGCTTTGCCCCTGGGAAAGCGTGGGCAATCCGGACTCCGTGAAATACCGCAGGCGGTAGCTGCTCTCGCTGAAACGCGCGGGGGAATCGGTCCCGTCGATCTCGAGGGCGGACTCCTTTCCGGCCGCGCATGCCCCGGGAGGAAGCTCGATCCAGAGCGCGTCCTCGGCGAGCGCGCGCTCCCGGTTTTGCTGGGATTCGAAGAAGCCGCCGACGTCTTTTCCGTCGAGCCGCACGCGCGCCTCCTGCGGACCGCGGGTTTGCGCGTATGCGCGGACGAGCAAGAGCGCGCGAGCGTCTTCGGACGGGCAACGCAAGAGAATCTTCGTCACACCGCGGCGCTCCCGCACCGGGAACGTATGGACGGGCGCTTCACGCTCGGCGTCGACGGCCGACGTTCGAAGACGCGGAGACCGTACCCGCGCAACCTGCTCTCCGATCGCGCGAATCCCGGAGAACACGTAGGCGAGCCCGAGCGAACGCACGCGCAGCGGCGTGTAGGCGCCCGTCGGGCCCACCTCGAAGCCGAAGCGCATCCCGGAGCGGCTCACGATGGGGTCGGGCACGTGCAGCCGATAGAGGGAATGCTCGAATTTCGCGTGTTTCCATTCGTCCTCCGGATCGGTGACGATGAACCGGAGCTGGCCGCTCAGCGGATTCGCGTGGGCCCCGAGGAAGTACCAGCCGCCATTGTAGTAGTCCTCGGTGCCGGTCCCGTGCTGCACCGGGTAGCGCATTCCGTCGGTCCGGATCATCTCGTCGCCCTCCAGGTACCGTCGATCGCCGCGGAGGCCCTCGTCGAGGTTCTCCAGGAGCCCCACGAACTGGAGGGGTTCGTCGCTCTGGAACATGGTCATGGTGGTCTCACGCCCGGGCGCTTCCTGATCGCGATATTGCGCGGCGAGCCGCACGCCGGGGCGGCCCTCCGCGAGATCCGTGGCGACCTTGATTTCCTCGATCGGATCCTTCCCCGCCGTTTCGATCGTGAGCGCCTCCCCTTCCCCGAGCGGAATGGGCAGGCGCGTCGCGACCCGCCCGACGACGCCCATGTTCCACGCCGCGTGGAGCGCGCTCCGGAACGTGACCCACCCTTGGTCGATCGCGTCCCTCTTGCCGGCGAGGCCAAAAAAGAAGGACGCGGGCACGGGGGGCTGCTCCCCGATGCGCACCCGGAGATCCCCGAGGCGCGCGGCTGGGAGCTCGACGAAGAGCCGGGAGATCGTGGTCGGCCCGGTGGCGAGAATGCGGGTCGCACCGGGTCCGAGCGTGGCTCCGGGGCCAAACGTTGGCGGGTGTTCCGTCCAGTCCTCGCGGAGGAACCGGGAGAGCGCCTCGGCGTCCGGGCCCGCCGCGGATCCGGGCCCCTCGCGGTAGGTGATCTGATGATAAAGGGGGACGCCGCGATACCGCACCTTGGCCTCGCGGGAATACGCGAACGGCACATAACTCGTGTATGCGCCGGAGCTCGCGTCGACGCCGAGGACGAGCGGGGCCCGGTAGGGGCCGCGTCCCTCGAAGAAATCGCGGGGGTCTCCACGAAACGTGGTCTGGCCATCGACCTCGATCCAGAGCTCCTGGCCGTCTTTTTCGAGCTCCTTGCGCGGCGCCGTGATCCAGATCCGGGTGATCCTCCCCTCCCCGCGCGCATGAAAAAGAACCCGAAACTCCCCCTCGACGGCCACGCCCGCGCGGAATCCATCGTCGTTTCCCCCCGCGGGATCGTGCGTGGTCACGCTCCTCGTGATCCACCCCGGATGAAAGGTGAGGAGCTCGGAGAGGACCGGGGAGATGGGCAAAGAAGCCGCATGCGGGGCGATTGCAAGGGCCGCGCCGAGGAGGTGCTGGAGGGGCATGCGGCAAACCTAATGTGGTCCCCGCTGGAATGGTGCCGGGCGCCTTGCTCGTCGCGTCCACGAACGTGTATGCTGCGCCGATGACGGAGACCGGTCAGGGGGAAGCCGAACCGACGAAAACGAATACGATGGAGCTCGCGCCCGCCACCGCCGTGGAGCGCGTCGTGTCTCTCGACGTGTTACGCGGCTTCGCGCTCTACGGCGTGCTCCTCGCGAACACCGTGCCCTGGTTCAGCGCCACCGCGTTCATGCCACGCGAGGTGGCCCTCGCGCAGTCGAGCACCATCGACAGGGTGTTCCTCTTCCTGCTCGGGCTCTTCGTCGACGGGAAGGCCATGGCGCTCCTGACCATGCTCTTTGGTCTCGGGTTTGCCGTGCAGCTCCAGCGCGCCGAGGCGCTTGGGCGCAGCGTGGTGCCGCTGCACGTCCGCAGGCTCGCGGCGATGGCGCTCATCGGCGTCTCGCACGTGCTCCTGCTCTGGTGGGGCGATATCCTGTGGGGGTATGCGATCGCCGGCTTCGGGCTTCTCTTGTTCCGTCGCGTGCGCGGCTGGAAGCTCATCGCGTGGGGCCTCTTTTTCACGCTCGTCCCGATGTTCGTCTTCTGGATTCCCCCCGTCTTCAAGGCCCTCCGGGCCTATACGCCGACGCCGCCCGATTTCATGGCGTTCCGGGCGGAGCTTTATGCGGCGATCACGGGGACCGATCGCCGCGTGCTCACCGTGATGCAGGTGAAGCAGGCCTACTATCACGTGGGCTTCATCTGGGTCTGGTATTTCGTATGGCTCGTCGGACGATATCTGCTCGGCGCCTGGGCCGGCACGACGAGGATTTTTCAGGAGGCCGAGGCGCGCCTCCCGTTCTTCCGCAAGCTCCTCGGCTGGGGCCTCGGGCTCGGCCTCCTCGGCTCCGCGATCCAGCCCGTGCGCATGCAGCTCCAGCGCAATGGCATCGTGATGCCGGAGTGGGTCGGGCTCGCGATCATCATTCCGCACGAGCTCGGCGTCGTGCTGCTCGCGGCCGGGTACGCAGCGGCGGTGGTCCTCTTGATGCAGCGCCCCTCGTTTCGCCGCGCCCTCCTGATCTTCGCGCCGGTCGGCCGGATGCCGCTCTCGACCTACCTCGGCCAGAGCCTCGCGAGCACGTTCGTCTTTTATGGCTGGGGGCTCGGGCTCGCGGGCCGGCTCCACGTGTGGTATGCGCTCCCGATCACGCTCGGCATTTTCACGCTGCAGGTGATCTTCGCGCACGCGTGGCTCGCGCGTTACCGCTTCGGGCCGATGGAGTGGATCTGGCGCTCGATGGCCTACGGTCGAATGCAGCCGCTCCGATTACCGGCGCGGCAGGAGGAGCTCGCGTAGACGCGCGTCCCGCAAGAAGAGCCCGCCCCAGATGAATGCGGCGACGTAGACCGGAAACAGGACGTGGCTGAACAGCGGATTGCCGACGCGCACGTGCGTCGCGATCGCGCCGCCGAGATACCCCGTCAGCAAGATCGCCCCGAGAAACGACGTCCGCGGAATCACGTACGTCACGACGCACGTGAGGAGGAGCGTCCCGAGGGTGCGGGCCAGATCCGGAGGAAAGCCGAGCTGATCGTGCGCCGCGAGCACCTCCGGCGGCGCCATCAACTTGATCGCCGCATCGAAGAGCAGGAACGCCACCGCGAGGCCGCTGAGGATACGCCCGGACCAGGACGTCTTCGTCGACACGGGTTCCATCGGGCGCTCGGATGCAAGAACATTCGTCACCATCGTCGTTCCTCCTCTGGATCGGCTGGAAGGCCGTTTCCGGTTCGGCGGCCCGGTCCCCCGCGCCGTCGACACACCCCATGGACCGGCCGACCCCGTAAAACTCATCGGTCCCCCCGAACGATTTTTTACGCGCGCCGATTCGGCAAACTCCACCGATCGTGAGGAGGGCGGTTCGGATGTCGTGCGGGCGGGCATCCCGGCTCACCTCGCCCTGTGTGGAGCCGCTGACCAACCGTCGAGCAAGTTTGAGCCGTACCTGGCCCAGGCGTATGATTGCCCGTCCGAGCATCCCTCATGCACCACGCATCTGCACCGCTCCCTCTCGTCGGGCCCGGGGCGCCCCGCGCGTCCGTGTCCGAGGTCCTGGCCGCGTTCCTCGCGCGCCTCGGCGTGGAGGTCGGCTACGGGCTCGGCGGCGGCTCCATCGTCCCGTTCTGCCACGCGCTCGCGCGGAGCCGGGTGCGCGTCCTGCACTGCCGCCACGAGTCCGGCGCGGCGTTCGCGGCGCTCGAAGAGAGCCTCGCCCAGGATCGCCCGACCGTGGTGTTCGCGACGGCCGGCCCCGGGATCACGAATGCGATCACGGGGCTCGCCGCCGCGCGCATCGAGGGCGCGAAGGTCGTGCTCGTCTCCGGCGGCACTTCGCCCTCGCAGCGCGATCGCGGGGCCGCCCAGGAGACGACCGCAAGAACCCTCCCCGCGGGCCTGCTCTCCGACGGCCCCATCTTCCACTACGCGACGACCCTGGAGCATCCCTCCCAGTTGTCGGTCGTCCTCCGACGGCTGGCCGTCGGTGCGCGTGCCGTGGAGGGGTTCGTCGCGCACATCCATTTGCCGTTGAGCGTGCAAGAGGCGCTCTTCGAAGGCCCGGACCTCTTCGACACGCAGGCGCTGCCCGGCCCGGCTCCCTCCGCCGAGGCGCTCGATGCCGTGACGAAGATCCTCACGGAAGAGCCCTGCGCGCTCTGGGTGGGCTTCGGCGCGAGGAAGGCCGTTTCGCGGGTACGCGCTCTCGCCGAGCGATGCTCGATGCCCGTGATGTGCTCGCCGCGCGCCAAGGGCATTTTCCCCGAGGATCACCCGCTCTTCGTCGGGACCACGGGTGTCGGGAGCCACGCGCGGGTCGCGTCGTGCCTCCAGGCGGCGGGCATCCGGCGCACGCTCGTCCTCGGCACGCGGCTCTGGGAATGCACGTCGTTCTGGCGGCAGGACCTCGTGCCGCCGCGTGGCTTCATTCATGTGGACGTCAATCCCGCGGTGTTCGGCGCGGCCTATCCCTCGGCCGAGACGCTCGGCGTGCAGGCGGAGATCGGCGCGTTTCTCTCCGCGCTGCTCCCGCGCCTTTTGGCGCGTCCGGGAGCGCCGCCCGCCCTGCCTCGATTGCCGCGGACGGCGCCGCTCGATCCGCTCGAGGAAGGGGCGGTCCGGCCGCGTTTCCTTTTCGAGGCGGTGCAGCGCGTCGTGGTCGAATCGTCCGACGCGGCCGTGCTCACGGAGGCGGGCAGCGCATTCGTGTGGGGCAACCACGTGCTCCGGTTCCAGGAGCCGGGGCGATATCGCTCGGGGTTGCATTTCGGATCGATGGGCCACGCGACGACGGGCGTCGTCGGAGCCGCACGCGCGCGGGGCAAGGCGGCGGTCGCGCTCGTGGGCGACGGATCGATGCTCATGCTGGAGGAGGTGAGCACGGCCGTGCGATACGGTATCCCGGCGGTCTGGGTGGTGCTGAACGATCGTCAATACGGTATCGTCGAGCACGGCATGCGCGCGTCGGGGTACGATCCAGTGGAGACCACGCTGCCCGATACGGATTTTTCGCTCGTCGCAAGGGGACTCGGGGCGCTCGGCGCGAGGGTCGAGCGGGAGGGAGAGCTCGAAGCGGCGCTGGGGGAGGCGCTCGCGGCGGGAAAACCCTTCGTGGTGGACGTCCGGGTGGATCCGGAGGAACGACCGCCCATCACGAGCCGTGTTCGAAGCCTGGAGGCGCAAACCGCCAAGGAGAGCTTTTCCCCATGAGTACCTCCGCAGGGATGCGATCCCTCGCCATCACGTTCCCCGGTGGCCTGAAGACGAACGATTACTGGCGCCGCCACTACCCCGAGATGCTCGGCGCGGCCGTGGAAAAACGAAACGTGTGGGCCGCGCCCGAGGAGCCGCGCGAGGCGCCGGACGCGTTCGACGCCGAAATGGCGAAATACCTCGACGACCCGTTCCGCGGCGCAAAGGAGCGGCGCGTGCTCCTGCCGCACGAGAATGCGCTGGAGCTCGAGACGCGCGCCGCGACGATGGCCCTCACGGCGGCGAAGATCGCGCGCTCGGACGTGGATCTCGTCATCGCGTGCTCGCTTTTTCACGACGTGATGGGGATCGGCCACGCCACGTTCCTCGCCGGCGAGCTCGGGCTCACCTCGGCCGCGTGGAACCTCGAGACCGCGTGTTCGGGGGCGTTCGCCGTCTTCGAGACCGCGTGTGCGCTCGTGCGCGCCGGGCAATACCGGAACGTGCTCGGCGTCGTCTCGTGCACGTATTCGCGATCCGTCGAGGAGCACGATACGATGTCGTGGTTCTCCGGCGACGGCGCCGGGGCGTTCGTGGTCTCGGAGGTGCCCGAAGGCGAAGGGCTCGTCGCTTCGGCGATGCTGCACAGCGCCGAGACGTGCAAGGCCTTCCTGCTCGACGTCGTCGACGATCCGAAGCGCGGCAAGCAGGTGGTGCGGCTCCGCTCGGATCGGAGCGCGAGCAAGGTCCTGCGCCAGGTCTCCGAGCCGTATCTGCGAAAAACGGCGGACATGGCGCTCCAGAAAGCGGGGCTCCGGATGTCGGACGTCGACTGGCTCGTCGTGAACACCCCGACCGCGTGGTATGCCTCGTTTTGCGCGCGTGTCCTCGATTTCGATCGGTCGCGCACCATCGACACGTTCCCGCGGTATGCGAACTGCGGCCCCGCGCTGATGCCCGTGAACCTGTACACGGCCGCGGCCGAGCTGCCGATCCGGCGCGGGGATCTCGTCTTGCTCCACACCGTCGGCAGCGCGTCGAGCTCGGGCTCGGCCCTCGTTCGCTGGGGCGACGTGGCGCTCGGCCCCGCGCCGGGTCTGCCCATCGAGGTTTTGTAGGACCGCCGAAGGTACCCCCGCAAACGCCTCGAACGCGGCGCTTTTCCGCGGACGTTTCTCCTGCTAGCGTTCCGAGCTGTGGAGATCGTCTACGACCAACCTGCCGTGGCCATGGGGTGGCGTCCACCCGTGCTCGTCGTGCTGTGGAAGCAGGCGCCGACGCTGCAGGCGGCCGTCCAGGTGAACGAGCGCGGCTCGAAAATCATGTCGGCGCACCCGGGCGGGAGCATCTTCGTCGTGATCACCAGCGCCGACCACGGCGCCCCCGAGCGCGCCGCGGCGAACGCGCTCGGTCAGGCGACCCGCGCGCTCGAGAAGCACATCCTGGCGCACGCGTTCATCATCGAGGGCCAGGGCCTCAAGGCCGGCGCGATCCGCGCGACCGTGAAGACGTTGCAGTCGCTCACGCGCGTGATCTTTCCGTGGACGATCGCGTCGACCACGGAGGAGGGCATTCTGTGGGTGGCGCGCAAGGCGAAGTTCCTCAGCGAGGAAGAGGCGCAGGTGATCCTCGCCGACGTCAAGGCCATGAAAGCGGCCGCGGCGAAGGGCTGAACGAGGCAGTTGCGCCAATCCGTTGACGCTCCGCTGTGGGGCGGGTAGCGACGAGGACGAAGCCAATGCCCCCGAGCGACAGTTCCCCCCCGAAATCGTGAAGGCGCTCGGCCCGAGGGCCTGACGAAAGCTAAGCCGCGCCGCGCTCGCTCGGAATGCCGAGCTTGTTCGATCGCGCGGCCTCGAGCGATATCGTGAGCTGCTCCTCCAGCGCGTCGAAGATCGTCTCGACCATGCCAATGGCCACGTCGCGCTCGGCCGTGGTGATGCGCTCGCTCGTGATGAAGGCCTGACGCGGGAGTCGCTCGCCGCCTGCCGCGTGCGCAACGTCATGCCGGTCGCAGAGATAATCGAGCCGGATTCCTCGCTCCTTCTCCACCACCTCCGCGAGCCTCTTCATGTTCTCGAAGAACGCGTGGCCGCTCGCCTCCAGGGCCGCGACGAACCAGAACAGCATCGCCGGATCGCGGTGGCCCATGGCGAGCTTCGCGAACGTCGCGAGGTTTTTCCGGTGCGCCTCGACCTGCGGATCGAGGAACAGGAACTTCAACGTGTCCTTCGCCTTCCAGCCGAGGACCTCATCCATCCCGAGCGCCTGCCAGTCGTGCAGGAAGAGCGCGCTGTGCGTCTCGAGGTCGTCACACCACTCGTTGATGCGCCGCTCCTTCGGCGTGCTCGGCTCGGGATAACGAACCGCGTATCGGTTCAGATCGCGGTAGCCCATGATGTCGGGCACCCAGAGCGGGAGGAAACGCATGAGCTTTTCCCGGGGCGAGACGCTCGTCTCGTCGCGCAGCCACGCATAGAAGGGATGGCGCGCCGCCTGCGCTTTGCGCTCCTCGATGACACGAAGGACGTCCTCGTGATAAAGCGCCATGGGCTGCTCGAGCTCGACCTCGCGCGAAGGCCGCTCCCGCGGCTCGGTTTCCGCGCGGGGCGCGATGGCCTCCTCGCGCGGCCTTCGCGGCAGCCGGCCCGGCTGCATGTACGTGCGCCCGTACTCGAGGAAGCAATCGTGGACCTCTTCGAAGAGGTCGAACATGCGGTTCGCCAATCGCATCGCCAGCGGCCGCTGCCGATCGTCGAGGACCTCGTCGTCGAAGACGCCTTTGGATCCCCAGACGAACCCCGGCTCCCGATCGAGGTGGTGATTGCCGTAGTAGATGTACCGGAGCCCCGTCTTCGCCTCGATCTCGCTCGTGACCTTCGCCATGTGGTGGAAAAACGCGTTCCCCGCGGCCTCGCCGGCCTCCGAGTGCGCGAAGCGGACGAGCGGATCGCCCGCGTCCTCGACGTCGAGCCGGCCGAACTCCAGGACGAAATAACGAAATCGCTCGTTCTCCTTCGAGAGGAAGAGCCACCAGAGCATGTCGCTCGCGCGGAAGCCGAGGCGCTCGTCGAGCTTCATCTTGCTCCAGTCCTCGAGGAAGAGCCGCGAGTGCGTCTCGTCCTCGCGCGTGCCGCCGTTCAGCGCCTCCTCGAAGCGGTTGCGAGGCTTCGGGAAGCGGATGAAATACCGGCTCGCGTCGCGGAAGTTCATCACGAACACGGTCATGATGGGCGCGATCAGGACCTTGTCCTCGAGCGGAACCGCGTCGGAATGCAGCCAATCGAAGAACGGGTGCGACAGGATGCGCTCCCACCGCGCCGCCTTGAGCTTCATGAACTCCTTCATTGTAGGCCTCCTTTGCCTTGGGTCCGATCGAGCGAGTCTATCACGAGCAGAAATCGAAGGAGGCCCCCGAAACGGCCAGCCGAAAGAGTTAGGAGCGCTGCCCCACATCGGCGAGCGTGATCTGCCCTTGCCTCGCGGCTCGCCTTCCGCCTATTCTCCCTCGCCCCCGCCGTCTGGAGAAACCCTGTGTCCCTGCTCATCGATCCGGAGATCGCCGCCCGCGTCGACCGCCTGGAGCTCCCCTTCAACGCCTACGGCGTCGATCCCTACGGCGCCTCGAAGCAGCACCTCGCTCGGCTGTTCACGCTCCTTCGGTTCCTCTACCGCCATTACTTCAGCGTCGGCGTCGAGGGCATCGAGCACGTCCCGGCCCGCGGCCGCGCCATGCTCGTCGGCAACCACTCGGGCGGGATCGCGATCGACGGCGCCATGGTGATCACGTCCTGCTTCTTCGAGCTCGAGCCCCCCCGGCTCGCCCAGGGCATGGCCGAGAAGTTCATGGCCCAAACGCCCTTCATGGGGCTTCTGGCCACGCGTAGCGGGCAGCTCACCGGCCTCGTCGAGACGGCCGAGCACCTGCTCCACGACGAGCGCCTGCTCATGATCTTCCCCGAGGGAGCCCGCGGCACGGCGAAGCTTTATCCCGAGCGCAACACGCTCGTCCATTTCGGATCGGGCTTCATGCGCCTCGCCATGAAGACGCGGACGCCCATCATTCCGTTCGGGTTCGTCGGCGGCGGCGAGGCCATTCCCACGATCGCGAATTCGTATGCCCTTGGAAAATTGCTCGGCGCGCCCTACGTCCCGATCACGCCCTGGGGCGTCGCGCTCCCGGCGCCGGTGCGGCTCGAGCTCACGTATTCCGCGCCCATGAACTTCGATGGGACGGGGACCGAGGAGGACGAGGTCATCGAGGGGTACGTGGAGCAGGTGAAGCAGAGGATCGCCGGCCTCATCGAGGTGGGCCGAGAGCGGCGGCGCAAGGCGCTCGCCTGGTCGCGCGACGCGGAGGACGAGGCCCGGATCGAGGGTGAGACGGGCGGCACGAAGGAGGAGCAGCGATGAGGGTTCTCATTCCCGGAATCGGGGGCGTGCTCGGTCAGCGCGTCGCGCGCCGCCTGCTCGAGCAGGGGCACGAGGTCATCGGAATCGATCGCCGGCCATGGCCCGACGCGCCGCCCGGAATCGAGCTCCACAACGTGGACATCCGCAAGCGCGCGGCCGAGGACGTCTTCCGCAAGCGGCGGCCGCAGGCGGTCATTCACATGGCCACCGTCACGCACCTCGTCGAGAAGACCGCCGAGCGCTACAAGATCAACCTCGGCGGCACACGCGCCGTCTTCGAGCATTGCCGCGACTGGGGCGTCGAGCACGCGATCTTCGTCGGACGACACACCTATTACGGCGCGGCCGCCGATTCGCCGCTTTATCACAAGGAAGAGGATCCGCCGATGGCGGTGACCACCTTCCCGGAGCTCTCCGACCTCGTCGCGGCCGATCTCTATGCGTGCACGGCGCTCTGGCGGCTGCCGAACCTGTGCACGACGGTCCTCCGAATGGTGTACACGCTCGGGCCCACGGGGCACGGGACGCTCGCCACGTTCCTGCGCGGGCGGCACGTGCCCATGGTGTTGGGCTTCGATCCGCTCTTTCATTTCATGCACGAGGAGGACGTCACGACGGCGATCTGCCTCGCGCTGGAGAAGCGGGTGCAGGGCGTCTACAACGTCGCGGGGCCGCAGCCGGTGCCGCTCTCCGTGGTCGTTCGCGGGACCGGGCGGGCGCCCATTCCACTCCCCGAGTTCGCCTTCCGCGCCGCGCTCGGCCGCTTCGGTTTGCCTCGCCTGCCTCCGGGCGCGCTCGCGCACATCATGTATCCGGTCGTCGTCGACAGCGAGGCGTTCCGCGCGGCCACGGGGTTCGTCCACCAGGTGGACGAGGTCCGGGCGATGGAAGAATATCGGAACGCATTCCCCGTGCGGGGATAGTGCGGGAATCAAAAAAACGCGGGGCGCGCCCGCTCTTCGGGAGCGCGCCCCGCGGAAAAACCTTTCACTGGCACTTGCCGCCGAGACACTTGCCGCTCAGGCATTCGATGCCCATCGTGCACGCCTGATCGGCGACGTTCTTGCAGGCGCCCTTGCCGTCGCAAACCGAGGTGCCGCCGCCGCACGTGCGGTCCTCGTGGGTCTCGTTCTCCGGGACGTAGGCGCAGATGCCCACGGAGCCTTCGAGATCACAGCGGACACACGCGGCGCCACACGCCTCGTTGCAGCACACGCCGCCCGAGCAGAAGCCGGTCGCGCAATCGCCTTCCTTTCCACAGGCGAGGCCCTGGGTGCACGGACCGCAGGAGCCGCCGCCGCAGTCGACGTCGGTCTCGTGGCCATTGCGGATGCCGTCGCTGCAGCTCACGCACGTGCCCATGACGCAGGACTGGCCCGCGGCCGCGTCGCATTGCGGTCCACACGTGCTGCGCGCGCCCGGGAGCACCTCCTCACAGGTCCAGCAGAGCTCGACCTCGCACGCGCTATCGCAGCCGTCGCCCGGCGCCGAATTGCCATCGTCGCACGCTTCCTTGCCCTGGCGGACGCCGTCCCCGCAGCGCGACTCGAGCGCGCTGACGCCCAGGTCGCGCCCCGACGGCACGAGATCCTCGAGGAATTCGCCCTCGATCATGCAGCCGTAGCCGGAAAGTGCGCAAGCCACGATCCACAAAAAATCACGTTCAACTCGTTTACGCGCCATGACGACATACCCCCGAAAAAGTCAGAACCGGATGTACGCCTCGGTCAGAAGAGAACCTGGACGCCGAGGAGCCCGCCCTGGAAGAGCACCACCGCCTGGGGCGCGGGCCCCTTCTTTGCCGTCGACACGTCGTCTTCGACGTTGATGGCATAAAGGGCCGTCCCGAAGCCCGCGACGCCGGCGCCGATGAACGACAGGATCGAGGCGTTCGCGAGGAATGCCATGTCGCGCTGCATGTCATTGAAACCGCCGGGGCAGCTCCGGCAGGGATCGGACCGGAGCCGCTCGCTCTCCGCGTCGATCGTCGCCGCCGCGGCGCCAAGGCCAATGCCGAACGAGGCGAAGAGCACGGTCGCCGCGACGCCGCCCTCGATGACCTCC
This sequence comes from Polyangium sp. 15x6, assembly GCF_029960785.1. Lineage (GTDB taxonomy): Bacteria > Myxococcota_A > Polyangia > Polyangiales > Polyangiaceae > Polyangium. The sequence goes on from NZ_JASBQE010000002.1 coordinate 344,483, forward strand.
TCGGCGCCCCTGTCGGGCGTGATGGGCGGCGGCACCGAGACCTCCCAGGGCTCGCGGCAGAGGCCGTTCGCCGAATGGCAGAGCCCGCCCGCGAGGACCACGAGCGATAGAATGCCCCGCACGACCACGCGCCCCAGACCCCTCGCGTTCTCACGAGAATGCATCGTTCCCCCCATGACGCCCAATCTCTAGCACCCGCCGGGGGGCCGTACGAGCCAATGCTCGCGGCGCGGCGCGCTCGCACGGCCTACGTCCGGCGCGCCAGGGGATTTCGTATGTCGAGAAAAACTGCCGTTCAGCGTTCTTCGGGGTCGAAGAGCGCGCCGGGGTTCATGATTCCGGCAGGGTCGACGGCGCGCTTGGCGGCACGGAGCGCGGCCTCGAATGGCTCGGGTCGCTCGTCGCGAAAGTAGGGGCGGTGCACGCGGCCGACGGCGTGGTGGTGGGTGATGGTGCCGCCCGACGCGAGGATCGCGCGGCTCGCGGCGTCCTTGATGGCCGCCCACGTCTCGAGCTCGTGACCTTCGAGCGCGGGGCCGAGGAACGTGTAATACGGCGCGGGTCCGTCCGGATACACGTGGGTGAAACGTCGCGCGAGAACGCCGCCGCCCAGAGCGCGCTGCAGGGCCGGGAGCACGGCTTCGTGCACGGCGAAGTCGAGCTCCTCGAATTTGTCCCACGTACACGCCGTCTCGAACGTGTCCGCGAGGACGCCGAGGGAGACGAGCGCGCTCTGCAGGTACGGCGCGCGGAAAAACGATTGCTTGTACGTCGCCTGCGCTCGTGCCCCCTCGCCGCGATCCTCGCGCAGCACCGGTCCTTCGGGACAAACGCCACCCGCCTCGGTCGTGATTTCGAGGGCCCGGTTCATCGAGGGCCCGAGCGGATGATCCGCCGATTCGAAGGCGAGGAGCAGCACGGCCCCGCCGTCGACGAAGACGCCGCCGATCAGGGCGTCCGTTCGATCGAGCAATCGGCAATTCGAGGGGTAGAGGCCCGATTGCGCGAGCATGCGGCACGCTTTGACGCCGTCCGCGAAGTGCGGGAACGTCACGCTCGCCGAGGCCCGGTACCGGGGCCGCGCCTGCAAGCGCACCCAGGCTTCCGTGATGACGCCGAGGATCCCCTCGGAGCCGAGCGCGAGCCGATCCGGGCTCGGCCCCGCGCCCGAAGCCGGGAGCCTGCGGCTCGCCCAGGTGCCGGCGGGTGTGATCATCCGGACGGAGGAGACGAGGTCGTCGATGTGGGTGTAGAGCGTCGCAAAGTGGCCGCCGGCGCGCGTGGCGATCCAGCCGCCGAGGGTCGAGAATTCGAAGCTCTGCGGGAAATGGCGCAGCGTGAGGCCGTGCGGGGCGAGCTGCTCTTCGAGGACGGGGCCGGTCGCGCCGGCCTGAATGCGCGCCGATCGCGAGACGGGCTCGATTTCGAGGACCCGATCGAGCCTCCGCATGTCGAGCGAGACCACGCCGCGCGGGCGATCCCCGACGTTCGCCTCGACGCCCCCGACCACGCTCGTGCCGCCGCCATACGGGATGACGGCGATGCCCTCGGCCGCGCAATGGGCGAGCAAGCGCTCGATGTCCTCCTCGGACCGAGGAAAGCTCACCCAATCGGGGGCGACCGAGAAATCACCGCGGTAGGCCCGGACGATGTCGCGATACCCCTTGCCGTACGTGTGGAGGATGCGGTCCTTCGGCGCGGCGGAGGAAATCGGAGCCAAGGCAGCGGGCGGCGCGACGCGCGGAGGCGGGAGGCGCGCCGATTCGAGGGAGGGCAAGGGCCGCGGGGAAAACTCCCGGCCGAGCAAAGCGCCGACCTGCATGGCGAGCGCCTGCCGGCCCGATTCGTCCGGAAAAGCGTCCGCGTATCCCCACGCCCAGAAGCTCCGCTCACGCTCGCTCATCGCTCTTCGGCTCCTCCGCGCCCAGCGCGGGCTTGATGCTCGGCGGACCCACGGGCGGCTCGGCCGGCGCGTCCGCAGGCGCGCTCGAATCGAGGAGCATGGCCATCCAGCGCGTCTTGTCGCTGCCTTCGAGGAGGATACGCGCCACCATCGTGAGGGGAACGGAGAGGAACATGCCCGCCGGTCCCCAGAGCCAGCCCCAGAACAGGAGGGAGAGAAACACCACGGTCGCCGACAATCCGAGCCTGCGGCCCATCCAAGCAGGTTCGAGGATGTTGCCGAGCACCGTGTGCACCACGAGAAACCCCGCCGAGACGGCCAGCGCCCGCCCCGGGCCATGCGAGAGGAGCGCGAAGAAGACGGGCGGCGCCCCAGCGATGATCGCGCCGACATTGGGGATGTAGTTCAAAAGGAACGCGACGAGGCCCCAGAGCAGCGCGAAATCCACGCCGAGGACATAGACGATGAGGCCCGCGAGGAGGCCGACCGCGATGCTGATGACGGTCTTGATGAAGAGGTAGTTCTGCACATCGCCGACGATCCCCGGGAAGAGGCCCACGTAGCCGCCGCGCTCGCCCGCGAGGGCCCGGAGCTTGCGCGAGAACGTGCGCGACTCGAAGAGCATGAAGCCGAGGATGAGCAGGACGATGAAGATGTTCGAGACGAGCCCCGCCAGATCACGGATCATCCCAGCGCCAAACGAGAGCATGGTGCCAGGCGAGATCATCTGGGTGATGGCCCCCCGAGGGACATGGACGTTGTGTCCGCGCAGCCAAGTCGTGAGCTCCACGGCGATGATGTCGATCCGAGCCTGGTAACGAGGCACGGCCTCACCGAACTCGGTCGCCGAGCCCGCAACGACGGACGCACCCGCGCTGAGGACGGCAATGTTCGCGAGGAGGACGAGCGTGGCAGCAACCGGCTCGGGGACACATCGCTTCTCGAGCCACGCGAGCGGCGGAGCGCTGACGACGGCAAGCAAGAGCGCCATCATGAACGGCACGAGCACGCTCGCAGCCGCATGGAGGGCCGCGACGATGACCACGAAGGCAGCAATCTGCAGGAGAACGTCAGAGCGAGACGGGACGCGCTTGTCCAAGGCGGAGGCCATCCTAGCCGGCCAAGCCGCCTCGCGCACCCCCCCCGTAGCGTAGCGCCGCGCCGGGGTTTCACCCCGGACCCCGACCAGGGGTTGTCCACCCCTGGACCCGGACCAGCGCAAGCGCTGGACTCGGGGTCGATGAACTGCGCGATGCGCAGTTCATCGAACGGGCCAGGTCAAGACCGGCGACGGGCTGCCCGTCGAGACCGCAGCGTTGACGTGTCTGCTCGCGCTGCTGTCTCAGCAGGCAACGCGGTTCGTGGTCTTGTCACGGGCCCGTCGGATGAACCGCGCATCGCGCGGTTCATCCGCCCTCGGTCCAGGCCGTGCCTGGTCCGGGGTGCAGGGGGCGGACAGCCCCCTGCTGGGGTGCGGGGCAACGCCCCGCTCCGCGCCGCTCCGCGCTCTCAGGGGCAGGCGCAATGCACCTGGGCTGTGCCGACGCAGAAGACGTCCCACGCCGACTTGCAGCACGTCTTGTCGATCACGCAAACGGTGTTCACGCAAGGGTCGCAGAGCGGATCGAGTTTGTCTCCGGGCGTGCATGGGTCGTGCGCGCAGAGCGGCGGGCCTGCGCTGCATCCCTCGTCCACCTGACCGTTGCAGTCGTTGTCCACGAGATCGTCGCAGACCTCGGCTTGCGGGGAGACCGAGGGCATGCATGCGAGCGCGCCTGCGGCGCACACGACGAACCCTGCCGCGCAGGGGCCGAACTCGCCGGTGTTGCACGATCCGCCGCTGCCTGGGCTGCCCTCGTCCGTCTCGCCGTCGCAGTCGTTGTCGAGACCGTCGCAGACCTCGTCCGTGGGCGCGATCGTCGCCGAACAGAACGGCTTGCCGCCGTCGCAGCCTGAAACGCCCTCCATGCAAGCGCCGAGGAGACCCGTATTGCAGGGGCTGCCGAGGTCTGCGACGTCCTCGTCGGTCTCGCCGTCGCAGTCGTCGTCGATCCCGTTGCAGACCTCGGGGGCACCACACGCGCTGCCGCCGCTTCCGCCTCCGCCGCCGTTTCCGCTCAGGCTCTCGCTACCGCCTCCGCTTCCGCCTCCGCCGCCGCTCCCTCCGCTTCCGCCTCCGCTGCCGATGAGGTTTTCGACCACGACTTCCGGTGTCGTTCCTCTCGCGCAACCGGAGGCTCCCACGAGGAGCCCCACCGCAATCATCGCCGCCCATCCCACGAGAACCTGCTCGCTCATCACGCTACCTCCCCAAGTCGGGCGGAAAGCCGCCGTCGGCTGCCCGCGCCAAGTCATGCGACCCTCTACGATGCTTCGAAGCTCGTAGCGGGGGTCACCAAAGGGAATTCGTGAAGAGACCTTCGAGAGTCGCGGACGGAATTTGACCATCGACGCGCGCCTCGAATAGGTGCGCCGCGCCCCTCGTGGGCCTTCCCGCGCCTTCGTCCCGCGTGTACAACGAGACATGCTTCGAAACGAAATTGGCTCGGTGGGGCGATGGGGGCGTGTTCTGGGCGTGATCGGCGCCCTTACTTTGCTTGCGGCCTGCGGGTCGGGCAATGGGGAGACCGGGAGCGGGGGCAACGGCGCCGGCGGCAGTGGTGCCTCCGGCGGCAGCGGCGGTAGCGGTGGCGGGGGCATCGGCGGTAGCGGTGGCGGGGGCATCGGCGGCAGCGGCGGCGGGGGCGTCGGCGGCAGCGGCGGCTCCGGCGGGTCGGGCACGCCGTCCGGCCTCTTCGAGGCGCCGAATCCCTGGAACAAGGACGTCTCGGCCCTGCCGAAGAACGCCGAGTCGGACACGATCACGGGCTGGCTCGAGAGCAATGGCGGCTGGGGCGCGGGCGCGTTCCGGATCGATTTCAGCATCGAGCTGCTCCAGGCGGATGCGAACACCGAGATGCGCACGTTCCAGACCACGGACGATTTCTACAATCCGGATTGCGAGCACGTCCCCTTCCCCGTCCCCGCGGGCGGCGCGATCGAGGGCGAGCAGGGCTACGAGTGCGTCAACGACGGCGATTGCCACCTGCTCGTCGTGCACCAGCCGACGAAGACGCTTTATGAAATGTGGCGGGCGAACATCGTGGGCAACACGTTCTACGGCGGCTGCGCCGTGACGTGGAACCTGACGAAGTCGTACCCGCCGAACCTGCGCGGCGAGGGCTGCACCTCCGCGGATGCGGGCGGCTTCCCCATCTCGGCGATGTTGTTCTCGGCGGACGAGGTGGCGGCGGGGTCGATCGACCACGCGATCCGGTTCATCCTGCCGAACGCGCGCATTCGCGACAACGTGTACGTGCATCCGGGCACGCACAGCACGGGCCCGACGTCCGGCGGCCCGAACGCGCCGCCCTACGGCGTGCGCTTCCGGCTGCGCGCGGATTACCCGCTCGACACGCTGCCGTCCGAGGGCGCGCGCGTCATCGCGCGGGGGCTGCAGAAGTACGGCATGTTCCTGGCCGACGCGGGCAACATCGCGCTCACGGCGCAGAGCGATCGGTTCACGACCCACAAATGGGACGAGGTCGGCGTGGACTCCTACGCGCTCGCGGACATCCAGCCCTCGGACTTCGAGGTCGTCGACATGGGCGACCCGATTCAGTGGAGCGGGGACTGCGTGCTGAACCCGAAGTGAAGGATGGGATCGAGCGCGCGGGCGTCCTCCGGAGCTCCCGCGCGCCCCGATCCCCCGACGAAAGTCGGCTCGAGAAGCCAAGAGGTACGTTCGTCGTCAAAGCATCTCGGGGAAGCCGCGGAAGTACGCCTCGAAATGCAAGACGAACGGGTACGTCTGGAGCTCGTAACGAAAGCCCTGGATGGGCGCGATCGGGACGTCCATCGGCAGGTCCCCCGCGCAGCCATGGGTGAAGATCCAGGTCTCGATGGCTTGCCCCGTCGGGGCGTCCCGCCGCGCGACGCGCTCGAGCCGCGCTCCGGACCAAGCGACGTCGGTGATGAACTTCTGCGTGCCCTGATCGAAGACGTCCCACGTGCGCCGGACGAGCCGCCCCGCCTCGTACTCGAAGTCGACCGACTGGTCGAGCACGCCGTCCCCTTTCGTATCGTACTCGATGCGCGCGATGAGCCCGCCTTCGTTCCAGAAGACGCGATCGACGTAATCGATCTGGCCGTCGCCGTCGGCGTCGAAATCACGCCGCGAGACGTGCCCCGCCGCGAGGTCGTCATAGAAAAAATCCTCCGTAACGATCTGCTCGCCGTTCATGTACACGCTCTCGGCCTTCACGAGCCACTGGCCCGCCGCGTAGGACTGGCGAAAGACGTATTCTTCCGTGCCATCGCCATCGCTGTCCCGGCCCACTTCGAGGACGAACGGCTCGCCGTCGAGATACCGGTACCGCGCGACGCTGGAGAGGGCCCCGTCCTTCCAGAACTCGTCTCGCTCGGGTTTGCCCGCGGCGTCGAAGAAGAAGCGTGATTCGCTGTGCGTGTCGCCCTCGGGTTTCGAGGCGACGTAGGTGATGCGCACGACGCGATCCTCGTCGTCCCATTCCCAGGTCATCTCGCGATGAGGAGCGCCGAGGCGGTCATCCTCGACCGTCTGCGCGACGCGGCGGCCTTTCGCGTCGTAGTCACGCTTCACGAGGAAGAGTTGCTTACCGTCCGCCGTCCGCTCGACGTACTGGAGGATGCGGCCGCCTTCGTCGTAATGGTAGACCGCGCTCATACGAGCGTCGTCGTCGAGCCGGTAGTCGATCCGGTTCGTGCAGACCGCCCCGGGGACCTCGTCGTCCTCCACGCCCTCCACGGGCGCATCCGTGGCGGCGGGGCCGCCGCAGCCGAGCAAGGCAAGCGCTATCGGGGAGAGAGCGAGCATGCGAGGGGGGAGCATCCCCCGAGGGTACACGCCGAAGCGCCCGGAAGGTTCAGCCTTCGAGCACTTCGAACCGGATGCCCGCAGCCTGGAGCCGCTCGATCAACGGGTCGCCCATGCCCGCGGCCGGAGTCACGACGCCGACGTGCGGCGGGAGGCGGTCTCGATCGAAGGCCAGACAAAGCGCGCTCTCCGCGATCATTTTCGAGGTCTCGCCATAGCCGGGATCCCCGCCGCTCACCCGCGTGAGCACGCGGCGGCTCGAGCTCTGGCCGCGGAACGTCACCTGGAACCAGCTTCGCGCGCGCTTTTCTGCGCTCGGGCCTTCGCCGGAGGGGCGGAGCTTCGAGAGCAGCTTGCGCGCTGGGCCGATCTGCGAGAGCCCGACGACCGCGCCCATCCCGAGCGTGATGCCCGCGAGCGCCAGGGGGGACGAAAAGACGAGGTTGTGGCCGTATCGGAAATCGGGGCCGTACACGTCGAGCGCGCGGGCGCTGCGCAGGACGATTTGCGGATCGATCGACGGCATGGGGCAAGCCCAGCCGCCGAGCTCGGGCTCCTTGCGCACGCGCGGGCGGAGCTCCTCGACGACACGGCCGCCGGGCAGCGGCTCCTTGGCCCAGGGGCGCGCCTTGCTGGCGAAGCCCGCGCCGCCCATTTCGTTGAGCGCCGATTGCCACGTGCCGCCCGAGAACGAGCCCATCGTGCGGACGAATCCTTCGAGCGTGATGGGCTCGCCCTTGGGGAGCTTCTGCACCGTGAAGAGCGCGCCGAGGTCGTGCGGGATGCTGTCGAAGCCGCAGCAGTTCACGATACGAACGCCCGCCTTGCGAGCGTCCTCGTGGTGCCGCTCGATCAGGCGGTTGACGAAGCTCGGCTCGCCCGTCAGGTCGACGTAATCGGCGCCCTCGCGGATGCAGGCCTCGACGAGCGGCTCGCCGTAAAGGGCATAAGGCCCCACGGTGGTGAGCACGACCCGCGCCGAGCGGGCCATGCGCGCGAGCGAGGCGGCGTCGTCGGAGCTCGCCTCGAGGAGCGAGGGACGCGGAGCGTCGGCCAGGACGGACGTGATCTCGCGCAGGACACCTTCGAGCTTCTGGGCGCTGCGGCCGGCGAGGGCCCAGCGGAGGGGCGTTTTCCTCGACGTCTCGGCGAGGTAATGGGCGACGAGGCGGCCGGTGAAGCCGGTCGCGCCGAAGAGGACCACGTCGTATTCGCGCTCGGTCGTCATGGGTGGCTCGATACCACGGCGAGCCCTCGGGCAGGAAGCGCCGTGCTACTCTCTGCCCTCATGAGCATCGAGCAGGCCGGAAAGCTCATCGCCGAGGCGCGGTCGGCTCTGTTCATCACGGGCGCGGGTATCTCCGCGGCGTCGGGGATCCCGACCTACCGCGGCGTGGGCGGGCTCTACGGCGATCGCGTGACCGACGAGGGCATGCGCATCGAAGAGGCGCTCTCCGGCCCGGTGTTCCGTCGCTCGCCGGAGCTCACGTGGAAGTACATCCACCAGATCGAGCAGGCCTGCCGCGGCGCCGCGCCGAACGCCGCGCACCGGGTGCTCGCGCGCATCGAGGAGCGTCTTTCGCGGAGCTGGGTGCTCACGCAGAACGTCGACGGCTTCCACCGCGCCGCCGGCTCGCGCAACGTGATCGACATCCACGGCGACATCCACCGGCTGCTCTGCACGAGCTGCACATTCACCGAGGTCGTCGAGGACTACGCGCATCTCGACCCCTGCCCTCGCTGCACCGAGTGCGAAAAAGTGCTGCGGCCCGACGTCGTGCTCTTCGGCGAGATGCTCCCGCGCGCGAAGATCGAGCGGCTGCAGCGCGAGCTCGAGCGTGGCTTCGACGTGCTCGTCTCGGTGGGCACGTCGAGCCTCTTCCCGTACATCGCCGAGCCCATGATCGAAGCGGCGAGGCGCGGCGTGCCCACGATCGAGGTGAACCCCGAGCCGACGGTCGTCTCGCACGCAGTCGCGCTGCGGTTGCCGATGGGCGCCGTGGAGGCGCTCGAAGGCATCTGGCGCGTCGTCGAGAGCAAGCCGGCCCGCGCGTGATCGGGCTCGCCTGAGGCGCCTCCGCATCGGCCTCCTGTCCTCGATCGAGGACAGGGCCCCTCAGCCTCCTCGTGCATCCTAAACGCCAAACTGCTGGCACATCGGTTGCCTTGCGCGCCGCGCTCGCCAAGAATCGCGCGAGTCTTTGGGCACCGTCTTCCGGTGCCGCGCTTGTGAGGAGAAGAGATGAGGAACGTGAAGCAGATTCTGGTCGCTCTGGGGCTCGTGGCGTTCTTGGCCGGCTGCAGCGACGGCGGTAACGAGAACACGGGCGGCGCGGGCGGCGACGGCGGCGCGGGCGGCAGCGGCGGTGCGGGTGGCGCGGGTGGCGCAGGCGGCGCGGGTGGCAGCGGCGGCGGCGCAGATCTGGAGGCCCTTTACAAGGCCGCCGTCGTCGATGCCTCGGTCCCGGAGGCGGACGAGATCTCCGACAAGCTGACGGAGATCCGGCCGGACAACGCCGAGCTCGTGCTCGACGCGAACGGCCGGGTGAAGATGGTCACCTGGACCTCGTATACGGGCTACGACGCGCTCGTCGGCATGGAGACGACCCTCCCCGTGGAAGTGTGGGTCAGTGCGGCGCCCAAGCTCGCGGAGTTCTGCAAGGCGACGGGTCTCAAGGGCGCCGAGCTCGACCTGCGGCTGGAGCAACTCCTCGGTCTGCCGCCCGGCAACGGCAAGACCCGCGTCGTGGAGCTCTGGGTCCCGATGAGCGGCATGTTCCGCCCCTCGCCCGATCTCGAGATCGACGACAACGTCGCCCAGCTCGACTTCCCCGCCGGCACGCCGCAAACGCACATCGACTGGATCACGAACCTGCGAATGACCTCGTACGGAGACCCCGGATATCCCTGGACGCAGCTCGGCTACACATACGACTGGGTCCCCGGCGGGACCGAAGTCGGCCTGAGCGAGTTCGTCATCAGCAAGGGAACGATGGTCGCCGTGGCCGCAGTGACGGGCCAGGAAGAGTACTGCGCGCAGTAGTCACAGGGGAGGCGCCTCGCTGGGGCGTTGCCCCAGGCCCCACCAGGGGCTGTCCGCCCCTGGACCCGGACCAGCGCAAGCGCTGGACCCGGGGTCGATGAACTGCGCGATGCGCAGTTCATCGAACAGGCCGAGGCAAGACC
>NZ_JASBQE010000030.1 GCF_029960785.1 Polyangium sp. 15x6
GATCGCCCGGCCCGGTCCTCGCCGAGCGCCGCAACGTGCGGCTCGGCCGAACCCCCCGAGGCCGATCGCGCCGAGCTCGCGGCCGTCGCCGAGCAGCACGCGCGAGCGCCGCGCCGCCGCCTTCATTTCTGCCACTTCGGGCCCCCCGGATGCGGGGGCGGCAGAAATACGCTGTCGAGCGCGGTCCAGGCCCGCGCGCCTCGGGGAAGATGCAATGGCCCTTGGCCCTTGCATCCCGACTGCAGCAGTGCAAGAAGCACCTACCGGCGGTTTCCCGTTGGGCGAGGCCATATGACCACCGTAAGAAATAGTGATTTTGTCGGGAGGCGGGGGGTTCTCAAGCTCCTCGATATCTGCGCCGAGGCAAACCAGATTTGTCGTGAGTTCACGACGCATGACGTGGGGGTCGATGCGCAGATCGAGCTTGTGGACGGGATACATGCTTTGGCGCAGTATGTAAATGTGCAGGTAAAGACAGGAACGTCCCACGTCAACGAGTCGGACGAGTTCTGGTTTGTCGCCGATAGAAAGCACATGTTCTATTGGAACGGCAGCATGATTCCCGTGATTGCAGTGATTTATGACCCACTCACGAATCGCGCCGTCTGGATTGACGTAACGGGTGGCATGGGCGACAGAATAAGTCGGCAGGATTTTCGATGGTCGGTAAAGTTTGGACCGGAGAGCGTTCTTACGCCGGGGACCCTTCTTTCCAAAGTCATACCGACAGTCAAAGACCATATCGATAATGCCTTCTCCCGTCCGAGCGAGGGTGCGACGAGCCACGTAGTGTGGTTCATGTTGATCGGTATTCTTGTCTGTCCTGAATCGCCCACCCCGCTGGTAGCAGACGCGGCCTATCGCCTGGCCTTGTATCTGGGACAGGTTGACAATGCGCAGGCCGCGGCGGTTGTCGCCACCGTTAGCAGCCTCTCCAATGAACAGCTTCTCAGAGTCGTTGCCGCGGCTGACTATCTGTTTGAAAGAGGCGAATCCTTCGCCCAGCATGTTGCCAATTTGCTCGATAAAAGCAAAAGCACGATCCGGCAACTTGAGAAATTGATCAAGATGGGCGCAGTTCCGCCGCAGCACTTGGACGTTGCGATCCAAATTGTCGAGTCGTCGCAAAATGAATTCCGCGAAGATTTGTGGGCTCTTGCGCAGAAGCACAACGGCCCCGTTCTGCCGTAAGCGCTGTATGTTCGGAGGGGCGCTCATTGCCCCTCCTTTGGGCTCCGCTCGGACCCGAACCGCACTACCATTGCATGTCCATAAACCCGCTTCGCCGTCCCGCCCCCGTAATACGCCGCCATCCTCTCCTCGGTTAACCACGTCGTGACAATCGTCCGCAGCCGCGGCTCCTTGTGCCGGTAATCGATCACCTCCCGCGTCCCTGCCACCCGATCCGGAATCCACCCCGACCCCTCGGGAGCCGAATCAAGCTCGTCCCCCACGTCATCCAGCACGAGCACCGTCGCCGCCTTCGCCACCTCCCGCGCCGCCTCCGCCGCCACCGAATCCCCCCGCAGCGCCCGCGCCGCCACGAACCGCGCCCCCCGAGCGATCCGCACTTGCTCCGGTAGCGCCACCTCCACGTGGACCGGCCTCCTCGGCGCCCCCGTTTTCGCGAGCGGCCTCGAAGGAGCCGCATTCCCCACGAGCGCCGCCCGCACCTCGGCGGGAAGAGCATCGAACGTCCCACGCTGGATCACGTGCCGCAGCACGACGCACGCCGCCGACGTCTTCCCCACCTGCGGCTCCGGCCCGAGGATCACCACGTTTTTCCCCGCCTCGAAAGCCGCCATCAGCTCTCGCCGTACCCGGGCCCACCCCTGGATCCGCTCGTTTTTCAGCCGCTCCGCGACCTCGTCCCCACCCGGTACCGCCCACGCAAACCGCGCTGGGATCGAGCGCAGCGCCGGACGCAGCTCCGCATCGAATGCCGCCCGCCGCTCCTCGGTCGCGCACGCCTCGCAGATCCCAGGCAGCCGCGACATCCCCCCGCACCCGTGCCCGCACGGATACGCGCCCTCCCGCGGCATCGGGAAGAGCTCCCAATCCATGACCGCCGATGCCGAATAACTCGCGCCCGTCATAGGTAATTACCTCCCGCACAAGCCGGCCCAGATTCGTCCTCATCCGCCCGATCGATGGGCTCGGTCGAGAACAGCGGCTGCGCCCCGATCGCCCGACGTGGACCAGGGCCCCCCATCCGCGCTTCCTCGGTCTTGCCCTGCTTCCAGGCAAACTTGATCCCCATGCGGATCCAATTTTCCCAGGCTGCCCCCCAATCCGCCCAGCGCTGATCCTTCGCCCTCGCCTTGCTGCAAAACGTGGCACTCTCGTGCTCCACGTCCGCCTCCGTCCACGCGAGGCCGGCCTTTATCGCTAGGGCCAGCGCCCATTGACGCATCCCCGGCGAGGGAGCCCAGCCATCCGGCAGCGGTGTCAGCGGTTTTCGCCGTTTCGCCTTCCCGCCTTCGTCGCTCGCCGAGGCAATGCCCACGAGCCCCACCTGGCAGGGCGCGGCTTCCCCCGGCGCCGCGCCTCGAGCCCGACGCTTCGAGCTCCCCGGTTTCGTCGCCCCTCTCTCTGTCTTCTCTTTCTGTCTTTCAAGATCAGGATCCAGATCAAGATGCAGAGAGAGAGAAGGGAGCACCGCTGAACCGCCGGGCGGTCCAGGCAGAACCGCCGGGCGGTCCAGGCTGGACTGCCGGGCGGTCCAGGCACCCTTGTCCACTGCGCCGCCGCTGGACTGCCGGGCGGTCCAGGCATCGAACGCGCCGTTTTCGACCTCGCCGCCATCCTGAACCGCTGGGCGGTCCAGACTGGACTGCCCGGCAGTCCAGGCACTTTCATTCTCTGAACCGCCGGGCGGTCCAGGCTGAGCCGCTGGGCGGTCCAGCGCCCTCCGAGCTCGCACCCGCCGCCGAGGCTCCCCGCTGGGCCCGCCGAGCACTTCGAGCGCAATCCGGAACGCCATCACGGGACGCCGCGCCGTCGGCCCCTCGACCAAAAGCACGCCGATCTTTCGGAGGAATGCGACCACCTCCGCGACAACCGATTTGGACGTCCCGAGATCCCTTGCGATTGTCCCGTGGTTCGTCCGCGCGATCCCCTCGTGATCCATGCGTAGCGCGAGGGCCAGGAGCACGGCCTTTTCCGCCAGTTGCAGATCGGCCCGCGTTGCGTTGCGGATCGCGCCGATGGCGATCACCACGACGCTTGGACGCGAGCCGAGCACCCCAGGATCAAGCACCATCCTATTCCCCGAACAGCCCGAGTTGATTCGCCTTCACCAGCCGCCGCGCGTCGGTGCATTGCGACTTGATCGCCTCCCGCGCATGCGCCGCGATGCCCGGATCGATCTCGCACCCGACGAACCGCATCCCGAGCCGCCGCGCGGCAACCCCCGTCGAGCCGCCGCCCGCGAAGAAGTCGACGACCAGGCCCCCGGGAGGAGCCACGACCGAAAGGCACCGCTCGATCAGATCCGGAGGTTTCGCCGTTTGATGATTCCGGTCCGGCGCAGGGATGCGCGCCTGCCGCAGCACGTTCCCCGTTTTCACATCGTGAAAGACTCCGGTCCCTTTCACGAAATGGAGAACAACCTCATGCTGAGCACGAAAACCCGTCCCGAGCCCGGGTTGCTCCTTGTCCCAGATCACCATCGCCTGCCACCGGAGCCCGCTCGATTCGAGCGCCGGAGCGAGGAGGGGAATCATCTTCCAATCGCAGAAAACCCCGAGGCTCCCGCCCTCGACCAGCACGCGGAACGCCTGCACCGCGACGCACCGCAGGAGCCACACGAGCCCGGCCGAGCCCATGTTGTCATTGATGAACCAGCCAAGCTTTTTGACGCGCCGGTGCGTGACCATCCCGCGCGCCTGCCGCCGCGCCGTCTCCGTGAATCCCCCCGAGCAATACGGCGGATCGATCCACACGGCATGCGCGCAGCCGTCCGGCAGCTCCTCGGCGAGCTCGAGCGCGTCCGCCGTCGCGAGATGCCATCCCGCGCGCCCTTCGAGCACCTCGGCGAGCGACCCTTCGCCGCGAAGCTCCTTCCGCCCGTCCGTCGATCGTGCCGCCGACATCGAGCTCACGATCCACCCGCCGACCGTATGTTGTCAAGTGACAACGTAGGACCATGCCAGATGGCGCTTGCAACCCGGGCCGGACCGTGCGCAGCATCGAGCCATGGATCTTGGGGACCGGGTCAAGCAGGCCCGCCAGCTCCGCGGCATCAAGAGCACCGAGCTCGATCGCCTCGCAGGCGTGTCGCAGGGGACGACGAGCCGGCTCGAAAGCAAGCAGCGGGGGAAGTTCGGAGGGACCGCCACCACGGTTCAGCGCGTCGCGAAGGCCCTGCGCGTGAACATGGAGTGGCTCATGACGGGCCAGGGACCGATGGAGGAGACGGAGGAAGACCCGATCCCGAATCGCGCCTTGGCCGCGAGCATCGCGCGAGACGGAGGCGTCGACGAGGAGGCGATCCGCGCCGTGCTCGGGATGCCGGTCAAGGACGCCGAGGCCCGCACCGTCCTGTGGTGGATCGACGCCTTCCGCGCCCGCGAAGCCTTCCTCGCCCAGGAACGAGAGATCACCGGCGCAGCCCCAGCGAAGAAGCCGACGCGCACCCGAGCGCGCGCTACGTAGGGGAGGGGCGCCATTGTTGGCAGTTGACATGGTTGTCGTCTGCCAGTACCGTCTCCCGAGCCCCGCGCCGATCGCGCGGGCCGGGAGCGTGCTGCCATGGCGCGAGCGGAGCGACGACGCGACGACCAGGGCGAAGGGCAAGAGGCCGGCGCGCCGCGCCGAGCGAAAGCCGCCCGAGCACCCACAGCGCGCCCGCGCGTCAGCGGGAAGTGGACGCAAATCGCCCTCCTTCTACGCAGGCTCGCCGACCTCATCGAGGCGCCCGAAGGCGACGAGCCGGGCGACAACCGGCCGCGCCGTCGCCCCGTGCGATTCGATCTCCCACCGCCGCCGCCGCCCATTCGTCCCCCGAGTGAGCTCGACATGCAGCGAGCGACGGAAGACCTCCGCCGCCTCGGTTACAAGATAAACAAATGAGCGAGAAGGACAAACGCCGCGGGCGAGGCCGCGGAACGATCGAGGAGATGCCGAACGGCACGTTCCGCCCCCGCCTCCCCGGGGCCGGCGCGCGCCTCCGCCCGTGCGCCACGTACGAGGAAGCCGAGGACTTGCTCGAAGCCGCGCTCGTGAAGATCGGCCAAGCGGACGCCACCGAGCCCGGAGGCTTGACGCTTCGAGCGTGGGGCGTGCGCTACCTGGACGAGCGCGAGCTCGGCGGAAACCGCGACGTCAAGACCGACCGATCCCGCTGGCGAAGGCACATCGACACGGCCTATTTCGCAGACTGGCACGTCGCTTCGATCCGCACGCAGGACGTCCGCGAGTGGGGACGCGAACTCCTTCGGAAGAAGGCCGCACCCGGGCAGGGCCACAAGAAGACGAAGGATCGCAAAATCTCCCACGACACCGCGCAGTACAGCCTGAACCTCCTTCGATGCGCCCTCGAAGCCGCCGTCGAAGCGGGCCACCTCGAGGCGAACCCCGCCCGCGGTGTCCGCCTTCCTCAGAAGAAGAAGGCCCGCACCCACGACCCGTGGACGTACCTCACCCCCGAGGAGCAGACCGCGCTCATCACGTGCGAGGCGATCCCCCTCGAAGGCCGCTGCCTCATCGCCTTCGCCCTCGGGACGGGCATGCGCGAAAGCGAGCAGTGGGCGCAGCACCTCACGGACATCGACCTCGCACGGAACATGATCACCGTGCGCTACGGCTCCCACGGCAAACCGCGCAAGAACGGCCGGATCAACCACATCCCGATCCTGCCCCTCGCGCGCTGGGCCCTCGATCAGTGGCTCCCCATCGTCGCCGCGCGCCCGAACCCGCACCGCCTGTTGTTCCCGCTCCCCTCGGGAGCTCGACGCCAGGCGAAGAAGGCCCCCGCCGAGTGGCCCGAGTGGCTCGCCGCCGCGAACCTCCGGCCCGAGCGCCGCCACGACGGCCGCCACGTTCGATGGCACGACCTCCGCCACACGTGCGCGAGCTCTCTCGTCGCCGGATGGTGGGGCGATCCGTGGACTCTCGAACAAGTCGCCGCGCAGCTCGGGCACGCGTCGAGGGACTCGACCGAGCGGTACGCCCACCTCGCGCCGGGGGCTCTGCTCGCCCCCGCCGCCCGCCTCGATCTATCCAGGATCTATCCAGCGGCGGGACGGCGAGAGGAGCTAACTACGCGGAATCATTCAGCACCCCCGGCAGGAATCGGACCTGCGACCTTCGGTTTAGGAAACCGCTGCTCTATCCACTGAGCTACGGGGGCACGGCTGTCCTTCTTGGAACGAAGGACCGCGGGATCGTACGTGGCGGGTTGGGCGAGTCAAGGGGCAAGTGCGGTTTGCGATCGGTTCGGGGCTCCTTCCGTGTTCGGTACGACCTTGCATCGGCCTCGGGCTACGTGCTTGCGGTGTGGGCGGCTTGGGTTGCGGGGGGTTGTGGTAGCCTCGCGGACGGCATGCCGTATCGTTCCGAGCGCAAGCGTGACGTGGCGGAGAGGCCTGAGGCGGGGCCGGTGGCCGAGATGGTTCGGCAGTTTGCCGATCCGCATGCGTTCGTCCGGGAGCTCGTGCAGAACAGCATCGATGCGGGGGCGACGGCGATCGTCGTGCGCGTCGAACGGTCGGGGGGGAGTGTCACGACCTCCGTCCAGGATGACGGCGTGGGCATGGATCGGGCCGTCATCGAGGGGCCTTTGCTCACGCTGTTCAATTCCTCCAAAGAGGGCGATTCGTCCAAGATCGGCAAATATGGCGTCGGGTTCGTCAGCGTCTTCGCCGTCGATCCCGAGGTCGTCGAGATTGATACTTGGCGGGATGGGGCTTGCCATCGCGTTCGATTGTTTCGGGATCATCGGTATGAGCTCGAACGGCTCGCGCCGCGGGCCGGCAGTGGGACGATCGTCTCGCTGCATCAGACCATGGAGGCGGCTCGGTTCGAGGAGCATCGGGCTCGGATCGAGGGCGCGCTCTTGCGGTGGTGCAGGTATGCGGCCGTGCCCATTGAATTGCACGTGTCCGATCCGGATCGACCCGAGGGGAGTGGGGCGCGGCGGATCGATGGGCCGCTCGGCGTACCGGCGCCGATCTTCGTGGAGACGCATCGGGGCGGGCAGCGTATCGTCGTGGGGCCTTCGGCGGGGTCGGAGAGGTTTTGCGCGACGGCGCCCGCGCCCGAGGACCCGGCGTGGGGGAAGCCCACGTTTGCGGGGTTTTACAATCGCGGGCTCACGCTGTTCGAGACCATCGAGCCCCTCCTCCCGGGGCTCGAGCAGGTGCGGTTTCGCGTCGATAGCCCCCATTTGCGACATACGTTGAGCCGCGACAACGTGCTCCGGGATCGGGCGTTTCATTCTGTCCTTTCGCAGGTGCGCGACCTCGTCCGGGGATCGCTCGCGCGGGAGCTCGGCTCGCGGCTCGCGCGGGCGGCACGGGGACTCGCGAAGGCGAAGCCGCCGTACGACGAGGACGTCGTGCTCTCGTACGTCGCATTGCTGGAGGCGGCTTGTGCATCGCCGCTCGCTTTGCCCAAGGACGAGGTCGTCTTGCCGCTCGTCGCGGCCTGGGAGGGGAGACACGTCGCTGCCGAGGGGAAACTCTTCAAGCGCAAGGAGATGTTCGTCGCGCCGATCGCCGATGAGCTCGGCCGCGCGCTCGCGCAAATCGGAGAGCCCGTCGTGCTCGTGCCGCATCCGGCCATCGTCTCGTCGCTCTCCGCGCGCGGGCCTTTGCCGGGCCCGCTCGCGGTCGAGAAACATTGGCTGCTTTTGCACGAGCTTTCGAGCGAAGAAATCACGAAGGCGGACGGGGAGCTCTGCCTCGGCGTCCAGGAGGCCCTGCGCGGGGCGGGGATTCGTGTCGATCGGGTGGCGCTCGCGCGGCCGGGCGCGGCCATTGCCGCGCCTTGTGTCCTCGTCCAGGGCGACGTGCGGTGCGTCGGCGTCGGGGTTTGGCTTTGCCGGATGGGGTTTGCGGATCGGGGGTGGGGTGAGGAGCGGGTCCGGGGTGGGCTCCTCCTCGACGCGACGAACGAGGCCGTTCTCGCCGCGCGGGAGCGGGCGCGCGAGGATGCGTTCGTCGCGGCGCACCTGCTCGCGCGGATCCTCCTGCTCTCGCGCGACGACCCGTCCGGCAAGGTCTCCGATGCGCTGTTCGAGGCTTCGGCGAAGGTGATGGCATGACCGGAATGGGGGAGGAAGGGCGCGAGATTCTCGCCCGGGGGCGCATTCGTGTCGACGCGCGGCGCGCGCTCGCCAAGCTGCGCGAGCACCTGCTCGTCGATTTGCACCTGTATGCCGCGGAGATCGCGCGGGCCGCGGTCGCTTCGGGGGCCACGTTCCTCGACGTGCAATACGACGCCGACGACGTCGTGTTCGTGTTCGACGGCGAGCCGGTGGCGGAGAACGAATTGCCGCGGCTGCTCGATCACGTGCTCGGGGATTCCGGGGGCTCGGGGCGAGCGTTGCGGGGGCTCGCGCTCGGCGTCAATGCGGCGCTCGGGCTCGGGCCTTCGTTCGTCGACATTCACATTCGGGCCGCGGGGGAGGCGAAGGCCGCGCGGGTGCGGTTCGTTCCCTCGGTCCTCGCCGGCGAGGATGCGCCGCTGCCGGCGGTCGAGCGGGTCGCTTTGCCCAAGGCAATGCCGGAGCGGGGCACGCGGGTGCACGTGCGCCGGCGCATTGGATTCGAGACGTTGAAGCGCGCGGCGCGGCGGGAGCTTCCGCGCGAGATCGGGCTCCTCGCCGATGCGATGCACGACGCGCCGCTCGCGCTCCGGAGAGCCGGGGACAAACTTCCTCTCGCGCCGCGTCCGCCGGCTCTTTTGCGGGTGCGGTTTCGCGAGAAGGACATCCGGCGGGGCGTCGTCGAAATCCTCGCGGTGCCCGCGGGGCCGCCGGTCGTCGAGTATCTCGAGCTCGGGGTCCTTCTTTTGCGGCGGCCCTTCGCGGCGGAGCCCATGTTCCCGAGCGCGGCGCACGCGCAGGTCGAGCTCCCGGTTCGCGTGCTGGTCGACGCGGACGAGCTGCCCACGAATGCCTCGCGCTCCGCATTACGCGAGGACGCGGGCCTCGCTTTGCGCGCGGAGCAGGCGGCGAGGAGCGGGCTCGTCGATGCGCTGCGCACGCTCGTGACGCTCGTCACGGGCGAGGGAAAACCTTTGCCCGACGTGGAGGTCCTCGAACACGACGAGGCGCGGCTCGAAGACGCGCTCGGCGCATTCGTATGTGTCGCGGCGGGGGCGCTCGAGCGCGGCGGGGACGTGGCCGAGCAGGCGCGAGCGCTGCTCGAATTGCCGCTGCTTCGAAATGCAGTCGGCGGGCCGCTCACGCCGATGGCGTTGCTTTCGCGGGGCAACGTCCCCGTGTACGTCTTCGAGGGGAAGGAGCCTGCGCCCGCGGAGCTCGAACCCTGGCTCGACGACGTGGTCTGGGCGCGTGGTCGCCTCGCGGAGCGGATCCTCGTCGATTTCGAGATCCAGGGCGCGGAGAAGCGCATCGCCGCGGCGCAGGCCGCGCATGAGCGCAGGCGACGCCTGCATGCGCGACCGCGCAGCGAGCCCTCTGTGCCGCTGGAGTCGGATCACGTCGTCAAGGAGACGTTCCACGTCAAGGACGGCGTCTTTCGGGGGCTGCGCGGGCAGCTCGCGCTCGGCGCGGAAGGAATCGGCTCGGGGCAACGGCCTTCGACGATTCGGATATACGTCGAGGGGCGGCACATCGATACGATCACCGTCGACCGGGACAAACTGCCGCTGGCGATCGACGCGGCCCTTGCCTGGGACGGGCAGATCGTGCCCCGTTTTTCTTACGAGGGCGTGCACGACAGCGACGCGCTGCGCCTCGCCATTTTCCAGCTCACGCGCCTCTCGCTCCTCGCGCTCGGCTCGCACGTCGAGCGGCTCGCCCAGGAAAAACGCGCCGCGGACCTCGAACGATTGCGACCGCTCGTGCGCGCGGCGGTCGGTGCGTTCGTGCTCGCGGCCGAGGCGCTCGGCATCGAAAACCCTCCGCCCGAGCCGGCGCTCTCCGCGTACACGCCGATCTGGACCCGGAGCTTTTGGCCTTCGCCCGATGCGGACCGGCTCCCGCTGAGCCTCGCCGAGCTGCGCACCTACGTCGATCGCACGAATGCCATCTGCCACGTGCCGCCGGGGACCACGGGGGTTGCTCCGGACAAGCGGCCCGTCGTGGTCGCCACGGATCTCGAGCTCGGCTGGCTCGGAAAAGTATTTCGTGGTGTGACGCTGGTTCCTTATGCGCGGGCCTTGCGGCAACCCCGGGAGCCCGTGACGCAGCGGCTCGCCATGTTCCACGAGCTCTGTGCGTCGCGACGCGCGGAGGGGCCGTTCGCCGAAGTATTACCGTCGATGCCTTTCGAGGTGCAGCAGGGGCGCGGTGTCATCGCGCCTGCTCGGAAGGACGAGATTCTCTGGCTTCACGCGGGGGTCTTGCTCCAGGTCGTCGCGACGGAGAAATACATCGAGCCCACCACGATCGTCGTCGATTACGACGGGCTCGTGCCCGCGCCCTCGTGGGATCGAATCGCGTGGACCCGGGACATGGGGTTTCTCGTGCCCGTGCGCGACGAGCTTTTGAAGCGGATCGTCGGGGCGCTCGAAGGGAACCCGGAGGCGCGCGCGGCGCTGAAGGATGCGCCGACGGGCGCGCCGGGGCCCCTGCTCCGGGCGTATGTCATCGAGGCGATCACGCGGCACCGAAATCACCCGCTCACGGAGCGGATCGAGGCGCTCCCGCTCGTGCCGGTCCTCGACGAGGAGGGGCGGCCGGAGCTCGTCTCGCTCGAATCGGTGCGGAAGAGGTATCCGGAGCCGGAGATGATTCCGTTCCTTCGGGCAGCGCCGGATTTTCCGACGCTCTCCTGGCGCCCGGTCCTTTGCCTCGACGACCGCGAGGCGTACGCGTTCGAGCGGTGGGCGGGCGGTCGCGCCAAAAATGCGAAGGACGAGCTCGAAGCGCGGCGGCAAGGCGCGCGCACCGCGTACGACAGGCGGGTATTTCGCGCCAAACCCGCGCTCGATCCCTTCGTGTGCGGGCCGCTCGCCGAGCCCGAGGGGCTGACGGCGCTCTGGTACGAGGAGGAGCAGACCGAGACGTCCATGTCCGTCGCGGCGGCCTTGCCGAAGCGCGGGCTCGAGCTTCCCGCGGCCGAGATCGAGATCCTCCTCGACAAGCGGCTCCTCTGCACGCGGGAGCTCACCGGAATGCCCGTCCCCGTCGTGGCGCGTATTCTCCTCGCCTCGGAGGCGTTCGTCGTGCCCTTCTCGGACGTGACGCCCGCGGGCGTGTCGGTCGCGGAGGCGCGCGTCTATTCGGCGGCCTGCTCGCTCGCGGCCGGGCTCGTCGAGCGCGCGAAGGGCCGAGAGCGCGCCGCGTTTTTCGGGGACATCCGGGTCCTGCGCCTCGTCGCCGCGCTGTACAAAGTCTCGGCGCAGGATCGCACCCGCTCGGAGATCCTCCAGGCGGATTTCGCGCTCCGCTCGGCGGATTTCCGCTGGCCCACCGTGCAAGGAGACGAGCGCGCGTTCGCCGAGCTCGTCCCGGGCGCGAGCAAGCTCTTTCATGGGCGGGAGCGTTATTCGCAATGGCAAACCCCGACGCGCGGCGGGAGCGAGCTCGACGCGCCGATCGTGCACGTGCCATCCTCGCCGGAGGGGAATCTCTTGCGGGAGATCCTCGCCGGCATGGGTTACGAGCTCGTCGACGTGAGCGAGGCCATCGCGGCTTTGCAGGCGCGGCGCACGGGCGAAGCGGCGCACGGTCGGCCGAGGCTCCCGGGCTCGCCGGCGCACCCCGCGCTGCGGATCGATCTCGCGTCGTTGCATTCGCATTACGAGGGGGAAATCGAGCTCACGGAGAGCGAGCGCGCGGACGTGCAGGTCGAGACCTTGCGCGGGGAGATCGTGGCGCTCGACGTCGAGGGGATGTTCCCGTTCCGCGCGAAGGTGCGGGTCGAGGACGTCGAGCTCGACGACAAGGACAAACACCACCTCGCCGTGGATCTCACGAAATCGGCGAAGAAGCACCTCGAATCGCTCGCCGACAAGCTCGACGAGCTTCCCTCGTTCGTCCGGACCTCGCTCCGTCGGGTCGTCTGCGCGCATTCGCGCAAGGATCAGACGCTCGCCAAGCGTCGGACCGCGATGCGCGTGTTCCCCGATATCCTCGGCGGATTCCATTCGATCGCCGACATCGAGGGGGATGGTTCGTCCCCGTATCCGTACGTCAACTTCCCGCCGCCCTATCCCACGTCGCCGCGCCCGCGTCCGCCGCTCGCGCTCACGGTCGAGGAGTTCGAGGCGATCCGCTCGCGTGCCGCGTTCGAGGACGTGTCGCAGGCCCTCAAGCGCGAGCTTGCGGCCGAACAACGAAGGCTCGCCCCGCAGCTCGATTTCATCGGCCTCGACGCGACGCAGCGGGCGAAATGCATGGAGGTGATCCCGCTCCGCGGCGACGGCGTCCTCGGTGAGATCGGGATCCTCATGCCCGAGCACGCGGCTGCGCGCGGGATTCACGTGCACACGACGCGGCGGCTTCTTTGCCGCGTGCTCGACGGCGACGGCTGGCCCGTCCTCGCCGTGGTGAACGACGACGCGCTTCCGACGAACCGCGGATTCGATGGGATCAAGGGGCACGCGGCGCGCGAGGGCCTGCGGGCGCGCGTCGTCGGGCAAGCGAACGAGCACCTCGGAAAGTGGTTTGTCCCGCCGCCCGGGGTCCTCGCCGAGCTCGCCGTGCACGGCCCGGTCCCCGGCGTGCCGCTCTTCGTGAAGGGAATGTTGTGGCTCTCGCCCTCCTGGGCCGGCGCGGGGCGCATCGAGGTGCGGGACGCGACGCAGAAGGAGACGGTTGCCCGCCATTACGAGATCCCGGGCCTGAAGCATTTCGATGGCACGGTGCCGGTCTGCGGGCGGCTGCTCGTCGCGCCGACCAAGGTCGGGAACCTCGACAAGGCGGAGACGCGCGGGGCGCTCACGAAGTTCCTCCTGCATCGAACGGTCGAAATGGTCGACGCCGCCCGAGAGCAGGGCGCGCCCGCGGACCTGCTCGAAGGGTATCGGTGGATCTTGAAGTTTCTCGGCGGCGACGTGGGCGAGCTCGACGTCGTGGCGGCCGATGGATCACGCGTGCCGGCGTCCGAGGTCGTGGCGCAGGTCGAGGCGAAAGGCGAGGTGTGGGTCACGCGCGGCGAGGGCACGAGCGAAGGGGTTTTTCCGGGGCAGGCGCCGTCGTTCGTCCTGCGCGACGGCGGCGTGCTCGCGTCGGTGCTCCGGGCGAGGACGCGGATCGTTCGGGAGCTCGGCGGGATCGTCCTGGAGAGGCGCGCCGCGCCGCCGCCCGAGGCGATGCAGCCCGCGGTGCTCGCGGCCGTGCACGCGTTCACCTATGGGTCTGTCGTGCCAACCCCGCCGGCCGATCCGAGCATCGAGATCACGCCGTTCATCGCGCCCGACATCGTCGAGCCCAAGGCGCCCGAGGCCGAGGCCGGCATCGAGGAGGAGCCTGCTTCCTCGTGGTTCGGCGGGCTCGTATCGCGCGTGGTCATGCTCTTCGATCCGCCCGAGCCGGTGGAGCCGGCCACGCGCGCGCTCGGTCCTTGGCTCTTGCAGGCGATCGACAAACTCGGCCTCGCGCCGACGAAGGTCGTCACGGGGGTGCGGTATGCGCGGAGCGGCCGGCCTCTTCGCTTCGATGCCGAATCCGGAAAACTCGTCCTGAACCGCTCGCATCCGGAGGTGCGCGCCCTCGCCGCGAAAGCCGCGGAGGATCCGCGCGCCCGCGCCTTGCTCGTCGCGGCGGCCGTGCGTGAGATCAACCGCGTCCTCGAGGTCGTCACGGATGCCACGGAGAAGCGCGTCCTTCTGTCGCTGCTCCGCGGCGAGCCGCTCTGACGTGCGCGTGGAGCGGGGCGCGTGCTACAAGTGCCCGATCCCATGATTGATTTCGTCGCTCTTACGACCCCGCGCCTCGTCGCGCCGGGCCGATGTTCGCTCGACGTCCCGGATGGCTGGCAGCAGGGGCGCGGCGCGTTCGGAGGGTTTTGCCTCGCCGTGCTCGTGCGGGCCATCGAATCGATGGAGGACGACAAGGAGAGGCCTTTGCGTTCGCTGACGGCCGAGCTCTGCGGGCCGCTTCTTCCCGGGCCTGCGGAGGTGCTCGTCGAGGTCCTGCGCCGCGGCTCCGGCATGACGACCGTGGCGGCGCGTATCGTGCAAGAAGGCTCCGTGATCTCGCACGCCGTCGGCATTCTCGCGCGTTCGCGGGCCGATACCACCAAGCTCCGCACGTTCACGCCGCCTTCGCTCCCGCCGTGGAACGACGTCGCTCCCTTGGCTTCGCAAGAATGGCCGACCTTCGCGAAGTTTTTCGAGTATCGCGTGACGGGCCCAATGCCTTTTTCGCGGCATTCGTCGCCGGTCACGGAGAACTGGGTACGGCTGCGTCCTCCGTGCCCCGAGCTCGACGCCGCGTATCTCACGGCGCTCGCGGACGCGACCTGGCCCGCGTCGTTTTCCGTCATGCCCGAGCCGCGCCCCGTCGGCACCGTCTCGTTCACGCTCCAGCTCTTTCCGCCGTTCGACCGCGGGAAACCCGACGCGCCGCTCTATCACCGCGGTGAGGTGCTCGTCGCGGCCGACGGATACTCGGTCGAACGGCGAGAGCTCTGGACCGAGGGGGGAGAGCTCCTGGCGCTGAACCACCAGACCATCGCCACGATTCGTTGACATAGGGCGCGTGGACGGCGGGCTAGGGGGCGGGGGGTCGCTCCCCACACCTCGGGCGAACCGGGCAGGGGGTGGTGGGCGCTCGACTCCCCGTGGTAGCCTCGGGTCCGATGGCGCTGTCCGAAAACATCCAGTTCTACGCCGCGACGGACGTAGGCCGCGTACGTGATCACAACGAGGACAACTTCCTCGTCGACAAGAAGCTCGCGCTCTCCATCGTCGCGGATGGCATGGGCGGGCATGCGGCCGGCGAAGTGGCGAGCGCGCTCGCGGTGCGGATCATTCACGAGGAGGTCAAGAAGCACAAGGACGTCGTCGAGAAGTACGCGCGCGAGGGCGTGAGCGGTCGGGCAGGCGCCAAGGAGATCCTCGCGATGCTGGAGCTCGCCGTGCAGCGAGCCTGCGCGAAGATCCACGACGAGGCGAAGCAAGACGCGAACAAACGCGGCATGGGCACGACGCTGTCGGCCCTCCTGATCGTGGCCTCGCACGGCTTCATCGCGCACGTCGGCGACAGCCGCATCTACCTGCTGCGCGGCGGGAAGGTGCAGCAAATCACCGAGGATCACACCGTCTACAACGAGCTCATCAAGCGCGGCAAGCTCACGCGCGATCAGATCGAGAAGGTCGCGCAGAAGAACGCGATCACGCGCGCCGTCGGCGTCTACGAGCGGGTCGAGGTCGACACGCTGACGATCGAGGTGCTGCCCGGCGACCAGTTCCTGCTCGCCTCCGACGGCCTGCACGGATACATCGCGCACACGGCGGAGCTCGAGCCGTACTTCGAGGAAGCCGACGGCGAGACGGCGACGCGGGAGCTCATCGATCTCGCGAACCGGAAGGGCGGCAAGGACAACATCACCGCGATCCTGGTTCGCCTCGGCGCCGGCGACAAACAGGACGACACGCGCGCGCGGCGGCTTCACCTCAAGCGCGAGGTGCTCGCGAAGATGCCGCTCTTCTCGCGCCTGTCCGAGCGCGAGATGCTCCGGATCATGCAGGTCGCGGACGTGGTCTCCTACGACGTCGATCAGGTCGTCGTGCAGGAAGGCGATCGCGGCGACGAGCTCTTCATCGTGCTCTCGGGCCAGGTGCGCATCAGCCGCGGCGAGACGGTGCTGAACGAGTTCGGCCCGGGCGAGCATTTCGGCGAGATGGCGCTGATCCGCGCGATGCCGCGATCGGCGACGGTGACCGCGATCGAGCCGAGTGAGCTCATCGTGCTGCACAGGAACGACTTCTTCGAGATCCTGCGCAAGGAGCACGAGCTCGCGGTGAAGCTGCTCTGGCAGTTCCTCGGCGTGCTCGCGGACAGGCTCGATCAGACCTCGCGTGATCTCAGCTCGGCGCGCGAGGAGCTCAACGCGGAGGACATCACGGACGCGATCTTCCCGGACGAGATCGAGCCGGGCATGGACGACGCGCCCATCACCGAGCCTCGCCCCCGCGACAGCTTCCTCCCCGAGCCCCCCTCGGACCCATCGCCCCTTCCCGGGGCCTGAGAAGGGCCGCGCCGCCTGGGGCATACGGGTTTCCTGGTAGTTCCAATTGACACGTTCGCCCCAGCGCCGGTAGCGTCCGTCCAACGGAAAGGTCTGCCATGGAAGGCGCAACGTTCTGCGATCGCAAGGGCAATGGCTTTCGCCTCGGGCGGCGGGGCCTGGGATCGCCTGTCTCGCTCGCGCTCACCCTCGCTTCGGGGCTCGTGTCGTCGCTCGTGACGACCGGCGCGCTCGCGGACGAACCGCGCAGCGCCACCGAGCCGCGCGTGATGCAGGAGCCCGGCGAGGTGGTGAACGTGATCGACGCCTTCGACGAGGGCGACGCGTTCGACATCGCGATCAGCCTCGGCTTCCAGTACTCGACGAAGAGCGCGAAGGTCCAGCGCGAGACGAACGTCTTCGGGCCGGGCCTCACGTCGGGCGGGTTCACGTCGAACCTCATGAACGTGGCGCAGTTCAGCGAGCAGACCTCGCGCCTCATCCCGCGCGTCGACATCGGCCTCTACAAGGATCTCGCGCTCTACTTCCGCACGCCGATCATCCTGAACAACTCGCGCGAGCTCACGGGCCTCAACGGCAGCGATCGCGTGCAGAGCGTGGTGCTTCAGGGCGCGCCGGGCGAGCAGCTCTTCAGCCTGCCGTTCAACTCACCCGATCGCAGCGGCCTCGAGTACCTCGCGGTCGGCATCGACACGAGCGCGTTCATGAACCAGGCGCGTGATCGCACGAAGCCCACGCTGCTCTTCGGCGTCGAGGGTCGCTTCGCGCTCGGCACGCCCATGCACGCGTGCAACCCCGACGCGCCTTCGGGACAGCTCAAGTGCGCGCACCCGTCGGACATCAACCGCAACGGGCAGCGTGACGTCACCGCTCCGAACGACCCGAACAACAACCTCGAAGGCTTCGACGTCTCCGAGCGCGACCCCGGCGTCACGCGCGGCACGATCGGGCTCGAGGTGCACACGCTCGTCTCGAAGCGCATCAAGTACCTCGAGCCGTACGGCGGCTTCTCCGCGCTCTTCGAGTTCCAGCAGGAGGACTCGGATTACGGCATCACGGATCTCGAGGGCTCGCTCGTGAACCGTCCGCCGATCCGGGGCACGATGACGCTCGGCCTCATGATCATCCCGTGGGAGAACCGCGAGAAGTTCGGCCGGCTCACCTTCGATCTGCGCGTGCAGGGCACGTACACGTCGGAGGGCCGCGATTACTCGGAGATCTACGATGCGCTCGGCGCGAGCACGGCGGCCTCGCTGCGCCAGCCGCAGTGGGCGAAGTACATGTCCAACCCGGCCTACAACCCGGACGCGCAGCCCGGGATGGAGCAAGCGCACTCGATCATCGATCCGCAGTCGCAGAAGACGTACGTCACGGGTCTGACCGACGTGCAGCAATACGCGTCGATCCGCGGGCAAGCGTCGGTGACGTGGCAGGCGAGCGAGTACGTGAAGTTCAACCTGGGCTTCGGGTTCACGCATGATCAGAAGCACGGGATCACGGCGGATCAGCCGTGCAACCCGTCGTTCAAGGACAACCCGGGCGCGACGGGCCCCTGCAACTTCAAGACCGATCTTTCGGGCGGCGGTGAGCTGATCACCGCCACGGGTATTCCGAACCCGAACTATCGGCCCACGATCAACGCAGTCGGGAGGCGGTTCTGGGTGAGCGACAGCAACACCTTCGACGTCTTCGCGAGCGGCGTGGTGATGTTCTGAAAGGCAGCCGCGCGGCTCGGCTTCTGGGGGTCGTCGCGGCGCTCGGCTTCGCGAGTCCCGCCCTGGCCGAAGCCCCGCGGACGAACGGCGCGGCGAGCGCGAGCGCAGAGCCCTCGCGTAGCTCCGCCGTCCTGTTTCCCACGAAGATCCGGCGGCGCCCGGGGACCACGGGCGAACCCGGCGAAGGCGCGGATCTCGTGCCGATCGCGGGGCAGCTCGACGCGTTGCTCGCGGACGCGGCGCAGGATCTCGGGCTCGTGCTGGATCTCGATCAGCGCGGCGCGGCGCCCGACGACGAGGCCGAGCTCGTGGCGCTTTCGAGCTCGCTCGGCGGTACGCTGATCGTGCCGAGCGTGAAGGCGCGGGACGGCGAGATCGAGCTTCGGATCGTGCTCGCCGAGGCGTCGTCGCCCGAGCTCCGGGTCCGGATCGAGCGAGTGAGCCGCGACGATCTTTCGGTGCGCGCGGTCGTGATGCTGCGGGATCTCGTGACGGGGCTGCGCTCGCAGCCGGCGCGGCGAGCCGAGCCGCGGCGCGCGCCCGAGGGGACGCTGACGGTCCCCGCGAAGAGCGCGGGCCGCACGGCGCTCGCGGTGAATGCGACGCTCTTCGGCGGGGTGCTCGGGTATTCGATCCAGCGTGCGAGCGGCTCGGAGGATCCGCGGCTCCTGTATCCGCTGCTCGCGGTCGGCGCGGGGGGCGGGCTCGTGATGTCGATCCTCGCGGCGGAGGAGTGGGACGTCGGGGTGGGCTCCGCGTGGTTCGTCGCGTCGGGCGCGTGGTGGCCGTCGATCGCGGGGCACCTGATCTACGCGGGTCGGTTCGGCACGGCGTGGGCCGAGGGCGAGCAGTGGACGGCGGGGCTCGTGGCGGGGACGACGGGGCTTTCGCTCTCGACGCTGGCGCTCGCGCTGCGCGGGATGTCGGAGGGCGGGGCGCTGCTCGCGCACTCGGGCGGCGGGCTCGGGCTCGTGCTCGGGGGCGTGACGGAGGCGCTCGTGCGGGGCAACGTGGACAGCTTTCCGATCACGGGGATGGGGTACGGCGCGGGGCTCGGCTGGCTCGGTGCGGCGGCGCTGGCGGTGCACTGGCGGCCCCCGGCGAACCGGGTGGTGGCGATGGATCTCGGGGCGCTGCTCGGCGGTCTCGGTGGCGCGGCGCTCGGCAGCCCGCTCTTGCTCGACGGGCCGAACGAGACGCAGCAGCGGGTCTGGGTCGGGATGACGGGCGGCATGGCGCTCGCAGGGGCCGCGATCGGGTGGTTCATGACGAAGCCGAAGGCGGAGGCGTCAGAAAAATCGCGGAAGCAAGCGCACGGGGAGGCCCCGGGGATGCTGCCGATCTTCGGGGTGATCGGGCAGAGCCAGGTGGGAGAGCGGCGCGCGCCCGTCGTGGGGCTATCGTGGAGCGGGACGTTGCGGTAGAGCAGCGAGCGTTCGTCGCAGGCGGCGGACATCACGGAAGACCATGAAGATCACGGTGAACGAGGCGCAGGCGGGGGTTCGTTTGGACAAGCTCCTGCTCGAGGTGATGCCGACGCTCGGGCGAGCGGGGGCGAAGCGGCTGTTCGAGGCCGGCAAGGTCCGCCTGCACGAGGGCGGCGGCGAGCGCGGGCGCAGGGTGGCGAAGGGAGACGTGGCGCGCGCGGGGGACGTGGTCTCGGTCGAGCTCGAGACGGCGTCGCTCGCGGGCGGCGCGGTGCCGGACGCGGAAGCGCCGCTCACGGTGGTGTTCGAGACGAGCCAGGTGGTCGTCCTCGACAAACCGGCGGGGCAACCGACGGCGCCGCTCGAGCCGGGGGAGCGTGGGACGCTCGCGAACGCGCTCGTGGCGCGGTACCCGGAGTGCGCGGGGATCGGGTTTTCGGCGCGAGAGCCGGGGCTGTGCCATCGGCTCGACACGGAGACGAGCGGGCTCGTGCTGGCGGCGCGGACGCGGGAGGCGTTCGAGGTGCTGACGGGGGCGATCAAGGAGGAGCGTCTCGACAAACGGTATTTGCTGGTCTGCGCGGCGAAGGATTTGCCGGAGACGGGGACGATCGAGATTCCGCTGGCGCCGCACCCGAAGGATCGGCGTCGGGTGTATCCGTGCGTGCATCCGCGCGACGTGGAGCGGTATGCGCCGCGGCCGGCGCACACGACGTACCGGAAGCTGTCGGAGCGGGGAGAATGGGCGCTCGTGGAGGCGCGGGCCGGGAAGGCGACGCGGCACCAGATCCGGGCACATTTCGCGGCGATCGAGCATCCGCTCGCGGGCGATACGCTGTACGGTGGGCAGAGCGTGCCGGGACTTTCGCGGCATGCATTGCATGCGTCGCGGATCGCGTGGGGCGGGGATGCGAAGGTGCCGGCGTTCACGGCGAGCTCGCCGCTGCCGGGGGATATTGCGGGGATCGTGGGGGAAGAGGGCGGCTGAGCCGGCCCTTTCAAAGCCGCATTCAACGTTTGGGGGCTTCGCTCGGACCAGCCGAGCTACGCCCCCAAACCCCCTCGGGCCGCGGAACCTCTTTCTCCCGCTTCCGGATCCTCGCCGCCACCTGCTCCGCCGCCGCCATCATCTCCTGCGTGGGAATCCCCGCATTGCGTGGCCTCGGCATCCCATACCCCACCTCGTACGTCTCCGTCTGGATCGGCGGCGGCGGTTTGCCCGTTCCTTTCGGGCCGATTCCCACCGAGAAGAAGACCTCGCCTTTTTGCAGCTCCATCCAGACGACGGATTCGTTCGTCGGGTAGAAGTTCACCACCTTCCACCCATTCAGCTCGGCCCCCACGGATAGCCCGTCCAGCAATGCGACGAGCGCCGGATCGGGCGGCGCGGGTTGCGGGCCGAACGCCTCGGCCGGCGCGGGTACGTCGGCTTCCGGCGAACCGGCGGGTGGTGCTGGTGTGTTCGAGCCGCTCTGCGCGGTTACCAGGAACCCGAGGAGCCCGAGGAGCAACGCGGCGGCGGCGATCCGGGCGAGCAGGCGAGGGGGTTTTTCGGAAGGGGCGGTCACGGGCGCCCTCGAAGCAAGCGGGAAAACCTGCCCGGCGTCAAGCCGCGCGACCGTCCTCGGAGACCGCGACGACCTGGGCAGACCGCCGAATGCCCGAGCGCTCCTCCGCCGCCTTGCGACCTTCGCGCAAAAGCCCCACGAGGCGCGTGACGAGGTCGGCCGTCATCCACGCCGTCGGCAAGCGCGGGACGAGGGTGATCACGCGCTCCGTCGGGCGCTTTCCGCGCTGCGATCGGCCTTGCTGCGCGATCGCCTCCACGGCCTCCTCGCACGCCGTCCCCGTCGTCACGCGGAGCAGGACCTCGGGCGAGCGCAACGTCGAGCCCGCGGCCGGCGTGAGCACCACGCCCACCTCGAGCCCGGAGAAGCCCGGGAGCGGCGAGCGCGGGACCACGGCGAGCCGCAGCTCGTCGGCCTTCGCGCTGCCCTCGGGCACCCGGATGCGCGGGACGATGCGGACCTCCTCGCCAGCCTTTTTCGTCGCCTTGCGGACGCGCTTGGCGACGTCGCGCAGGAGCGGCGCGGCCGAGGTGACCGGGTCGGGCGGCAACTCCGCGCGCCGGCCCGTGCAGAAGAGCGCGAGCAGGGCCACGGCGTCGTAAGCGAGGAGCTCGGCGTGGTACATCGAGGTGCCGGAGACGAAATACACCGCCGCGCCGAGAAGGAGCAGGCCGAGCGCGAAGAGGGCTTTTCCGGCGCGGGTGGAGACGTCGAGCAGGCCCTCGCGGGCGGACGGGCGCGCGGCGCGGGCGAAGGCCTCGTCCTCGGAGACGGGGAGCCACGTGCCCGGGCCACGAAGCGAGGAGGCGCGAATCCAGCGCGGGGCCCGGAACGCGGCGAACGCCGAGGCGAGCGCGACGAGGAGCGCGCCCGCCGTGCCCGTGGGCAAGGTGAGCTGCAAGGCGAGGCCCCCGACGAGCGCGAGGCCCGCGCCCGTGGCACGCACGAAGAGCGGGGCCGGGATCAAGGGTCGAGGCTCGGCGCCGGCCGCGCGCGCGGCGCGTTCGACCTCGCGGGTCTTCCAGGCGACGAGCAGGGCATACAGGACAAACGCGAGGCCCCCGCCGAGCAGCACGAAGGTGCGGCGATCCGGGGCGAGCGCCGCGGGGCCCGGGGACACGGCGGTGATCGGCTCGGCTTTCGGCGCGGTGACGTCGAGGGCGCGGGCGTCGAGCCGGACGAGCCAGGTGATGGGCTCGGCTTTCGGCGCGTACGGCCGCAAGAGCTCGAGCTCGTCGCGGCCCGTGGCGCGGCGGACGGTGGAGAGGACCGAGGGCGGCGCGGCGGATTCGCCCGCGGGATCGGCGGCGACGCCGGCCTCGTCGGGGCGCGGCTCGGTCGGGCCGGCGGGCAGGACGAACGTGGCGCGCGCGGAGTCGAAGCCGTCTTCCCACACGAGCCCGGTCCAGCGGAGGCGGGCCATGGAGCCGTCGCGCTGGACGAGGCCGCGGCGGAAGAGCTCGGTGCGGTACCGGACGAACACCACGAAGACGCCCCGCGACAAACCCTTGTCCGCGTCGAAGCGGATGCGCATGGCCGAGGGGTTCGGCTGGCCGTCGTCGCGCGGGCGGCTCGGCGGCGGAAGCATCTCCGTGGTGATGGGCGCGGCCGAGGCGAGCGAGTTCGTGGCGGCGTCGCGGCCCGGGACGACGTAGCCGTCGGGCTCGGGGACGGCGTCGGCGTCGACGCCTTTCAGGTCGATCGATTTGAGCGGCCCGCCGGAGACGCGCAGGGTGATCTTGTGCTCGACGCGGGCCGAGCCGTCCTTGTTCACGTCGACCCGCACGTCGTCGCCCGCGACGTGCACGTCGACCCAGGCCAGGGCGGGCGCCGAGGGCGTGACGAGGCCGAGGACGAGGCCTGCGCCTACGAGGCAAGGCCGGGCGACACGAATGGACATGGCCGTGACCTCCCACGGGGCGAGGTCACGGGCCAAGTTCTGGGCGTCGCCCGGCGCGACGCGTCAGCTCAAGTTGCCCGGTCTCGCGTTCGTGGTGGTGCGCGTGACGGGGCGGCTCGGGAGGAAGGCGAAGACCGCGACGGCGATGCCGACCACGATGTCGTTCACCACGGCCCTTCCGCCGAAGTACCCGAGGACGAACGGCGCGATGATCAGCCACATGCCGAGCACGACGTTCACGAAGCGCGCCTTCGGCGCCCAGAGGGCGACGATCGCCGAGGCCGCGATCAGGATGCCGAGCAGGCGGTCATTGTTCACCGCGTATGCGTCGACGTATCCGAGCACCGCCGGGGCGATGAGCAGCCAGATACCCAGTACGACATTGATCCATCGGGGCCATGTCATGGTTTTCTCCTCGGGCGATAGGTTTCACGCGGCGTGCCGCTTCTCGGCCTCCTGCTCGTGCCGCATTCCCTGCTCGTGATACCGCCGAGCCTCGATCGCGTGCCGGATGGCCTCGGCCTCGTTCCCCTGCTCGTGCTGCTCCGCGGCCATCCGATGGTGCACGGCTGCGTTCTCGAAATGCTCGGCGGCCTTTCGATGGTGATCGGCCACGCTTTCGGTACGGATCATTCCTTGCTCCGTGGGCGATTCGTGCCGCGAGGCGGCGTCCCCGACGATCCGATGCAAACGAAAGCCCAGCCGCGGCGGACGAACCCGGCTGCGGCTGGGGGAATGGGGTGGATATGTTTTACGAAGCACCATTGAGGCCCGATTTTCGGACCTCGATTTGGCCGTCGCGGACGCGCGTCTCGTAATGGGGCTCCGAGTCGGTCGCGGGGCCGACCATCACCCGGCCGTCGCGCAGCCGGAACTGCGAGCCGTGGCAGGCGCACACGACGCGCTCGCCGTCGAGCCGGCCCGCGCTGAGCGAGCAGCCGAGGTGCGTGCAGGTATCGCCGATCGCGTGGACGCGGCCGTTCGCGCGGGCGAGCAGGATCGGCGCGCCCTCGGCCACGACGCGGCGGAGCTGCCCTTCGACGAGCTCGTCATTGCGCAGCACCGGCACGAAGCCCGAGGGCCCGCCTTGCTCGAAGGCCCGGTGGCTCACGCCGATCCCGTAATGGTACGACATGACCCCGCCGAGCCACGCGCTGCCGATCACGATGCCGAAGCCCGCCGTCGACGCGGCGATGCCCGCCCCGCGCCGTCCGTTCTTGCGCAGGAGCAGCGAGACGCCGAAGAGGCTGGCCGCGACCGTGTTCAGCGCCGCGTGCACGAAGCCCACGCGCCGCGGCTTGCCGTCGAGATAACTCCAGTCCGCGAGCCCGGCCAGGGCCGCCACGCCCGCGGCCGCCAGACCGAAGGCGTGCGCGGTGAAGGCTGCGTCGTCGAGCCCTTTCTTCCGCCGCCCGAGCCCCGCGATGTCCAGGACGACCCCCGTCGCCCACGCGCCGACCGGGAAATCGGTGAGCGCCGCGTGGAGCGGGTGCCCGAGCCACGTCCCGTCGAGCGTGGTCCGGAGCTCCGGGCGCTTTTGCAGGACCGCCTGGACCGGCCGGTGCACGGCCTCGGCGAGCGTGTCGACGCTCGAGCGATTCTCGACTGTCGTAAGGAGCGACGTCGCCATCCCGTTCCCCTTTCGTGCTTCGGTGCGGGGGCCTCTCCCCCGAACACACCTCGCTGTGCAATCGCCGCGCCGGCCATGACGCTCGTGCCCTGCCTTCCGGGCCGCCGGTCTCGAGCGATTTCGTGATTCCGTGAGGGGCATGGCCGTTGCTATCGTCGACGGGCCATGCCATTCACCCGATTTTTGCTTCCTTTCCTCGCGCTCGCGACCGGATGCGCCCAGGGCTCGTCCGGCGCGCTCGGCCAGACCGACACGACCGCGGCTTGCCCCCCGAGCGAGCTCGTCTGCGCCGTCGCAGGCATCGACGCCCCCATCGCCAAGGGCGCCGCCTTGCCGATCCAGGTCTCCGTGACCTCCGAGGGCGCCGCCACGCCGCCGCTCTCGTTCGTCTCGGCAAACCCGGCCATCTTCACGATCGACGACGCCCGCATCCACGCCCAGGCGCCCGGGCTCGCGTCGATGCTCATCACCACGGCGGGGGTTGGGGCGCAGGACGCCGAAGGCGATCCGAAGCCCCAAGCGTCGAACAGCGATCTCGTCGTGGATTTTCTTCACGTCTGGGTCGCGGAAGCGGACGCGCTGCGGCTCCACCGCGTGACCACCGGAGGCCTCCAGACTTCGCCCTTGCCCGCTGCGATGGAGATGCTCGTCGGCGACGAGCTCACCCTCGTCGCGGCGCCGCATCGCGGCCCGCAGCGGCTGCTCGGCGAGCTCGACGCGGCGTTCGAAGCCGATCCGCAAGTGGTCCTGATGCTCGACGAGGGCGTGGCCGGCAGCCGGCGCATCGTCGCCACGGCCCCGGGCGAGACGACCGTCACCGTCAAGGCGCTCGACATCGAGGTCGCGGTCGCGCTGACCGTGCTGGAGGTGAAGCCGTGAGCCCTCGCGCCGCCCTCCTGCTCCTCGCGGCCGCCGCGCTCGCCGCGGGCTGCGAACCCAACCTCGTCGCGCTCACCGTCGCGCCCCCCACGGCCGTCGCCGAGCTCGACAGCACCGAGAAGGACGTGCGTCTCTCGGAAGGCATCGCGCTCGCGATCGAGTGCACCTACCAGGGCAGCCCTTGCGAGAACGCGACCGCGAGCTCGAGTGATCCGGACATCGTGCGCGTCATGCCCGGCTTCGTGGATCTGCTCGCGCCGGGCGACCCCTACCAGCGGTATCCCGCCGACGAGCCGCGCTCCGTCTTCATCTTCGTCGGGGGCAAGCCGGGCGACGCCACGGTCACCCTCACGTCGACCGATGCCAATGCGACGATCGACGTCAAGGTGCTCTCGCTTCCCTGAAGGCCCGCCCGGGGGTGCCACGGCTTCGGCCGTTACCCCCCGTTTTCAGCCGGATTTCCGCCCTCTGTGGATGCGGATCCCTGCGGATTCTCGGAGAGCACAATTTCCCGCGCCGCGGGCATCAGGTGGAACTTGATGCACATGGGCATCTTCCCGTATGTAGGAGGGACGCATCGGAGACCATCGGGGATGACGGACACAACCGACGAGTCGGTAGTGGTGGAGGGGAAGCGGATCGAACGCGTCCTGGAGGCGCTTTCGCTCGCTTCCGTCGGGGCCTTCGACGAGGCCATCGGGCTCTCCGGCGCGCTGACCGAGGACCGCTTCGGGGCGCTCGAAGAGAGCCTGCTCGTGCTGCTCAGGGAGCTCAAGCAGACCCGCGAAGAGCACGACAAGGCGATGAGTGATCTCGAGGCGTCGCGGCGCGATCTCGAGGAGCAACTCGCCACGGTGGAGCGGCAGCGCATCGCGATCCGCGAGCTCAGCGTGCCCATCATCGACGTGTGGGACGACGTGCTCACGCTGCCGCTCGTCGGCGCGATCGACAGCGCGCGCGCCGCCGAGATGACCGAGAAGCTCCTGCAGCGGATCGCGGATCGCGGCGCGGAGTACGTGATCATCGATCTGACGGGCGTCGACGTGGTCGACACGATGACGGCCGCGCACCTCGTGCGGCTGACGCACGCGGCGAAGCTGCTCGGCGCGAAGTGCGTGCTCACCGGCGTGCGGCCCGACGTGGCGCGCACGCTCGTGGAGATCGGCGTGCACCTCGGCGGGCTCATGACGCTGCGCACGCTGAAGGACGGCCTGCGCGCCTGCCTCAACATGCGCGAGGCCGACCGCATCAGCCTGCGCAAGAAGCCCGGCGAAGGCGACAAGGACAAGAAGGCGCAGGCCTCGAAGGACGAAGGTCAAGACCGCGCGATGAGCCGCGGCGAGCGCCGCCAGCGGCCGCCGCGGCCGGAGACTTCGCCGAGCCCGTCGACGGTGCCGGCGTCGCTGCCCGTGTCCGAGGACATCGGGGTGTAGCCGCGCGGCGCGGCGATTCGTTCGAAGTCGAAAGAACTTCTCATGAAAGCCCTTCTCCCTCGTGGGAGAAGGGCTTTCGTGCTTTTCAAGCGCCCGTCGCGAGCTCGCCGGCGGCCTCGTCGACCGCGTCGACGACGATCTGCCCTCGATCGACCGAGAGGAGCGCGACCGATCCCGAGGGCAGCTCGCCGCGCAGGATCATCTCGGCGATCGGCGCCTCGACGTGGCGCATGATCGCGCGCTTCATGGGGCGCGCGCCGAGTCCCTCGTCGAAGCCGCCCTCGGCGATGAGCACGTCGAGCACGGTCGGCTCCACGTCGAGCCGGATGCCCTTCTCCTCGAGCCCGCGGCCGAGCCCCGCGAGCAGCCTCCGCGCGACCTCCTTCACCTCGGCCTTGCCGAGCGGGCCGAAGACGAGCACCTCGTCGATGCGGTTGTAGAGCTCCGGCGGCAGCGCCCCGCGCGCGGCGGCGAGCATCGTGGATTCGAGCTTGTCCGGCGAAACCTGCGTCGCGCCGCGGGAAAAACCGACCGAACGTTCGCTCTTCAACGCCCCGGCCTCGGCCGCGCCGAGGTTCGAGGTCAGCACGATGACCGTGTTCGTGAAATCGACTCGCCGGCCGCGGCCGTCGGTCATGCGGCCCTCGTCGAAGACCTGGAGGAAGGCTTCGAGCACGTCGCGGTGCGCTTTTTCGATCTCGTCGAGCAGGATCACCTGGTAGGCGCGGCGGCGCACGGCCTCCGTGAGCTGACCGCCGGCCTCGTGCCCGACGTACCCGGGCGGCGCGCCGATGAGCCGCGCCGTCGCGTGCGCCTCGCTGTACTCGGAGAGGTCGAGCCGCGTCATCGCGTCGGCCGAATGGAAGAGCGACTCGGCGATGGCCTTCGCGGTCTCCGTCTTGCCGACGCCCGTCGGGCCGAGCAGGAGGAACGTGCCGAGCGGCCGATCCGCGCGAATCCCCGCGGCATTGCGGCGAAGGACCCTCGCAATGCGGGCGAGCGGCGCCGTGTGGCCGACGACCCGATCGGCGAGGAGTTTTTCCAGATTGAGCATTCGCTCGCGGTCGGTCTCGAGCAAGCGCTCCTCGGGGATGTCGGCGAGGCTCGCGAGGACCTCGGCGACCTCGGGAGGACCGACCGGCGGGAGCTTTCCGGCCCCGGCGCGCCTGCGGGCGCGGGCGCCGGCGAGGTCGAGGATCCCGATCGCCTTGTCGGGCAAGGCGCGGCCCGGCAGATATCGCACGGACCACGAGACCGCGGACGCGATCGATTCGTCCGTGTACCCGAGCCCGTGGTGGGCGCCGAGGCCCTGACAAACCTGTTTGCAGAGGAGGAAGGCCGACGCCTCGTCCGGCTCCTCGATTTCGACGACGGAGAAGCGCCGCGCGAGGGCGGGGTCGGGCTCGAAGGTGCGCCGGTGCTCCTCGGGCGTCGTGGCGCCGACGAGGCGGAGATCGCCGCGAGCGAGGGCGAGCTTGATCTCGGCCGTCGCCTCGTCGAGGCCGCCGGAGAAGAGCTCGTGGATCTCGTCGACGAAGAGGATGATCGCGCGCCCCTCCTCGCGAATCTCGCGCAAAATGGCGTTCATGCGCTCGGCGAGCGCGCCGCGCGTGCCGGTGCCGGCGACGAGCTCGGAGACCGCGACCTCGACGAAGAGCCGCGCCGCGGACGGATCCCGATCGGCCTCGCGGGCGAGGCGCTCGGCGATGCCACGCGCGACCGAGGTTTTCCCGACGCCGGCCGGGCCCACGAGCAGGCAGCTATTCTGGTTTTTCTTGGCCAGGATATCGAGCGTCGCGTCGACCTCGGCGTCGCGGCCGATCACGGGATCGATCTCCCCGAGGCAAGCCGCGAGCGTGAGGTTTTTCCCGAGCGCGGCGAGCGCCGGCGTCTTCGCGCGATCGAGCGCGAGCGGATGCCCTTCCGGAATCGTGGGCCCGGGGCCGAGGTCTTTGCGCGCGTTGGTCTTTCGGTCCTTCTCGGCCGGCTTTGCGGGCGCGGTCGCGGGGAGCGGGATCGGCGTCGCGGTCGCGGTGGCCTGCGGCGGGGGCGGCGAGGGCGTCGCGCTCGGCGGCACCGCTTGCGCCTTCGTGGGCGGACGTTGCTCCTGGCCGAGCCGACCCGGCGGCGGGAAGAGCGGGACGGTCACGCCCGTGCCCGTCGGCCGCTTCGGGGGCGTGGGCGCGGGTTTGTCGAGGTCGATCCGCGTCGGCGTACGCGGGGCCGGCCGGGGCTCGGCCTCCGTGGTTTTTCCGCCCGCCATTGGGGGCACACGCCGGGCCGCGACGACGCCGAGCGAGAGCTGCATGGCCGCCGTGCGCAGCCGCCCCGTATCCACGCCGGCCTGCACGAGGGCGCGGTGCGCGGCGGAGCTGCGATCCGCGAGCAGGGCGAGGAGCAGGTGCAGCGCGTTCGGCTCCCCGAGCGGCGCACGCTTGCCGAGCTCGCGGGCCGCGACGGCGGCGCGGGCGAGGGGATCGGGCGTGTCCTCGTCGAAGGATCGACCGGCCTTGAGCAGCGTGTCCGCGTCGAGGCGCCGCTCGCGGAGCAGCTCGCCGGCCTGGCCATCACGCGAAGCGATGGCGGCGAGGAGGTGAACGCTCGTCGGGCGCTCCTTGCGCGCAGCGGCCAGATCCTGGGCGAGCTTGCGCAGCGTGACGAGCTCGGCCTGCGAGCGGGGGATCGTCATGATGGGGAGGGGGGTCTCACGGACGCGCGGCGTGGGACAAGTTTTCGGCCGGGGACGGGGCGGGGCGTTCGTGTAGGATGGGCCGCGGAGAGCACCCATCCGTGATGACACGACGAACCGCCCTTCTTTTTCTGGCTTCGCTCGGGCTCCTCGTCTCGCGCGAGGCGCGGGCCGACCTCGTCGACCCCGGGGAGAAGCGCGTCGACTACACGTTCGAGCTGGAGAACGCCTCGAGTTTCCCCGAGTACGTGTTCTTGGCGCATCCGTACACGACGTCCTTCGGCGCGCCCATGCCCGAGCTCGGCGTGCTCGGCGGGTTGCCGCTGATGGTGGGGAAGTACGTCCAGCCCGTCGTCTATGCGATGAAAAGGTCCGATTTCGAGGCGTCCTCGCTGCGCAAGCTGGAGGGGGCGGCCCTCGAAATGTTCTTCGCGGAGGGAAAAGGGCTCGTCTCGTCGGGGCTGACGATCCGGCCGCAGCATTTCGTGCCCGACCGCTGGCCCGTGAAGGGAATTCATGACGTCGTCCGGGTCGAGAAGCTCGAAGCAGGCGTGTTCGTCGCCCGGCTCGCGAAGGTCGTCTACTCCATGGACGACGGCAAGAGCGTGACCGTCGATTACCCGGCCGATGGAAAACGGCCCGATCCGCCCGGCGTCGCGTCGGCCCCGGCGCGATCCGAGCCCGCAGAGCCGCCTCCGACGAGCGCGACCGCCGATCCTGCCGAGACCACGCCGGTCGCGCCCGCGCACGCGCCGAGCGGCTGCGGCGGGTGCGCCGTCAAAGGCGAGGAGGGCGCCGCGGGGTTCGTGTTCCTGCTCGGCGTCTTCGCGGCGTTCCGAGCGCGGAGGCGCGGCGGCTCAATGGCGCCGTGATTCGACGAGCGCGCGGTCGACGATATCGAGGAGCTCGGCGGTGCTCGGCCGGTCGGCCATGCTCTCGCCGATCTGCCGGAAGAAGATCCGACCATCCGGCAAGATGACGAAGGTCGAGGGGACCGCGATGTCCTGGCCCTGCATGGCCACGCCGTACGCGAGCGCGGTCTTCAAGCCGTCGTCCCGCAAGAGCGGGTAATGCACGTCGAGCTTCGCGGCGAGCTCGCGGGACTCCTCCTCGGAATCGACGCTGATCGCCGCGAGGCCCACGCCGAGCCTCCGGAATCGATCGTTCATTCTTGCCAGCTGCCCGAGCTGGCTACGACAGTACGGTCACCAGTGGCCGCGGTAAAACACCACGACCGCGGGGCCTTTCTGGGTGAGGCTCGCCAGGGTGACGGTCTCGCCCGTGTGCGACGGGAGCGAGAATGCGGGCGCCGGGGCCGAGGTCGCGAGCGCGGGTCCGCGCGTCTTCAGGGTGCAGCCGGAAGCGACGGCGAGGAGCGCGGCACCGAGGAGAAAGAGGCGGCGCGAAGCGCGGATCGGCGCGGACATGGCCCGGGAGCATACAGGGGCAAGCCCGAGGCGGCAAGCCCTGGAAAAACGTCAGAAGCCGCCGCCGGTGGCCGTCCCCGTGGGCAGCGGTCGCTTCGGCGTGGGGGACGGGCTGGGGTTCGGCGAGGGCGTGGCGCCCGCGGTGGCCTCGCGCTTGACGATGAACTCGACCAGCGCGTCGCACCGGCCGGAGCTCGTGCCGCCGGTCTCGTCGAGGCAGGAGACGACGAGCGCGCGGCCCTTCGTCACCTCGGTGACGAGGAGCGTCGAGGTCCAGGCTTGTCCGTCGACGCGCGTGGACCATCCGGGTTTGTCGGCGATCGTCGGTTTTCCGCGCGTCCTCCGCATCTTCGGCGATTGCTGCTCGAATCCGGTCAGGATCGCGTCGGCGAATTTCTCGTCCACGGCGCGCACGGGCATGTCCGTGACCTTGAGCGTTTGCTTGTCGCAGACGATCGAGACCGTGCGAATGCCGTCTTTCTCCTCGGCGGTCTTCTTGCAATTGCTCATTGCGTCGCCGCCGCCGGGGGCGAACATGATCGGATAGACGACCTTGACCACGCCGCCCTCGGGCGCGGGGAACGTCAGGCTTTCGACGGCCGCGAGGACACATTTCACCACGTCGGGATCGGGGAGGGTCGCAGGTGAGTCTTCCCCGGCCTGGCCGACCTTGCCGTCCTTGCCGATGACGAACCGGATCGCGATGCGACCTTCGAGGTTCGGGGTCTTTTGCAGGCC
The DNA here is from genome assembly GCF_029960785.1 of Polyangium sp. 15x6. Taxonomy (GTDB): domain Bacteria; phylum Myxococcota_A; class Polyangia; order Polyangiales; family Polyangiaceae; genus Polyangium. The sequence continues at coordinate 31,738 of NZ_JASBQE010000030.1, forward strand.
CTCCTCGTAACAGGCCCGGAGCGCTTTGAAGTTGCCGCGGATGACCTTCTGGATTTCGGCCGGCTCGAGCTTGCCCTCCGGGGCGTCGAGCGCTCCGATCGCGTTCGTTTCCTTGGTCGGGGGCTCGGCCTTGGCCTCGGGCGCGGGGGGCGCCTCGGCGGGCGGGGCGTTCGCCTCCGGGTTCGGCGGCGCGTCGGCCGGCGGCGTGGCGCCGGCGCAGCCGACGAGCAGGAGGGCGAGGGACGAGGGCCAAAGGACGCGGAGCATCGGCGCGGATGCTAGGAGGCACGCCGGGGTGCGTCAAGGCGACCCCAGGAATGCGCATTGCAAGCCCTTCCCGTCGGTCGCGATTTTCCACGAGCCCGCGCCGCCCGCGACTGCAGAGCACACTCTCGCCGCGCCCGAGCACGTTGTCGTCGTGGCGTCGTTATCCTTCCTGCGCATGACGCGGCGCCTTCAATGGGCATGGCATTTCACGCTCCTGTCGGAATGGATGGGGGCGTACGCGTGACGTTGCGGCACCAACGATGCCGTTTTCAGAACGTTCCGGCGGGACGTTGAAAACTTGATTGACCACCCCTTCCGCGCGAGAGAACGTAGACGCGTGCCGGACGGCATGGTTCGTCCGGGCACGATGACTTGGAGGCTTACGTGAAGCGTCGCGATTTTCTCAAGGGCGCAGGGCTCGTCGCCGCGACGGCCGCCAGCGGCCTCGGCGTATCGCTCTGGGGCATGCGGCAAGCGCGTGCGTTCGGAGAGGTGCCCAAGGAGGCCGAGGGCGCCATGCTGCCGCTCGAACTGCAGGCCGAAAATATCCTCGAGATCTTTCTTTACGGCGGCGTGAGCCAGTACGAGTCGTTTTACTGCGTGCCCTCGCTCGGAGAGGCGAGCGGGACGCAGTGGCACGCGTACCTGCAGTCCGGTCACGTGCAGGCGGCCGTCGACCAGTGTGCGTTTCAAGGCCCGCTGACCGAGCCCTTCGCGGCCGACTCGATGGGCCAAGCCGTGCACCTCGGGCCCTACGTGATGCCCCTGCGTGAGCGGCCCGATGTGATGGAACGGACACGCGTCTCCATCTCGGCGCACGACCTCGAGCCACACGAGGGCGCGATCCCCATGATGCTCGGCGGTCGCGGGCTCGGGCATCCGGCGTTCTCGGGGCTCGGCGCGCACGTGCAGCGTTACTTCCTCGAACGGTTCGCCGAGCCGGGGCGCGCGCCGTACTCGTATGCGCTCATGTCGAACGGCGCGAACGGGCTGCCGACGGACAACGTTCGCAGCGTCGTGTCGATCGGAATGCACCCCGGCGCGGCGCGCCCGCTCGCCATCAAGGTCGACGCGGCGGGTGACCTCACGAGCCTGCTCGCCCGCGGGACGATCGGGCAGAACCGCGCGCAGTACGACGCGCTGATGCAGGGCTACATCGATCGCTACCACGAGCGGCTGCGCTGGAGGGGGCAGGCCAATCCGCTGCGCGCGCCACGCCTCGGCGAGCTCGAAGCGGCGTCGAGCTCGATCGCGAACGCGCAAGCGATCCAAGGCGTGCTCGAGCCGCAGTTCTTCACGAAGGTCCCCGGGTCGAACTGCGGGGACAACTCGAACACCGACGCGATGACGATGAACCTGAAGCTCGCGGCGCACTTGCTCCGGCACCCGACGGTGCCCGCGAAGTACGTGTGCATCGTCGACACGGGGCTCATCTCGGCCGACGGCGGCGGCGGGTACGACACGCACGGCGAGAACTCGTTCACGCAGGCGCGGAACCTGTCGCACACGCTCCGGCAGCTGCTCTCGGTGGTGAACGCGCCGGGCGAGAACAACCCGGCGAAGCTCGACCTCGACAAGACGCTGATCGTGCTGACCACGGAGTTCGGGCGCACGCCGTACAAGCAAGGCAACCAGGGTCGGAATCACTGGCCGTACGGCTTTCCGGTGGTGTTCATCGGCGGGCCGGTGCGGCCCTCGGGCAAGGGCGTGTTCGGCGCGTGCGGAGAGGACGGGCGCGCGACGATCGCGTCGACGCCGCAGGAAAACCGCATGGCGGCGCTGCTCTCGCTGGGTATCTGGCCCTTCGCGCAGGAGAGCTTCAACGTCTCCGACGTGCCGGGCGCGACGACGGAGATCGAGGCCGCGAAGCTCGTGCAGCAGCGGCAGCTGGGGGTGGTGGCATGAAGACCAGGCGTTTCTCCGGGCTCTCGACGCTCACCCTGGCGATCACGTGCGCGGCCGCGATGGCCGCAGCGCCCGCATGCAGCGGCGGCGGGACGAACCCGTCCGAGCCCTCGGGGCCCGGCGTTGGCGGCAGCGGCGGCGGCGACGGCGGCGCAGGCGGCGACGGCGGCGCAGGCGGAGGCGGCGGTGAGGGTGGTGATTCGACGCCGCACACGCCCGAGCACGTGTGGACCGAGTGCCAGGCGAGTGATCAAGCGTGGGTGCGCCGCGCGATCGTCGCGGTGAGCGGCCGCAAGCCGTGGGGCCAGGCCGAGGTGAACGCGTACACCGACGCGATCACGGCGCTCCGCAAGGCAGACCTCGAGGCCGCCGGCAAGTTCGGCGAGCTCGGCGGCGCGCTTCCGCCCTACGGCGAGGACCTCGTCAACGCGCGCAAGATCGTGGTCCGCGCGCTCATGCGCGAGGACGCGTTCCGGCAGCGGTGGAGCGACTTCTTCATGGACACGCTGCGCGTGAACCGCATCGAGACGAAGTCGCTGCAGCAGTGCTACGGCTCGCCGCCGGCCGCGGCGTTCGACAGCGGGAACCTCGCCGCGTGGGTGCGCGACAACGACGCGAACGCGAAGAACCCGCCGAACCCCGGGTTCACCATGAACCAGCTCCTCTCGTCGGCGCTCGAGCTCGACGACCTCTCGCCCGTCTACCGCGCGAACCTCTTCGCGATGATGTCGCAGCCGTACTCGGGCGCGAACGTGGGCGAATACGAGATGGAGCGCGCGCGGCGGCAGAACTTCGGCACGATCTTCGAGCGGGCCTACCTGCATCGTGATCGGGTTTGTCTGACCTGCCACAACAGCGAGTACTCCGTGACGTACAGCGACGATCCGGCGCTGAACCGGGCCTGGCCCGTGCCGGGGCTCTTCGAGGTCGCGCTCTACGGCAACTCGGTCGGCGTGCACCCCGAGGAGGAGCAGGAGACGAAGGGCACGGACGAGATGCGCGCCCTGTCGATGCTGCGTTACTGGGGCGTCGCCGACGGCGGCGGGACTTCGCCCTACGGCTGGAGCGGCAACGCGTGCGGCAGCTTCCGCGTGCCGACGGAGGACGATCCGCTCGGCGTCGACACGTTCTTCGGCTCGATCCGCTCGACGCCCGAAGCGCCGAACAAGGGCCGCCGCGCGAGCGTGTGGGACCTCGAACGCGCGCTCAAGCGCGGCGTGGACCGGCTCGCGGCGCACGGGCTCGTGCGTTTGCCCGGGGGCGAGCTCGCCGATTCGGACGAGGCGTTCGCGTACATGGTCGCGCAGAACATCGTCGACGTCGTGTGGGCCGAGGTGATGGGCACGCGGCTGACGATCGCGAACTACTTCCCGCGCACCGAGGTGCAGCGCGACATCCTGATGGGCCTCACGGAGAAGTTCGTCGCGTCGCACTTCTCGCTGCGCGAGCTGCTCACCGACATCCTCGCGCACCCGGCCTTCAACCTGAAGGCGCCGGAAGAGGGCTGCGGCAACGCGGCCTACGAGGTGCCGCGGATCTTCGATCCGTGGACGATCGCAGACAAGGACGTCGGCCGGCGCGGCAACAGCCCCGCCGACGGCGTCTTCGCGGTCTCGTCGCGCCCGCTGCGCCGCAGCCTGCACCGCGCCATGGAGTGGCCGAGCTACAGCGAGTATCCGCAAGACGGCTCGGAGGAGAGCTTCCAGCTCGCCATCGGGTTCGCGCTGAAGGACGCGGAGCCGGGCTTCCGCGGGCTCGACTTCCAGGGGCGGCTCTCGTGGGAGGCGACGTACGGCGCGTGCAAGGCGCTCAGCGGCAACGACTTCATCTCGAAGATCGTGTCGAGGGCGCAGGCGACGCCGGGCGCGACCGTCGGCGACGCGGTGATCGCGCTGAAGGATCGGCTCATCGGCGAGCCGTGGGTCGAGCCGGTGACGGAGAAGCCGCAGATCGAGGCGCTCGTGAAGTCGACCCTCGCCGACACGAACCTCTCGGGCCTCGACGCGAAGCTGCGCTCGTTCTGCGGCGTCCTCGTCGCGGCGCCGCAGTTCATGCTCGGCGGCGTCGTCCCCAAGGACGCGACCGACGTGCCGAAGCTGACGCCGCCGGAGATCTCGTACGAGGGTACGTGCGGATACGTGTCGTTCGTCGCGGGGCAGATCGGCGCGCCGTACACGATCACCTGCGGTCCGGCTACGATCACCGCGAAGAAGCAGTGACGGAAGGGGTTTGGGGCTGCGCTCGGCTTGTCCGAGCGCAGCCCCAAGCGTTGAAAGGACGACCGGGATGGGTTTGTCGCGGGCAGCCAGGGCGATCGGGGCACTCTCGATCGCCCTGGTGATGACAGCCGGATGCGGAGCCGACGAGGGCGTCGACCTCACCGGCGGCACGGGCGGAAACGGGAACGGCGGCGCAGGCGGGAGCGGCGGCGCGGGTGGCACGGGCGGCAGCGGCGGCAGCGGCGGCGGCGCGGGCGGCAGCGACGATCCGGCGGAGGCGATCTACCCGAACATCGCGTCGCTGCACGCGCTCGGCGTCGCGCAGACATGCTCGCTCAACCAGGGCGTGTGCCATTCGTCGCGGCAGTACCCCGAGCTCGGCGGCGTGAAGGACATGGTCGCGCTCGTGAACGCGCCCTGTCAGATCACGGCGGCCGAGCCGAGCCTCGTTCCCGACGAGTGCGAGCGTCCCGGGGACAAACTCGTGATCGGCGGGCAAGAGCGGGAGATCTTGCAGGTCGTCCTCGACAAGAACGCGCCGTTCCCGCCGGCGAGCGTGGAGCTGCGCCTCGCCTCCGCGCCGCCGTCGCTCGACGCGAACGGCGCGCGCATCCGCAGGCTCGACGACGCCGGCGCCGAGGTGCTCAGCGTGCCCCTCGACGGCGCGTCGTTCGCGGCAGGAGGATCGCCGACGAGCGTGATCGTGAACCTCGCCGCGTCGCCCGCGTCGCTGAAAGGTTTCCTCGACGTACGCGTGACCGATCTCGATCGGGTGCGCGTCGGCGACGCGAACGGCAACGGCAACGCGCATCCCTCGGCCATGCCGTGGTCGCTCGTCACGCCGGGCGATCCGGGGCGGAGCTACCTCTACAAGCGGCTGCTCTCGGACGAGCTCGGCCCGCGCATGCCGCTCCTCCAGCGCACGTGGACCGCGCTCTCGACGCGCGCCGTGTGGTGCTGGATCCGCGGGATGAAGCCGGACGCGAAGCCGGGCGACATGTCGATCCTCGAGCCGATCGACTACGGAAATTGTCCCCCCGACCCCGACGCGCCCGATCCGAACACGGCCGGCACGTGGGGGAGCGTGCGCACGCTGATGGCCTCGCGCTGCGCGACGTCGAAGTGCCACGACAGCACGGACAAGGCGGGCGATCTGGATCTGTCGCCCGACGCGTCGACGTTCCTTGCGAACGTGATCAACGCGCCGAGCGTGCAGACGGGCGCGCAGCGCGTGGTGCCGGGACAACCGGCGGCGAGTTATCTGCTCTGCAAGGTCGATCCGCACTGCGAAGGGCGCGCGGACATGACGAGCCTCATGCCGCTCTCGGGCGCGCCGCTGACGGACGCCGAGATCAAGTCGATCGCGACCTGGATCCAGGCCGGGGCGAAGCTCGAGTAGGCACGCGCTCGCTGGCGGCGGCGACGCCGAACTCGACGAGCGCCCGCCGCACCTCGCTCGCGTCCTTCGCGACCCGCGCCCGCTCGCCGAGCGCGCGCTTCGGATCCCCGCCGAACCACACCGCGCGCATCCCCGCGCCGAGCGCGCCCTCCACATCGGCGGCGAGCGAGTCGCCGATGTGCACGATCCGATCGAGCGACCTCCCGAGCCGCCCGGCGGTCCAGGCGAAGATCGCGCGGTCGGGTTTGTCCATGCCGAGCCGGCCGCTGTCGGCGAGCACGAGGAACCGATCGTCCCAGCCGAGCTCCGCGACGAGCTCGGCGAGCCGGCCCTCCGAGTTCGAGATGATGCCCACGGGCACGCCCGCGTCGGAGAGGTCCTCCGCGAGCTCCAGCATGCCGGGGATCGGGCGCCGCCAGAGGTTTTTCCGGGGCTGCTCGGACCAGAGGAAGTCCACGGCGCCCACGAGCGCTTCCTCGTCGAGCGGTGACGCGGCCGCGCGTTCGAGCAGCGCGCGCATGAAGATCTTCCAGGGATGACCGCCGAGGCCGCGGTGGATGGCGTCATCGTAGACGCGCCATGCGTCGGGGAGGGCGACCTCGATTCGTTTGGGGTCGAACGATAGGCTCCGCTCGGCGAGGCGGGCGGCCGTGAGGTCCGCGTCGAGGGCGGCGAGGGTCTGTCCGAAGTCGAAGGTGACGGCGTGCATGGCGCCCGCTCCGTTAGCACGGAGCAGAGGCGCCCGGGGGGTTCGTCGCAGCGTCAGGCGTCCTGCGCGCCCTCGTACATGCGGTCGATCTCGCGGGCGTAGTGGTCGTAGACCACGCGGCGCTTGAGCTTCAGCGTGGGCGTGAGCTCACCATCCTCGATCGTGAAGGGGCGATCGAGGATGTGAAATTTCTTCACGGTCTCCACGCGAGCGAGCGTGGAATTCACACTATCGACCGCTTTCTGGACCGCGGCCACCACCGCGGGGTCGTCGCGCAGCTTTGCCAGATCTGCCCCGGGCGCGCCCGCGAGCTCGCTGGCGGCGGCGGGATCGAGCACCACGAGCGCGGTGAGGTACTTGCGCCGGTCGCCGATGACCACGGCCTCGGCGATGGGCGTGTGGTTCTTCAGGGCCGCCTCGATGTTCTTCGGGGCGATGTTCTTGCCGCCCGCCGTGATGATGATCTCCTTCTTGCGGCCCGTGATCGACAGGAAGCCGTCCTTGTCGAACTGACCGAGATCACCCGAGTGCATCCAGCCGTCGACGAGCGTGTCGGCCGTCGCTTGCGGCTCCTTGTAGTAGCCGAGGAACACGTTCGGGCCCTTCACCAGGATCTCGCCGTCCTCGGCGATCTTCACCTCGATCCCGTCGAGCTTCGTGCCGACCGCGCCGAGCTTCATGTTGCTCCCGCGGTTGAACGTGGTCGGGCCCGTGTCTTCGCTCTGGCCGTAGACCTCGGAGACGATGATGTCGAGGCTCGCGAAGAACTCGAGGATCTCCTTGGACACGGGCGCGGCGCCGGATACACACGTGCGCGCGCGCGACAGGCCGATGGCGCTCTTCAGCTTCGTGAACACGAGCTTCTGCGCGAGCTTGTACTGGAGACCCAGCGCGCCCTCGGGCTGCGCGCCGCGCATCTTCACCGCCGTCGCCTCGCGCGCGATGTCCATCGCCCACGCGACGAGCGCCTTCTTCGCGCCCTTGGCTTCCTTGAGTTTGCCCTGGACGCCGGCGTGGAACTTCTCCCAGATGCGCGGGACGCCGAAGAAGAGCGTCGGCTGCACTTCCTTGAGGTTGTCCGGGACCTTGTCGATGCTCTCGGCGAAGTAGGCCGATCCGCCCATCGTGATGCAGCCGTGGATGGTGAAGACCTGCTCCGCGATGTGCGAGAGCGGCAAGTACGAGAGCACGCAGTCCTGCGCCGTGCCGCCCACGAGCTTCTGCGCCGTGTCCGAGGTCCACGCGAGGTTCTGGTGCGAGAGCATCACGCCCTTCGGCGGCCCCGTCGTGCCCGAGGTGTAAATCAACGTCGCGAGGCCCTGCGGCTCGAGCGCCGCGAGCCGCGCGAAGAAGTCCGCGTCGGAGACGTCCTTGCCCTTGTCGAGGAACGCCTCGTACGAGGCGACGAGCGGGTGATCGATGTGCGGCGCGCCGCGCATCGTGACGACTTGCTTGAGGCGCGGCAGTTCGCCGAGCATCTTCTCGATCTTCGCCCACTGGCCTTCGTTCTCGACGAGGACGATCTCGCTCTCGGCGTGGTGGACGATGTACGCGACCTCCTCGGGCGAACAGGTGGTGTAGATGCCGGCGGGCGCGCCGCCCGTGGCCATGGCCGCGACGTCGAAGGCGACCCACTCGGACCGGTTGAAGCCGAGGATGCACACGGTGAAGCCCGGCTTCTGGCCGAGCGCGATCATCGCCTTGCCCAGGCGTTTGACCTCGTCCGCGAGCTCCCGGTAGCTCTTCGGCCGGTAGACGCCGCCCGATTTGATGTGATGGGCAGGCGCGTCGGGCCTGCGTTCGGCTTGCTTGAAGAGCCGGGAAGCGATGGTGTCGTTCGGCGTAGACATGGCCGCGCCAGTCTAGTCGAGCGGCCGGCCATTCGTTCCACCCGAAAACGGAAACGCTGCCGTAAGATTCAGCGCGGCTTCGGCGGCGGAGCTGGCTCCGGCGCGGGGCTTTCGGAGGGCGCCGGCTTCGGGTTTGGCGGGGGCGGATCCTTCCGGTCTTCCTCGACAGGGGGCCTTTGCCGCCCTGCCGCGGCGCGCAAGGCGATCACGCGCGTCACGAGCTCGGTCGCCTCGTCCGTCGACATGTCCACGCGCGCCGAGATGCGCGGGCCCTCCGCGCCGATCCGCAATCGCTCGAGGATCGGCCCGAGGCCCATCAGGCGCACGAGCGTGTCGTCCGCCTGCGCGGCGCGTTTTCCGTCGAAAATGTTCGCCAGTTCGGCGCACGGCGCCGGCGCGTCGCAGGCCACGACCCCCGACAAACCCACGCGTTCGCCGATGGAAACCGAGAGCCCGAGGCCCACGACCGACGCCGCCGGCGAACCCTGCGCCCCGTTCAGCGCGATCTCCTCGAGCAGCGTGCGCCGCTGCTCCGGCGTGAGCACCACGGTCACGCGCAGCGCGCCCGGGCCCGCTTCCGACGCGAGCTTCGTGTGATCCCCGTCGGCGCGCGCGGAAGGCACGCGGCCCTCCGCCGCGTCGATCATCGAGCGCAGGTAGTTGCCCGCGCCGAGGAGGATGGGTCCGCCCTCGCGCACGGCGATCTCCGCGCCGCTCGTCGACTGGCGCGCGTCGCGCACCGTGCGGAACGCGCCGATCGGGTTCACCACGGAGCGGCCGCCGCGCGCCTCGATGACCTTGCTCGCGCAGGCGAGCAGGGCGTCCGGGTCGATGGCGCCCGAGGCGACGAGGCCGAAGTCGCCGTCGCCGCCCGCCGCGGGCACGGCCACGCCGAGCTCCGTGAGGCCGGCCATGGGGTCGAAGCCGCAGACGTCGCGCACCTTGCCGAGGCCGGGGATTTCGCGGGTCTCGGAGAGCAGGGGCGCGAAGGCGCCCGAGCGCCGCAGGGCGCCGAGGTCGGCCGTGGCCACGAGGAGCGCGCCTTCGGGGATGGCGTCGAGCGTCCCGGGCAGCGGGCGCGCCATCTCGCGTTTTTGCCAGACCCAGACGACGGCCGCGACGACCACCGCCGCGGCGGCCGCGAAGACGAGGGCGTTGCGCGTGCGCGTCTGCACGGGCCGAGCCCTACCACGTTTTTCACGAGACCGCGCGCGTCGGCTTCCGCGAGGCGCGTCGCGCGCGCCAGGCTGCTTCCCGCGCGGGAAGACCACGTCGTGCGGCAGAGCTCGTGCCGCTCGTCGCCTCCATGCTCCGACGCTGCGTTCTGCAAATGCAGAATGCTAGGTTCGGCGGTGATGCTTGGCTCAGGCTTCCTTCGACGGGCCCGTCCTCTTGGCTTTGCGCTCGAAGTAGCCGCCGATGGCCTCGCCGATCCGAGGGACGACCGAATGGATGACCACGAGCCCGACCAGGAAGGCCACCAGCGCGAGCTCTCGGGGGGTGCCGAAGGCGGACATGCGCCTTTCGTCTTATCACCGGATACACTGAGCGGCGCGGCCCAAATGTTGGAACGAACGCCGCCTTGGACGTAGGAAGGGAAGACCCCAGGGCCACGCGTTGACAGCCTGGCGCATCGGGTCGAAGGATCACGCCGTGCCCGCGATGGAGGAAGCCCCGAACACGCCGCGTCGCGACGTGATCCTGATCGCGGATGCCTCCGCGGAAGGGCAAACGATCGCGTCGGCGCTGCGCGCGCAAGGCTTCGCCGTGGCCTTCGCGCCGATCGAGCGGCTCGAAGCGCGCGTGCTCGACGAGTCGCCGCGGGTCCTGCTCGTCGACATCGATCAGCCAGGCGCGCGTGACGCCATCGAGCGGCTGCGCGAGTTGCCCGGCGGAGAAGACGCCGAGCTCGTTTGTCTGGGGAGCCAGAGCCGCGCCGCCGAGATCGGCGCGCACTCGGCCGCCGGTCGCTCCTTCGCGCGGCCGCTCGACATCCACGCGATCGTCGCCCAGATCGCCGCGCTCGCCGACCCGGCCCCGCTCGACGAAGACTCGATCGTCGACGACCGCGGCGCCCGGGCGATCCGCTCCGGCGAGACCGTGCCCCCGGGCCTGCTCGACGACGGCACCAGCTCCTTCCCGCCGGCCTTCCAGTCCGCGTTCCCCGGCGCGCCCGAGATCGCCGAGATGGGCGTGTCGATCTTTCCGCCCGACGAGAGCGACGGACAATCGCCGCCGACGCTGCTGCCCCCGCACCCCATGCAGCTCTCGCCCGAGCTCATGAACCTGCTCGCCGCGGCCGAGCAACGCGTGCTCGCGGAGACGCCGTCGTCGTCCACGCCGCCGCAAGCCGTGGCCGCCGAGGAGGAGCTCGACCTCATCCTCGCCGACGAGTTCCTCGCCATCCTCGAAGAGCCGCTCGACGCCGAGGCGGACAGCTCCCAGTCGGACCTCGGCACGGGCGGAATCGATCCGGGTACGGGGCCCAACGCGCTCGGCATCACGACCGGTTCGTTTGCCCTGAGCGAAGGGAACACGACCGCGCCGAACCCGCCGGTGTCCTCGACCGGAGCCATCGAGCCGCCGAGCGTGGGCGACCTCGTGCTCGACGTGCCGTCCGCGCCGCAGCCGAGCGAGCCTTCAGGGAAGAGCGCGCCCGCGGGCTCGACGCCGCGCTCGCCGGACGTCCGAGCCATCTCCTCGGAGGCCCCCTCGACGGCCTGGGAGGCACGCGGGAGTCGCGTCGTGGTCGCCGACGATGCGGGCACGCCGGTCCGGCCCACGGAGACGACCACGGCCACCCGCTCGGTCGAGCCGCGGCCCGCATCCGCGCCCACACCGCCGCGCCCGCCGCCGCCCGTGATCGAGCCCATGATCGACGTCGCGCCGCCGACGGTCTTCCCGGCCCGATGGACGGTCCCGGGCAGCATGCCGCGCCTCGCTTCCACACTTGGGGGCTACGCTCCGGCAAGCGGAGCTACGCCAAACCCCCCTACGCTCGGGGGTTACGCTCCAGCGAGCGGAGCCACGTCCCCAAACCCCCTGGCCCCGCCGACGGCCCCCAGCATCCTCGGGCGCGGTTCCGACGCCCCGCCGCCGTCGGTGCGCCTCGCCCCGCCCGTGCCGCCGCCGCCGGCGCCGGTTCCGTCCGCGCAGCCCGCGCATTCCTCGCAGGCACCGCGCAACCCGCACCCCACGGTGCTCGGCCCCGGCGACGCGCCGCGCGCCCTCGCCCGCGCCATCGCCAGCCGCGCCACGGGCTCGCTCGCGGTGCACGAAGGCGGCGCGGTGCGACGTGTCGTCTTGCAGGACGGCGACGTGGTCACGGCCGGATCGGGCGTCGCCGACGAGGCGCTTCTCACCTTTCTCTCGGCCCGCGGCGACCTCGAGCGCGACGTCGCGTATCGGCTCGCGGGCAAGCTCCCGCCCTCGGGCCGGCATGCGGGCGCGGCGCTCATCGCGCACGGATTTCTCCAGCAGGACGCCCTCTGGCCCGTCCTCCGCGCGCATGCCGAGTGGATCATCGGCCGGGCGATCCTCATCGAGTCCGGCACCCTGGAGCTCGAGGCCGAGCCGCCGGGCCGCCTGCGCGCCGAGCCCAACGTGTTCGGCGGCGCCACCGGGGCCGAGGTCTTCGTCGAGATCGTCCGGCGCGTGATTCCGCCCGAAGTCGCGGTCGCGCGTCTCGGCGGCGCGGCGGCGCGGTTCGACGCCGGCACGCGCATGACGCTCCTCTCCGAGTGTGCGCTCCTTCCCGACGAAGCGGCGCTCGTGGGGCAGGCGCCGGGCACGACCGTCGGCGAGCTCGCGGCCCGATCGGGGCCCGACATGATGCCGCTGCTTTACGCGCTCGTTTGTCTGGAGGTCCTCACGGCGCTCACGCCGGCGCGGCCTGCCACGGCCGAGCGACGGCCCGCGGAGGATCCGCTCGACGAGGAGGCGATCCGCATGCGGGTGCGGGCGCGGGTCGCGCTCGTCGAGGACGGCGACTACTTCGCGCTGCTCGGCATCGGGCGCGCGGCGACGAGTTACGAAATCCGGCGGGCTTACCTGGAGCTCCGGCGCTTCTTCGAACCCTCGCGCTTGCTCACGGCGGCGACGGTCGATCTCCAGAGCGACGTGCGCCTGGTGATCGAGGTGCTCGACGAGGCCTACGAGATTTTGAAGGATGGGACGCGGCGGGAGCGGTACCGGCGGGCGATCGAGGCGGGGCCGCCGTCTTGAGGACGAGCGGCCGACGGACGCGGCCGCTCGGTGGGAAGATCATTCCTCGGCGTCGGGAGCGGGCGTCCTCGACCGTACGGAATCGGGCGGCAGGCTCTCGAGAATGTCGACGACGTGCGAGGCGAGCGAATGCGCCAGCGAGAGCTCGTGCTGCGCTGCCGCATTGACCCCGAAGCCGCGGGTATCGCCGAGCGCGTCGGCCAGCGCTTGCGCGAGGGACAGCGCTCGCGTCACCGGGGAGACGTCATCCGCTCGGGTCGTCGATGGGGGACGGGCATCGCTGGGCCCGCTCGTGTCGGGCTGGGTACCAAGGGCCGTACGTTGTCCGTGGGAGATCGATAGATCGAGCGCCATGGGCTAGAGCCTCGCAGTTCGGGGACGTGGATCGAGCGCCGGATCTGCCCATGCAAGCTCGTGGCCAGAGCGTGGAAACGCGCGCGCTCGAGCGAGGCTCATTCAGCCGGGGCGCAGCGGAGCGTCGGGACCGAGGGGACGCGCGGAAGGTTTGTCGGGGGATGCCTGCCGTGCGGCGCGTCAACGTTGGGGAAAACTGAGGGGCAGGATCCAATGCGGGGACGAGCGGAGATCCTGCACGCTCGTGGCTCGGATCGCGGGGTGCGCGAAAAGCGCGCAGTGCCTCGCTCCGAGCGCATCGCTCGCGCCGTCGCGCTCGCCTCCCTCGTCGTGACGGCCTGCTACGCCCGCGGCTTCGTCAGCGCGAGGATCCACGGGTACGACGTCCGCAGCTCCAGCACCTCGAAGTCCGGCTCGAGCAGCGCGCGGAACGAGCCGAGTCCCCAGTGGTTCTTGTGGTCGATGTCGTTGCCGAAGCGGGACACGTTCTTCCCGCGCAGCAAGTTCGACAGCATGAAGAACGGCTCGTGCGGCACCGAGACGAGCGCTCGCCGGGCCCCGAGCTTGCGCAGCTCCGCGAGCGCCCCGCGCGGATCGTCGAGGTGCTCCAGCACCTCGCAGCACACGATCACGTCGGGCTTCTTCGTCAGGAAGCCGAGGTCGTAGATCGAGCCCACGTGCGCCTCGATCCGCGGGAAGAGGCGGCGCAGGCGCGTGACGTCGTCCGGGTTGTACTCGACGCCGACGAAGCTCGTGTCTTCGAGCTTCTCCGACAGGTAGCCCGAGAGGAACCCTTCGCCGCAGCCCACCTCGAGCACCGTGCGCGCCGGCAGGGCTTCGAGGAACATCGCGTGCAGCGTGGCGGCGAAGCGGCGGATGAGCATCCGCTGGACCGGGTTCTTGGCCCGGTACTTCGGCGTCTCGAAGCGGTCGAAGTACGCGTCGGGGATCACAGGATTTCCTCGCGGATCGGCGGCTCGTCTTCGAGGTGACGTGTCTGGCTCTGGTACGTCAGGAACTCGCCGATGAAGCCCATCGAGAAGAGCTGGATGCCCGTGACGATCATGAGCACGCCGAGCATGAGCAGCGGACGGTCGCCGATCTTGTGCCCGAGGCACCAGAGCACCGTCAGGTAGAGCTCGATCAGCATGCCGATGCTCGCGAGCGAGAGGCCCGCGAAGCCGAAGAGGTGCATCGGCCTCTTCTGGTACCGCGTCAGGAAGAGCACGCTCATGAGGTCGAACGAGCCCCGCAGGATGCGCTCGAGCCCGTAACGCGAAGAGCCGTACTTGCGCGCGTGGTGCTTGATCGGGATCTCGGTGACGCTGAAGCCCTGCGACGCCGCGAGCGCCGGGATGAACCGGAACAGGTCGCCGTAGATCGGGATCGAACGGATCACCTCGCACCGGTACGCCTTGAAGCCGCAGTTCATGTCGTGCAGCTTCACGCCCGTCATGAAGCCGACGGTGCCGTTGAAGATCCGCGAGAGGAAAAGGCGGTTCGTCGGATCGAGGCGCTGCACCTTCCAGCCGACGACCACGTCGTGACCCTCCTCCAGCTTGGTGAGGAAGTTCGGCAGGTCTGCCGGGTCGTCCTGGAGATCGGCGTCCATCGTCACGAAGATCGTGCCGCGCGCCTTGCGGAAGCCGGCCGTGAGGGCCTGGGCCTTGCCGAAGTTCTTCCGCAGACGCACGCCCCGCACGGCCGGGTTCTCCGAGGCCAGGCGCTTGATCACGGCCCACGAGTCGTCCGTGCTGCCGTCGTCCACGAAGATGAGCTCGTACTGCTCCTTGCCGGCGAGCGCCTCGTCGATGCGCCGCGCGAGCTCAGGCAGGCTTTTCCCCTCGTTCAGGCCCGGGACCACGAGCGAAACGCGCGGGAGGATGACCACCGGGCTCTCGGCCGCCTTTCGGGCCAGGGCGATGGCAGGAGGCTCGCCCGGAGAGGGCTGGGTGATGTCCACGGCGCTCACGGCGGCGGAGGATAGCAGAACGGTCCGTCCGCACGAGGCCCCGGAGTGCAGGCAAGGCGAGATCGGGGTGCTACCCTCGCGCCCGCGATGAAGCTGCTCGTGACCGGCATCGCCGGGTTCATCGGATCCCACCTGGCGGAGCGCCTCCTCGATCGAGGCGACACCGTCGTCGGCCTCGACAGCTTCGATCCCTTCTACGCGCGCTCGATCAAGGAGCGAAATCTCGACCGCATCCGAGGCCGCGCCCACGTCGTCGAGGCCGACCTCCTCGACGACGCGGCCGTCGCGGATCTCCTCTCGGCCACGGATTTCGACGTCGTCGTGCACCTCGCGGGCCTCGCGGGCGTGCGCCCGAGCCTCACCGCGCCGTCGCGCTACCAGCGCGTGAACGTCGAGGGCACGGCGCGCCTCGCCGAGCTCGCTCGCGCGCGGGGTGTCACCCGCTTCGTGTTCGCGTCGAGCTCCTCGGTCTACGGAGCGAGCAAGCGCCTGCCCTTCGCCGAGGACGACCGCGCCGACGAGCCGATGAGCCCGTACGCCGCGAGCAAGCGCGCCGCCGAGCTCGTGCTCCGCGCCCTCGTGCACACGCACGGCCTCGGGGTCACGTCGCTCCGCTATTTCACGGTCTACGGTCCGCGCCAGCGACCCGAGATGGCCATTCACGCGTTCTGCCGCGCCATCGACCGCGGCGAGACGATCGAGCTCTACGGCACGGGCGAGGCGAGCCGCGACTACACCTACGTCGACGACGTGATCGACGGCACGGTGCGCGCGATCGATCGGGTCGGCGAGGGCTACCGCGTCTACAACCTCGGCGCCGGGGGCGCGCCGACCACGTTGAACGAGGTCGTCACGCTCCTCGCCGAGGCCCTCGGCAAGCCCGCGCGCGTGCATCGGGGCCCTTCGATCGTCGGCGACGTCGAGCACACGATCGCGGACATCGGCGCGGCCCGCGCGGCGCTCGGGTACGAGCCGAAGACGGGGATTCGCGAGGGCATTCAGAAATTCGTGGACTGGTATTCTCGGACGTAATCACCGCGCCTTGGGCCGCGCCCCGCTCGCCCGATGGTGCGTCCGTTTCCTCTTCCGGGGCACGAGCTCCGGCACGGGCCCGTATTTCGCCAGGATCTCGCCGAGCGCCTCGTCGGGGAGCGTCCGCGAGAGCGCGATGAGCGCGTGGCGTGGGCTCTCGTCGGGGTCGATGACCAGGTCGACGAGCTCCACGTCGAGCCCTTCGAGGGCCTCGGCGATGCGTTGCAACGTCTCGACCGTGGGGTTCGCGAGCCCGTGCTCGATGCTCGAGATATGACCCTTGTTGGCGAGTGACTCGCCGGGCGCGTGACCTTCGGCCACTTCCTCCTGGGTCAGCCCGGCGGCGAGCCGGAACGCCTTCACGCGCTCGCCGATCGTGAGGAAGAGCTTCTTGGGGCGGACTCTGCGCGGCATGTGCTCCTCGCTACCTCTCGATCGACGTACTGCGCCGAGCGCGTAGGGGTGGTATCGCCTTCTCCAAGGTCGTGGTTGCCATGCCGATGTTCCCTCTCTCTGACTCCAAGATCCTCGTCACAGGCGGCGCCGGGTTCCTCGGCTCGCACGTCGTGGAAGTGCTGAAGGCGCGTGGCGCGCGGCAGATCGTGGTCCCCCGTTCGGCCGAGTTCGATCTGACGGACGCGCACGCGACGCGATCTCTCTTTGAAACGCACCGCCCCGACCTCGTCTTGCACCTGGCCGCGCGTGTCGGCGGAATCGGCGCGAACCGCCGCCACCCCGGCACCTTCTTCCGCGACAACATGGCCATGGGCCTGCACGTCCTCGAAGAAGCGCGGCGCGCGGGGACGCCCAAGGTTGTAGTGGCCGGTACCATTTGTGCCTATCCGAAGTTCGCGCCGGTACCGTTCCGGGAAGAGGATCTCTGGAACGGGTATCCGGAGGAGACGAATGCGCCGTACGGGATCGCCAAGAAGGCGCTGCTCGTGATGGCGCAGGCGTACCGGAAAGAGTTCGGGTCGAAGTTTGTCGTCGTCTTCCCGGTGAACCTCTACGGGCCGCGGGACAACTTCGACCTCGAGGACTCGCACGTGATCCCGGCGATGATCCGGAAGTTCGTGGAGGCGCGCCTCCGCGGAGAGCGGTCGGTCGTGCTCTGGGGGGACGGTTCGCCGACGCGGGAGTTCCTCTATGTGGAGGACGCAGCCGAGGGGCTCGTGCGGGCGGCCGAGCGGTACGACGGAGAGGAGCCGGTGAACCTCGGCGCGGGGCGTGAGGTGTCGATGCGGGATCTGGCGGCGACGATCGCGAAGGCGTGCGGGTACGACGGGGACATCGTGTGGGATACCGCGCGCCCGAACGGTCAGCCGCGCCGGATGCTCGATGTGTCGCGAGCGCGGGAATGGTTCGGGTTCGAGGCGCGGACGACGCTGGAAGAGGGGCTCGCGAAGACGATCGGCTGGTACGAGGCGAATCGGGGGCGGATCGTCGAAAAATCGTGATCCTGGTGCGGTCCGCGGCTGCGCGGGCCGAGGTGAGGCGTGATCCTCGAGGGCTCCGGGCGCGCCCGCGGGGGAGGGATGTGCGATCTTTGCTCGGGCGGGCGCCGAGCTGGGTCAGGGGAGGCGTGATCTGGCGGTGGTCACGGGGTGTCGGGGGGGAGGATCGATTCGAATTTCGAGGAGCTCACGCCGTGAGCGGGGGTAGGTGAGGGATGATCTGGCTCCTTCCCGATGCGGAGCGGGGGGAGGTGACGGTTTTGTCACCAGCCGAGGGCTTGGGGGACGGCGTGGAAGAGGTCGCGGAGGACGGGGAGGAGGGCGTGCTGGCGCTTCATCTCGGCCCAGACCGTGGGGTGACCGCGCTCCTGGATGTCTCGTTCGAGCTGGCGGAGCCTGCGTGCCGGTGCGCCTTGGGCCAGGCTCGTGCGGTACTGCGACAGGTGGGCCTTGTAGTCCTTGAAGGCTTGCTGTCGCGCTTTGGGCAAGAGGTCGCGCTTGTTGAGGCCGAGGACGTCGATCGTGTACCTGGCGCGCTCGAGCTCCGTCGGCCCGAGGGAGGCCAAGGGCGTGAAAAAGAATGTGTTCTGCAGATCGAGCCAGAGGAATGCGCTGGGATCCTCCTTGCGTGGATCGATCAACACTGGTGCTCCTGGCACAGGTGGGACGACCGGGGCCTTGCGGCGACGCGTGACGTCGGTGAAGTTTCCTGTCGCCTGCGCGAAGACGGCGTACCGGTTGTTCTTGGGTCCGTTGCACGGGCCGCACGCATAAAGGTAGTTCGACCAGAGGAACGCGGCCTCGGGGTAGAGGCTCTTCGGCCGGATGTGCTCGACCTCGTCCGCCGCGGAGTCCTCGCAGTAGGCGCAACGTTGCGCGCCGGAGCACATTGCGGTGAGGGTCTTTTTGACGGCGTCGAAGGTCGGGTCGCCCTTGCGGTTGCGCGCAGCGAAGCTCGTTTTGGCTCGTTCGACGCGGTCGGCGTAGTCGGGGAGTGCGTCGATCTCGTCCTGGTACTCGCAGAGCTTCTCCCGAGCCGCTTTGGGGAGCACTCGTTTCGGGAGGCGGATCACTCGTCGTCCTCCGCCCCTTCGCTGGCCGCCGTGGGGAGCATCGCCCGGAGCTCCTTCTGCTTCTTCTTCTCCTTCGCGGAGAGCCCTTCGGCGAGCTCCTTCTGGTTCAACATGGCGAGCTGTTCGAGGAGCTCCAGAGCCTCCGGGGATCGTGTGGCGACGTCGCCGAATGCGCCCGTGCCGTACGCGTCGAGCACGTTGCCGTAGAGGAGGCGATCGAGTTCGGTCCCCGTGACCATCCCCGCTTCCTCGTCGCTGCCTGGTCGGGGCAACCGGAAGACGCTGCCGGGCTTGGCGGCCTGGCAGATGAGCGGGCTGTGCGTAGTGACGATGAACTGGATCTGGGGGAAGTGCTCGCGGAACCAGCGTCCGACCCGCCGTTGCCAGGTGGGATGCAGGTGTGCGTCGATTTCGTCGATGAGAACGACACCCGGGGCAATGATCTTCGTGGGGTCGTTCGGGTCGAAGATGACATCGGCGCCGTAGGTGGCTGCGAGCTGTCGGATGAGCTCGAAGGTCATGCTCAGGATCGAGCGGTAACCGTCGCTCAGGTTCTCGACCGGGACCTCACATTCGTTCCCGTCGACGAAGCGCACGCCTTTCGAGGAGATCGATTCGAGCCGAGCATCATGCGGGAGGAAGCCGCTCTGGTTGACGAATGCCTTCACCGGTTCGAGGAGGTTGCCTTCCGGGTCACCTTCGAGCGTCTTGTAATGGAGGCGGATCAGCCATTCGAGGCATTCGCTGAGCGCCACGGACTCCCCGAACACCGACAAATGGCGAGCGAGCTTCGGGTTCGAATAGAAGAGTTTTTCGAGGTCCTTGTCGCCGCCCGTGAAGCGACGGAATGGGCCGTACGATGCGGAGAACCAGCCCCAGGATGGCCCCCAGACGTGCCGATCGCCCTTCTCCCAGGCATGAAGCGTCACTGGGTGAGGCTCCCCTGCGGTCCGCTCCAACCAGATGCCTGCTTTGAGATGCCCCTTCGGCCGATTGCCTCTCTTCGACAGCCTGTCAAAGATAGGATCACCAGCCAAGTGCAGGTATATACCGCCCTCGGCTTCGCCCCTCCGGAGCCAATCGTTCCAATCCTGCCGAAGGGCGAGTGCCTCTTGAGGGCCCACGAGAGCCAGCGCGATCGCTCGGAGCAGCCCGCTCTTCCCCGCGCCATTGTCCCCAATGATCACGTGCCAGCCGTAGGCATCCACATCGTCGATCTCCCATACGAGACGCTTGAGGGACCGCAGGTTGTACAGATCGATCTTGAGGAGGAACACGCGGCATCCTTGCCGGGGAGCGCGGAGAGCGTCAAGCGGGAGGTGTGCCCCTCACGTGACGCCGCCGACGCACGACCCCCTAGAACTTCCCCCCGGATGTACTAGTCTCCGCCCCGCGGGCGCCGGATCCCGCCCTTGACGTTGCTGCCGGATCTTCCCTCGATGCTCCTCGAAATCGTCGCCGCCGCGGCCGAAGTCATCCAGGCCAGCTTGCCCCTCCTCGCCGGCCTCCTCCTCGGCGCGGTCCTCCTGCTCCTCCTCGAGCGTTTCCTCGCCGGCCGCGTCTCGATCGCCGTCAAGCGCGTCCTCTACGCGGTCGTCCTCCTCGGCGGCATCGGCGCCGGCCTCTTCCTCGCGTGGAAGATCCGATGGCTGTGTGACGACGCGTTCATCTCGTTCCGATACGCGCGAAACTTTTCGCGTGGCGAGGGCCTCGTCTTCAACCCGGGCGAGTGGGTCGAGGGATACACGAATTTTCTGTGGACGCTGGTGCTCGGGCTCCTCGCCAAGCTCCGCGTCTCGATCCCGCACGCCGGGCTCTTCGGCAACCTCGCGGCCTACGCGGTCGCGATCGTGTTCGTGGCGCTCGTCGTGCGAAAGGCGAGCCCGAAGCCCGCGATCATTCCCTTCGCCGCGCTTTGCCTCGCCGGGAGCCGGCCGTTCTACACGTTCGCCTCGTCGGGCCTCGAGACCATGCCCGCCGCGATGCTCGTGGCCGTGGGCATGTGGGCCTCGCTCCGCAAGAATGGCGCATTCAGCGCGGGGCTCGCGTTCATCGCCGCCGCGCTCACGCGGCCGGATCACCTGCTCCTCTACGGATGCATGGGCCTCGCGATCGTCGCCGAGGATCTCATCCACCACGAGGAGCGGCCGTTCTGGAAGCGCCTCGATTTCCGCCGGTATTTCGCGTACGGCGCGCCGCTCGTCCTGTTCTACGCCCCGTACTTCCTCTGGCGCTGGCGCGCGTACGGCGATCTCTTTCCGAATACCTATTACGCCAAATCGGGGAACCTGACGTACTGGTCGCAGGGCCTCGTCTACGCGACGCATTTCGTCTTCACGACCGGCGCGGTGATCTGGATCCCGCTCTTTCTCTTCGCGCTCGCCGGGCGGGCTCGCAATCCGGCCGAGACGCGCCTCCGGATCTTCGCGTTCCTCTCGCTGCTCGTTTACGGCCGCTATGTGGTGAAGGTCGGCGGCGATTTCATGGAGCACCGGTTCTTCGTCTCGCTCCTGCCGATCCTCGCGGTCGGGACCGAGGTCTCGCTCCGGTATCGGCTGCGCGAGCTCGGCGGGCCGGCACGCGCGCTCGTCGGCTCGGCCGCGGCGCTCGCGGTCGCGGCCGCCGTCCTGCCCATCCGCGTGCTCAAGCCCTACGAGAAGCGCTGGAACCTCGCCGAGGAGAACACGTTCTACCCGGTGAAGAGCGTCATTCCGTTCGAATCCGGCTCGATCTACGCGGGCATGGGCGAGCGGGTCCACAAGACGTTCATCGCCCGCGGGCTCAAGCCCAAGCTTTCGATCGATTGCATCGGTCTCGTGGGCTGGTACGCGGATCTGCCGATCGTCGACACGTACGGCCTCGCGAACCGGCGCATCGCGCACAAGCCCATCGAGAAGCGCGGGCGGCCGGGGCACGAGAAGCGCGGCTCGCTGCAGGAGTTGCTCGCCGAGGGCGCGGTCGTGGATCTCAGCAATCCCTGGGGCGAGAAATACAAGGAAGAGACGCGCGCCAACGTCGACGGGAGCGCGTTCCATTTCCTGCGCTGGGACCCCGAGGTCGTGAAGGTGCTCCGCGCCGTCAAGAATGCCCAGCTCCCGGATCCTGCCCGCGACATCGCGGCGCTCACGCGAACGGGCACGCGGAACGATATCCTCGATTCGCTGGAGTTTTACGAGGTCTTTCTGGAGCGTCACCCGGACCGGGACAAGCTCATCGGCGAGCTCCGGGGGCGGCTCGGCGAGATCGCCGATTTCGAGGGCAATCTGCCCGCAGGCACGACGGTGCACGGCGCGGGGCTGCGCATCGAGAAGAGCCGGCGCGTGGGCGCGACGGGCACGAGCCTGCTCGTCTCGCTGCCGGACGTGGGGGGCGGCACGGGGACGCTGGAAATCGATCTCGGTGTGCTGACGAAGCCCGAGCTTCGTTTCGCGCTCGGCGGCCGATCGAGCGCCGGCGTGCGCGTGGAGCTCGTCGTCGACGGCGCCGTCCTGCGCGCGGTCCGCCCGCGGGTCGACCGGAAGCTCGTGCCCGAAGCCTGGCAGATCGAGGATTTGCAGGGCCGTCGCGCGACGCTCCGGATCGTCGACGAGGACAAGGCGCCGGGAATCGGCCTTTACATCGACGGGATTCACTGGTCCGCCGGGACGAAGGAAGACATCCGCGCACGGCTCCGGTCGGCCGCGCCAGGCAATGGGGTCGACCTCTTCCGCGCGGCCCGCACCGAGCTGCCCGAGAACGATCCCGACGTGATCGCATTCGCAGCGCGGTTCTCGACGCATCACAGCTTCGACGAGGCGTTCCCCGAGGGAACCGAGGTGACGGGCACGGCATTCGGCAAGGCGCCGACGACGGGCCCGACGGGCAATCAGCAGGATGTCGCGGGCTTCTTCGGCCGCGCATTCGCGAACGGGTACCACGGCGGCGACGCGGCAAAGGGCAAGCTCGCACTCCCAATGATGACGCTCGACGGCCAGCCGATTCACGTGCTCGTGGGCGGCGGCAAGGATTGTCAGAAGACGTTCGTGGGCCTGGAAGTCGAAGGGCGCATCGTGGCGCGATCCTGCGGCAAGAACGACGAGATCCTCCGGCCAACCGAGCTCTCGACGAGCGCATACGCAGGCAAGCAGGGGCGAGTCGTGATCGTGGACGAATCAAACGGGAACTGGGGGCACATCCTCGCAGACGACGTGCTCGTCGCAACGCGCCCCCCAGCCGCGCGCGTGAACTGACATCGCAAGCCGCCGCGCCGGGGTTTCACCCCGGACCCGACCAGGGGCTGTTCGCCCCTGGACCCGAACCAGGGCAAGCCCTGGACCTTCTGGGAAGAACTGCGCGATGCGCAGTTCTTCCACGGGCCGGTGGCAAGACCAGGGACAGCGTTGCCAGTCACGGCGGTCTTGGTTGGCAGGATCGTAGCTGGTCTTGCCTCGGCCTGTTCGATGAACTGCGCATCGCGCAGTTCATCGACCCAAGGTCCAGCGCTTGCGCTGGTCCGGGTCCAGGGGTGGACAACCCCTGGTGGGGCCTGGGGCGAAGCCCCAGCGAAGCGCCCCTCAGGGGGTGACGGGGATCGTCGGGAGGCCGGGGCGGCGGCGGTAGAGCTCCATTGCATTGAACTCGCTGTACCGCCGGCGCTTCGCGATGAGCTCGAAGGCGCGTGCAATGTCCGCGGGCCTGGTCTTGTCCTTGTAGCAGCTCTCCTCGATGACCACGTATTGGGCCATCGGGAGCAGGGCCTCGGCCTCTTCCTTGGTCTTCGCGGGCTTGATGGGCGCGGGGAAATCGTCCGCGCCGGGCCCGAAGGGCAGGGCGCGCAGGTCCCGCACGTGGAAGAGGCCCTTGGGCGGCGCCTTGCGCGAGCAGCTGATGACCGCGGTGTGGTCCACGAGGGGCGCCGGAATGGGCTTTTCCGGGAGCTTGCCGAGGACGCCGACGGCGATGAGCTTGCGCTCGCCGAGGTGGGAGGCGAAGTCCCAGAAGAGAAGGTCCGCCGCGATGGAGTTCGCTCCGTCGCTCTCCTTCTCGGGCTCGGCGAAGACGTGCGTGACGCCCATGTCCTCCAGCGTCTTGCGGACCCCCTCGGGCGACCCGGCCGCGCCGTATTCCAGGCCGAATTGCCAGAGGTATGCGTCGAGCACCGTCTTGCGCCACGTCCCGAGGTGGGCGTGGTTGTCGGGCCAGATGTGCAGGAGGAGCTGCGATCCGGGCGGCGTCGCATTGCCGACGTCCTGCCAGTGCCCCTGGATGCCGAAGCGCGCGTCGTATTTCTTGTCGAACCCGGCGCTCATGAGGTCGATGGCCTCCTTGAGCGGCGAGCGGGCGTGCGCGTGCGTCTGGAAAAAGTACACGTCGCCGCCCCACACCACCTGAAGCCCGAGCGAAGCCGCGAGGGCGACGCGCGCGCCCGTGCCGAACGAGCGCCAGACGAGCAGCGTGATCGCCGCCGTGACCGCCGCCATGAGGGGCATGAGCGCCTGGAGGTACCGGTCCTGGTGATGGACGGAGTACCAGATGAAGACGCCGCCGTGGACGAGCAGGACGACGAGCCAGATACGCTTCGTCTTTTTCAGGAAGGGGAGGCAGCCGAGCAGGAGCGTGAACGCCGAGCCGAAGACGGGCACGTTCCGGTGGAACTTGGGCCAGTCATTCGGGACGAACGAGAAATCGACGAGCGCGACGAGGGTCTGGAGCAGGCCCTTCAGATCGCGGGTCGGCGCCCATAACTTGGCCTCGACGTAGCCGTATTTGAATCGATATCCGGCCTGGTCCGTGAAGGGGTGCGCCTTCACCTTCGCGCCGAGCAGCGGATAGAACGGGTCGCCGTAGAAAAGGAGGTTCTTGAGCCAGAGCGGAGAGCTCGCCGCGAGGCCGACGCCGGCGAGCACGAGCGGCGCGACGAGGAAGCGGCGCCGGAGCTCGGGCGGGAGGCGCCCCCGGAACGATTGCACGCCGAGGGTGACGGCTCGAACGCCGACGAGCAGGAGCGGCGGCGGCACGAGCATGATGGCGACCGTCTCCTTCGTGAGCGCCGCGGCGGCGCAGAGGACGCCGAGCACCGAGACGTACCGGAGGTCGAGCTCGCGGAGCGTGCGGAAGAGGACGAGCGCGATCGCCGTGCCGAACATCGCGCCGACGTGGTCGGCGCCGCCGCTGACGGAGCTGTCGTAGAGCAGGACGCCGGGGAAGACGAAGCGCGCCGCCCAGATCCACCGGGGATCGGCGCGCGGCACGAGCCGCCGGACGAGCGCCGGGATGCCGGCGACGGTCGTCACCACGAAGAGGGCGAATTCGAGGTGGGCCGCGAGCGTCATCTTGTCGAAGAGGCGCCCGGGGACGAGGAATGCCCACGTGTAAAGGTACGAGGTGAAATGCGGGCGGGCCGTGAAGACCCAGCCTTCGACCGCGGGCCGCACGGCGCCGCGCACCGCGTAGCTCTCGGCGAGGGCCATGTGCTTCCACCGCGCGTCGAACTGGATGTTCGACGGCGTGAGCACATAAAAATAAATCATTCCCAGGCCGAGGATGCCGAACACGAGCGCGAGCGCGGAGAGCCCGAGCTTGGGGCGGGTCGGGGCGGAGCGGGCGAGGACGCGGCGGATGTGGAGCGCGTGCTTGTAGAGCGGTACGGCGACGGCGCCGAGGAGCGCGATGGGCAGGACGAAAAATGTGGTCGTGCGGTAGAGCCCGAGGAGCCCGACCACGAACATCAGGAGCTCGAAGCCGTAGACGCCGAGGGCCATCGAGACCATTGCATGCTCGAGGAGCGGCATGCGCGTCCGGAGGACCCGGTGGAGCACGACGTGCCCAATGCCGTAGCTCCCCGTCCCGACGACGAGGGTGCCGAGCCAGTAGCCGGCGTAGCGCCAGAAGAGCCACTTCTGGATCGGGTAGTGCTTGTGGACGACCCAACCGAACACCAGGATCCCGGCCACGAGCATCGTCGTGGCGAGGACCGGGCGCACGAGTGCGCGTGCTGCGTCGAGTAGGCGTGATCCAGCAGACGGTGCAGGCGCGGCCGAGTCCGACTCCATTGCCGGGGCGGAGTACTCTCCGGCACCTCGCGCGTCAAGCCTGACGTGGGCTCGGAACGAGCGACCTCGAGGATGGGGGCCGTTGCCCCCAAATGTCGCGGCTCAGCGTTTCCGCACCCAGATCTCGAGCTTCTTCCAGACGCCGCTGCTCCTGCGCTCCACGAGGAGCTCGTAGCCCTGGAGCAGCGCCGCCGGCTTGTCCTCGTAGCATTGTTTTTCGAGGATCACGTATTCGGCGCTCGGAATCAGCCGCTCGGCGGCCTCCTTCGTGGCGGCCTCCGTTTGCGGCGCCGGGAAGTCGAGCGTCTTCGGGCCATACGGCAGCACGTGCAGGTCGTTCACGCGATAAAGCCCGCGCGGCGGCGCGTCCTTCGTGCAGCCGAGCACGAGGGCCGCGTCGTGGAAGGGGGCCGTGATCGGCGCGTCCTTCACGCGCCCGAGGACGCCGCCCTCCACGATGCGGCGCTCTTCGAGCCCGGTCTGTGCGAATTCCCAGAACAGGATGTCCGCGGCGATCGAATTCGAACCGTCGCTCTCTTTTTCGGGCGCGAGGAACGCGTGCGTGACCCCGAGCTCGCGAAGGCGCTTGCGCACGCCCTCGGGGGAGCCGGCGCGGCCGTATTCGATGCCGAATTGCCAGAGGTAATTGTCGAGCACCGTTTGATGGCCCGTGCCGAGGTGGCCGTGGTGCACGTGCATGAGGTGCAGCAGCAGGCGAGATCCCTTCGGCACCTCGGCGCCGAGGGTCTGGAAGCGTTTCTGGACGGCGAAACGCTCCTCGTATTTCTGGTCGAACCCGCCGCTCAGGAGGTCGATCACATGCTTGGGCGGCGATTTCGCGTAGGCGTGCGTCTGGATGAAATACACGTCCCCGCCCCAGACGACCTGCAATCCCACGAGCCCGAAGAGCGCGGCCCGCGCGGGACGTCCGAACGATCGATACAAGGAGAGCACGAGCACCGCCGTGACGGCCGTCATCAGCGGGACCTCGGCCTGGAGATACCGGTCCTGGTGGTGGACCGAGTACCACGCGAAGATCGCCGCGTGGATCCACGCGACGAGGAGCCACACGCGCCTGTCCACGCGCACGAGGAGCAGGGCCGGGAGCAAGAGGGTGAAGAGCGAGCCGAAGACGGGGACGTCGCCGTGGAATTTCCCCCAGTCGTTCGGGAGAAACGAGAAGAGCCAGAGCGCGCTCACCGTCTCGGCGAGGCCCGCGAGGTCCCGCGTCGGGGCCCACATCTTCCCTTCGAGATAACCGTACTGGAATCGATACGCGGCGTCCTCGGAGAATGGATGCAGATTCAGGAAGCGGTGCGAGAGCGGATAGACCGGGTCGCCATAAAAGACGAAGTTCTTCAGCCAGAGCGGTGACGTGGCGACGAGGGCGGTGAGGCCGAAGACGAGCGGGGCGCGGAGGGCGCTTCGCGTGGTCCGCGCAGCGCGGATCGACTGGACGAGGAGCGCGAGCGCCGGGAAGGGGACCAGCATGATCGCCACGGTCTCCTTCGTGAGCGCCGCGCCGGCCGCGAGCACGCCGAGGAGGGCCGCCCGGCGCGGATCGAAATCGCGGAGCACGCGGAAGGTGCAGAGCGCGATCGGGACGGAGTACATCGCCCCGAAGTGATCGGCCCCGCCGCTCACGGAGCTGTCGTAGAGCAGGACGCCCGGGAAGAGGAAACGGACGGCCCAGATCCAGCGAGGATCGGCGCGCGGGACGAGGCGACGGACGAGCGCGGGGATGCCGACGACGGTGGTGAACAGGAAAACCGCGAATTCGAGGTGGGCCGCGAGGACCATGCGGTCGAAGAGGCGGCTCGAGGGCCGGAGGAAGGCCCAGGTGTAGAGATACGAGCTGAAATGGGGGCGCGCCGAGAAGACCCAGCCCTCGGCCGAGGGGTGAATGCCGCCGTGGAGCGCGTAATCCTCGGCGAGCGCCATGTGCTTCCACCGCGCGTCGAACTGGACGTTTTGCGGGGTGAGCACGTTGAAATACACGAGCCCGAGCCCGAGGCAGCCGAACGCGAGCGCGAGGATCGCCCCGTTTCCGAGCCGCGGCGCGCGCCGCGAGGCCCGCGCGAGGACGCGGCGCACGTGCGCGAGGTGGCGCGCGAGGGGCACGGCGACGGCGGCGAGCAGGCCGAGCGGGAGGGCGAAAAACGTGGCCGCCCGATAAAGCTGGAAAACCCCCGCCAGGAAGACGAGGATTTCATAGCCGAAGACGCCGACGGCGAGGGACGTGATCGCGTGTTCGAGGAGCGGGAGGCGCGAGGCCAGGGCGCGGCGGACGAGGACGTGGCCGAGGCCGTAGGCGCCGGCGAGGACGACGAGCACGCCGAGCCACGCGCCGGCGTAATGCCAGACGAGCCACTGCTGGATGGGGTAATGGGCGTGGACGACCTTGCCGAAGAAGCCCATCCCCGCGAGGAGCACGAGGGTGAGGGCGGCGCTCCCGAGGCGCGGGCCCGAGCGGCCCTGGATCCGAGCCTCTCCCGACTCCATGGAGGGCGAGGGCGTAGCTGCCCGGGAGGGCGGCGTCAAGCGCGGCTCACCGTCGATACGGGGGGACGTAGCCCTCGCGTTTCAGGGTGTGCGTGGCGAGGAACCGGCGCAGGTGCGACAGCGGCGTGTGGAGGCGCGCCGGGTCGTCCGCGAGGCTCTGCGTCTCGCCTGGATCCGAGGCGAGGTCGAAGACCTCCACGGTGTGGCTGCGATCGTCGACGATGATCTTCGTACCGTCGCGCAGGACGAGGGCGCGCTTCATGCGGGTCTCGGCGAGGATCGGGCGCGTGAGCGTGGGGCTCTCGCCGCGCAGGTAGGGCACGAGGCTCTGGCCCATGAAGGTGCCGGGCGTGCTCTCGCCGAAGAGGTCGAGGATCGTGGGGCCGAGGTCGACGGCCGAGACAGGCGCGTCGACGACGCGCGGCGCGAAGCGCTGGCTCTGCACGATGAGCGGCACGCGCAAGAGCTCGTCGTACAGCGAATTCGCGTGCACCCACTGTCCATGCTCGCCGAACGCCTCGCCATGATCACTCGTCAGGACGACGGCGGCGCGCTCGGCGAGCGGCGAGCGCTCGATCAAGGTGAGCAGACGGCCGATCTGGGCGTCGACGAGGGCGACTTCGCCGAGGTAACGGTCGAACTCGGAGCCCCCCGTGCCCGCGAGGTTGTAGGGGTTGTGCGCGTCGAGGAAATGGATGTACAGGAAAAACGGCTCGCCGTGCACTTTCGCGAGCCGCGCGACCGCCGCGTCGACGAGGGGTTTGCTCATGGTCCAGCGGCTGTTTCCGGCGGGGCGGACGAAGGTCTCCTCGGAGAAGCCCCGGACGATCCCGTACTGGTTGACGAGCCAGGCCGCGCTCGCGAAGGTGATCGTGGTGGCGCCGCGGGCGCGCAAGAGCTCGGGGAAGCGCGGGGTCTCGTCCTTGGCGGGCCAGAGGCCGAGAATGGGCCCCGCGTTCGGCGTCCAGTACTGCTGGGAGAAGTACGTGCCCGCGAAGAGCGCCGAGAGGCTGTAGACGGTCTGCGAGCCGGCGGAGCGGGCCGAACGAAAATACACGCCGCGCTTGCGGAGGGAGGCGAGGTTCGGGAGCTTGTCGTCGTATTTGCCGGACGCGAGGACGTCGTTCCGCAGGCAATCGATGCTGAAGAGGAACACCGCGGGGTTGGCAGGGAAAACGGCGGGGGAGCTCGGCGGTACGGGAGGCGCGGCCTTGCGGTCGACGAACCACGGGGCCATTTCGGGGGGCACGGGGGCGTCGTAGGAAACCGTCTTTTCGCGGAGCGCGCCGAGGAAGGGCGGAAGGAGCGAGCCGCTCGGGCTCTGCATGGCCATGGCCACGGTGGGCCGCGGCGGGACGACGAGCGAGGCGGCGGCGCCGAGCGAGGCGACGGCGAGGAAGGAGGCGCGGAGGGGACGCAATCGGGCGGCGAAAGGAGCGAGGCGCGCGGGCCATGCGGCGCCGGCGAGCGCGGCGGCGAAGAGGGCCACGGCGGCAAACGCGACGAAGAGGCGGACGCCGGCGTAATCGCCTTGGAGGAGGACGGGGCTGATCGAGAGGACAGCGGCGGCGACGGCGGCGGCGACCCAGCGGAGATAAGGGCGCGCCGCGAGGCGGCCGAGCAGGACGGCGAGGGGGATGGTGAGCGCGAGGAGCGCGACGAAGAGGACGAGCAGCGCCGGCTGGACCCAGGCGGCGCGGCCCGAGGCGTGGCGTTCGATGGCCGTCGCGAGGTCCGAGGGCAAGACGAGGGCGCCGAGGGCGAGCGAGAGCACGAGGAGCACGGCGGCGGATGCGCGCGGGCGCGCGCGGCCGAAACGAACGTGCAGGCCCACGAGGCCAGCGGAGGCGAGGCCGAGGGCGAGGAAATGGCCGGCGTCGAAGCCGTGATGCAGGACGCGCGTGACGAGGCGCGGCGGCAAGGCGATGGACCGCGCGATGGTGATCGCATTCGTGACGGCCGCGGTGATCCAGGCGAAGAGGACCGCGTCGGGGCCGGAGACGGAAGTCCGTCGGGGCTCGGCTTCGTTCACGGTCTCGCCATCGGCAGGGAACACGGATGCCACGAAAGCACGTTGGCTCGGGACGGACAAGGGTGGAGGTGCAGGGCTTCACCAGGTCCAGAGCGCACCGAGGTCCAATTCGATTTCGTGGAACGGTGCGATCCGTTCGCACACGTCCCCCTCGTACACTTCGACCTGTAAATAACCTTCGCTGGTGAGCTGATAGACTTCGGCCATTCGATCGCGCGGACTCACGAGCCAGAGGTGGGCGACGCCCTCGCGGCGGTAAACCCGGATCTTCCGCGCGCGCTCCCTGGGATACGTCTCCGGCCAGAGAACCTCGCAGATCCAGTCAGGCGTGAGCGTGAGCGCCTCGACATCGGGTATTTCCGGCATCCGCTCCCGGCGCCAACCTGCCAGGTCGGGCTGCAGCTTGTCCGGACGCGGACCGAAGTGCAGCACGGGGTTGCTCAGGAGGACCCAGCCGTCAGGTTCGCCATGGCGTGATGGCAAGGGGACGAGCTGCTGGATGAGGCGGGTCTTGGCCAGACAATGCAACAGGTGCTGGCCTGGCTGTACATGGAGCTCACCGTCGATGATCTCGGCGATCTGCTCTTCCGGGACGGCGTCGTAGGCTGCTTCGACTTCCGGGGCGTTGGGCATGCGCCCATCGTAGCATCAAGAGGTTCGTCCGGGAACGTCCGGTTTGTCCCCGAACGGCGGCGGCGCCAGGTACCACCCGACAAACCCCATCGCCGCCACGCCCACGTAGATCACCAGGAACACCACGAGTCCGTAGAGCAAGCCCGTGTCCCCGGGATGGCCGAGCGCAGGGAAGACCATCGAGAAAAAGAGCTCGCGCACGCCCAGGCCCGAGACCGAGATCGGCAGGAGGCCGAGCAGGCTCGCCACCGCGAGCAGGCAGACGACGTCGTAGAAGGCCAGATCGAAATGCAGCGATTGCGCGATCAGATACCCCTGGAGGTAATTCACGCCGAACGCGAGGATCGTCAGCACCACCGCGGACGCGAGGTGCCTCGGGCGCTGGGCGCGCAGGGCCAGAAGAAAACGATCGAATCCCTCGCCCGTGGGGTCGCCGAGCATTTTCTTGTAAAGCGCGCGCATCGCCGTCTGCGCGAACGAGGGAACGAAGAGCACGAGCGGACCGAGCGCCGTGACCAGGACCCCGCCCCACGTGACGAGCGCGAGATCCCCGACGAAGAACGAGCTCCATCGCGCCAC
The DNA here is from genome assembly GCF_029960785.1 of Polyangium sp. 15x6. GTDB lineage: Bacteria > Myxococcota_A > Polyangia > Polyangiales > Polyangiaceae > Polyangium. The sequence continues at coordinate 62,973 of NZ_JASBQE010000030.1, forward strand.
GCCGACGGCCACGAACCCGACGAGCACGTAGAGGTCGCAGAGCCGGTCGATCACGACGACCGCGACCCCTTCGGAATAAGGCATCCCGAGGTCGTGCCGGAAGTATTGCGCGCGCAGCACGTCGCCCACGCGGCCCGGCGTGAACATGCCGACGAAGACCGACGAGAGGAAGCCGAGCCAGGCGCGCTTGCGTGGATAGTCGTAGCCGCGCGCCGAGAGCAGGACGTCGGAGCGGACGATCTTGAGCCAGTAGCTCGCCGCGTTCAGCGCGAATGCGAGCCCGAGCGGCAGGAGCGAGGCCGTCGCGAGCGCATCCCACGCAGCGCGCGCGTCGCGCATGCGCAAGAACACGACCACGAGCAGGGCCGGGCCCACGAGGCGCACGGCGAGCCGCACGAGCGAGCGCGGCGCGCCTTTCTTCGAAGCCTCGTTCGGGGAAGGATCGCTCACGAGCGCCTCGGTCTCTCGCACGAAGCGCCGCCTGTCAAGCTCAGCGGAGCGAGTCCGTGATCACCTTGAAGCGACGCTCCGCCATGATCGCGTCGTCGTCCGAGCGCTGGATCAGCACCGAAATGGTGAGCTTGTTCTTGCGCAGGACGAAGATCTCGGTCCGCATCGATTCCTTCGCGAGCGTGAACTCGAGCCGCGTCCCCTCGACGTTCTCGCCGCGCAGGCGCCGGGTCACGGTGGTGCCGCTGTCCGGGTGAAACTGACCGCCGCGCGAGCGCATCTCCTTCTCGATGCCGTCCACGAGCGACTGGCTCAGCGCCTTCGGGTCGACGTCCACCGAATAGACCTGGAGCATCAAGAACGTCGAATCGGCCGCCTCGACCGTGATGTTCGAAACGCCCGTGGACCTCTCCTCCTCCAGGGTCATTTCTTTCGGATAGCGGAAGGAGATCCCGTTCGCCTGGTATTGCAGGACCTGCTTCGATCGGATCGTGGCCTCGAAGCGCTCGCCGCCGAGCTGCACCTCGAACGGTTTGCCGTCGGCCACGGAGTAGACCTTGCCACCGATCGAAAGCTCGAACTGATCCCCGGGGCTCGTCACGTCGGGCCCGATCGGGTCACCGCTCGGCTCGGCCTCCGCGACCGCGACCGTGGGCGACGCGCCGCCCGGGCTCTCCGCAGGCTTCGCAGGCCCGCAAGCCGCGGCAAAAAGACCCAGGACGGCGCAAATGGCAAGACGAGCGTTTGCCCACATCGGCCCCCTACTGACCTTTTTTCCGCGCGGGCGTCAAGCATCGAGTACGCTCGCGCGCGTCCATGCACGAGGCCGAGGCGAGGCGATTCATCGAGGAAAACACGGCGCCGTGCGCGCCGCCGCTCCTGCCCGAGATCCGGCTCCGGCTGGCGACGGAGGTGACGCCGCTCTGGCGCGCCACCGAGGCGTTTCTCCAGACGCACGGGATCGAGCCGCCATTCTGGGCGTTTGCCTGGGCCGGCGGGCAAGCGCTCGCGCGGCTCGTGCTCGATCAGCCGGAGCTCGTGCGTGGCAAGGCCGTGCTCGATCTGGCCTCGGGCTCGGGCCTCTGCGCGATCGCCGCCGCGCGCGCAGGGGCACGGCGCGTCGTCGCCGTGGACACGGATCCGCTGGCCGCCGTGGCGATCACGATGAACGCGGAGGACGCCGGCGCGACCGTGGAGGCGCACGTCGAGGACGCGCTCGTTCGCGCGGGTTTGCCGCCGTGGGCCGAGGGGGCGGAGGTGGTGCTGGCGGGGGACGTTTGTTACGACGCGGCGATGACGCGCGTGGTTTTGCCGTGGCTCCGGGAGCGCGCGGCCGAGGGGAAGGTCGTGCTCCTCGGGGATCCGGGGCGCGCATATCTGCCGTCCGAGGGGATCGAGGAGATCGCGCGGTACCGGGTGCCGGTGATCGACGATGTGGAGGGGACGACGGAGAAATGGGGCGTCGTGTACCGCGTGACGCTTGCGGGGGGTGGGGCGTCCGTGGCTTGATGGGGGCGTCCACGGAGAGCGGATGGTGCAGGTCGACAAACAGGCACTCCTGAAGGAGCTTCGTACGCGGCTTTCGGACGAGCTCGCCACGATGGCGCGGATCGCCCACGAGGCGGCCGCGGCCGCGTCACACGAGGAAAACAAGCCCGAAAACGACAAGGACATGCGCTCGACCGAGGCGTCCTACCTCGCGCGGGGCCAAGCCGAGCGAGCGCGGGAGCTCGAACGGTCGCTCGCGCTGCTGGGCTCGATCCATGTGCGCGCGTTTGCGTCGGGCGACGGGATCGCGGCGACGGCGCTCGTGACGCTTTCGCACCGGGGCGCGAAGCTCGTCTGCTTCGTGCTGCCCGCGGCGGGCGGGCAACGCGTGAAGGTGGGCGGGACCGAGGTGCAGGTGGTGACGCCGACGAGCCCGCTCGGCGCGGCGCTGATGGGTTTGTCGGAGGGCGACGAAGCCGAGGTGCCGACGCCGCAGGGGACGAAGGTGTACAAGGTGGAGAGCGTGGCTTAAGGGCGGGGCGCGGGCTCGTACGATCGACCGTCGAAGTGGAGTTCGACGTCGATCGCCTCGTATTCGCCCGTGCGTGCGGTGTGCTTGATCAGGCGATAGCCATTCGCCGTCTCGGTATCGGTCGGCCGCATGTCGAAGGCGTACTCGGGACCCCAGACGGGGAGGTATTTCTCCTCGCCGCAGCCGAGGTAGACGCCGCGCATGCATTCATGCGTGCTGCCACAGGTGTCGTTGAAGTAGACGATGAGGTCGGGGAAACGGTCGTCGTTCAGCGAGCCCGCGAAATGGATCGTCTTCTGGCCGAAGCCGGGGTCCGGGGTCAGCATGAGGTCGTTCTCCGTCTCGGGCACGCGCGCGATCCGCACGAGCTCGGCCGTGCGCGAGCACGGGTCGGGAGGCCGCTCCGGCACCGCGGCGAGCGCCCCGGCGGATGAATTCGGGGCAGGCGCCGGTATCTCCCGGGGCGGAGCTCCGCCGCAAGCGACGAGAGCGAGCGCGAGGGGCAGGGAGGGACGCATGCGCCGTGTTACTCCGCGGTGCCCTTCTTTTCGAGGTGATCGCCGTAGAGCTCGCGGAGCTTCGTCTTCAGGAACTTGCCGGTCGAGGTGCGCGGGATCTGCGCCATGAAGACGTAATCGTCCGGGAGCCAGAACTTGGCGAATTTCGCCTCGATGTGAGCATTGAGCTCCTCTCGCGTGGCGGTCTTGCCCTCCTTGAGCACGATCGCCGCGAGCGGGCGCTCGGTCCATTTCGGGTGCCGCGCCGCGAAGACGGCCGCTTCGAGCACGGCCGGGTGGCTCATGAGCGCATTCTCCAGCGCGACCGAGCTGATCCACTCGCCGCCCGATTTGATGACGTCCTTCGATCGATCCGTGATCCGGAGATAACCCTCGCGATCGATCGTGACGACGTCGCCCGTCTTGAACCATCCATCCTCGGTGAACCGATCGGGGCCCTCGCCGCCGAAATACGAGGAGGCGACCCAGGGGCCGCGCACCTCGAGCTCGCCCATGGTCTCGCCGTCCCACGGGAGGATCTGGCCATCCTCGCCGACGTGCCGCTGCTCGACGAACGGCACGGCATACCCCTGCGACGCTTTACACCCGAGCTTCGTGGCATCGTCCGTGTGGGACAAACCGTGCTTGACCCGCGCGAGCGTGCCCACGGGGTTCGTCTCGGTCATTCCCCAGGCGTGGGTGACGTCGATGCCGTGCCGCGATTTGAAGCCGTCGATGAGGGCCGGCGGCGCCGCCGAGCCGCCGATGACCGTGGAGCGGATCGCCGAGAGGTCCCACTTGCCGGGGTGCTGATCGAGGAGCTGGAGGATGCCGAGCCATATCGTGGGCACGCCCGCCGCAATCGTGACCTTCTCGGCGGCGATGAGATCGAGCAGGCTCGGCGGGTCGAGGTGCGGGCCGGGAAAGACGAGCTTGGAGCCGGCCATGACGGCCGCATACGGCAGGCCCCAGGCGGCGGCGTGGAACATGGGCACGACGGGCAGGACCGTGTCGGCTTCGCGGACGCCGATGGTATCGGCATTGCACACGACGAGCGTGTGAAGGACGGTCGAGCGATGGCTGTAGACGACGCCCTTGGGGTTGCCCGTGGTGCCCGAGGTGTAGCAGATCATCGCGGCGCTGCGCTCGTCGAGCGTGGGCCAGGGGTATTCGTCTTTTTCGGGGGCGATGAGCTCCTCGTAATCGATCTCGGCGCTCGTCGCCTCGCCCTGCGCGGGGCAGTCGGGGATGACGACGACATGCCGGACCGAGCGGACCTGGTCGGCGAACTTGCGCCAGAGCGGCAGGAGCGAGCGGTCGACGACGACGACCTTGTCCTCGGCGTGATTGGCAATGTAGCCGAGCTCGTTCGGGTGGAGCCGGAGGTTCAAGGTGTGGACGACGGCGCCCATGGCCGGCGCGCCGAGGTAGACCTCGAGGTGACGCTGGTGATTCCACGAGAGCGTGGCGACCCGATCGCCCGGACGAACCCCGAGGCGCGCGAGCGCGCCCGCGAGCTTCGCGGTGCGGCGGTAGAAGTCTCCGTACGTGGCGCGGACGAGGGTCTTGTCCGGGAGGCGCGAGACGATCTCGTTGCGGCCGAAGAAGGTGCGCGCGCGTTCGAGAAAATGCGTGAGGGTGAGCGGAAAGTCCATCATGCGTCCGGCAAGCATCGTCGACTCCTCTCGTGGATGGGGAGCGGGCGGCGGGGATGTTAGCCGGGATGCGGACGAAAACGGAAGGGGCGTGCGCGGCGTCAGCGCGAATCGTAACCGAGCGTCAGCATCGGGACGAGGCTCACGCCGAGCGCGCTCTCCCTGACGGAGACGCCTGCGGTGCCGTTCGGTCCGTCCGCGCGGGTGGTCACGAAAACCGCGCTCGGGTGGAAGAGCAAGAGCGCGTCGATGCCGATGTTGAAGCCGCCGCGGCGGCGCGAGGGGCCGCTCGGGTTCGCGGTGGAGAGGCCAAACCGGAGATTGAGGCCCGGCTTGAAGCCGGCGGAGGCGATTTCGGTGACCTCGGCGACGCCGTCGATGCTCACGCCGGTGGTGATGCCGCCGAGGGCGCCGCGCGCGAGGACGGGGCCGCCGCCGACGTAGAATCGGTTCTTGAAAATGGCCTCGGCAATGGCGCCGACATACCAGTACGAGATGGCCGAGACGCCCACGCTGAGGCCATCGAATCCGATATCGGCGCTGAACCCGAAGCCGCCGGTGCCGCCGATGGCGGCGTAGGCGCTGAAGATGTTCGAGACCTGGTAGCCGATACGGCCCTCGCCGCCGATGGTGAACATCGATTGCGGCAGGTGCCATCCGAGGTTGCCGGAGACACCCCAACGAACACGTCCGCCCGGATCCAGGTCTTTTTCGTCCTTCTTTTCCTCCTCTTTGGGTGCCTCCGTGGGGGGCACCGGGGTCGCGGCGGGGGGCGGCGGCGCGGCGGCGTCGGGCGGCGGCGCGGTGGTGTCGGCCGGCGGAGGCGGCGGCGGCGCGGAGGTGTCGCCGGTTTGGCCCTGCGCGAACGCGGTGGAGGCGGTGAGGGAGACGAATGCCGTGAGGATCAGGGTTCGTTTGAGCATAGGCCTCGATGGGGTGGGGGAGCGTTGCGACCTGGCACGTTCCCAATTGGAAACGAATACCATCCCCGTGATGCCGTTGGCAACGGCCGGATCGTCTTGCGAAAGCGCGATTTTTCCGACCAGCGCCTTGAATATCTTTCCGAGTTCCACGTCGGCGTCCTCCGCGCAGGTGCCCACGAGTTCGCGGCTCGACCGAGCTGGGCTCGTGATTGTGCGGTGTGTCAAAGCCGGTGGTAAACGGAGAATGCAGGCGTCGAAAGCTTGTTCGTGGGCGGCAATGCCGAGGGCAAACGTCGATTTCGGAGACGGCGCCGCCGGTCTCGCTCTGCTACACGAATGAATCTCAAGGCATCTGCGTGAGCTCGACGGCCTGCTCGACGCGTTCCCCGCAGATGCAGCAGCCCTCCCCCTGCGGCTCGGGCAATACGATCGAGACCGTCTTCGGAGCATACCCCGTCGCGGAGACCTGAACCGAATAGGTCCCGGCGGCGACAAAGCAGTAGTGCTCCGATGCATGCTCCGGGCAGGGGTCGTTGCCGATGGCGACCTTGGCGTCGAAGAGCGCCTCTTTCGTGGTCGCGTCGACGGCGGTCACGACGATGGAGCCCTGCAGGCAAGCACAATCGATCTCGCCGCATTCGTCGCAGCCGGCGAGGGTGAGCAGGGAGAGGAGGCAGGCCGAGGCGAGGAGGTGGCGGAGCATGGAGAGGTATCTATCATGTTCGCCGCCTCTCAAGGCAACCGCGTGAGCTCCACGGTCACGGGGACGCTCGCGCCGCAGGCGCAGCAGGTGTCCTTCTCGGGCTCGGGCAATACGGCCGAGGCCGTCTTTGACGTATACCCCATCGCGGAGACCTCGACGGTATGGGCACCCGGAGCGACGTTGCAGATGCGCTCCGAGACGCTGAGGTCGCAGGACGTGGTCCCCGTCTTCACCTCGACCCCTGCGGCGATCGCCTGTTTCGTGCTGGCATCGACGACGGTGACGTGAATGCCGGGCAGCATGCACTGGCAATCGGGGCACCGGGTACAGCCCGCGAGGGCGAGCAGGGCGGCGAGGGCGGACGAAGCGAGGAGGGGGCGAAGCATGGGGGGCATGCTACCATACACCGCCGCAAAGCGACGCGGATGACAGCGCCGCCCGCGCCGTGTTACCCCTCTGGGCATGGGAGAACCCACGTATCACAGGTTCGAGTGCACGACCCCGAAGTGTTATTTCACGTTCGAGGAATACTTCGGCCACCCCGAGTACAACATCCCCCCTCGGACGTTGTTCGCGAAGCTCCCTGATACCTGGGTTTGCCCGAAGTGCGGGGGGCCGAAGAGCAAGTTCCAGCTCTGGTCGCAATACGTCTGATCGAGGGGGAAAGCCGCGCCGTCGCTCCCGCGAGCCTCCGGCGGTCACCCACCGACCTCCTCCCGGCTCGCGCGAGCCTCCCGGCGGTCGGCCATCGACCTCCGGAGGTTGGCTTGATCTCAAAGTCGGTCGCCCACCGACCTCCTCCCGGCTCGCGTGAGCCTCCCGGCGGTCGGCCATCGACCTCCGGAGGTTGGCTTGATCTCAAAGTCGGTCGCCCACCGACCTCCTCCCGGCTCGCGTGAGCCTCCCGGCGGTCGTGCAACCGGAATCTTGGGTGACACTTCAGACCGGGACCTCGGGTGACACTTCTTCGCTTCTCGAGAGGTCGACCCATCACCTCGGGTGGCGCAACCCGGGGGCTCCGGCGCGGAGCTCGTGGACGTGGTCACCGAGGTGGTCGAGCAAGTCCCTGGTGGTGGTCGACGAGCGTCCGGGTGTTCCGAGGGGAGCAGCCGGGGTGCCACCGGGAGGTGGGCCTCAGCAACTCCAGCCGGCCAACCCCATGCCATCAGCGCCGATCCCCTTGGTCGCCAGGGCCAGCCGGTCCTCTTTGCGCCGCGTTTGCGAGCCGTCGTCCATGCTTTGATGCAAGGTTGCCTTGCCGCAGGCCCATCGAGAAGGGTAGGGTCACTCTCAGCTACGAGACCTGGAGTCGGCCATGGGTGAAGCAGCCAAGGTGCGGTTGGAGATGGACCTCGAACTGCAAGGAGAGATGGCACAGCTGCGTCTGCCCGAGGGTGTCGACCGGCGTCTGCAAGCGCTCCTGGACAAGCAGGATCGAGGCGAGCCGTTGACAGAAGATGAGCAGGTCGAGGCGGAAGGGCTGGTCGAGCTAGCCGATCTGTTGAGCTTGCTGCGACTGCGGGCTTCGCGGGCGGTGGGATGAGCCGCGAGCACGTTCCGGTCTCGGTGCAACGCCGTGTCCGTGAGCGCGCGCGGAACCGATGCGAATATTGCCGGATCTCCCAGGAGAGTCAGGAAGCGACGTTCCACGTCGATCACGTGCAGCCGCGACGGGATGGAGGTCCGACCGCGCTCGACAACCTGGCGCTCGCCTGCGTATCTTGCTCGCTGCGCAAGGGAGCGCGAACATCGGCCGTGGAGCCGCTCACGAGCGCGTCCGTCCCGCTGTATGATCCTAGATCTTCGCATTGGGAAGATCATTTCTGCTTTGATAGCGAGCTGGTTATCCAAGGAAAGACGGCCATTGGGCGGGCGACCGTGGAGCTTCTCCGGATGAACCGTCCGCTCGCCATGGCGATTCGCCAAGAGGAAGCATTGCGTGGGCGCTACCCCGGCTTGTGAGGCTGGGAATGCGAGACCGTGCGTACTACATGCCGACCCGTCGGAGGGGGCAAGGCACACCGCCATGTCGGTCTGCGCTCAGCGTGTAGGAACCGGTGCGGCAACGTCGCGCGAGCGTAAAGAGAAGGATGGCGGCAACCATAGCCAATCACCCTTCATGAATGCCGCTGCGAGGATTCGCTTTTCAGTTACGCGAGCCCACGCAGCTCCGTCCGTCACGTCGAACATGGGAAGCGTATGGCACGTGAGTAGAAAAGCCTCCATCATGGCGCCAAGCAGTTCTCGCAACTCGTTAGGGGACACCTGATGCGCCCTCTCGCAACCGGCAGACGCGCGCTCAAGATAGGCTGCCAGGTGACCTATTCGCGGGTTGCCTTCAGCGAGAGAGGCTGCACGGTGGACATCATCTGCAATTTGCTGGACGAGGGCCCAGCGTTCCGCCGCATCGAGAGACTCAAGCCTTCGAGGCGGAGGTGAGTCCATCGGAGGCAAGATGGCTCGCTCAATTCCTTTGCCCAGGATGCCCTCCAGTGCCTGCTGAGCGCTGTTTTCTGCGCCACCATCCGCCCATAGCTGGAGCCCAAGTCGCTTCAACCAGTCGCTCTTACCTGTTGGACTGAGCCGGACGGGTTTCGAACGCTGCACCGCCCAAAGAATAAAGTCGCAGGCTTGAATCCCGGGATGGTTGGGTGAGACCAGCTGAGCGTCGATTCTTGGAAACCTGGTAGGTAGGATAGGCATGTCCACAAGGGCGCCAAGCTGCATCTTGAGGCAGTAGTCGGGCCATTGGACCATGTGTGTCTGCTCGAAGCTTCCCTCTCGGCTTGCTACGAAGACGTGAATCGTCTCGAAGTCATCCTGGAGGGCGGTCATGACACTAAGGAGGGCAGTCAATCGGTGGAGCTTCGCGCCATCGTACTCGTTGCTGTCGTGCCTGTCGAAGAACCACCTCGTAGCTGAGAATTTGGCATGGACAGGAGCATCGACGATTGCACGACAAATCCAGGAGTGAGCATTCTTCGAGTCTTCTGAGGCGTGGAAGTATCCCCTGCCGAGCGTGGCCTCGTCTTGTGTATTTCCAACTGAATCAGGGTCTGCTTTCAGCTGGCCGAGTGCGCCGTCAATCAGACCTTGTTCGATCGGCTGCTCCGTAATCAGAGCACCCAACCAAAACGGCTGACCTGCTTCCGCGCCTGTGGCGTGAGGAGCTTGCGATTCGTCAATGTAGACCCAAGCATCACCCATGGGGCGCCTCATGTGCCCTTCACAACGTCGCTCGGCCACTTCTCAAGTTACATCTTCGGTGGCACCGCGAGTGGAACGTACAGGAACAACGTGCCTTAAAACCGCAATTCCTTCCGCAACTCCTCCCCGGGCAACTCCAGCTCCTTCACCGCCTCGGCCACGCGCGGATCCTCCTCCGTGCGGATGTGAATCAAGAACCGCACGTAAAGATCCCCCGGCTCTTTTCCTTTTCGCGCAACGCCTTTTCCTTTCAGCCGGAGCACCTGCCCGCTCTGCGTGTGCGCCGGGACCTTCAACGTCACCTCGCCGTCCGGCGTCGGGACCTTGATCTTCCCGCCGAAATACGCCTCCCCGATGCTCACCGGCACGTCGAGGCGCAGGTCGTCGCCCTCGCGCTTGAACAAGGGGTGCGGCGTCACGTGGATCGTCAAAAGCAAATCCCCGGCAGGTCCGCCGCCCATTCCAGGCGCGCCCTGCCCAGGGACTCGAATGCGGCTGCCTTCGTTCGCGCCCGCAGGAATGCGCACCGTCATCGGCTCCTCGCCCTCGCGCTGGAGCTGCACCGTCGTGCCCTTCACCGCCGACACGAAATCGATCGTCACCTCGCTCTCGACGTCCTGCCCCCTCCGCGCCCGCACGCCCCCGCCGCCGCGCACCCCGCCGCGGCCCCGCCCGAAGAGATCGCCGATGTTGCCGAAGAGGTCGCCGAAATCGCCGGACGCGCCGCCGCCTCCGCCCCCGCCGAAGATCTCCTCGACGTTGAACGGAACGCCGCCGGCCCCGCCGGGCGCGCCGGCTCGGCCACGACCTCCGCCGTACTGGCGCACGAAGCGCGCTCGGTCCGCGTCGAAGCCCTGCTGCAGGCTCTCCTCGCCGAACTCGTCGTAGAGCGCTCGCTTCTGCTTGTCCGACAGGACCTCGTGGGCGTGGTTGATTTCCTTGAACTTCGCCTCGTTCGCCTTTCCAGGCGCCTTGTCCGGGTGGTACTGGACGGCGAGCTTGCGGAAAGCTTTCTTGATGGTGTCTTCGTCTGCGTCCCGGGCGACGCCGAGCACGGAGTAAAGGTCGCGAGCCATGGGCCGGGGAAGGGTAATTCCCGGATCTGGCCACGTCACGGGGGGAGGCGATCGAACGACCTCATCTGGAGGCGCTTCGCCGGGGCGCTGCCCCGGACCCCGCGGGGGCTGTTCGCCCCTCGACCCGAACCAGGGCAAGCCCTGGACTCGGGGTCGATGAACTGCGCGATGCGCAGTTCATCGAACAGGCCGAGTCAAGACCGGCGACGATCCTGCCAACCGAAACAGCCGCGCTGCCCTTTCGACGGGCAACGCGGTCCAACGGGCCCGTTGGAAGAACTGCGCGGAGCGCAGTTCTTCCACCCTCGGTCCAGGCCGTGCCTGGTCCGGGTCGAGGGGCGGATAGCCCCCGCGGGGCCCGGGGCAGCGCCCCGGCGCGGCGGCCCCAGCCCAAGAAGAGGGAGTCGTTCCTACACGCCGAGGCGCCAGGTCGTCCCGGTCGGGTTGTCTGCTACCTCGATCCCGAGCTCCTCGAGCTCCTTGCGGATCGCGTCGCCGCGCGCGAAGTCCTTCGCCTGCCGCGCCTGCCGCCGCTCCTCGACCCGCGCCGTGATCTCCTCCGCCGTCTTGCCCAGGATCGACAGCCGCCGCGCCTGCGTGCGCGCCCGGTAGACGTCCATTGGCGTCTGCAAGATGCCGAGCGGCTCGACCGTGGACCAGAGCGCGCGCGCCAGCATCTTCGCCACGAGTGGCGCCGCCTTCGCGATCTCCGGGTCCTTGCGGCGCTTCTGCGCGAGGTCGACGAGCTCGTTGCCCGCGCGCGCGAGCTCGCCCACGACCGCCAGCGCGACGGGCGTGTTGAGGTCGTCGTCGAGCGCCGTGTCGACCTTGCCGCGCGCCGCCGAGGCGAGGTCCATCATCGGCGCCATCTCCTTCGGCAAACGCATCGTCGGCGCCGGCGCGTCGTCGCCGCCCGTCGCGCCCTTCGAGAGCTCCGCGAGCGAGCCGAGCCGGCCGAGCGTGTGGTAGAGGTAATCGACCCGCCGCTCCGCCTCCAGGATGCCTGGGAAGACCACTCGCCCGTCGGCGCGCTTCTCCGTCTCGAAGGCGATCGGGCCGCGGTAGTGCACCGTGAGCAGGAAGTACCGGAGCGCCTCGGGGTCGTTGCGCTGGTAGACGTCGCGGATCGTGACGAAGTTGCCGAGCGACTTCGCCATCTTCTCCTTGTCGACGTTGACGAACCCGTTGTGGATCCAGAGCGAGCAGAACGGCCCTTCGCCCGGATGCGCGGCCTCGCTCTGCGCGATCTCGTTCTCGTGGTGCGGGAAGATGAGGTCCATCCCGCCGCAGTGCACGTCGAAGCCGTAGCCGAGGTAACGCTCGCTCATCGCCGAGCACTCGATGTGCCAGCCGGGGCGGCCCTTCCCCCACGGGCTCTCCCAGCCCCACGTGCAGTCGCCCGCGCCCTTCCAGAGCGCGAAATCGAGCGGGTCGTGCTTCTGCTCGGAGACCTCGACGCGCGCGCCCGAGCAGAGGTCCTCGATGTGCCGGTGCGAGAGCTTGCCGTACTCCGCGAAGGAGCGGACCGCGTAGTAGACGTCCTTCGAGCCGTTCGGCATGTCGGCGACGTACGCGTTTCCGTTCTGGATCAGCGTCTCGATGATCCGGATGATGTCGCCGATCGAGTCGGAGACGCGCGGCTCGTGGTCCGGGTCCTGGCAGCCGAGCGCGCGGATGTCCTCCTGGTAGAGCGCTGCCATGCGGGCCGAGAGATCGAGCGGCGTCTCGCCGTTTTCCCGCGAACGCGCGAGGATCTTGTCGTCGACGTCCGTGACGTTGCGCGTGTACACGACGCGCACGCCCTGGCTGCGCAGATGCCGCACGAGCACGTCGGGGGCGAGCGCGGCGCGCGCGTGACCGACGTGCGCGACGTCGTAGACGGTGGGTCCGCAACAGTAGACGCGTACCTCGCCGGCCCTTTTGGGGACCAGCTGGGTCAGCTTGCCGGTCATCGTGTCGTGGAGGCGTAGGCCGATCGGAGGCATCGCGTTCACCGTCTACCAGCACGGTCCACGCCTGTCACGAGGGGGAAGGCGGAGCCTCGTGTCCTTGAAGGGCCGGCATGGGATGCGCATGGTAAGGCGGTCCCGTCATGTTGCCCCTTCGAGACCGCCTGCCGGCTCGGCGCACGCCCTACGTCAACTGGCTGATCATCGTCGTGAACATCTGCGTCTTCGTGTGGACGAAGATGCTGATCACGGGGGCCGGCCCCCGCGGGACCGAGGCGAGGGCCTACGAGCTGCTCATGGAGCACGGCCTCGTGCCCGCGCGCCTCGTGCACGAGCCGCTCGCCGCCCTGCCGACGATGTTCTCGAGCATGTTCATGCACGACCCGTCCGGGTGGGCGCACCTCGGCGGCAACATGCTCTACCTCTGGATCTTCGGCGACAACGTCGAGGACGCCATGGGGAGCCGCAGGTACGCGCTCTTCTACGTCCTCTGCGGCATGGCCGCGGCCCTCGCGCAGGTGGTCGTGAACCCCTCGTCGGTCGTGCCCATGGTGGGCGCCTCGGGCGCGATCTCGGGCGTGCTCGCGGCGTACGGGTCGCTCTACCCGCGTTCGCCGATCACGGTGCTGAACCCGATCCTCCCGCTCTGGCTCTTCTTCGGGATCTTCTTCGAGCTCCCGGCCTGGGTCATCATCCTCGAGTACTTCGTGGTGAACCTCTTCAGCGGGCTCGGCTCGCTCGGCGGCACGGGCGGCGGGGTCGCGTTCTTCGCCCACCTCGGCGGGTTCGTCGCGGGCGCGCTGCTCGTCCGCGTGTTCATACGCGACAAAACCCCCCGCGAGCACGACCGCTGGAACCGGTTCCGCCCGCCCGCCCCGAAGCCGAAATCCCCCTACGGCTCGCCCTACGGCGCCCCGCCGCCGCCGCGACGGCCTTCGGGCCGGGACCCGTGGGGCTGGTGAGAAACGGACTACGCAGTCTGTCACAGCATGGTCAGGTCGTCGGTTTCCGCCGGAGACGCTCCCTTGGGCGTGTTAGGTTCGCCCGCGCGATGGGAATGCCCTTTCGTCGCCCCCGAGCGCTCTTGCTCGGCCTCTGCCTCGCGCTCTTCGGGATCGGCGCGTGCGGGGCGCCGAGCTTCACGGGCTCGGTCTACCGAGGGCGCGGCTACGCGTTCCGCGTGCCGACGCCGCCCTCGACGTGGAAACGGATCGAGCTCGACGGCGAGGCGCTCGCGTTCGAGGACTCGGCGAACGACGCGATGATCGCGGCGTCGGGCCGTTGCAAGGTGGACGGCGAGGACGTGCCGCTGCGCTCGCTCGTGCAGCACCTGTTCTTGCAGTTCACGGAGCGCGAGATCGAGGTCGAGGAGGTCGTGCCGTTCGACGGGCGCGAGGCGCTCCACACGGTGGTGACGGCGAAGCTCGACGGCGTGCCGCGGCAGTTCGACGTGTGGGTGCTGAAGAAGGACGGCTGCGTCTACGACCTCTACTGCATCGCGGACCCTGCGGGCTTCCCGGCCGCGGTCGGGCCGTTCCGGGAGTTCGTCAAAGGGTTCGCGACGGTGCCGGCCGATGAGTAGCCAGACCGCGGGCGTGGAGTCGCAGAAGCCGTCGAAGAAGCTGCCGGGGCTGCCGCCGGAGCCGCCGTTCTACGAGCGGCTCGCGCAGCGGGGGATGAACTTCCTCGTGCACCTCGGGCAGCTCGGGCGGATGACGCGCGAGACGTTCGCGGCGATGTTCCAGAGACCGTTCGAGTTCCAATCGACGATGCACCAGATGGAGCAGCTCGGCATCCGATCGCTCGGGATCGCGTGCGCGACGGCGCTCTTCACGGGCATGGTCATGGCGGTGCAGTTCGCCTTCGGCCTGCAGAAGTTCGGCGGCATGGAGTACACGGGCCGCGTGATCGGCCTGTCGTTCTCGCGCGAGCTCGCGCCGACGCTGACGGCGGTGATCGTGGGAGGTCGGATCGGATCGGGCATCGCGGCCGAGGTGGGCTCGATGGCCGTGACGGAACAGATCGACGCGATCCGCGCGCTCGGGGCGGACCCGATGAAGAAGCTCGTGGTGCCGCGGCTGATCTCCTGCGTGATCGTGATGCCGGTGCTCGGTGCGCTGGCGCTCGTGATCGGTTTTTCGGGCGCGATGATCATCTGCGACTGGCAGTTCGGGATCCCGTGGGGGTTCTTCCTGCGCTCCGCGCTCGGCTCGATGAACTTCCGCGACTTCTGGATGGGGCTCATGAAGTGCCCGTTCTTCGGGGCGATCATCGCGCTCGTGGGCTGTCACTTCGGCATGATCACGCGCGGCGGTACCGAGGGCGTGGGGCAGTCGACGACGCGGGCCGTGGTGGGCGTTTCGATCTCGATCCTCGTGGCGGACTTCGTCCTTACGAAGCTAGGGTTCATCATTTTCGGCTGAGAACCCCTTTGACTGCCGGGCGCGATGAGAGACGATGCGCGCGTGGCGGAACGTATCGTGGTGAGCTTCCACGGGCCGAGTGGCCCGGAGGCAGGCTCCGGATCGGGGTATCTCGAGAGAGCGCTGGCGATCCGGAAGCGCGCGGAGGCTCATGGAGGCGCGCTCTGCGCGTGGGGCGGCGAGGCGTACAGCTTCGACTTCGCCGCCGAGGCGCTCGACGAGGCGCTCGGGTTCACGCTCGAACAGGTGGCCGAAGCGCAGGACGCCGAGCCCTTGCGGATCGGCATCGCGCAGGGCGAGATGCAAGCGCTCGGCACGCCGAGCGGGCTCGGGTGGGGTCAGGCGCTTCTACGCGCGGAGCGGCTCGCGGCGATCGCGCGTCCCGGTGACGTGCTGCTCGATCCGGACGTCGCGGCGGTGCAGTCCGGCGATCTGGTGACCGCGGGGCTGCGTCGAGGGCGCGCCGCGGATGGCTCGATCGTGCGGGGCCTGCGGCTCGACATCTACGCGCCGCTGCGGGGCGACACGCTGGCGAACGTGCACAAGCTCGTGGCCGCGCCGGCGCTCGTCGGGCGTGAGGAGGAGCTCGGCAAGCTCTCGGTGCCGCTCGGATGTGCAGGTCTCTTGCGAGCCGCGCCGGGCGCGGGCGGGACGCGTCTGCTCCAGGAGCTCGTGCACAGGCTCGCGCCGCCGCGATCGCTCCGGATCGCGCCGACGTTCTTGCCACGCGAGCCGCTCGGGGCGCTGCGCAACGCGTTCGCGCGGTCGCTCGCGCGGGAAGCGCCGCCCGAGCTGCCGGAGGAGCTCGCCGCGGCGCTCGACAAGCTGCTTTCAGGGGAAGGCATCAGCCCGCAGCGCGCCGCGGAGCTCGTCGATGCGTGGCTCGCGCCGGTGGATGGACGATCGGGGCTCCTCACGGTCGACGACGTGACGTCGATCGACCTCGCGACGCTGGAGGTGGTGTCGCAGGCGATCCCGCCGCCGGGGTTCTTCCGATCGGTGGTGCGGATCGACGTCGAGGAGACGCTGCCCGAGGTGCTCTCGTCGATCCCCGTGGCCGTGGAGGTGACGCTGGGTCCGCTGCCGAAAGAAGCGGCGGTGGAGCTCGCGCGCGCGTTCTGCGGAGGTGCGATCACGCAGGAAGCGGCCGAGAGGTGGGCGCGTCGCGGGCAAGGGATGCCGCTCGGGATCCGCGAGGCGCTCGCGGAAGGTCTCTCGACGGGCGAGCTCAGGTGGGTCGGCGACGTGGCCGAGCCGCGGGATCGGGCGAGCGGTCGAGGCGCACCTTTGCCGGCGCACGAGTGGATCACGCGGCGCGCAAC
The DNA here is from genome assembly GCF_029960785.1 of Polyangium sp. 15x6. Taxonomy (GTDB): domain Bacteria; phylum Myxococcota_A; class Polyangia; order Polyangiales; family Polyangiaceae; genus Polyangium. The sequence goes on from NZ_JASBQE010000030.1 coordinate 79,198, forward strand.
GTGGCTCGAACCGGGAGAGCGCGCGGCGCTCGTGGGGGTCGCGCTGCTCGGCGCGGATGCGCCGAACGAGATCGTGGACGCGGTGTCGACGCTGATGGCGGGCGCGGGCGCGCGTGTGGCCGTCGTGGAGGACGCGCTCTGCGGCGCGGGATGGGCGTACCGGCCGGAAGAAGGGTGGCTCGCGATCGCGTCGAGGACGACGACGCGCGTCTTGATCGGGCTGCTCGACGCGGGGACGCGCGATCTCTGGCATCGCATGGCGGGGCGCGTGCTCGAGCAGAACGTGGGGCCGCTCGGGCTCGCGGAGCCGGCGTATCACGCGGCCGTCGCGGGGGAGCGGGCCTCGGCGGCGGTGCTCGCGGCGGAGGCGGCGCTCGCGGCGGCAGGCGCAGGCCTGCGGAAGGCGGCGGCGGCGCTGATCGACGAGGCGCGCAGCCTCGATCCGGACGTGCAAGTGCCAGAGCTCTCGGACGAGGGCGAGCTGCTCGTCGACCCGCACGCCGAGGAGATCTCGATCGCGTCGATGATCGAGGCGGCGATGGGGGAGGGGGGACAGATCCGCTCCGAGCCTCACCCGTCCTCGCCGATCGGGTCGCTCTCGCCCGAGAGCCTCGGCGCGGAAAGCGCGGGCGTCACGGCGTTCGGGTCGCCGAGAAAGGCCTCGGTGGCGGATGCGGTCGCGGCGCTCGGCGAGGATCCCGACGCGGTCGAGGATCCCGTGGTGATGGCGGAGCGGCTGTCGAAGCTCCTGCGCCAGGCGCTCGTCGAGGGCGACGTCGAGACGCTGGAGGACATCCTCGTGCGGCTCCGGGTGACGGGAGAGCACGACGCGCTCGTCGAGCGGATGAGCGCGTTCGTTTTGCTCGCGCGCGGCGAGCCCGGCGAGGGCCTGCGCAAGCTGAAGGAAGCGGTGGCGGCGGCGAACTCGCCGCAGGCGCATGCGCGGGCGCTCCTGTCGTACGGCATCGCGCTCGCGTCGGCGGGCAACATGGATCGGGCGCTGCTCGAGACGTTGACGGCGCTCGCGCGGGCGCGCGAGGCATCGGATCGGCGGGCCGAGCAAGCCTGCGCGCGCTTCCTCGCGTATCTGTCGGCGGCGATGCGCCAGCCGCAAGCGGCGTCGGTCTGGGTCAAGGTCGCGCAGACGCCCGGCGAGGCGCTCCGCGGTTGACAGGCCGGCGACGGCCGATCAAAAGCGTTGCCCATGAGCGCGACCGATTCCTCTTCGGCCGAGCCTGCGCGGGGGCGTCGCGCGCGCATCGTGATCGCCGCGATCCTCGTGATTTCCGCGCTCGGCTTCGCAGCCGCGCTCGTGTCGTACCTGCAGTACGCCTCGGTGTGGCTGCGCCCGCCGCCGCGCTTGCCGCCGTGCGTGGTCAGCGCGCGGCGCATGCTTTCGCGCGAGGAGCCCGTCACGGGATCGATCCCTCACCTGACGCCCGACGGGAGCACGGTGTACCTGCGACCGTCCGAGGATCGGGCCCTCAGTTGTCTCGGGCGCATGTCGAGCAAGGTCGCGTCGTCGTTCGCGGCGGCGTTCGCGGAGCTCGAGCCCACGGCCCGGGCGCGCGCGATCGCGGCGGCGATCAAGGACCACGTGCCGCGGGATGCGTCGGCCGATCGGGAAGCGCTCGCGGCGTGGATGCTCGCGTCGGCGGCGATGCGCGCGCTGCCCGAGACGCCGGAGATCACGGCCGCGCGGGAAGAGATCGATCAGCTGAACGCGTGCCGCTTCGCGATGCGCTCGACGTGCCCGACGCGGCCGCCGATCCCGATCGTCGTGTGGGCGGCCGGTGTGCCCTCGTCGCTCGGCTTGTTGTTCGGCGCGGGCCTCGGCGTGCGCGCGCTCGTGCGAGCACTCGCGCGCCGCGTGCGTGAGCGACGCCGGCGCAAGGCTGCCTGAGCTCTCCGATTAGTCGCCCTCGTCGAGCAGCCGCACCGCGCTCTCGATCGCGACGAGCTTGCCGACGAGGTAGAGCACGTCGTCCTCGCGGAACGGCGCGCTCGCGGCGACGTCCTCGCAGAGGGAACCGCCTCTGCGTATCGCCACGAGGCTCGCGCCGGTCTTGCGGCGCAGATCGAGCTCGAGCGGACTCCTGTCGCACGCGAAGGATCCGCGCCGCACGAGGAACGTCTCCACCTTGAGCTCGCCGAGCTCGGGCAGCTCCGCGAGCGTGGGCCGCTGCAGCGTCTGCTTTCGAATGAAGAGCCCCTTGCTCTCGCGGCGCGCGACGTTCACGCGCTCGATGATCACGTTCCGCGGGATGCCGCGCCGGCGCAGCACGCGCGCGATCATCTCGAGCCCGGCTTCGAGCTCCTCGAACACCACCTCCTCGGCGCCGAGCTCGGTGAGCGCGCGGTCCGCGGCGATGTAGTGCGCGCGCACGAGCACGGGGATCTTCGGCGCGCTCTGCTTCGCGGCAGCCACGGCGCGGCGCGTGGCCTCGGGGTCGTTGATGAGCAAGACGAGCGCGGCGGCGTGCTCGACGCGCGCGCTCGCGAGCGCCTCGGGGCTCGTGACGTCCGCGTAATACGCGGGCTCGCCGGCCTCACGCGCGGCGCGAACGGTCTCCGCGTTCAGCTCGAGCACGAGGTAAGGCACCGACGTCTCGGCGAGCGCGCGCGCCAGCATCTTCCCGGCGACGCCGTATCCCACGATGATCACGTGCTCCGAGAGCGCGGAGTGCTCGGGCATGGGTTCGTCGATGCCGCGCGCACCGAGCAGGCGTTCGAGCGGCTTCAGGATCTTCTCGCCGGCGCGCACGCGCGGCGCGAGGTGCATCGCGAGCGGCGTGATCATCATGCTGACCACGCCGGCCGCGAGGAGCGCCCGATCTTCGCTCGGCGTGATGAGCCCGTTCCTCTCGGCGAGCGTCGCGAGCACGAAGCCGAACTCGCCGAACTGCGCGAGCCCCACGCCGGCGAGCCACGCGACGCGCGCGGGGAAGCGCATCGACAGGGCCGAGAGCGTCGCGATGAACCCCTTTCCGAGGACGAACGCGGCGAGGTACAGCCCGACCGAGAGCGGCTTTTCGATCAGCACGCGCGCGTCGAGCAGCATGCCGAGCGAGACGAAGAACAGGCTCGTGAACGCGTGGCGCAGCGGCAGGACGTCGCCGATCGCGCGGTGCGCGTACTCGCTGCCCGCGAGCAGGATGCCCGCGAGGAACGCGCCGAGCGCGAGCGAGAGGCCGGCGAGCGACGTGAAGAACGCGGTCGCGAGGCAGATGCCGAGCACGGCCATGAGGAAGAGCTCGCGGCTCCGTGCGCGGTCCACGAGTGCGAAGAACCGCGGCACGAGCGAACGAGCCACGATGACGGTCACGAGCACGAGCAGCGCCGCCTTGCCCAGCGCGAGCAGGAGATCGTGCGCCGGATCCCCGCCGGATTTGCCGGCGAGGATCGGGATCACGAGCACCATCGGCACGACGCAGAGGTCCTGGAAGATCAGCGCGCCGACGATGAAGCGACCGTGCGGCGCGTCGACCTCGCCGCGCTCGGCGAGCGTGCGCAGCACGAGCGCGGTGCTGGAGAGCGCGAACAGGAAGCCGAAGAGGATCCCGCGGGAGAGCGACTCGCCCGCGACACGCGCGCAGAGGACCGACGCGAGGATCGTGAGACCGACCTGGAGCGAGCCGCCGATCGTGACGGTCTTGGCGATCTGGCGCAGCCGTTCGAGGGAGAACTCGAGGCCGATGCCGAAGAGCAGGAGCACGACGCCGATCTCGGCGAGCGACTGGATGCGGTGCACGTCGCTGAGCAGCCCGAAGCCGGTGGGGCCGATGAACGCGCCCGCGAGGAGAAGCCCCGCCACGACGGGCAAACGCACGCGGCCGAGCACGAGCACGACGAGGACGCCGACGATCGAGATGATCGCGAGGTCTCGCAGGATCGGGATCTGCTCCATGGTCCGCGTGGGCGCAGAGCGCCCGTGCGGGACGCGGGATGCAGGAAGCGCGCGCGGATCAGCGTGCCGGCGGCATGCCGCGCGCGAGCGCCTCGATCGCGGCGAGGTCTCTCGCGGCCGCGTCCGGCGTCGCTGGCTTGCGCGGCCAGGCGAGCTCGATCTCGCCGTCGAACCAGTAGAGGTGCTGCGCGTCGACGTAGCCGTGCGCGCCGCCCACGGCCGCGAGCGCCGCGAGCGCCTGCCCGAGCCGCTCGATCGCCGCCGCGTCGAGCGTGCGCGGCGCATCCGCGAGCGCCTTTCCGAGCGGCGGCGCCGCCCAGATCTCGCCGGCCGCGCGATCCACGCGCAGCACCGTCGGCAGCGCTGGATGCCCCGCCCGCGCGAAGGCGCGCGCCCGCGCGAGGGACGCCTCGTCCATCGGGATCACGAGCACCTCGCGATCGAGCCACGCATCGTGGCGCAAGCTCGCCATGTCGCGACCATCGCCCAGCGCGAGCGGCGGCCCCAGGCGTTCACCTTCCCTCGGCGCGGCTGGCCGCTCGCTCCCGTTCGTCGCGGCCCATCGCCTCGGCAGCGCCTCCGGCCAGCGCAGCGCCGACAGCGCGCGCCGCGCCTCGAATGCATCTTCTGGCCGGCGATCGGGCTCCTCTGCGAGCAGCGCGGCCACGGCTGCGTCGTGCTCCGGCCCGAGCTCCGGGTTCTTCTCGCTCGGCGCTCCTCCCTGGAAACGCCCGCGCATGGGCTCGGCCGCCTCCCCCGTGAGCAGCTCGTAAAGCACGGCGCCCACCGCGTAGAGATCACTCGTGATCCCCGCCGGACGACCGAGCCTCTGCTCGGGCGACATGTACGCGTACGTGCCGATCGCGCCGGCCGTCGCCGTGCTCGACAGGTCGCCGAGGTGCGCCGCGCCGAAGTCCGACAGCATCGCCGTCCCCGCGTCGTCGAACAGCACGTTCGCGGGCTTCACGTCGCGGTGCAGGATCCCGAGCCGGTGCGCCTCGCCGAGCGCCGAGAGCAGAAGACAGGCGATCTCCACGGCCCGCGCCGGCGCCATCGGTCCTTCGCGCATCTTGTCCGCGAGCGACCCGCCGCGCATGAACGCGAGCACCATCGCCGGCCCCTCGGGCACGTACTGGTGGAGCGGCACCACGTTCGGATGGCGCAGCCGCTCGAGCGCGCGCGCTTCTCGTTCGAAGCGTTGCAGCGCGTCGCGCCCCGCGCCCTCGACGAGCCCGCTGAAGATCTTCACGGCGACGCGCTCGCCGCTGATCCGATCGATCGCCTCGACGAGCCGCGCGTGCGCCGACGACGCGATCTCCCGCGTCGTCTCGTACCGCCCGAAAAGAACCACGCTCCCGCCGCGCCGGTCGTTTTTCCGGGCCGCCTCCCTCGGCGCGTCCTTCGCGGGCGGCTCCTCGCGAACCCCGAGCCGCGCCATCTCCGCGCGCGTCTCTCGCGCCGCCTCGGCGAGCCCGACCTCCTCGAAGCACCGCGCGAGCAGCGGCAGCGCCGCGGCCCGCTCCGGCGCGGCCACGTCGATCTGCTGCAGCGCCTTGATCGCCCCCTCGGTTCGCCCGTGCCGCGCCAGAAGCGCGCCCAGCGCGAGCCGCGGCGCCGCCTGATCCGGCCGTTGCCGCAGCGCACTCTCGAGCGCGCGCGCCGCCTCGGCCGGTTGCCCCGCGCGCTCGAAGCTCTCGGCCGCGAGCAGCACCTCCCCAGCCGCGACGAACGCGCTCGCCGCATCCGCGTGCTCGCCGAGAAGCGCGTAGAGCGCCCCTGCGTACTTGCCGAACCCTCGTGAACCGAGATCCGACGCCGTCGCGAGCGCGACCTCCCTCGGAAGCCGCTCCGCGACCCGCGTGATCGCCTCCCGCGCCGTCGCGTCGTCGCCCCCGAGCGCGCCGAGCCTCGCCGCCCGCCGCGCGTCTCCCGCGAGCAGCGCCTCCCGCGCCGCCCCCGTGAAATCACACGCCTCTTCCAGCCTTCGCGAGGCCTCCGCGTGCGTTCGGGAACGCTCTGCCGTCTCGCGCTCGTCGGGGTTCATCGAAGGGTCCCCGCTGGTTTTACCGGACGAACGTTCGTCAGAGCGACGAAGGCACGATCGTCGCGCGACCGACGACGGACAGGTCGAACCGCAGCTCCCCCGCGTCGATCCCCGCGGCCGCGAAGCCACCCTGGCGGAGCCGATGCACCGAGAGCGCGACCGTCGCGGGCAGCGCGCCCCAGCTCTTCTTGTCGAGCGCCGACGCCGGGATCATGCCTTCGCCCGAATCGTTGAAGGTGCAACGAATGCCCGTGCCGCTCGGCGCCGTCAGATCCACGTAGACGAGATCGCCCACCGTGGGCGCTTCGCTCGCGTTCCACCGCAGCGTCGCCGCCGCCCCTTCCTCGAAGACCACGCCCTCGGCGAGCGCGGTTTCACCGAGACGAACCCGCTCCGGCGCGCTCGGCGCTTCGGCCTCGATCGAGAACGGATTCAGCGTCCCCGTGCCCGTGCTTTCGAGCACGTACCGCGCGGGCGCCGGCAGATCGCTCTGCGCGTCGCGCGACGTGTAGAACACGCCCGAGACGAACGCTCCCACGTCCGGGAACGCCCGCGTCGCGAGCGGCATGCGCGTCGTCCCGGCCTGGATCGACAGGTCGCCCACGTCGAGCAGCTCGATCGAGCCGAGCGCGGAGAGCGCGTCCGCCTCTTCCGCCGCGGCGAACGGCGTGAGCGCCACACACTCGCCCGCGGCCGGCAACTCGAGCCACGATCCACCGACCACGCGCTCGGCCAGCTCGGGATCCGCGCCCGACGCGAGGCGCATGAACTTCGCCGAAACGTTCGTCTGGACGAACTCACCCTCGGCGGCGCTGCGTTCGACGAGGACGATTGCCTCGGTCGTCGCCCCGATCGCGCTCGTGATCTCGTCGGCGTCGGCCACGGGGGCCGAGCAACCGCCCACGACAACGCCGAGAGAGGCGAGGAGCGCAGGCAGCGGGACGTTCGAAGAGCGCATGATTGGCAGTTTATGGCGGGTCCTCGGGGCGGGCAAGCACCTCGCCCGAGGTCGCTCCGCTGTCCCCGAATCTGGGCCGTATTTCGCAGGAAATGCTCAGAAGCCGACGACCAGGGCGCCCGCCGGGGTCAGCGAGAACTGATCGAACGAGACGTCCGTTTCGCCCAGGCTGCCCGAGACCGTGTGCCAGTCGCCCCCGATCTCCAGGGCGACGTGCACGTGGCGGAACCCGAGCCGGAACCCGGCCACCATCCCGACCCGGACATGCTCGCCCGCGAGCGCCAAAGGCTTCGTCGCGTCGTCCGGAAGGACACTCCCGCGCACCCAGGAGATCCCCGCCCGCGGGCCGATCCAGCCCGAGTAAAGCTCCCCCGTGCTCTTCCAGCCGAGCAGCAGCGGGACGTCGAGCCCCCCGCCCGTCCCCCCGCCGACCCCGCCGTCGACGCCCGACCTTGCCAGGATCACCTCGCCGCCGAGCCCCATCGAGAGCGAGACGCTCTTGCTCAAGGTGAACGCGTGCCGTCCGTCCAGACGAACCGACCGCCCGGAGTACGTCAGGCCCGCCTCGTTCGAGCCCGTGATGCCGATGCGGCCGCCCACCCACGGCGCGACGGCCGGCGCGATCGCCAGATCCTGGAGGGCACGCTCGATCGGCGCCGCGTCCGTTCCGGGCGCGCTCGGGAGCGCGGCGAGGACGGGCCGGCCGGACAAACCCGCGCCCAGCGTGACCTTGCCGGGCGAGAGGACGTGTGCGGGATGCAGGAGGGGAACGCCACCGCCGCAACCACCCAAGCCCAGCGCGCAGAGCGCGAGGGCGAGCGGCCGGAGCTTGGGGCGGGCCGTGGGCGAATGCACCTCGGGGGCGGCGCTCCTCGGGGTTACTTGCGGAAGCGGGAGGGGAAGTTGTTCACGGCGACCTTCTTCTTGAGCTCGCCGTCATCCGGATGCAGGCGGGAGGCGCGGGAGATGAGCGCCTCCTCGGTCTCCACGCGGTTCGGGTCGGGCAAGCAGCACTCCACCGGACAAACCGCCTGGCAGGCCTCGTGGTCGTAGAAGCCCACGCACTCGGTGCAGAGCTCGGGGTCGATCACGTAGATCTCGTCGCCCTCGCTGATCGCCTCGTTGGGGCACTCCGGCTCGCAAGCTCCGCAGTTGATGCAATCTTCGGTGATGTAGGTAGCCATGGGGTTGCTTCGTCCTCCGGGGGTGCGGTCCGGAATTTCCCGGTATCTAAAGGGCGGCGCCCCGGCTGTCAATTCGAGCGTTCCGCACGTTCGAGAAGACCCGGGCTCTGCGCCGCGCGCCCTCCAGACCATGGGCGGGCAGGGAACGGCGTCCCCATCCTGCAGCGCCCCGGGCCATCCGTCCAGAGCAACGCCGCAAACGCGATCCAGCGCGCCACGGTCGACTCCGTTCGGCCGTCGGATCCCGGCCCCTCGGCGCCGTCCGCGGCGCCCGGTTGCACGCCGGCCCGAGGCCCGTTAGTACGCTTGCCCTGCGATGCCCCGACCCCGCGTGATCACGCTCTTCCTCGCCGCCCTCGTCGCTGCGCTCGCCGGCTGCTCGCCGAAGATCGGGGACGACTGCACGACCTCGACCGACTGCTCGCAACTGGGCGACCGCCTCTGCGACACCACGCAGCCAGGCGGCTACTGCACGATCTTCGGGTGCGAGCCCGACAAATGCCCGGAGGGCGATGGCGTTTGCGTCGCCTTCTCGTCCGAGCTCGATCCGGCCTGTGGCTCCGCCGACGACGCGAGCTGGGGTCGCTTCGGTCGCACGTTCTGCATGTCCGGCTGCGAAGCGAACGATGATTGCCGCGCGGGCTACGAGTGCGCCCGTCCGTCGGAGCGCGCCGCGCGGATCATCGACTTCGAGCCGATCGCCGAGCGCATCTGCGTGGTGAAGATCGCGCCGCCGCCGGTCTCGATCGAGGTGCCGCAGATCTGCCTGCCCGCGCCGCCGCCCGCGCCGCCTTCGCCCTGGGTTCCGACGGGTGCCGGAGGCGCAGGCGGAGCCGGAGGCGCAGGCGGTGCCGGAGGCGCAGGCGGTGCAGGTGGAGCGGGCGGAGCCGGCGGTGGAGGTGGAGCCGGAGGCGCAGGCGGAGCCGGCGGAGCCGGAGGCGCAGGCGGTGCGGGCGGAGCCGGCGGCGCAGGCGGCGCAGGCGGCGGTCCCTGAGGTCTTTCCGGACCATCCGCGGGAAGTGATCCGGCACCCGCCGTGCTAGCCTCGCCGCGCATGTTCCGGGCGCCCGCGCTTCCCCGCACCCTCGACGCCGCCCTCCGCGACGTGGGCTCGTCCAAAGCCTCCGTGCGCGAGGACGCCGTGCGTGACCTCGTCCGCCACGCCGAGGAAGCGCGCAGCCAGGTCGTGCGCGCCCTCGAACGCGCGCTCTCCGACGAAGCCGCGCCCGTCCGCTCGGCCGCCGCGCTCGGGCTCGCCGACGTGGGCGCGAACGAAGCGCTGCCCGCCCTGCTCGTCGCCATCGAGGACGACGACGTTCACGTGCGGCAGATGGCCCTCACCGCGCTCGGCGAGATCGGCGACAGCCGCGCAGCCCAGAGGCTCGCCCGCGCGCTCGAAGATTCCCGCGCCGAGGTGCGGTTCCAGGCCGTCATCGCGTACGCCCGCGTCTGCAAGGATCGCGCGTCCGTCGTGGAGGCGCTCGCCGCCCGCACGCGGGATGCCGACCCGCTCGTCTGCCACATCGCGCTCCGCATGGCCGAGGAGATCGGCGGCGAGGAAGGCGAGCACGTGGTCGATCCGATCCTCGTGGCGAGGGCGCGCGCGCTCGTGGATCACGCTTCACCCACGGTGCGCGTCGCCGCGGCCGTGGTGCTCGGCCGCGCCGAGGATCAAGCGGGCGCGAAGGTGCTCGCCGCGGTCGTGAACGGAGCGATCAAGACGGAGGACGCCGAGGACGAGGCGGCCGCGATCGAGCTCGCGGGATCGCTCGGCCTTTCGGAGGCGCGCGTGGGGCTCGAGCGGCGGGCGTTCGGCGGCGCGTTCGGCTTCGGTCGAGACCGTTTTTCCTGGCACGCGCGCGTCGCGCTGGCGAGCATGGGCCACGCGCGCGCCACGCGCGAGATCGTCGGCGAGCTCGGCTCGTGGGATCGCAACAAGCGCACGCTCGCGGTGGCCGCCGTCGGTCGCGCGCGCATTCGATCGGCCCGCACGATCATCGCGGCGATGGAAGGGGATCCCTCGCGGGCCGACCCGCACGCCGTGAGCGAAGCGCTCCTCGCGCTCGCGGAGGACGAACCGGCATGAACGAACCGAGAGATCCGAACGCCGTCCGCTTCGATCCCGTGGCCGTCCGCGATCACGTCGAGAGCTACTTCCTCAAAGCGAACGACCCCGCGGGCGACCGAGCGCTCTGGATCAAGGCCACGATCTTCGCCTCCGCGCGCGAGCCTGGCCGGGCCCTCGCCGAGGGCTGGGCGATCGCCTTCGATCGCCGCGGCGGGCAGAGCAAGCACGTCGCGGTCAAGCACGTGCTCCCTTATGCCGACGCGATCTTCGGCAAGGAGGGCCTCGACGTCGCCTGGAGCCTCCCTGCGCCGGGCGGCGCCTCCGAGGAGCGCATGCGCATCCGGCCCGGCGAGACGCACGGACGCATCGCGCGGCGTGAGCACTCGATTCGCTGGGACCTTCGTTTCGAGGGCGAGGCGAGCCCGTTCGTCCCGTTCCCGCACGCCTCGATGTACCGCGGCAAATTCCCCCGATCGAAGACCCTCACGCCGTATCCCGACCTCGTGTTCTCCGGTGAAGTCGAGGTCGACGGCGAGCGCTGGGATCTCTCCAACTGGCGCGGCATGCAGGGGCACAACTGGGGCCGCGGGCACGCGGATCTTTATGCCTGGTGCCACGTCAACACGTGGGAGAGCGAAGCAGATCTCGTCGTTGAAGCTCTCTCCGGCCGCGTCCGCGTGGGACCCGTGCTCACGCCGCTCGTCACGCTCGTCTGCGCGCGCTTCCGCGGCGTGACCTACACCTGGAACGCGCCGCTCGAGATCGCGCGCGCGCACGGCGACGTCGGCCTGCGCCGCTACAGCTTCTCCGCCGAGGGCCGCGCCGCGCGCATCGAGGGCTCGTTCGAGGCCGATACGGACGACATGGTCGGCCTCTACTACCCGAACCCCGATGGCCCCATGACGTACTGCTTGAACACGAAGCTCTCGCGCGCGCACGTGCGCTTCGAGGCGTCGGGCAGGCCGCCCGTCGTCGTGAAGAGCCGCGCCGCCGCGCTCGAGATCGGCACGCGCGACGCCGACCACGGCGTGAGGATGCACGTATGAACGACACCTTCACCGAGGCCGATCTGGCCCCCGATCCGCAGGAAAAACGGGACCGTATCCTCGCCGTCGTCGATCGCGTCGCGGCGCTCGTCGCCGTCCTCGCGGGCGGCGTGTACATCGGCGGCATGGTCGCGCTCGGCGCCAACGCCGCGCCGATCGTCTTCAGCATGCTCCCGCGGTCGATCGCGGGTGACGTGATGGGCGCGGTCTTCGCGCGGTTCGACGCGATCGCCCTCGGCGCGGCCCTCGCGGCGCTCGCCGCCGAGGTCACGCGCACCCTCGCCACGCGCCGCCGCGGCCGCACGATCCTCTCGCGCCTGCGCCGCTCGTGCACGCTCTTCATGGCCGTCTCCGCGGCCTACGTCGCCCTCTCGCTCTCGCCTCGCATCAGCGATCTGCACAGGCAGGGCGTGCAGCGCGACGACACGCCGCAGGGTCAGCTCCTCGAGGCCGTGCACAAGCGCGCGGAGCTCTTCGGCAAGATCGGCATGGGGATGGCCCTCGGCCTCGTCGCGCTCACCATCTTCACCATCCAGCCGCGAAGACCGGACGACGAGGAGGACGACGAAGAGGCGGTCGCGCCCTTGCCGCCGGGCCCGCGCGACGACTGACGCGCCGCTCCCGACTGGCCGAGCGGCTGGCCCTCGTCCGTCTCAGCAGGTATGCTTTGGCCTTCCGGAAGGCGAGGTTTGCTGCCCGTCACGCGGGTGGCCTGGTCTTTCTTTTCCTTCGCGTGGAGGCGGCCGATGAAGATGAAGAGTGCATGGTGGGTCCTCGCGACCCTTGGATTGAGCCTCGGGCTCGCGATGAACAGCACGGGCTGTGGGAGCGATAATAACCCCGGGGGGACGGCTGGCACGGGCGGCACGGGCGGCGCAGGCGGCGCGGGTGGGACCGGCGGCGTCGGTGGCACGGGCGGCACGGTCGATTCGGGGGATTGGCTCGCCATGCCTTGCACGACCGACGCCGATTGTGCCCCCGGGACCTGCATCGCGGCGGACAAGGACGACCCGATCTTCGGCGGCGGCCCGCAGAATGGTTACTGTAGCAAGGCCTGCCAGAAGAGCGGCGATTGTCCGGGCGTCGGCAGCATTTGTTACAAGGGCGCGAACGGCAGCGCCCCCGAGGGGCGTTGCCTTCCGTCGTGCGAGGTCGGGAATCCTCCGCTCCAGACCCTCGCCGATGATCTCGATCCCTTCAAGTGCCAGGGGCGCGAGGATCTCGGCTGCATCCGGCTCACGGCCGGCGACGTCTGCCTCCCGTCGTGCACGAACGACGAGGCCTGCGGCGCGGGCCGGATCTGTAATCTCGCGTCGGGCCTTTGCGTGACCGACATCACGCCCGGCAAGGATTTCGGCGCGCTCTGCAATCCGATGGCCGCGGACGAGTGTGGCAATGGCGCGTGCATCGGCGGCCTCTCGGAGGGCAAGGGCTTCTGCTCCGGCCTCTGCACCCTCGGCGGGGACCTGAACGCGGGCGATTGCGGCGGCCTCGCGAACGGCCTCTGCGTCCTCTCGCCGGTCGTCCAGGGCTGCACCCCGGGCCCGGACACCAACTGCACGGGCCCCGGCGACCTCGGGTTCTGCACGAATAGCTGCACGTCGCACGAGGACTGCGTCGCCCCCGACTTCTGGTGCTGGGGCATCATCCAGGGCAACCCGGCCAACGTCGGCTACTGCTTGCCGATGCCCAAGTGCGACCAGGGCCAGGCGGCCTGCGGCAATGCGTCGAACGGCCTGACCTGCACCGACACCGTGCACGGCAAGTACTGCGTCGACCTCGAGTACCCGCTCGGCGCGCTGGCGCCCGATGGCGGCATGGGTGGTGCCGGCGGCATGGGTGGCGCCGGTGGCGCCGGTGGCGCCGGTGGTGCTGGCGGCGCGGGTGGTGCTGGCGGCGCGGGTGGTGCTGGCGGCGCTGGCGGCGCGGGTGGTGCCGGCGGCGCGGGCGGCATGGGCGGCATGCCCTGAGCCTTCGCGGACGCTGACGCACCTCGAAGAGGCCGCGGCGGGCTCGCTGCGGCCTCTTCACTTTTCGGAGCCTCGACGCGGCTCGTGATATCGTCGCGGCATGTCGCCGATCCGCTTGGCTTCCCTCGTCCTCGTATCGCTCTCGGCTGGGCTGCTCCTCGGTTGTCCGGGCACCGAAAACCCTTCGAGCGGCTCCGCGGGCACGGGCGGCACGGGCGGCACGGGTGGCACGGGCGGCGAGGGCGGCACGGGCGGCATGACGACCTCGTCGGGCACCGGGGGAGCGCCTCCCATGTGCACGGACTTCGGCGACGTCGAACAGTCGGATTGCAACCTGCTCACGCAGGACTGCGAGGGCGCGAACGAGACGTGCCGGCCGAACTCGCTCGGCACGGGCACGGTCTGCGAGGGCGGCGGCGGCATCAAGGGGGTTGGCGCGAAGTGCTCGGTGGCCTTCGGCGAGTGTGCGGCCGGCCTCTATTGCGTCTTTGGCTACTGTACGCCCGTCTGCTGCCAGAGCGAGCCCGCGTTCTTCTGCGGCAGCGCCAAGTGCAGCGTCCGTCTCAACTACGGTTCGAAGCGGATCTGGACCTGCAACTTCGCCCCCTCCTGCACGCTCTTCGACGGGAGCGAGTGCGAGGAAGACGCCGAATGCCGCCTGACCGTGCTCGAGGACGAGCTCGCGCTTTGTGTCCCGCCGTCGGGGAAGTTCGCCGCCGAAGGGGAGCCGTGCGACGCCATCAACGACTGCGGCGAGGCCCAGCGCTGCGACGCGGTCTGCCGGTATAGCTGCCTGAACATGGGCTGGCAGGACCTCGAGCCGGGCAAGGGCGGCTGTCCCGCGGGCCAGACGTGCACCCCCGACACGCCGCTCTACGGCGTCTGCCGCCCCTGAAGCCCCTCTACACCCGGGCGGATTCGCGCTAGGTTCGCCCGCATGCACGAACACGACGTTGAGGCGCACGGGCAAGCGCACGAGGCGCCCGCGACGCCGGCTCCTCGCGCCGCCGAGGCCCCGGATCTAGGGCTCCTCCGCGTGCTCCGCGACGACGGCAGCGCCGATCCCGCGACCGACCCCGGCCTGTCCCCGCACGTGCTGCTCCGCGCCTACCGCGAGATGAAGCGCGTGCGCCTCATCGACACGCGCATGATGCTCCTGCAGCGCCAGGGCCGCATCCATTTCGCCGGCGAGTGCCGCGGCCAGGAGGCGACGCCGATCGCGACGGGCCTCGTGCTCGAGCGCGACGACTGGGTGTTCCCGGCCCTGCGCGAGAGCGCGATCATGCTCGTGCGAGGCTTCCCGCTGAAGAGCTACATCGCGCAGTACTTCGGCAACGCGGGCGACGTCCTCAAGGGCCGGCAGATGCCCTCGCACATGAGCGGCCGCGCCGTGAACCAGGTCGCGTGGTCGAGCTGCATGGCCACGCAGCTCCCGCACGCCGTCGGCGCCGCCTGGGCTGCGAAGATGCGCAAGGACCGCAGCGTCGTCGTCGGCTTCGTCGGCGACGGCGGCACGAGCGAGGCCGACTTCCACAACGCCCTGAACTTCGCGGGCGTCTTCAAGGTCCCCTGCGTCCTGGTTTGTCAAAACAACCACTGGGCGATCAGCGTCCCCGCGGCCAAGCAGACGGCCTCGCCCACGTTCGCGGTGAAGGGCCGCGCGTACGGCGTCCCCTCGGTGCGCGTCGACGGCAACGACGTCCTCGCGGTCCACCGTGTCGTCGGCGACGCTGTCGCCCGCGCGCGGAGCGGCGGCGGACCCACGTTCATCGAGGCTGTGACCTACCGCATGGGCGCGCACTCCTCGAGCGACGATCCCACGCGGTATCGCTCGCAGGAGGAGGTCGACACGTGGGCGCAGCGCGACCCGATCGTGCGTCTGCGGCGGCACCTCGTGCACCGCGGCCTGCTCGACGAGGCGGAAGAGGCGGCGCTCGAGGACGGGCTCATGGCCGAGATCGGCGCGGCGATCCAGGAGGTCGAGGCGCTCGGCCCGCCCGCGCGCGAGACGCTCTTCGAGGACGTCTACGCGGAGCTGCCGTGGCACCTCGCGGAGCAACGCGCCGAGGTCCTGTCGAGCCGGCCTTATGGGGGCTCGCAGGGCGGCGGCGGGCACTGATTGTCGTCACGATGGGGGGGCCCGAGAGCCCCCCCCAAACCCCCCGGATTTTTCGCTGACCCTGGACGCCCCCTGGCCGACCGCTTTTTCCGCCCCCACCTTTCCCTCGACATGGTAATCCGCGCCCGAAAAGGGCTGTCGGCCCGCGTTCCACCTTGGAGAATCGGATGAAGACCTACGACGCGATCGTCATCGGCAGCGGCCCCGGCGGCTACGTCTGCGCGATTCGGCTCGGCCAGCTCAAGCAGAAGACGCTGTGCATCGAGAAGGAAGACGTCGGCGGCGTCTGCCTCAACTGGGGCTGCATCCCGTCGAAGGCGCTCATCAACGCGGCGCACACCTACGAGAAGGCGCACTCGTCGATGGCGACGATGGGCATCAAGCTCGGCTCGGTCGAGCACGACCCGAACGCGATGCAGGACTGGAAGGAAGGCATCGTCAAGCGCCTCACGGGCGGCGTGCGAGGTCTCCTCAAGTCGAACGGCGCCGACCTCATGGCGGGCACGGCGACGATCGTCTCGCCGAACCGCGTCGAGGTGAAGAAGGCGGACGGCTCGGTCGAGACGATCGAGGCGACGAAGGGCATCGTCCTCGCGACGGGCTCGTCGACCATCGAGATCCCGAGCTTCAAGTTCGACGGCAAGCAGATCATCGGCGCGAAGGAGGCCGTGAGCCTGCGCGAGGTCCCGAAGCGGCTGCTCGTCATCGGCGGCGGCGTGATCGGGCTCGAGCTCGGCATGGTCTACCAGGCCTTCGGCGCCGAGCTCGTGGTCGTCGAGGCGCTGCCCACGCTGCTCACGGGCGTCGATCAGGACTGCGTGAAGGTCGTCGAGCGCCGCATCCAGAAGCGCGGCGGCAAGATCTTCAAGAACACGAAGGCCATGGGCTACGAGAAGCAGGCCGACGGCTCGATCGCGGTGAAGATCGACGTCGAGGGCAAGCCCGAGACGGTCGTCACGGACGTGGTCCTCGTCGCGGTCGGCATGCGCCCGAACTCGCGCGGCCTCGGCCTCGAGAACGTGGGCGTGAACATCGACAAGCGCGGGTTCGTGCCTTCGGACGAGTTTGGTCGGACGAACGTCCCGACGATCTACTCGATCGGCGACGTCTCGGGTCCGCCCATGCTCGCGCACAAGGCGTCGAAGGAGGGCGAGGTCATCGCGGAGGTCATCGCGGGCCACAAGGCGGCGAAGGACTGGGCGTGCATCCCGGGCGCGATCTTCACGGATCCGGAGATCGCGACCGCGGGCCTGACGGCCGAGGAGGCGCAGGCGAAGGGCATCGAGGTCTCGGTCGGCAAGTTCCCGTTCGCGGCGCTGGGCAAGGCGATGGCGATGATGGAGACCGACGGCTTCGTGAAGGTCGTGACCGACAAGAAGACGAAGCAGGTGCTCGGCGTGCACATCGTCGGCCCCGAGGCGAGCACGATGATCAGCGAAGGCGCGCTCGCGCTCGAGATGGCCGCGTTCGCCGAGGACATCGCGCTCACGATCCACCCGCACCCGACGCTCGGCGAGGCGTTCATGGAAGCCGCCGCGCACGCGATGGGCGCGGCGGTCCACATCGTGAACCGCTGAGTCGCGCTAGCCCTCCGCCCCCTTCCGCTCGAAGCACTCCTCCGGCACTCGCTGCTTCTTCCGCGTGACGCGCGTCGCCTCCACGAACGCCGCCGTCACCGGATCGTGATACCCGCTCGCCCCGCGCAGATCCGGCACGATCGCCTGGTAGTGCCGCACGATCCTCCCCATCAGGATCTCGCGCATCCACTTGCCCACCATCGACGAAAGCGCGACCAAAAGATCCGTCGCGTCCCCATCCCGCACGAACGCGATCTCGCCGACCCCCGGGAACATGTACGCGCTCCTCGCCCGCGTCTCCTCCAGCACCATGTGCATCCGCCCGCCGAGCGGCCCGAACGCGCTTCCGTACTTCCCGAACCCGCCCACCTTCCCGCAGACCGCTCGCACGTCCTGCCCTGCGTCCTTCCGCATCGACAGGATCAGCCGCTCCATCGCGTGCAGATCCATCTGAAACCGGTTCTTCCCCGCCGCGAGCCCCTCGTTCAGCCGCTTCGCGCAGAGCACCTCGCTCCGCACCGCCACGATCGTCACGCCCTTCTTCTCCAGCCGATCGAGATCCGCGTGGATCGTTCGAACCAGCTCCGTCGGCGCCGTGAACGCCTCCCCCTCCGCGCCCCAGCACTGCGCCTCCACGTGCGGCGGACACGCCGCCCGGAGCTCCGCGCGATCCTCACTCGCGATCGCGTGCGCGAGCTCGTCCGGCGTCCGCGCCGCCGCTGCGCGTCCGCCGCCTCGCTCCACCAGCGCGCGTGCCCACGCCTCCGCGAGACCCACGTCCCCGTAGGCCACCATCGCCTTCGAGTCCCCGAGCCGCTCGGCCAGCCCTCCACGCGGCTTTCGACCCACGAGCGCCGCGCCCTCCTCGGTCACGCGCGCCATCACCGCCGTCACCAGCATCGGCCCGAGCCGAGGTCCAAGACCGTTCTCGTCCGCGCCTATGCGGAAGCCCGCCGTCGCCTTCTCCATCGCGCCGAGCTTGTGCCATGAACGGACGCTGGCGTCATCGCGGTCACGACACGCTCGATCGCCCCTTTCCGACGCGATTGGCGTATCCTACGGGAACCCTGATGAGCACGGGCGGGCGAGCGAGCCGGTTCCTGGGTGCCTTCGTGGTGGCGACCGCGGTGGGTTTGTCGGCGTGCGCGCCGCCGGCGCTCACCCGCGACGGCCAGGTCGTCTTCGCGCCTTCCGGCGGCCGCCGCGGCGCCTCCGTCATCACCGCGAACGGCGTCGAGTTCATGGACGTCACGGACCTCCCCAAGCCCGTCGTTCGCCGCAGCCCGAACGACCCCTGGACCCCGCCCACCGGCTTCCTCGTCCCCAAGGACGGCATCTGGCGCAAGACCTCGAGCCCCATCGCGCTCTCGGGCCGCGGCCTCGCCGTCGTCGTCCGGTCGAGCGACACCCTCGTCCCGAGCTGGGGCGGCGAGGTCCTCCTCCGCATCGACGCCATCGCCCCGGCGGACGCGTTCCCCGCCGCCAAACCCTCCGTCCGCGAGCCGCGCCGCCTCGCCATCGTGCTCGACGGTCGCAACCCGAACACCGCGCCCCTCGCCCGCATCGCCCTCGACGACCTCGGCGATCGCGACCGCGTCGCCATCATCGACGCCTCGGGCCCGCGCGTCGTCGTCCCTGCCTTGCCGGGCTCGCATCGCACCTTGCTCGACGGCGCGATCACGCGCGTCCTCGAACGACCGCGCGGCGGCGCTGCCGTCGCGAGCACGCGCGACCTCGCGGGCGCCCTCGCCCTCGCGCGAGGGTTCGTCGGGGTGAAGGTCGCCGAGGGCGGGGCGCTCCCTTCCGCGGGACAGGTCCTCGTCCTCAGTGACGGCATCGGCATCGCGCAGGCCGGCCTCCGGCTCGCGAACGAGGTCGCCTCCTTGCGCCGCGACAGCGTGCGGATCTCCGCCGTCGGCACGCCCGATCGCCTCGACGTCGCGCACCTCGCGCCCCTCGGCGACGACGTCTTCGCCGGTGGATCCTTCGCCGATCGCGAGGACGCCGTCGCTCGGATCGTCCCTCCGCCCGGCGACGTCGTCCTCGAGGACGTCGAGCTCACGGTCCACTCCGTCCCTGCGCCCGTCCGCGTGCTCGAGGTCTCGGGCGGCCTCGCCGCGCTCTCGATCGACCACGACCGCCTCCTCCTCGGCGACCTCTACGCGGGCGAGGCGCGCACCGAGATCGCCCGCATCGCCATGCCCGTGTGGGTCCCGGGCGAACCCTGCGAGATCACCGTCTCGGCGCGGTATCGCGACGCCGCCACCGGCACCTGGCACACGGCCACGCGCACCATCGACGCTCGGTACGACGACAACGTCGAGCGCATCGCGAGCGCCCGGCACGGCGACGTCATCGCGTATGCCTCCGCCCTCGCCATGGTCAGGCGCCTCGGCCGCATCTTCCAGGGCAGCCGCTTCGACGACCTCGGTGGCCTCCGCCCCGTCGTCAAGCTCCAGGCCGACTCGCTCGCCGCCCTCTCCCGCACGAGCCACGATCCCGCGCTCAGCACGCAGGCCGAGGTTCTCCGTACGCTCCTCGGCGCGATCGAGGATTGAACGTTTTTACATCAGAGTAATGGTATTCAGCGACAAACGTCGCCCGGACCATCCGCGACCGTGTAACACGTCCTGCCCGTCGGGCACCCGTCGTTCGGCGCGCCGCGCCGGCAGCGGATGACGCACTCGTGGAACATCGGCCCGCGCGGCCCGGCGATCCCGTAATACGACGCGCAGCTCTCGCCGGCCCCGCACGTCCTTCCCCCGCACGAACCGTTCGTCGGCGCGGCCGAGTCCGGCGTGCTCGTCGCGCTGACCGTCGGCATCGGCGCGCTCCCCGTCGTGTTGTCCGGGACCGGGACTATCACGGTCGTCGTCGGGGCCGGCTCGTCCGGCGGCACGGCCGTCGTCGATCCGCCCGGCGCTGCCTCCGTCGTCGAGCTGCCCGTCGGCTGCGGGGAATCGGGCGGCTGCGCGCCGCCATTGCAGGCCGAGAGGAGCAGGACCGCCGCGATCGAGCCGAGGAAACGCATAGGCACCGCGAGCTTAGCAGAGCCACCCGGCCTCTGCCCATCACGCGCCGTGACAGCGCCCACGCCGTGCCGCTACCATCCGCCTCGTGCAACATTTTCGCCTTCTCCTCGCCCTCACCACATTCCTCCCTCTCCTCGCCTGTGGCTCCACCGACGAACCGGCTGCCCTCCCGGATGCCCCGCGCTGCGAAATCGCGCTCCCTGCGCCTCCGGAGGACCGCCTCACGGCCTCTGGAACCGCTCTTCGCGACGCCCTCGGCCGCGTCGTCTTCCTTCGCGGCGTCAATGCGGGAGGCCGCAGCAAATTCGCGCCCTTCGTCCCCTTCGATTTCGCGTCCGAGGCTGACTTCCAGGAAGCGCTCGATCGATACCTCGATCGCGCTGCTTCCTGGGGTGTCTCCGCGCTCCGCGTCCCGTTCGTCTGGGCCGCCGTCGAGCCTTCGCAGGGCATGGACGACGAAACCTTCCTCGCTCGATACGACGCCCTCCTCGACGGAGCCTGGAAGCGCCGCATCTGGACGATCGTCGACTTCCACCAGGACATCTATTCCGACGTCTATTGCGGCGACGGTTTTCCCGCCTGGACCCTCCCATTCCCCACGCCCGAGCCGCACCATGATTGCCACGACTGGTTCGTCCGCTACTCCCAGGACGACGACGTCCGCGCCGCCTTCGACAAGTTCTGGACCGACGAACACGGCGCCCGCACCGCGTTCCGCGCCCTCTGGGAGCGCATCGCGGCCCGCCACGCCGGCCGCCCCGGCGTCCTCGGCTACGAGCCCATCAACGAGCCGCACCAGGGAACGGCCGACCTGAAGACGTGGGAGCAAACCGTCCTCACGCCCTTCTACACCGAAATGGCGGCCCTCATCCACGCGAAGGATCCCACGGCGCTCGTCTTCTTCGACGCCACCGGCACCGACGCGATCGGCGGTTCCACGTACCTCGACAAACCCGAGGGCGAGGGCCTCGTCTTCGCGCCCCACTGGTACGACCCCGTCGCCCTCTTCGGCGGCGCCCCGTCGCCTTCGAACGCGGCCACGTATCTCTCGAAATGGGCCGACAAGGGCCGCGAATGGAACATGCCCGTCCTCATTGGCGAATCGGGCGTCCCGCGGGACCTCGAGACGGCCGGCGAGTTCGTCACGGCCGTCTACGAGGCCATGGACGACAATGCCCTCCATTTCACCTACTGGGAGTACAGCGATTCGAAGGAGACCTGGAACTTCGAGGACCTCTCCCTCATCGATTACGAGGGCCAGGAAGCGACCGCGATCACTTCGGTCGTCGCCCGCCCGTACGCACGCGCCGTCGCCGGCGAGGCGCCCGCGTTCCGTTACGACGTCGCCGCCCGCAGCTTCGCCCTCACGTACGACGCGCCCACGGAAAACGGCGTCACCGAAATCGTCGTCCCGGAGCGAAGCTATCCGACGGGATACCGCGTCGAGCTCTCGAACGGCTGCGTCGACGCCACGCACCCCGGCCTCTTGCTCGTCCGCCCCGCCGCGGGACAAACGCGCGTCGAAATCGCGGTCGTCCCCCGGTAAAACCCCTCGCCGCAGGCAAAACAAAACCCCCTCTCCCGCGGGCGGGAGAGGGGGCTTGGGGGTGAGGGTTTTTCAGTACGGAACTGCCGCCCTACTTCTTCGGCAAAGCCTCACTGATCCCATACACCTGCTCCACGCCCGCCGGCACTTGCAGGCTCGACCCCTTGAAGTCATCGCCCACCGGCTCGATCGGCCCGCCCAGGCATTGCGCCAGGAACGTCTCCGCCACCGCATTGAAGCTCATCCGGTTCTCCGGCCGCGCGAACCCGTGCCCCTCGTCCGGGTACAGCACGTACGTCACCGGGATGTTCTTCGCCTGCATCGCCTTCACGATCTGATCACTCTCGGCCTGCTTCACGCGCGGATCGTTCGCGCCCTGCCCGATGAGCAGCGGCTTCTTGATCTTGTCCACGTGCGACAGCGGGCTCCGATCCTCCAGATGCTTCGACCCTTCGGGCGTCCCGGGATCGCCCATTCGCTTGTGGAACGTCGCCACCATCGGCGCCCAGTACGGCGGAATCGTCGCGAGCAGCGTCTTCAGGTTCGACGGCCCCACGATATCGACGCCGCACGCGAACTGGTCCGGCGTGAACGTCAGCCCCACGAGCGTCGCGTACCCGCCGTAGCTCCCGCCCATGATCGCCACCTTCGCGCCGTCCGCGACCTTCGCGTCCACGGCCCATTTCACCGCGTCGATCAGGTCGTCGTGCATCTTGCCGGCCCACTCGTTGTTCCCTGCGTTCAGGAACTTCTTCCCGAACCCGGTCGAGCCGCGGTAGTTCACCGAGAGCACCGCATACCCGCGGTTTGCCAGCCACTGGTGCATCGAGTTCAGCCCCCAGGCGTCGCGTGCCCACGGCCCGCCGTGCACCAGCAGCACCATCGGCAGCGCCTTGTCCGGACGACCGTCGACCTCCGGATCCGACGCCTTCGGCAGCGTCAAATAGCTCACCAGATCGAGCCCATCGCGCGACTTGATCACCACCGGGTGCATCTTCGCGAGCGGCTTGCCCTCGAGCGCCTTCAGGTTCGTGAACAGGAATTCCGTCTTTTTCTTGTCGCGATCGTACCGGTAATACTTCACCGGCCCGTCCGAGAGCACGAGCGCCACGAGCCAGCGCTTGTCGTCGAGCGTCCGGCTGAGCACCCGCAGCTCCCCGTCGCCGAGCTTGCCGAGCAGCTCCAGGTCCGCCTGGATCGACTTGTCGATCGTCTGCCACGTCGGCTTGTCGAACACCGCGGCGGCCGCCTGCAGCTTGCCGGTCTTCGGGTGAGAGATGAAGCGCTGCACGTCCGCCTTCGCGTCCTCGACGAGCAGCTTCGCCTTCTTCGTCGCGAAATCGAGCTCGAAGAGCGCCGCCGTGTTCCGGCCGCGGCTGTCGAGCAGGTAGAGCGTCTTGCCCGACCCGTCGAAGCCCACGGGGCTCGTCGTCTCGGCGTCCTCGAAGGGCACCGTCAGGTACGGCTCGGGCTCCTTGCCCTTCTCCTTCGGCTTCGCGTTCGGGTCGATGAACACGTCACCGCCGTCGGCACCTTTGCGCATCGCGAGCCGGACCTTGAAATCGTCGTCCGTCTCGAAACCCGCGTAGTTCCCCTCGTTCTTGAAGACGAGCTTCTTCTCGCCGGTCTTGATGTCGATCCGGTAGAGATCGTGCACCTTCTTGTCGCGGTCGTTGATCCCGACCAGCACCTCGCCGGGGATCTTCTGCGAAACGCCCGAGATCCGCGCTGCGATCCCGTCGATCGGCGTGAGATCCTTCGTCTCGCCCTTCTTCAGATCGACCGCGTAGAGATGCCAGTTCTCGTCGCCGCCCTTGTCCTGCACGTAGAGCACGTGGTCGTTCGTGTAGGCCCAGAAGTATTGCCGGATCCCGCGCACTTTGTCGCTCGTCACGGCCTTGGCCTTCGAGGGATCGTCCGCGGGGCCGACCCACACGTTCATCACCCCGTCGACGGGCGCGAGGAACGAGATCTGCTTGCCATCGTGGCTGAGCATCGGGCTCGAGCGGTCGGGGTTGCCGAAGAGGATGTCGCGCGGGATGAGCGACGAATCGACCCGCGGCGCGGCCGGGCCCTTCGCGGCCGTCGCGGCTGCGGGCGGCGTCGCGTCGGCCGTGCGCGCGGGCGGCGGAGGCGGCGGCGTCTCGGGCGGCGGGAATTCCGCCGTCTCGGCGCAAGCGGCGACGCCGACGAGCAGCGACAGGACGAACGACAGGCCGATCTTCTTCGCGAGTGCCATCGGGCAAACCTCCCTCATGCGTACCCGGAGGTGGACGCTCCCCACCGGTGCGTGTGACGGACGCCTTCATACTCCAAGAATCGGTCGGGCGTCCCGAGCGTCGTGCGAAAAAAGCGTGTTCCGGACATGTTACTTACTTCACTGTCCGGTGCTTTTGCGACCCTCTTCCGACCTCGCCCCTTGCGGGTGGTTGTCCCTGGCTTAGGGGAACCGCGTCCGGACATGGCCATGACGAACCCTGACACGCTCCTCCGCGACACCCGCGTCCCCTCGGACCGCGTGCGCCTGGCGAACGACCGCGAGCTCCGGCCGAATGGGGACTTCGTCCTCTACTGGATGACGGCGTCGCGGCGCACCCATTTCAATTACGGCCTCGAACGCGCCGCCGAATGGGCGCGCGCCCTCGGCCGCCCCCTCGTCGTCCTCGAGGCCCTTCGCGCCGGGTATCCCTACGCGAGTGATCGCCTCCACGCCTTCGTCCTCCGCGGCATGGCCGACAATGCCCGCCGCCTCGCGGAGGCCCGCGTCACGCATCACGCCTACGTCGAACCGCGCCCCGGGGCGGGCAAGGGCCTCGTCGCCGCGCTCGCCGGCCGCGCGTGTGTCGTCGTCACCGACGATGATCCCACGTTTTTCCTCCCGCGCATGATCGCTGCGGCCGCGAAACAAATTCCCGTCCGCTTCGAGCAGGTCGACTCCAATGGCCTCCTCCCGATCCACGCCCCCGAGCGCGTCTTCACCACGGCCTTCTCGTTCCGCGGGTATCTCCAGAAAAACCTCCTCCCGCACCTCCGCCGAAGGCCGCTCGCCGACCCCCTCGCCGCGGGCCTGCCGGCCCCTCCGGAAAACCTCCTCGCGCCGGACCTCCTCTCCCGCTGGCCCGCCGCCTCGCCCGATCTCCTCGCCGCCTCGCCCGCGGCGCTCGCCGCGCTCCCGATCGACCACACGGTCCCCCTCGTCACCCGCATTCCGGGCGGCCCCGAGGCGGGCCGCGCCGCGCTCGCGCGTTTCCTTCAATCGAACCTCATTCGCTACGAGACCGAGCGCAACGATCCCGACGCCCGCGCCACGAGCGGCCTCTCGCCTTATCTACATTTCGGCCACGTCTCCACGCACGAAATCTTCGCCGAGCTCGAGCGCCTCGAACGCTGGTCCGAAAAAAAAACCAAACCCGCGCGCGGCAAGCGCGAGGGCTTCTGGGGCATGAGCGCGCCCGTCGAATCCTTCCTCGACGAGCTCGTCACCTGGCGCGAGATCGGCCTGAACCTCTGCGCCCTCCGGCCCGACGACGCGCAGAGCTTCGATTCCCTCCCGGACTGGGCCCTGAAAACCCTCGCCGATCACGAATCCGATCCCCGCCCGTCCCTCTACACTCTCGCCGAGCTCGAGGGCGCGCGCACGGCCGATCCCCTCTGGAACGCGGCGCAACGCGAGCTCCTCCGCGACGGCCGCATTCACAACTACCTGCGCATGCTCTGGGGCAAACGTGTCCTCGAATGGACCCGCACCCCGCGTGAGGCCCTCTCCGTCCTGATCCATCTCAACGACAAGTACGCGCTCGACGGCCGCGACCCGAACTCGTACTCGGGCATCCTCTGGACGTTCGGCCGCTACGACCGCCCCTGGGGCCCCGAAAGGCCCGTCTACGGCACGGTCCGCTACATGAGCTCGGCGAACACGCTGAAGAAGATCGACCTCCAGCGTTACCTCGTCGAGTTCGGCAGCCCGAGCGACGCCGCTCGTCGAGACAAACGCTACACGAAATGAAAAGAGGGCCGGGCGGAAGTTCCTTTATCCGACCCAGGCCCTCGGGCATTCATGTTTCGACACGCCGCATCGCGACGCGCGAAGATTTACTTCTTCTCGCCTCCGCCCTCGCCTTCGGATTGCTTGCCCTCCTCGATCAGCTCCTTCACGCGCTGACCGCCCTTGTGACCGATCTCGGAGTAGAACTCGGGGCCGTACTTGTCGCGAACGGTCTCGCCGCCCTTCTGCCCGCCCTTGTGCCCGATCTCGGAGTAAAACTCGGGGCCGTACTTCTCGCGCACGGTCTCGCCGCCCTTGCGCCCGATCTCGGCGTAACCTTCGGAGCCGAGCTCTTCCTTGCGGGCCTCACCGCCCAGCCGTCCGGCCTCCTCGACGGTCATCTGACCCTTACCGGATTGCTCTTTTTTCTCCGCCATGGTCGTCTCCTTCGTTGATGGCAATCGCGCGGCGAGCTCGCGCTCGTCGCTCAGCGTTTCTGGCCCTGGCCGCCCTCGCCTTCGCTCTGTTTGCCTTCCTCGATGAGCTCGCGAACGCGCTGGCCGCCCTTGTGGCCGATTTCGGAGTAGAACTCGGGGCCGTACTTGTCCCGCGTGTGTTCGCCGCCGATGTGCCCGCCCTTCCGACCGGCCTCTTCGACGGTCATCTGACCTTTGCCCGGTTCGTCTTTGCGCTGCTCTGCCATGTAGTTCCCTCCCAGCTCCCGCCGAACATTCTCCGGCAGACCGGGACGTCAATGGGGGGACCCCCGGAGGAGGGCTCCTCCCGCGCTCCGGGCCCGCCATCGCCGTGCGACGGATCGAGATCGGAGCCGCCGCTGAAACCGCCTCGACGCTCGCGCGTAGAACGCTAGGATGAGTGTGCTCGATCGAGGAGGCTTTCGTGTCCAAGCCCAAGGATGAGTTGCCCGAGCTCGAAAACGTCATCCGTCGCCGCGCCTTCCTGCGCGCCGCCGCGGCTGGCACCACCTTCATCGCGCTCGGCGGCGGCACCTACGTCCTCGCCGCCGATAGCGACCCGCGCGGCAAGCAGCTCCGCCCCGACGGCCGCCCGCGCCTGCCGCCCGGCCAACGCATCCTCGACGCGCTCAAGCCCATGGGCGGCGAGCCGGGCGACCCGAGCCCCTCGGCCTTCAAGCTCCGCGTCCACGGCGACGTCGACAATCCTTTCGAGCTCGATTTCGCGGGCCTCCTCGCGCTGCCGCAGACCGAGCAGACGTGCGACGTCCACTGCGTCACGGGCTGGAGCGTGCTCGGCGCGCGTTTCACCGGCGTCAAGGTCGCCGAGCTCGCGAAGATGGCGAAGGTGCGCGACACCGTGCGTCACGTGATCTTCGAGGCGGCGAATGGATACACGGCCAATGTCCGGCTCGCCGAGGCGACCGCGCCGAACGTGCTCATCGCGCACAAGCACGAGGGCAATCCGCTCACGCGCCCGCATGGCCCGCCGGCCCGCGCGCTCGTGCCCGACCTTTATTTCTGGAAGAGCGCGAAATGGGTGACGGGCGTCAGGTTCGTCCGGACCGACAGGCCCGGCTACTGGGAGACGCGCGGCTACCACAACCACGCCGACCCGTGGGCCGAGGAGCGATATGGCTGAGGGCGCGCCCGAGCCCCGGCGGCGATTGTCCCTGCGAGGCCTCTTGCGCACGGTCCACCGGGACGCGGGAAACCTCGCGGTCGGGCTCACCCTCGTGTATGCCGCGTCCGGCCTCGCGGTGAACCACATCGCGGACTGGGACCCGAATTTCAAGAGCTACCAATCCACGCACGAACTCGGCGGCCCTCTCGAAGGCGAGGACCAGGCCGTCGCCGAGCGGGTCCTTCAAAGACTGAACATCCCGGCCAAACCGAGCGACGTCTACCGCGCGGCGCCGAACCAGCTCGAAATCACGCTCGACCGGCGCACGCTCCACGTGGACACGCAGACCGGCAAGGTGCTCGACGAGGGCGAACAGCCGCGGTTTTTCCTGCGGCTCGCGAACTGGCTGCACCTGAACCGCGGCAAGAAGGCGTGGACCTACGTGGCCGACGGCTACGCGGTCCTGCTCCTTTTGCTCGCGTTCTCGGGGATGTTCATGCTTCCCGGCCGGAAGGGTTTGATCGGCCGGGGGGGCATCTTCGTGCTCGTCGGCGCGGCGGTCCCGATCGCCTACGTCGTGCTCTCGGGCGGCGGCCCCTGACAGCCTGTGGACTCATCTGCTGCGCGCCCCGAATCGTCGGTCGACATCGCTCGAAATCCTTCTGGATTCCTCGCTCCGTCGCCCTAGCTTCGGGGCGCTCGCGACGATGATTCCACAGGCTGCCGATCGTCCGCGCCCCGCTTCATTTCACCTTTTCGAGCCCGGGAAACGCCTCGGCCGCGCTCGTCTCGAAGAGCGAGACCTGGTTGCCCGAGCGGATCATCGTCTTGCCGAGCCGCGGGAACTCGGCGATCTCGGTCGACTTCTTCTCGCCGCACGAGAGGTACACGAGGTCCTCCTCGAACGGATTCTTGAGGTGGTGGGCGACCGACGGCACGGGAAAACCCATGAAATCGCCCGGCCCCACCTCGAATTCCTCGTCCCCGATCTCGGCGATGCCCCGGCCGCTCAGGATGTAGAGGAACTCTTCCTCTCCGTGATGGCGATGATAAATGAACGACTCTTTCCCCGGCGGGACCCGGATCAGATTGACCCCGATCCTCTCGAGCCCGGTCGCCATGCCCAAGAGGTGCCCGTGGACCAGCGAATTCGGGTTGAACGGATGCGACATCGAGGCCTCGGGTCCGCGATCGCGGGCCCGGATGAGACACGGTTTTTTCGTGGATTCGGTTGTCATGTCGAACCTCCCTGCACGCAGATCTCGGGGCCCTTCGCGGGCCGGGAAAGCGCTTCTTTCGTCGCCCGCGCCGCGATGTCGAACGCTCGCGCGCCTTCGGGCAGCCGGAACGGACCCACGCGCGGGAGCGCCTCGATGACGAGCGCGGTCATCCCCGCGCGCTCCGGCACCTTCAGCGAAGGGCTATCCACCTTTCGCCAAGGCGAGCGCGACGCGAGGTGGTGATAAAAAAGCCGCTCCTCTGCGGGCATTCCGGCGAGCCCATGCCGGTCGAGGATCCCGCCGTCGAGCAGCGGCCGCCTCTCGTGCCAGACCGGGTGAAACAGCCCCGGCACCGTGCACGACGCCTGGATCGCCGGCGCGAGCGGCCCTTCCGCGAGCACCCGCGTTCCGCGGGCGAACACGTCGTACACGCTCACCGCGAGCGGCACGCGACACCGATCGAACGAGCGCACCGGCAAGAGCGCTTCGAGCCGCGCGCGGAAGAGTTTTCCCGCGAGCAGCCCCGGCCCGAGCCGCACGTCCCAGAAATCCTCGCGCTTGAGCCGCAAGAGCTCGTCGCGGATCGTCACCGCGCTCGCGCCCGCCGCCCAGATCCCGCCCACGAGCGCGCCCGCGCTCGAGCCCGAGACCCGCGTGGGCAAGAGCCCTTCGTCTTCGAGCACGGTCATCACCCCCGCGTGCGCGAAGAACCCGAAGAACCCCGACGAAAGGCCCATGGAAAAGGGACCTTCGCGGAGCCACTCCCGCAGCGTGGGGGTGGGACGAACGGAGGCGTGGGGGGCGGCCGAGGCGGATGACATGGCAGGCGGGAGCGCATCCTAGCCGAAACATGCGCCCTGGGCGCGTCGATCGAGCGCTCAGCCGATCTTGAGCTCGCGCATGCGCCGCTGCAGCGCCACCTTCGAGACGCCGAGGTGCCTCGCCATCAGCTCGACGTTCCCGTCGCATTCCCTCAAGCAGCGCAGGATCTCCTCCCGTCCGAGGTCGCTCGCGCGCCGCACCTTGTGTTGATCGACGAGGTTGTAGATCGAGCTCCGCGGGATCCTCAGCCGCTCGGCCGTGGCTTTCATGTCGAAGTTGCACGCGCGCAGCGCCTCGTGCAGCTCCTCCTCGGTCACGTCGCTCGGCTTGCGGCTGCGTCGCGGCGTAATGGGCTCCTTCGTCGGCGAGGCCCCCGCCTCGGCGCCGCCGGCGCTCCCGAAGCCTCCGCCCGCGGGCGGCGTGTTCATCGAAAGCAGCGCCGCGAGCGCCGGACCTGGATCCAGCGGGCCTGTGTCGTGGCTCCCGAGGACGAGCTGCCGCACGACATTCCGGAGCTGCCGCACGTTTCCGGGCCAATCGTGGCGAACGAGCGCCGCCATGAACGACGCGGGGAGCCCCACTTGGTTCAATGTGATCCGGTCCGCCTTTCCGAAGCGATCGAGCTCGGTGCGGAGAAAATGTACGAACAGCGGCCCGATATCGTCCCGCCGCTGGCGCAAGGGCGGAATCACGAGCTCGTAGCTCGCCAGCCGATGCAAGAGCGGCCCGCGAAAGGCCCCCGTTTGCACCTTCACTTCGAGATCCGCGTCCGTCGCTGCGACGATACGCGCCCGCAACTCTCGCATACGCGAGGCCCCGAGCGTCTGCACCTCGCCCACGTCGAGGGCCCGGAGCAAGGACGCCTGCACGTCGAGCGGCATCTCGCCCACTTCATCGAGAAACAGCGTCCCATCTTCCGCGGCGCCGAAGTATCCGGAGTGGGCGCGCGCGCCCGTGAAGGCGCCCCGGTCGGCGCCGAACAGCTCCGAGGCGGCGAGCGCGGGTGGGATGGCGCCCATGTTCACGGCCACGAAGGGCCGGCTCCGTCGCACTCCCATGTGATGGAGGGCACGCGCGACGAGTTCTTTGCCCGTCCCGGTTTCACCGCGCACCAGAACGGGCACGTCGAGGCTCGTGAGCTGCCGGATCTCGCGGCGGACGCGCTCGATTCCCAGGCTCGCGCCCACGAGGCCGAGGTTATCCCCCGACTCCTGGCGCAGCTCGTCGAGGTGCAAGAGGAGCACGATGCGGCTCGCGAGCTCCAGCACGATCCCGGCCTTCAAATCGCTCTCGAGGAAATCGCGATAGCCTTCGAGCGGCGTTCCGTTCGCGACGACCCGCGTGGGGCTGTCTTGCCTTTCGATGCGAATGCAATCGTTTTCGAGTCGGTGCAGGCGAATGGGTGTGCGGCTCACGTGTGCGTCGCCGAGTGGCTCGCGCTTACTCGAACCCGGGCGCGAGAACTCGGGCTCGAGCCGCGACAGAGGGACGCCGGCACCCCCGTGACGTAACGGCAGGAGCGCTCGATCGCCGACCCGCTCCAGCGTCGGGTGCCAGACAATCGTCAACGCGGGGATATGGGAGCTACCGAACCCCGCCTCGGGGCCGTCTGCGTGTGTCGGCGGGTTGAGCCCATCGAGCGTCGAGAGCTCCGCGTCTTGTGAGGACACGTACTATTGATATCACGAAAAGGGGGTGTCCTACAAGCCTACGACGCGTTCGACATGTCGACGGACACGTCCGCCGACACGTCGGCGATACGTCCGGTGTGGGCCGTGATGCGCGGGGCATCGCCGCGGTGTGTCGAGCCCCTATCCAAGCTCACGAGTGCATCGTTCCACGCTGGCACGCCGCGTGCAAACCCCATTTATCATTTCGACGGTTAACCGGTTGGAGGTAGGCCGTGCGCGACAAACTGGAGGACATCGACACCATCGTTGTCCTGATGATGCAGAGCAGGTCGTTCGATCACGTCCTCGGCCATCTGAGCCTCGACGGTGGGTCGTACGAGGGGCAGCTCGATGGCCTCGTGGGCACGCCGGTCGACGGGAAGCTCCTCGACACGCGCTACGAGAACACCTGTGAGGGGCGTGTGCATCACCCGCACGAGATGCGCGACGGCGCAATGGCTGCGGAGCTCCCCGAGGATAGCCATTCCGTCCACCTCTCCCTCGGCCGCAGGACCTCTTCGGGCGAGCGCGCGATGGATGGCTTCGTGCGGGCGCATGCGCTTTCGGCGCACCGCGCGTCGCGAACCTTGCCGATGGGCTTTCTGCGGTGCTCGGGCGCGCCCGTCACGAATTTCCTGGCGAAGAGTTATGCCGTCTGTGACCGCTGGTTCGCTCCGTTGCCCACGGGTATGGCGCCGAACCGGCTCATGGCGACGTGCGGCTATTCTCTACTCGCGGACACCACGCCCCGCCTCCTGCCGCTGCACGACACGGTCTTCGACTGGATGAGGCAGCGTGGCATCCGATATCGTGTGTATCACGACGGTTTGTCCTTTTTCACCCTTTGCCCCTGGATGCACGGCGAGGTCACGAGCGATCGCTTCCGCCCGGCTGCACGGCTCGCGGACGACGTCCGGAACGAGTCCGACGCCACGTTCCCCAAGGTCATTTACATCGAGCCCTCTTATTTCGACGCGCCTTTCCACCTCGGCCGCCCGCCGAACGACAACCGCCCGCCCCTGCCCATGGCGCCCGGCGAGCGATTCTTGCTCCAGGTCTACCAGGCGCTCACGTCGAACGCCGAGCGCTTCGGCCGCACGCTCTTCATCGTCACGTATGCCTCGCACGGAGGCTTTTACGACCACGTCTCGCCGCCGCCGATCCACGATGGGCCGTTCAAGACGGCGGGCGTACGTGTCCCTGCGCTCGTCGTCTCGCCGCTCGTCGAGCGCGGCACGATCCACGGCGGCCTGCTCGACCACACCTCGATCCTGCAGCTCATCGCCGAGAAATTCGGAGACGGCGTCTATTCCGAGGCCGTCGCGCGCCGGGCCGCGCAGGGGATCGGCAGCGTCTCCGCGGTCCTGAACCGCGGCGCCGCCCGCGCGTCCTTGCCCGTCCCGCCGAGCCCGCCCGAACGGCCGGGTCGCAAATGCAAGCGCTCGCTCACGCCTCGCACCGAAGGCGCGCTCGCATTCGACCTCGCGGCGCGCGCGCTTTGCGACCACGCCCCGGCGCGCGTCGCGAGCGCGTACCCCGAGCTCTGGCAGGCGATGTGGAACGCCGCGCTGCAATGAAACGCGGTCCGCTCAAAGCACGACCGTAAAACCCTGCCAAACCGCGGCGAACGCTGTCGGCAGCTCGATTCCCCACGCCGCCTCTTCCAGGCACGTGACGAGCTTCGACCCCGCCTTTTCCCCGTCGATCGTCGCCCGCACCGAGACGATCTCCTCGAGCGTCGATTCGAGCCCCACGGTCGTCTTTTTCCCCGCGCCGCCGCACGCCTGAAGCCCACGCGAAAGCTCGTCCTTCAGGAACGCTTGCTTGTCGAACATGCTGATCTGCGGCGGCTTCACGCGGTGCCCGCCGTAGAGCCGGCCAAGGCCGGACCCGAACCCCCAGCCGCTCCCCGTGAATTCCTCGAGGCCTTCCGTCGAAGGACGCACGCCCGGCTCGATCGCGAGATAACTCGTCACCGGCGACACGGCCCGCCCCATCATCGCGAGCGGCATCATGTCTGCTTCTTCGATCGAATGAAGCAGGTCCGAGCCGAACACGAGCCCCGCCCACCGTCGATTCTCGGCCTCGTCCGCGACGAGCACCCGGCGCATGGGCGTCGCCCAGAGCTCGCCCGTCACCTCCACGAACGGAACCTGTTTCTCCGACAAACGCAGGTCCTCGAACGACGTGCCCTCCACCAGCACCTCGGGAGGCGTGAGCGTCTCCGGGGCAATGCCCTGCGCGTGCACCTGGAAATGGTCGATTCGCTTGGGACGCGCGAGCTCCTCGTACACCGTCCGGGGCTCGTCGCCCTGATCGGCCGTATCGATCGAAGCTTGCCACACGAGCCCGCCCGTGGGCCGCGTCATCGAAGCCCAGGCGTGCGCGTCGTCGCGCGTGAGCGTGGTCGAAAACGCGCCGTCCACCACGCCGACGTGCAAGAGCGCGCCGCTCTTCGAGAGTTGACCACGCAGCCGCTCCGGCGTGAGCTCCTGCCGCGTGCGCGTGTCCGTCAAGGCCAGGATCCGCTTCGGCGTGCTCTCCGGCAATGCCGCGAGTAGCGCGTCCGCGCGGGAGAGCGCCTCGTCGATGTGGCTGCCGTTTTGCCGGACAATCTTCGATCCATCGAGCCCATCGAGCGCCTCACGTACCGAGACGAACCCCTTTTTCGAGGCGTGCACCGCGCGATCGAACGTGAGCACGGACGCGCGGGCGTCCGGAAAATGGGAGAGATACGCCCGCGTCATGGCGACCTCTGCCTCGACCTGCTCCGGATCGAGCGATCGAGATGCGTCGATCAGCACCACGACGTGCGCGCCGCGAGGCACACGCGAGAGCGCGGGCGCCGCGTCGATGTGGAAATGGACGACGTTCTTCTGCTTGGCGAATCCCACCGACGCGAGCGCGCCTTCGACGGGTTTTTCGCTCGCGGGCGCGACCGAAAGGTCCACCGCCTCCTTCAGGCTGATCTTCGCCGGGGCCTTTTGCCGCGTATCATCGACGAAAATTGCCTCGCCCGCGATCATCGGCGACACCGTCGCCTCGGCGGGCAGCTCCTCGGTGCCCAGGGCCGAGAGATCGAGGTGATGACGCCCTTCGCGGTACTGCGTGGGCAGCCGCAGCGTGTATTCGATCGTCTTGTCCTCGCCGGGCGGGCAGGGGAACACCTGCAGCGCGAGCAGGTTCTGGCTTCGCCACGACAATAAGGCCGGATCCTTCGGGTAAT
Source organism: Polyangium sp. 15x6 (assembly GCF_029960785.1). Classification (GTDB taxonomy): domain Bacteria; phylum Myxococcota_A; class Polyangia; order Polyangiales; family Polyangiaceae; genus Polyangium. Next base: position 113,171 of record NZ_JASBQE010000030.1, read on the forward strand.
ACCCGCCGATTCCCGTCAGCTCTCGATACCGCGCCGCTGCTTTCTCCGCTTCCAGCAATTCGCCGTCGAACCAGTGCGGTTTGCCGTCCAGGGTCCCCAGCGTGCGTAGTCCGACGGCCACGGCGCCGGACGGCACGTCGATGTAAAACGTCGCCTGATCGTGCCGCGGACCGCCATTGTGGACCGTGCGTCGCACGACCAGGTCCGCGTGGCCGTGGCCGATGCGGAGATCGACCACGTGCGTCTTCTCCACCAGTTTGTCCGATCGTAACCCCCGCACGTCATCGGCCGAAGCGGCGTTCGCGGAGAGGAGGATCGAGGCGAGGATGGAAGCTCGGCGCGTGTACGAAACGAAGGAGGTCCGCATGGCGATGGACCCGACATCGACAGGGCCGCATCGTTCCCGACTTTTTTTGATTCTTCATCGAGCGGATCGTTTTTGCTCCGGCGTACGTACGGCTTGCCGGACGGGGGCGCTCGGCGTATCGAAGCGCCGATGTCTGCTCCCGGGTCGAAACGGTGGCCGGCGAGGCGCGCCGTCACGCTCGCGCTCGTCGGGATGACGCTCCTCGCGCTCTTCGCGGTCACGTTCCGGCTCCGGCTCGACCCGAACGTCGCGTCGCTCCTGCCCGATCAGGGCGAGGCCGCGGCGCTGCGTCGGTACGTGCGTGGCTTCGGCGGCGGCGACCTCGCCGTCGTGCTCGTCGAGGGGCCGGATCCGGAGACGAACGCGAAGGTTTCGGCCGAAATCGCCGCCGAGCTCGGAAAACGCCCGAGCGTGGCCCGCGCCGCCGATCGGATCGACACCTCGCGCGCCCTCGATCCGATGCTCGTGTTTCGCCACGCGGACCCACGCGCGATGGAGCGCCTGCGCGGCGCGCTCACGCCCGAGGGGATGCGCGCGCGGCTCGCGGAGAGCCGGGCCATGCTCCTCGCGCCGGGCAGCGGCGCCGTCGCCGACATCGTCGCAGCGGACCCGCTCCGGCTCGGGCAACTCGCCTACGAGGGCGCGGACATCGGCTCCGGCGTGCGCACGCAACCGGACGGCGCGTTCGCCACCGACGACGGCAAGGCGCACCTCGTGCTCGCCGAGCCGCGCGGACAGGCCTTGCGTGGCGAGGACGCGCGGCGCTTCGTCGAGGACACGGAGGCCGTCCTCGCGCCGCTTCGCGCGGCCCACCCCGAGATGAAGCTCGGCCTCACGGGCGGCCATGCGATTGCGGCGGCGACCGAGGCCATGCTGACGCGGGATCTCTCGATCTCCAGCACCCTCGCCACGGTGGTCGCGTCGCTCGTCTTCGCCTTGATTTTCCGGCGCGTGCGCGCGCTCGTCGCCGTGATGCCGCCGCTCCTGCTCGGCACGGTGTGGACCGCGGCCGTGGCGGCGGCGCTCCCGCGTGGTTTGTCCGCGATCGCGATCGCGTTCATGTCGGTCGTCGTGGGCGTGGGTGTCGACACGGGCGTGCACGTCTATGCGGCGCTGCTCGAAGCGCGGCGGGCGGGTCTTCCGCCTCGCGAGGCCGCGCGCGTGGCGCGGGCGAAGACGGCGCGCGGCGTCCTCTTCGCGGCCGGGACGGCGGCCGCGGCGTTTGGCGCGCTCGCGTTTTCGAGCATCGAGGCCATGCAACAGCTCGGCCTGCTCTGCGCCGCGGGCGAGCTCCTCACGGCGGTGGCGATCGTGCTCGTGACGCCGGAGGTCGGCGCGCTCCTCGAACGAAAGCCCCCGCCTCCACCGGCGCCCGTGCGCTGGACCGATGCATTCGCCTGGCTCTCGGGCACGCGCCGGCGCGCGGCGCTCCTCGCCATCGTCGCGCTCCTGCCCGTCGGGGCCGTTTTCCTGGGCGCTGCGCCGGGTTTGTCGGAGTCGATCGTGGCCGTGCGGCCAAAGGAGCTCGAGCCGCTGAAGGTGCAGCAGGCGGTGTTCGACGCGTTCGGGGGCAAACGCGGGCAATGGGTCGTGCTCGTCGCGGATCGGGATCTCGAGCGCGCGCGGGCGCGCGGGGATCGGCTCGCGGAGACGCTCTCCGCGATGAAGGACGATGTCGAGGCGGTCGACGCGCTCACGGCCCTCGCGCCCGCGAAGGAGACGCAGGAGGCGCGCTTTTTGGCGCGCGACGCGCAAGGCCTCCCGGCGAAGGCGGACGAGCTCGAAAAAGCGCTCGTGGAGACGGGGTTTGCCCCGGCGCGTTTCGCGGGTGCGCTCGACGCGATGCGCGCGCCCTCGCGTGACCTCGTCCAGATCGAGGACCTCCGCAAGAGCACGGCCTCGATCCTCCTGTCGCGTTACCTCGGCACGGACGACGGCGACCACCTCGTGGCGCTCTACGTGCGGCCGCGCGAAGTGCCCGGCGCGACGGCGCGGGTCGAGGAAGCGCTGCGGCAGACCGATCCTCGAGCCATGCTGACCGGGTATGCGCGGCTCGAAGTCGTGCTGCGGCAGAGCCTCGCGGAGGACTTGCCGAAGATCGGCGGCGTCGCGGCGGTGCTCGTGGTCGCCGCGCTCGCGATGTCGCTTCGGCGCGCGCGAGACGTGGTGATCGCGGCGATCGTCGTCCTCTGCGAGATTGCGGCGGTGCTCCTCCTCGTGCGGATCCTCGGCATCCCGCTGCATGCCTACGACGCGCTCGTCCTGCCCGTGCTGCTCGGGATCACCGTCGACGAGGGCATGTTCTTGCTCTACCGGGCCCGCGAAGTGGACGGGGCGATCGGGGGCACGGGCCGGCCCTCTGGGCAGGCCGGAGCCCCCGGCGTCGAACACGATGTGATTCGCGAGACCTTGCGAGACGAGGGCCCTCCCGTCGCGGCCACGGCGCTCACGACGGCCACGGGCTTCGCGGCGCTCGCGCTCTGCCGCTTCGACGGCCTGCGGGATCTCGGCCTCGTCGGCGCGCTCGGCAGCGTGGCGGGGCTCGTGGTCGCGCTCGTCGTCGTGCCCGCGGGGCTCCGGCTCTGGAAGGCGTGAGGTCTTCTCAGGCTGCCCGCGGGGCGGTATCCATAGTCCCCTCCCATGTCGCAACCCTCCAAGCTCATCGCGGATCGCGTCTCCATCAGCCGCACCGTGCTCGCCTCCTTGAACGAGCACACCCCCGAGATCGCCAAGGAGCTCGAAATCGCGCTGTTCCCGGAGGGCCCGCCCCGCGACATCACCGTCGCCGGCTTCCTCCACGCGCTGCGTGATCTGCTCGCGCGCTCGACCGAGACGATGTTCTCCGCCGACCTCGCCCACGCGCGCGAGCTCGCGGACGACGACGCTCCACGCGCGCTCGCCGAGGAGCGCGTCGAGGGCCTCAAAGCCCTGCTCCTCTCGCTCCGCACCACGCTCGCGAGCACCTATGGCGTGCCCGTCGCCGCCGCGTACGGCATCCCCTCGCAGATCCCCGACGATCCCGAGGTTCTTCTTCGCGTGGCGAGCACCGTCGAGCGCCTCCTTCGGGAGCGCCCGCTCGTCGAGCCGCCGAAGATCAAGAGCCTCGCCATCGCGCCGCTCGCCGTCGCGGAAGATCTCGGGTTCGCCATTGCAGACCTCCGGCGCGCGCTCGCGGACGTCGACCGCGAAAGGCGCGAGGCGATCCTCTCGCAGAGCACGAAGAACCTGGCGATGGTCCGGTGGCTCTCGACGTACCAGGGCGTCACCGAGGCGGCTTGCGGCCTGTACGCGCTCGCAGGGCACGCCGCGCTCGCCGAGGGGATCCGTCCGACCGCGCGCAGGCTCGCGGGTTTGCCCGAGGAGGAAGACGCCGCGCCCTCGACCGAGCGGTCGCGCTGATCGCAGAGTAGCCACGCGCCCCCCGCTCGCTTATTCTGAGCGCGTGGCCGCCCTGCCGCTACGCACCGAGGGGACGTGCTCGCGCGAGCTCGGGGACATTTCGCGCGGAAGGATCGCGCGCGGGGCGTTTGTCTCGGCGATCGTCCTCGCCCTGTTCGTCCCGCGAAACGGCGGCGCCCAGCCGAAAAAGCCTGCTGCGCCGGCCCCGACGAACCCTGCGCAGACGAACCCGGCCCCGACGAACCCTCCGCCGGCCGCCGCCGCGCCGCGCCCGCCGCGCGCCTCCGTCGCCCGTGTGGCCGCGTCCCTCGCCGCGGATCTCGCGCCCGCTCCATTCCGCGCCCTCGTCGTCGCCGCGCCGCTCGTCTCCGATACGCCGGCGCCGCGCGGGGCCGAGCTCACGGCGCGTATCGCCTCGCTCCTCGCGGGTCGCCTCGGCGCGGGCAGCTCCGCGCACCCGAGCCCGCTCTCGCTCGCGGATGCGCGCGTGGCGGCGCGCGGCGAGCGATCGTTCGTCCACCTCGTCGTCGAGATCGGCGGCGGCAAGCTCCGCGTCACCGCCGACGTCTTCCCCGTCCCGCGTACCGTCTGGGCGCGCATTCGTGATCCCGAGCCGGGCCCGCTCGCGCACGCCTTCGCCGAGGCGCCGATCGACGCCGAGATTCGTAGCTTCCTCGAACCCGTACCGCTCGCCAAAGCAAACGTCACGCGTGGCCAGAACTTCGAGTCCGACGTCGTGGCCCTCGCGTGCGGCGACCTCGACGGCGACGGCGCGCTCGAGATCCTGAGCACGAGCCGCCGCCGCGTCACCACGCTGCGCCTGCGCGACGGCAAGGTTTTACCGCTGCGCTCGCGCTCCTGGTCGGACCTCTCGCCGCTGCACCCGTCGCCGCTGCGCGAGCCGATCGGCCTCGCGGGGCTCGTCGAGCAGAAGGATGAAGCGGGCGGCGTCACGCGGTTCGCCGACGTCGGCGTGACGGATCGCGCGAAGGCGCTGCGCCTCGACGCGGAGCTCGCGGTCGTCGCGCCCCTCGCGGGTTTGCCCGTCTCGGCGGGCGAGGCGAGCGGCTGCGCGCGCGTCGCGTCGGGGTGGCTCACGGGCCCGCTCGTGCCTTGTTTGCCCGGAGAAACCACGATCACGCCGGCCACGTCGGGCAACTTCGACGTGCTCGCCGCGGCCTCGCTCGTGACGCCGCGGGGTCAGCGTTTCACCGTGCTCGCGGCGCGGAGCGATCGCGGCGTGGTCGAGGTGCGCGACGACGCGGGGCACGTCGAGACGATCACCGGCGCGGGCGCGCAGCTCGCGGTGGGGGATCTCGATCAGGACGGCGATCCGGAGATCTTGAGCGGGCTCGACGTGGCGAATGCTCTCGACGACGCGGTCGTCGTGCGCACCTGGGCGCGCGCGGCGGCGGGGGAGGCAGGGCGCGCGCGCGAGATCCTGCGCTTGCCGGCGGCGGCGGGCGTCCGCGCGCTCGCGGTTTGTCCTCCCGATGGCCCGGGGCGCGCGCCGTTCGTGGTCGCGACCGCGGACGAGATCTGGGTGGTGCGATGAGCGGCGAAATGTTCGGCTGGGACAATCGTTTGTCCAGGCGCACGTTCCTCGGCGCCTCCCTGGCGACCGCCCTCGCGGCCGCGACGCCTCCCGCCGCTGCGCTCGGCCGCACCCCGCACGGCGGTCGCTTCTCGCTGCATTTGCCCTGGCCCACGCGCTCGATCGACCCGCACGACCTGCGCGACCCGACCGCGGCCCTCTTCGGGTCGGCGATCGCCGACCCGCTTTTCGCCCTCGACGCCGCGGGCCACCCGGTCCCGACGCTCGCGCAATCGCTCCCATCGAAGGAGGCGCTCGGCACGGTCGTGCGCCTGCGCGAAGGCCTGCGCACGGCGCGCAAGGAGACGCTCGGCGCGGCGGACGTGATCTTCTCGATCGAGCGTGCCCGCGGCCGGGGCGCGGCGGCGGTGCTCGCGGAGGTCCCGAAGCCCACGCCTTACCCGAAGGATCCTCTGGCGGTGGTGTTTGGCACGACCGACCCGCACAAGCTCGCCCGCGCGCTCGCTTCCCCGCTCGTCTCGGTGGTGCCGCAGAAATTCGATCCGAGCGCGCCGGACGGGACGGGCGCATTTCGCGCGGAATGCGGCGACCGTGGGCTCGTGCTCTCCAGGAATGCATTCGCGGCGCGAGGCGCGGCGTTTCTCGACGGGATCGAGGTCGCGCGCGCGGACGACCTCGCGATGTCGTTACGCCGATTCGAGGCGGAGCGGGACGACGTGGGCTGGCTCGGGCTCGGCCTGCACGGCGAGCGCAAGGGCGCGGTCCGCTTCGACCTCGGCCGTGCGGCGTGGATCGTCTTGCAGACGGGCCCCCAGGCTGGGAGCTACGGCGCGCCTTCGGTCGCGCAGCGGCTCGTGGACGCGGTTCCGCCGGAGCGTTTGTCGCACCTCGGGCTCGGGCTTTTGCCGCCGGCCCATGGGGATCCGGGCTGGGGCGGGCCGCCTTCGGAGCTCCTCGTGGACGAAGCATCGGCGCACCTCGTCGAGGTGGCGCGCACGCTCGCGCCGATCTTGTCGAGGCCCGGGCACGAGGTGACGGTCACGACGCTCGCGCGCGTGGAGCTCGGTCGGCGCCGGGCGCGGGGGCAGGTGGCGCTCTCGATCGATATCGTACGACCTTCGCAGCCGGGGCCGCTCGGGGCATTGTTATCGCTGGCGACGGCGGACGACCCGGCGCGGGCCAAGGAGCTCGCGATGAAGCCACCGAAGCTCGCGCCGAATGCGTCCGCGCGGGCGCTGACGCATAGCCTGCGGGTGGGCGTGCTCGGGGAGCTTCGGGTGTCGGGAGGATTGATGCCGGAGCTCGTGCTCGCGAGGGGCGGGGATGGGTGGGACCTGGGCGCGAGTTTTCGGAGGCGGGGGAAATGACGAACGAACCTCCCGCTCGACACAGGTGAGCCGAGGCCCAGGTTTTTCCCGGAACGCGTTTTTCCTGTCCATCTTCTTGCTCCCCTCCGCGCGCGCATGCCACGTTGCGTCCATGAGCTCGATGCGCCACGAGGTCCTCGTCGACCTCTTCCGCAATCGCCCGTCCCTCGCGGCGGAGCTGCTCGTCGAGGTGCTCCGGGTCGAGCTTCCGCCATACAGCGAAGCCCGAGTCGTCTCGGTCGACCTCACCGAGACTCGGCCGGCCGAGTACCGCGCCGACGTGGTCGTCCTGCTCCTCGACGGCGACAAACCCGTTCGGGTCGTCATCGTCGAGGTCCAGCTCCAGAAGGACGACGACAAACGTTTTACCTGGCCGGCCTATCTCACGGTCTCGCGCGACCGGCACCGTTGCCCGGCGGATCTCCTCGTCGTCGCGCCCGATCGAGCCGTCGCCGCGTGGTGCGCGGAGCCCATCGAGCTCGGCGTTGCGGGTTTCGTGCTCTGCCCGCCCGTTCTGCGCCGCGACGAGATTCCCGTCGTGACGGATCCTGCGGAAGCATCCCAACGGCCCGAGCTGGGGGTTCTCTCGGCGATGGCATATGGCGATACGGAGCAGGCGGCGACGGTCGCGGGAGCGGTGCTCCGGGCGCTCGGAGCGCTCGATGACAAACGAGCCAGTTTCTACTATGATCTGGTGTACGCCTCGATCAACGAGGCGTCTCGCCGGGCGCTGGAGGGGAGGCGATGATGAAGGGATACGAGTACCAGAGCGAGTTCGCGAGGAAGTATTTCGCGCAAGGGCAGGCGGAGGGGCGCGCCGAGGAAGCTGCGCGCGCGCTCCTGACCGTGCTCCGGGTCCGCGGAATCTCGGTTCCGGATGCCGTGCGTGATACGATCCTGGCGCAGCGCGATCCCGCGCACCTCGAGCGATGGCTGGAGAAAGCCGCTGTGGCGCGTTCGCTCGCCGAGGTGCTCGACGAACCGAGTTGATTCCCGCGCCCCACGTATTCACCCCGACGGCCGTCACGACAAACGACATCTTCCTCGGTAAGATCATCGCCCCATGACCGCGACCGCCCCCGAACTCCACGCCGAGGCCCTCCGCTTCCTCTCCGCCGCCGATCCCCGCCTCGCCGAGCTCATCCAGTCCGTCGGCCCGTGTCGCCTCGGCGCTGCTGCCCAGACGAGCGGTCCTTTTCATACGCCCGGGTATTTCGAGGCCATCGTCGAGTCGATCGTCAGCCAGCAGCTCTCCGTGAAGGCCGCCGATACCATCTTCGGCCGCGTCCTCGCCATTGGCGGAGGCACGTTGCTCCCGCCCGCCGAGCTCCTCCGCGTGGAGGAGCAGGCGCTCCGGGCCTGCGGTTTGTCCGGGTCCAAGGTCAAGTTCATCCGGGACCTTTGCGAAAAACTCCAGGGCGGCACGCTCGTGCTCGACGAGCTGCCCGCGCTCGACGACGAGACCGTGATCGAGCGCTTGCGGCGCGTCAAAGGCATCGGGCGCTGGACCGCGGAGATGTTCTTGATCTTCCGCCTCGGCAGGCCCGACGTGCTCCCCGTCGCGGATCTCGGCATTCAGAAGGGGATGAAAAAGCTCCACGGCCTCCGGAAGGATCCGACGCCCGAGCGAATGGTCAAGCTCGCGCGGCCCTGGAGGCCTTATCGATCGATTGCTTGCTGGTACCTCTGGAGGCTTCACGAAACCAAGAAATGAAGTAAGACGAACCATGGCTGGCCTCATGGCCATGACGGCCGGCCTGCTCCTGTTCGTGGCCTGCAGCGACGAGGGCGGGAGCACCTCGGATGGCGGCGGCGGCACGGGCGCAAACGGGGGCGCCTCGAGCGGCGGCGGCGGCACGGGCGGCACGCTCGCGGGCGCGAAGAAGCGCTGCGGGCAGGGCGTCGGGTGTCAGCCCGGCGAGACGTGCGAGCTCTCGTACGTCGAATGGGGCTACAAATGCTCCTGCGAGGCTGGCAAGCTCGTCTGCGATGCCTGGTCCGGCGGCGGCGCTCCGCCCGCCGGGCCGCCCTCCGATCCGGGGATCGAGTGCAGCGATTCGTATTGCCCAGACAACCAATTCGCCGCGTCGTGCTCCTTCGCGAGCGCCACGTGCAACTACGAGGTCAAATGCAACCTGGGGGCGGAAACGACGGAGTCGATCACGGGCGAGTGCCCGTAGATCATTTCCCGTCCGGCGAGACCAGCGTCGCCAGCACGTCGCCGATCGGCTTCGGTTTTCCGTAGAGCCAGCCCTGGGCATAATGAATGCCCATGTTCGAGAGCATCTCCGCCATCGGCTGCGTCTCGACCGATTCGGCCACCGTCTCGATCCCCAGCATCCCGCCGATGCGCTGCACGCTCTCCACGATCGCTCGGTGGAGCGGGCTGTCCAGCATGCTCCGCACGAACATGCCGTCGATCTTTACGTAATCGACCGGCAAGCTCTCCAGGTACCCGTACGACGCGTGCCCGCTGCCGAAATCGTCGATCGCGAACCGGCAGCCCATCGCTCCGAGCTCCTGCATCATCCAGAGCACCTCCTGCAGGTTCGCGAACGCCGCCGTCTCCGTGATCTCGAAGCAGATCTTCGTCGCCGGCACCTTGTACTTGCCGAGCTGCTCGACGAGGAAATCGAGCAGCCCCTCGCGCAGGAGCGAGAGCGCCGAGAGGTTGATCGCGCACGTGTGCAGGTTCTTCAGGTGCTCCTTCGGCAGCGAGCCGAGCGTCGCCAGCGTCCTCGACACGACGTACCGGTCGATCTCGTCCATCATGCGGCTGTCCTCGGCCGCCTGGATGATCCCGACCGGCGACTCGAGCTGGCCCTCGTCGCCGACCACGCGCACGAGGACCTCGAAATGCAGGCCCCTTCGCTTCGTCGGTGGCAGCGCGTGGATCTCCTGCGCGAAGAGACGCAGCCGCCCGTCCGCGAGGTGGCGCTGGATGCTCGCGACCCACTGCATGGCGCGACGGCTGCGCGCCATGTCCTGGTCGTCGTTCATGTAGATCTGCAGGCGCCCGCGGCCGCTGTCCTTCGCCAGTCGGCAGGCCTGATCCGCGGCCCCGAGCACCTCGGCCGCGCGATGGAACTCGGCGCCGAACGGCACGAGGCCCATGCTCGCCTCGACCGGGAACGTCTTCTTCTGCCAGCCGAAGCGGAACTCGTGCAGCGTCCGCTGCAGCCTGCGCACGACCTGCTCGGCTTCGAGCGTGTCGCGGCCGTGGAGGAGCACCACGAACTCGTCGCCGCCGATCCGGCCCGCCGCGTCCTGCGGCCCCATGATCTCGTGCAGGCGCGTCGCCACCCACTGGAGGAGATCGTCGCCCGCGTCGTGGCCGCACGTCGTGTTGACCAGCCGGAACCGGTCGAGGTCGAAGTACACGAGCGCGTGCCGCACGCCGCGCTCGCGGCTCTGCGCGAGCGCGTGCTCGATGCGCTCCGCGAAGGCGTGGCGGTTCAAGAGGCCCGTCAGCGCGTCGTAGCGCGCTTGCCGCGCGATCTGGAGCGAGAGGAGCTGCTCGACGTTCGCGTCGCGGAAGACCACGAGTTTGCCCGCGCGCTCGGGCGTGCCCTCGCCCGTGGTCGCGATGCCCGTCGCGTGGCGGATGGCCACGATCTGCCCGTCTTTCCGCTCCAGCAAGGCGGTGTGCCCGAGCAGGCCCGTCGGGAGCGGGCCGACCGACGAGCCCTCGGAGGGGAACGGCGTGGGCGGCGAGGCCGTCCGTACGCGGAAGACCTCGTCGATCGGCGCGCCGCGCCTCTCCTCGAAGCTCTCGCCCGTGAGGCGCTCCGCGGTCGCGTTCATGCGCACGAGGCGGCCCTCGGCGTCGGCTTCCATGAGCGCCACGCCGAGCTCCGACAGGCTCGCGTCGAGCCCGAAGAGCGGCGCCTTCGGCAGCCACGAGCGGGTACGCCACTCGCGCGTGTCCCGGCGCTCCTCCTCGTCGTCCTCTTCGAGGTCTGCCTCGATCTCCTCGGGCTCCTCGGGCTCGTTTTTCGTATCTGAGCTCGTCACGTTGGCCAATACTACCTATAGCGAAAGCCGAGCGTTTCGTCGCCCGCCAAATTCCGAGCGTGGCAGGCCGCCCGTGGCCGCCGTCATTGCTTCACTTCGAACTCGACCTTGGTCACCTTGAACTCGGGCGCGCGTAGCTCCTTGGATCGCGTGGAGCCGGTCGGCATGCGGCAGAAGATGCGTTGCTTTCCCATCTCCACGATCACGTCGACCGGCGTCACACCGTAGTACACGCCATTGACGGTGACCTTGCAGGTACCTCCCTTGGCACGGATCAGGAGCCGCCCGTGGCCCTTCGGGATCGGCTTCCACCCCGAGGGGCGCGGCGCCTGTGTTGCGCTCGGGGCGGCGGCGGCTTCGTCCGCGAGGATTTCGATCGGCGTTTCGTCCGGGACTGCCGCGGCCATCTCGTCCGGCGTGAGCGCCGTGCCCGCCGCCGTGGCCGCTCCCGTCGAATCGGGCGATGTCGTCTCGGGCGGAGACACGGCCGCTTCGGGATCGGGCGAGCGGCGCGACGCGATGAGCACGATCGCGAGCAAGAGACCCACGACGAGCACGCCGATCACGGCCGCTTGCACCTGCCGGGTTCGTCGGGATGCGCTCGGATCGAGCGGGTTCGTAGGCTCGCGCCCCGGCGCGGCCGCGCCCGGCGGCGCAGGGAAGGGCGCGGCGGCGGGCGGCTCCGCGAACGGGGCGCTGAGCGGCGCGGCCGAGGCGTCCGCGGGCGGCTGC
>NZ_JASBQE010000031.1 GCF_029960785.1 Polyangium sp. 15x6
CGGGTGGCGCGGGTGGTGCTGGCGGCGCTGGTGGTGCCGGTGGCGAGGGCGGCGCGGGCGGTGCTGGTGGTGCCGGTGGCGCTGGCGGCGCGGGCGGCGCTGGTGGCGGCGGGTCTGGCGCTGGCACGGCGGGCGAGGACGGCGGCGCCTGCGGCTGCCGCACCGTCGGCTCGACCGGCGACACGCACACGGGCTTCGTGCTCGTCTTCGGCGCAGCGCTGATTGCCCTGCGTCGCCGTCCGCGGCGCGCGGCCTGATCAGGACCGGGGCGGATCTCCTCCGCCCCGCGTCGATCCCCTCACGCAAACCCGGTCGCTCGACCTCCTCGACCCGGTCACTCGACCTTCTCGACCCGGTCGCGGACCTCCTCGACCCGGTCGCTCGACCTTCTCGACCCGGTCGCGGACCGCCTCGACCCGGTCGTGGACCTCCTCGACCCGATCGTGGACCTCCTCGACCCGGTCGTGGACCTCCTCGACCTGGTCGTGGACCTCCTCGACCTGGTCGTGGACCTGTTGGAGAGGGTCGCCCGACCCGTTCCCCACCAGGCTCGGCCTGTTCGATGAACTGCGCATCGCGCAGTTCATCGACCCCGGGTCCAGCGCTTGCGCTGGTCCGGGTCCAGGGGCGGATAGCCCCGGTGGGGCCTGGGGCAACGCCCCAGCGAACCGGCTTCTGGATGACACCCCTGCCCGGAGGAGCACACCACACTGCCCTGCAATACTGCTTGACCTCCGTGAAGCACGGCAGTTATCGTCGCAACATCGCCTTGGGGGGCCCGGGCGTCGGGGTGGGTGGTTCGACGCTCGAGGGCATCGACGTTGGTCGGTGCCGGTGATCGACGGTGAAACGGCGCGAGGCACGGCCTTGCCGCCTGGAGGGGAGTCATGGGAGTTTTCGAGTTCGATTTTTTGGCGCCTGAATGGAGACGCGTGGCCGATCGTATCGAAAGGATCGCTCGCACCTGGGCCATCAACACTGCCAATACGGCCGTTTACATTGCCTCGTTCGGCGAGCGCGTCCTCCATGAAGGGCGTCATGCGAGCCTTCGGGGCATCTGGTCGAACTGGAACCGTAGCTTCGAGAGCCAGCCGGCGTCCTTCGAGACGCCGGAGACCGAGGCGGAGATCTGCCGTATCGTCAAGGAGGCGACGCGGCTCCGGGCGGTCGGCGGCGGGCACACCTTCAATGCTTCTCCGCTGACGAACGGGACCATGCTCTCGCTCGACCGGTACACGAAAATCCTTTCGGTCGACCAAGCGACTGGCAGGGTCCGCGTGCAAACCGGCATTCGCCTGCGTGATTTGACGGCTGCGCTGCTCGAACATGGCCTCGCGCTCGCGGTGCAGGGGTCGACCGACGCGCAGAGCATCGCTGGGCTCCTCTCGACCGACATTCATGGGACCGGACGCGACGTGGGGTTCTTGTCCTCGAACGTCCTCTCTCTCCGCCTCGTCGATGCCGACGGTCGCGCGCGGACGCTCCACCCGAGGGATGAGATGTTCCACGCGGCGCTCGGCGGGCTCGGCGCGTGCGGGGTGATCACCGAGGTCGAGATCCAGTGCGAGCGGGCGTACAACCTTCGCAAATCAGTCGAGATCGTCAAGCGCGACTGGGTCACGAAGAACATCGATGCGATCCTCGAGGAGCACAAGCACGTCAGCTTCTATTACGTCGGCGGCGTCTTCACGGAGAGCGTCCGCATGAACGTCTGGGATCGCACCGTGGCGCCCCCGACTCCGCTCTACCGGCTGCACAAGATGCGGCTCGAGCTCACGGACATGCTGGTCTCCGGCTACGCGCTCGGCCTCGCGAAGCTCCTCGACCTGTCGGACCTCGTGGCGAACCTCGGCCTCGCCTTCATGTGGCTCACGATGAATGGGCACTCCACCGTCTACCCCGCGCGCGAGGGTTTTCCGCGCAAACTCTTTTATCGCCACGACGAGCTCGAATACGGCGTCCCGTACGACACGCACCAGGCCTGCCTCGACGAGGTGTTCGCGTACCTCGAAGAGAAGAGGTTTTTGACGATCATCGAGGTACGCTTCACGCCGAACACGTCGGAGAGCCTCCTCGGCCCCGGCGTGGGCCGTCGAACCTGCTTCATCGAGCTCGCGCCGAGCCTCTCGATCGATTCCACGGAGGTCTTCGCCGACGTGGAGAAGATTCTCTGGAAGTACGGCGGGCAACTCCACCTGGGAAAGGCGACACGCGCCGGCGCGAGGGAGATGGCGGCGATGTACGGGGAGCGCTTCACCCGCTTCCAGAGGGCGCGGCGCGAGGCCGATCCCACGGGAAAGTTCGTCAACGACTTCACCGCGCGCCTGTTCACGGGCGTCGCGACGACAGAGCCCTCCGTGACGGCCACGAGCAGCGCCGAGCACGCCGCGCCGATCCCTGGGCTCCAGCCGATCACGGCGTGACGGCCGCGCCCGCTTCCGACGCCTGATTCTTCGCCGAAGCCTGGAAGAAGGCCACCGCCGCTCTTCCTTGCCCCCGCCCGTTCGTCCTGCCACCCTGCGCGCCGTGTCCGCCGCGGACGAGCCTCTTCAGCCCGAGACGACGCCCGTGCCGAGCGACGCGCCTTCCCCCGATCAACCCTTGGGGGCTACGCCCGGACAAGCCGGGCTACGCCCCCAAACGCCCGGTCTGCGCTCGGGGGCTACGCCCGGACAAGCCGGGCTACGCCCCCAAACGCCCGGTCTGCGCTCGGGGGCTACGCCCGGACAAGCCGGGCTACGCCCCCAAACCCCCTGGCGCGGCCGCCTCGCCATCTCCCTCCTCTGCGGCCTCGGCCTCGCCTGGATCCTTTTTCGTGGCGGCCTCCCCCTCCTCCCGCCGGACGGCTCCTTCGACCTCCTCCGCCCCTGGACCGTCGTCGCCTACGTGGCCTCCCTCGCCGCCGTCCACTGGTTCCGCGCGGCTCGCTGGCGCCACCTCCTCCGCCCGCTCGGCCGGGTTTCCCTTCGCGACGTCATGTCCGTCTCCTGGGTCGGCTTCGGCGCCATCCTCCTCTCGCCTCTTCGCAGCGGCGAGATCGTCCGGCCGTACCTCATCACCCGCCGCAGCTCCGTCCGCATGTGGGAGGCCACCGGCACCGTCGGGGCCGAGCGTGTCATCGACGGCCTCACGCTGAGCACCATCCTCTTCGTCGCCCTCCGCCGCGCCACGCCGCTCGATCCCCTCCCCGATCACATCGGCGATCTCCCCGTCCCCGTCGCGGCCGTCCCCCGCGCCGCCAACATCACGCTTTTCGTCTTCTTCTCGGCCTTCGTCGCGATGGCCGTCTTCTTCTTCGCCCGCGATTTCGCCCGCCGCGCGACCCAGAACATCCTCGGCCTCGTCTCCGCGCGCCTCGGCGAGCGCGTCGCGGACATCGTCGACCGCGTCGCGCAGGGCATCCGCTTCTTGCCCTCGCCCCGCCACCTCTTGCCGTTTCTCCTGGAGACGGCCGCGTACTGGAGCGTGAATGCCGCGGGGGTGTGGCTGCTCGCGTGGGGGTCGGGGCTCTCGGGGATCACGCTGGCCGAGGCGTGTGTGACCATGGGCTGCGTCGGCATCGGGATCCTCGTCCCCTCCGGGCCCGGCTATTTCGGCGCGTTCCAGCTCTCCACGTACATGGCCCTCGCGATGTACTTCCCCGAGCACGCGCTCCGGGGCCCCGGCGCCGCGTTCGTGTTCGTGCTGTACGCGTCGCAGGTGGGATTCCACCTCCTCGCGCTCGGGCTCGGGCTGTGGATGCTCCGGCGGGCTCCGGAAAGCTTTTCCAAGGCCGAAGCCTTGGGGTAAATGCTGGACATGCGAAGGCTCCGGGGCATGGCTCTTTGTGCGTTCCTCCTCGGGGGCGTGGTCCTCGTGCCCGCCTTCGAACCCGAAGCGCTCGCGGCCACGGCCTACGAGTCGCCCTACACCTTCGAGCAGACCTGGGGCACCGCGGTGCGCCTCGTCCGCGTGGATCTCGGGCTCGAGATCACCGAGAAGGATCCCGAGCACGGCTACCTGCTCTTCAAGTACACGAGCCCCGAGAGCGGAAAACGCGTGCACGCGGGCTCGATCGAGATCGTGAAGAGCGGCAAGGACGTCGTGCGCGTGACGGTGCAGCTCGCCACGATGCCGAGCTACCACGAGCGGATGATCGTCGACGCGCTCGCGAAGAAGCTCTCCGTCGAGTACGGCGATCCGCCGCGGAAGCCCGATCCCCCGCCCCCGCCGCCGCCGCCCGAGAAGGACGGTCGCAAGGACGGCAAGGACGAATCCCCTTACTGAAGGAACGATCATGCTGACGGTCTACAAATTCGGCCCCGCGTTTGGCATGCCCGACCTCGGTCCATTCGTCATCAAGCTCGAGACGTGGCTCCGCATGGCGGGCCTTCCCTATCGCAGCGAGCTCGGTGATTTTCGCAAGGCGCCGAAGGGAAAAATCCCCTACGCGGCGGACGGCGACCGGCTGATCCCCGATTCGAGCCAGATCATCGATTACCTCATCGAGAAGCACGGCGATCTCTTGAACGACGGCCGGTTCGGCCCGAAGGAGCGGGCGCTCGGGCTCGCCATGAAATCGATGTTCGAGGCCGACTTTTATTTCGTCTTCGTGTACCTGCGCTGGTGGCGCGACGAGGATTTCGCCTGCTTCCGCTCCGTGATCGCGCAGGGCATGACGGCCGGCGGGGTCCCGCGCTTCGCCGTGTCCCCGCTCCTCGCGTTCGCGCAGCGGCAGACGCGCAGCATGCTCAAGGCGCAGGGGATCGGGCGGCACACGCGTGAAGAGGTCTACGCCATGGGCCGCTCGCTCGTGGATGCCGCTTCCGAGCTGCTCGGAGACAAGCCGTTTTTCCTGGACGACGCGCCCTCGACGCTCGACACGACGGCGTACGGGCTGCTCGCGCCGCTCGTCTTCACGCCCCCCGAGAACCCGGTGAAGGCGCGCGTGCTCGAGAAGGCGAACCTCGTCGCGTTCTGCGAGCGGATCCGGGACAAGTACTGGGCGAACGAGCCTGCGGCCTAGCGTTCCGGGCGCGGCGGAGGGTTTTTCGCGAGCGGCCTCGGGTGGAGGCGCGACGCGGCCATGCTCGCCGCGCCGCCGAGCAGGATCCGCGCGACGAGCTCCGGCTCGAAGAGCGAGCGCGCCGGTTTCATCATGTAATACACGGGCATCACGCGCCGGAGCACCGCGGCGTCGTAGATCATCGTGTGCTGGATGGAATCGTCGAAGAACGACGCGAACCTCGACGGCCTCGGCAAATCACTCTTCGCGCCCGGGAACCGCATGTCGGCGCGCGTGGCGAGGTTCCACGCGTCCTCGATCGCGCGGAGCTGATGGCCGAAGAAGACCCGCTCGAAGCCCGGATCCCCGAGTGAAACCCGCGAGAGCGTGGATTCGAGGGCGCGCGCCGAGAGGGTGGCCACCGTCATCCCCTGGCCATACACCGGGTTGAACGCACACACGCTGTCGCAGACGGCGACGAACCCCGGCAATGGCTGGGCGAGCTCGTCGAACCGGCGCAGGCGGTTCTGGTTCGCGCGGCTCGAATAGATCGGCGAGATGGGCCTCCCGAGCTCCGCCATACGCGCGAGGACCGGCGAGCGCAATTCGCCGAGCGCGCGAACAAAATCCTCCTCGTCGCTCGGCGGGTAATGCTTGGCGTACCCGGCGAGCGTGATGATCCAGCGGCGCCCTTCGACCGGGAAGAGCACGCCGCTGATGAAATGGTTCTCCGCGGGCGAAGGGTCGAGCCAGACCATCTTCCACCAGAAGTCGGGCGGCAATTGCTCGGGGGCCTCGTACCAGCGGGAGCTATACCCCGAGTAACAATCGACCACCTCCTCGCGCGGCACCTCGGCGCCGAGCGACGCGAGCCACGAAGGCGCCTTCGACGAGCGGCCGCTCGCGTCGACCACGAGATCGGCCGGGAGCGTGAGGTTCGTCCCGCCGCCCCGCTGCACCGCGAGCACACCCGCGACGCGGCCGGGCGCGTCCGGACGAACGTACAGGCCCGTCGCGTCGGTGCGCGGAAGGATCTCCACGCGGCCGCCCTCCCGGAGCCGCCGGCGTACGATCGATTCCGTCAGATCCCGCGTCGCGAGATAGGCCGTGCAGCCGCTCCGCATCGGCTGCTGCCAGCCCGAATATCGCAGAATCGCGCCCTCGTGGGCGACGTCGAGCTCGTGCGCGCCCTTCGCCTCGTACTCCGCGAGGAAGCCCGGGAACATGGCCTCGAGCTCCTTGGCTCCTCGCGTGAGGAGCGCATGCACGTGCCTCGCCTGCGGCACTCCGGCGCGCGCGGTGGGCCCCTCCGGGAGCTCGTCACGATCGAGAATCGTGATTTTCTCGAAGAATCGCTCGAGCACCCGCGCCGCCGAGAGGCCCGCCATGCCCGCACCGATGACGACCGCGCGATTCTGCATGCTCCGCGTCTCGTAAAGCGCGGTCAGAAGGCGAGCAAGGCCCGGGCGAGCAGATCCGGCCGCGGCACGCCCTGCGCGCCGAGCCACGCGTCGACCTCGGCGATACGCGCCCGCCCCGCGTCGCCGCCTTCGAGCTCGCCCATGCGGCGCTCGCAGAGGCGCGCGAAGAGCTCGATGTCCGAGCGGCGGAACGAGGAGCGCGCGCGCGCGAGGTAAACGAGGGCGCGATCCACGTCGCCGCGCCGCGCGAGCACGGCCGCGCGGATGCCGAGCGCGCACGCGTCGGACCAGTGGGACCGCTCCGCGTCGAGGCGCTCGGCGAGGGAGAGGGCCTCGCGGACGAGGGGCTCGGGATTCGCGACCTCGCGCGCCCGTGCGAGCGCCGTTCGCGCCTGGAGGTCGAGGAGCCGCAGCCGGATCGATTTGATCGTGCGCGGCATCATCGCCGCGTGAATGGCTCCGATTTGCCCATGCACGGCCGCGTACGCGCGGCTTCCTTCGCCCTGGTAGAGCAGGGCCTGGGTGCTCGCATAAAACGCGCCCCAGTGCATCGTGTGGAAGCCGCGCGTGGTCCAGCGCGCGAGGGCGTGTTTGCTCGACGCGAGGGCCTCCTCGGGCCGGTCCTCGAGGATCAGGCTCATCGGCGTCATGAACACGCCGAGCGCGGTCTCCATGTACCGATCGCCGAGCGCCTCGGCCTCGCTCCGGCACCGCGGCAAGAGGTCGAGCAGGGAGCGGACGTCGCCGACGTAGAAAAGCGCCGTGAGCAGCCACCAGGCGTACATGGAGGCGATCTCCCAGGCGATGTTGCTGCAAGCCTCGCGGAAGAGGGCGATCGTGCGCTCGCAGAGCACCACGGCCTCGCGGAACTCGTAGGCGTTGTGCGCCGCGAGCGCCTTGCCCGCGCACGACCACGCGAGCGCGTGCGGGTGGCCGATGCGGAGCGCGATCGCCTCGGCCCGCGCCGCGAGATCCCGCGCATCGGCGATGTTCTTCTCGCCGCCGCCGAGGCTGCGCAGCACGGCCTCCCAGGAGAAGGCCCGCGCGATGCGGTAGGGCTCGCCGGCCTCGAGCGAGAGCGCGAGGTGCCGCGCCTGGAAATCGGCGCCGCGGATCGCGTCGACACCGCCGAGCCCGTTGCCGAGCGACCAGCAAAGATCGATGCGGTGGAGCGCAGCGGGGTCGATCGCGTGCTCGGGTTTTTCCTGGAAATGGTAGCCGCGGAGCCTCTGCTTCACGCGGGCCACGGCGACGTTGACGAACGCGCGCCGCGGCGTCGCGGGATCATCCAGGCCCACGGCCGGCAGGAGCTCCCGGGCCGCGGCGAGGCCTTCGTCCAGATGCCCCGCGCGTAAAAAATGCTCGACGGCCCGCTGCCTCGCCACGAGGGCCGGCCGCGCGTCGAGCTTCGTCGCCGCGGAGAGGAACACGTTCGCCGCCTCCGCCCCGCGCCCGGCCTTCGCCAGCGCGCTCGCCAGCTCGAGCTCGAGCGCCCCCACATCCGCGGGCTCCGCGTGCTCCAGCGCCAGCCGATACAACGTCGCGGCCCGGTCGAACGCGAGCACGTGCTCGGCCCGCTGCGCCGCGCGCTCCATGTAGGCCCGTGCGCGCGAAGGCTCGCCGGCCGTCCGGAAGTGTATGGCGATCGCCTCCGGATCGGCGTTGCTCATCAGCTCCATCGCGTCGCCGAGCGCGCGGTGCCGCGCGCGCAGATCGGCCTCGGCGAGCCCCTGCACCACGGACTCGCGGATCTTGTCGTGGTACGTCTCGACGCGCGCCTCGTCGCGCCCGCCCTTCGCGCGGAGCAGGCCCTCGGCCCGCAGCACCGCGAGCGCGCGGCTGTTTTCCTCGTCCCCGAGCGCCGCGGCCTCCTTGATCAGCACGGGCTCGATCGGCCTGCCCGCCGTGCTCACGATCTCGAGCACGAGCCGCGCCTGCGCCGGCAAGAGCGCCACGCGCGCCGCCACGACCCCGCGCATGTCGAGCCCCTCGCTCGTGTGCCCGGCGAGCAGGTACCTCGAGAGCTCCTGCACGAAAAACGGGCTCCCCGCGGATTCCCGCGCGATCCGCGCGGCCATCCGCCGCGCCTCCTCGCCGTCCTCGCCGAGGATCGACAGCGCGAGCGCCTCGGCATCCTCGGTCGCGAGCCGCCCCACGACGACCTCACGCGAAAGGAGGCACGACGCAGGCGCCTCGGCCGAGGGCAAACGCCCGACGAGCTCGCACCCGCGCGCCTCTTCGGTGCGATAACTCGCGACGAGGAAGAGCTTCGGCGCGGGCGCCGCGAGCAAGGCTTCGAGCAGGGCCGCGCTATCCGCGTCGGCCCATTGCAGATCGTCGAGGTAGAGCACCACCGGCCGCTCTTCCGCGAGGTTCGCGAAGAGCCTGCGCAGGGCCTCGAACGCGCGCCGCCGGAGCTCGTGCGGATCGGGCGCCTCCGGCTCGCTCCCCTCCTCCGCGAGCCTCCCGAGCACGGGGAACAGGCGCGCGAGCGAGGAAAAACCGGCCGGCAAAAACGCCCCGCGATCCTCGGAATCGATCTCCCCGAGAAACCGCGCGAGCGCGTCGATCGCGCCGTCGAACGCCTTGTAGGGCACCCATTCGCGCTCGTGGCAGCGGCCTTCGAGCAAGATCGGCGCCCGCTCCTCGGCGAGCGCATCCAGGAAATACCGCACGAGATCCGATTTGCCCATCCCGGACGTACCGTGCACGTGCAGCACCACGGGCTGGTTTTCCCGAACGCACGCGCTCCACGCCTCGCGCATCGCCGCGATCTCGCGCGCGCGTCCCACGAAGCTCGGCTTCGCGCAGCGCGTCGCCGGCGCCGCGGGCGGAGCGCTCGCCCGCGCGGCGCGGACAGACCGCACGATATCCTCGGCGCCCACGCGCGCGCTCGGATCCCGAGCGAGCAGGCGCAGCGCGAGCTCCGACAGATCGGCCGGCGCCCCGGGCGCGATCTCCCGCGGATCGGGCGGATCGACGAGGTGCTTCGCGTAGAGCAGATCCTCGATGCTCGTCCCTTCGAAGAGGTGCGGCACGATGCCCGTGAGCGCCTCGTACAGCATCACGCCGACCGAGTACCAGTCCGAGCTTCCATGGCCCGACGCGCCCGTCGCTTGCTCGGGCGACATGTACGCGGGCGTGCCCACCACGAGCACGCGATCCCGCGCGAGCGACTCGAACGACCCCACGAGCCCGAAATCGAGGATTTTCAGGTGCCCCTCCTGCGTCACGAGCACGTTCGAGGGCTTGAGATCGCGGTGCACGCGGCCCGTGCGGTGAATGGCGGCGACGCCCTTCGCGAGCCCCACGAGGCTCTGGCGAAGCCGATCCACGTCGAGCTCGCCTTGCGCGTCGGGCTGCGTGATCGGCGGGCCGGGCGGCTGATGTCCGTCGAGGGGCAAGGTCGCCATGGCGATCGTCCCGTGCGGCCCCGCGACGACGGGGAGGTCCATGGTGACGGCCGTCGCGAGCTCGGCGGCCATCGCGCGCTGGGCCGTGGGCAAGGGCGGGAGCGTGATCGCCGACGCGTCGCTGCGAGCTTCGCGGCTCGGGCGCACGTGGCGGAGGAAGCTCACGCCGCGCACGAGCTCCATCGTCAGGTAAAAACGGCCGTCATCGAAGAAGAGCTCGTGCAGCCCGACGAGGTTCTCGTGCGCGACGTCGGCGAGCGCGCGAAACTCCTGCTTGAAGGCATAAAGCGCCGCCGGATCCATGGTGAGCAGCGCCTTCAGGGCGACGTCCGAGCCGAGGGATCGATCGAACGCCTCGTACACCACGCCGAAGCCGCCCTGCCCGAGGCAGCGGCGGATCAGGAAGCGCCGGCTGAGCTCCTCGGAGACCGACGGCAATTGCGCGCGATGTTCCACGGGTCGCTCCTCCCCAGAGATCCCTAGCCTCGCTTCACCGGGGTCGCAGAATCAAGTCGAACGTCGGAAAAAAATCGTTCGTTCGTACGGGAGCCCTGCGCCACCGCCCGTCGTCCCCTCTTTGAAGGACCTTTTCGCGTTGATCGTAATTGTACCAGATCCCCCCGACCGCCACGCGCAGCGTCTTGCCGAGCCCGATCTCGAGCCCGATCTCCGCGCTCGCGTAGAACGGCGAGCGCGGCGGGTGCGGGCTCCGCCCGATCGCATATCCGTTCACGGCGGCGCGCGCCCGCAGCCAATCGAGGATCGCGTAATCGTAGGCCAGGCCGGTCCGGACCCGGAAACCGTTCAAGGCCGGCGCGAAGAGCAGCTCGAGCGGCGCGTACGTCTCGAGAGGCGTCGCGGGATTCTCTCCGAGCGAAAAGCCCACCGTCGTCTCCAGCCGCCCCGTCAGCACGCCGCGCTCGCCGCCCGAGATCCAGAGCCCCGCCGTCGGCGCGACCACCCAGCCGGGCCGCTGCCCCGACGTCTCCCACGTCGGGAACAGATACCCCTGCGTCAAGCGCATTGCGCCCGTCGGCACGGAAAGTCCGTATTCGCCCGTCACCACGACGCCCTTGCCGAGATGGCCGAGCTCGCCGCGGAGCGTGAAGTTCGGCGAGAGCAAGAGCCACGGCACGATCATCGTGGTGACCTCCCAGCCGCCCCCGAGCCCGAGCTCGAATGGCGACATCAGCCCGCCGGAGAGTTTTCCCTTGTCGAGGACCCGCGCCGTCTCGCGCGCATCCATGGGCTCGGCCTCGGCGAGGGCCGGCGAGAGCAGGGCGAAGAGCCCGATCACGGCAAACCACGCTCGCTTCACGGCGTCCCTCCCCCGAGCACCCAGGTCCCCACGACGGGCGCGTGATCACTGAGGAGCTGCGGATCACTCTGGATCCCTTGCCTCCCCGGCTCCTGGAGCACGTCCGCCCCGCCCGGGGCCCAGGCGTCGGCCTTCGTGACGAAGAGGTAATCGAGGGTGCGGTTCCAGAACTGGGGATTGCCCTGCTCGTCGTTCCGCAGCGGCCCGGCCACGGTATGCGTGAAATAACGCTTCTGGTCGGCCTCGGTGGTGCCGTAGGCTTCGAGGCTCACCCAGGGGACGAAATCGTCGTAGAACTTCTGCATGATCTCCGGCGTGTACGGGGGCTGCTCATACTCGGTGCCGATCGAGCTCGGGTGTTCGTCGGGGAAACCCACGAGCTTGATCGCGGTCGGCGGCAGCTCGTTCCAATCGCCGCCGATCACGAACGGGAGCGTCTCTTTCTTGATCTCGTCGTAGATCTGCTGGATCTGCCGTCCTTTCGTGCCGTCGACGTCGTAGGCCTCGGTGTGCACCACGTACGCGGCCACGTCCCTCCCCGCGCCCACGTCGATCACGGCGCGCCCGATCATGCGGTGAATGTAGAACTTCGCAGTGAGCGCGTCCTGATCGGTCCGATCCTCCTGCCGGATCCGTTCGGCGAACTTGATGGGGTATTTCGAGAAGATCGCGTTGCCGAGATCCATCCGGCCGACGCCCTCGGAGGGGATGTAGCGGCTGTTCCAGGTCTGGATGTAGGCCGCGTAGTTGAGGCTCGTGCCCTCCAGCATGCCCTGCACCATGTCGTAATAGGCGCTGCGCCGGGAGTTCACCTCGATCTCCTCGGTCATGAGGATATCGGGGTCGTACTCGTTCACGAGGCGGTAGAGGTCGGCCATGTTCTCCACGACCTCCTGCTTCGTCATCTGCACGCGATCGCCCCAATAATCGAACCAGAAGTCGATCCGCGCGGCGCCGTATTTCACGTTCCAGGCCATGACCTTGAGCGTGGCGGGCGCCGCATCGGCAGGCGGCACGAGCGTGCTGCGCGTCGTGACCTGCACCTCCTGACGGACGAAATCCATGTCGTCCGAGAGCGGCTCGCAGGCCGGGAGCAAGGCGAGGAGCGCCGACATCGAGAGCGCGCATGACGCGCGGCGGCGGGTGAGGAGTCCCATGACCGTCCATGCTACCCGCCACGCCCCGACCGTTGAAAGATCCTTACGTGTGGCTCCCGGTCACCGACCTCTGCATGCGCGCCACCTGATCACCATTTGGACCACCCCTGCTCACGGCTCCTTCCACCCCACGCGGAAAAGCTCCACCATTCTGCAATTCGTTCGAATGTCGCGGGCCGGGTTCCTGCTTGACACCCAAGGCCCCCTCGATTCTCCTCGAAGGATGTCCCGCGCCTCTCTCCTCCTCGCATTCGCACCTCTGGCTGCCGCCGCGCTCCTCGTCGCTCCGGACGCGTCGGCAACGAACTACTCGCTCTGGATTCACGGCCGGAACACCGGCACGGCGACCAAGGCGGGCACGTACACCGATTTCTCCTACTGGGGTTCGTCGGCGACCGCGGCCGGCATCAACAAGAAGGCCGTCAACTGGGACGGCAAGAGCCACATCTCCGAGCAGAACTTCCGCATCCGCGACGCCCTCGATTGCTACTGTACGGGCGCGAACTGGTGTTACATCGCCGCCCACAGCGCCGGCGACGCCCAGATCGGGTATGCGCTCGACAAATTCGGCGGCTCGACGCGCAGCATCAAGAACGCGACCCCGTCCTCGAATGGCACGTGCGGCAATGCGGGCGGCACGCAGACCGGCTGGAACATCCACTGGGTCGACGTCGCGAGCGGCGCCGGCGGCGGCAGCGAGCTCGCGAACATCGGCGCCTGGGCGGTGAGCGACGCGCTCACGGACGACCTGAAAACGGCCACGATGCGCGCCCTCTACGACCACAACCAGACCCGCGGAAAATGGTTTTACATGTTCGCGGGCGCGAAGGGCACGCTCTACTCGGCCACGCTGGCCGGCCAGGACGACGAGGCGGTCGGCTACCACTCGACCGGCGGCGTCTCCGTGACGGGCGGCTTCTGCAACGCGGGCGACCTCTTCTGCGACGGTACGCTCACGACGGGCTCGGGCGCGACGAGCAACGGCAAGGCGAAATGGTCGTACCACAACGTCGAGCTCGTCGACACGTCGGAGCAGTACAACCATTACGCGAACGGCGCCTGGGCAGGTATCATCGCCCCGGTGCGCACCGACATGGTCAACTTCGCCAAGTAAGCCCGCCGCGTGACGAAACGCTCGGCAGGAACGACGGCCTCCCCGCGGCCGGGACGGCGGCGCCTCGTCATCGGGGCGGCCGTCCTCGCCGCGGGCCTGCTGCTCTTCTGGCAACGCGACCGCCTCTCGCCGCGGCGCGCGCCCTCCGAAGACGAGATCCTCGCCGCGGCCCCGGCGCACTCCGCAGGGTCCGCGCCTGGCCGCGACCAGAACGGCCCGAAGCCACGCTGGATGCCCGCCGCGGGCGAGGACGGGGCGGAGGAAAGCGCGCGTAAAATCGCCGAAAAACGCCTGGAGCGAGCACGGCATACGCTCGAAGGGTATGTGCAGGCGACACGTTACCCACCCGGCGCGCGCCCGCTTTCGGAAAAACCCGACCTCCAAAAGCCGCATTCCGTCGCGAAAAACACGCTGCCGCTCGCGCGCCCGGATCACAAGCTCACGGACGCCCGCGTGACGCTGGAGCAGGATCGCATGTATCTCGTGGGCGACGAGGCCGCGCGCCTCGTGGTCTCGTGCACGACGAGCGACGGCCCCGCGCGTTGCGAGGTCCTCCGGGCCGAGGCCCGCGTCCCGGAGACGATGCCGCAAGCGAGCACGATGCCCCCGGCCCGCGTCGCGTTCGCCGACGAAGGCGCGGGCGGCTCCGCGATCGCCGCGCTCTTCGCCCCGGCGAAGGAAGGGTTCGGCGGGTATCACGGCCCCATCGCGGTGAACCTCGATCTGCGTATCGAGGGCGAGGAAGGCGCCGCGCAATTCAACCTCGTCTACACGCCCGCGCCGCCGGCGCGCTTCACGGGCGACGTGCGCGAGGTCATCGAGAACGGCTCGCTCTGCTTGTACCTGCGCCTCGCGGTGGACAAACCGGGCCGTTACGTGGTCGTGGGCCGCGTGGACGACGCCGAGGGAGACGGATTCGCGTACCTCGAGCACAACGATCCGCTCGGCGCGGGCGCGCAGGAGGCGAAAATGTGCATTTTCGGCAAACTCGTCCTCGACGAGCGAGCGAAATCGCCATTCGTGCTGCGCGACGTGGAGGCGTACCTGCTCAAGGAAGACACCTACCCCGACCGCGAGCTCGTCCCGGGGCGCGACGGGCCTTTCCACACGACGAAGGCCTATCCGGAGAGCGTGTTTTCCGATGCGGAATGGCAGAGCGAGGAGCGCGACCGCCACATCAAGGAGTTCACGAAGAACGTGAAGGAGGCGGAGGGCGAGCTGGAAGCGGCGGGCGGGCCTTAGTCGCGTCGCGTCATTGCGGCGGCTCGATCTGGAACACGTCCCACGCGGGCGTGTGGTTGTTCTCTTCCGGGACCTGCGACGTCACGTAAAGCGCGGGGTACGTCTTGTCGATCACCTCGGAGCCGTCGGCCTGCACGGTCGTCACGACGCCGCTCACGAAGAGCTGCGGATTGTTCAGATCGCGCCGCTTCGAGCTGAACGTCAGCCAGTAATACTTTTTCCCGTTGAACCCCTCGGCGCTCGGGGCCCAGCGCGGCCAGGAGTTCGTGAGGCCCGGGCTCTTCCGATCCACGCAGGCCGGCGGATCGTTGCCCGCCACGCGCACGGCCTCGCCGCCTTTCGCAGGGACCACGAGGACCTCGGCCATCGGCTCGTCGTACGAATCCGCCCAGTTCACGCCGTCGGCCTTGTATGGCGCGAATCGATTGAACGCGAGCAGCGTGTCGCCCGGCGAGATGACCGGGTAAAACTCCACGAACGCCGGATCACTCGCGCCGGGCAGCGGCGTCGCATTGCCGCCTTGCCGGTTGTTGAAGGGCACCGTGTAGATGTCCATCGTGGTGTCGGCGTCCGAGATCCCCGTGATGACGCCTTCGCCGCCGGCGGGCGCCGTCGTGTAAGCGATCGTCGTCCCGTCGTGCCACCACGTCGGCGACGCGACCACCGCGCGTCCGTCCCCCACGCGCGGCAAGATACCCCAGCCAGTCGCGGGATCCTGCGCATGGAGGTCGGTCCAGGCGAGCTCGTACCTGTTCCCCGTGAGCGCGGGATCGAACATCACCGTGATGGCCACGGCGTCCTGCGCCGTGTAATGGGCCCCGGAGAGCGTCGGCGCCGTTTGCTTGTTCCGGCCGAGCAGCCCGAGCGCCACGGCCGAGACCTGCATCTCCGTGGGCAAAGCCGCCGTCCCGTCCACTTTCCGCGCCGAGACGGTCCGCGTCCCGATCGACGCGTCGCGCGTGAAAAACGAGAGCGCGCCGTCCGGCGACGAGGCGTGGCAAGCCACGCACGTCGTGTCGCCACCCACGATCTCGGGCGAGAGCACCGTCGTGACCTGGGTGTCGCCGATGGAAAAACCCTTCAATGCGGTCTTGCCCGAGCCCGGCGCGCCCGTCGTCCAGTAGACGATCGATCCCGGCGCGGCGACGGGCGCCACGTGCACGACGCCCTCGGTGCCGACGAACGGTCCAGCGACGAGCTGACCGCCGTCGATCTGCGCGCTGCGCACGGCCATCTTGATGTCCCGGCCCGCGCTGTGCCCCGCGAGCCCGGACCAGATGTCCGCGGGAATCGTGTACGAGGTGGTCGTCGTGTAGACCACGAGCTCGTTCACCTGGTTGTCGACCCCGAGCCGGAGCTCGAAGACGTTGTGCCCCGCCGGCGCGATCCATTCGAATCGCAGCGGCGTCCAGTTCGTCGGGACGAGCGCCTCCATCGGCGGCTCCGCGACGCAAGGGCCGCCCTGCGGCTGCGCGGGCGTGCCCTGGAAGAGCTCGGGTGCCTGCGCAGGCACGCCCATGTCGATTTGAGGGCCGGCGGGGAAATCGAGGAACGGTCCGTTCGGATTGGGGCCGCTGCCGATGAAGTCGCCGCCTTCCCCGCCCGCGCCGGCCGAGCCGGCCGAGCCGCCCGAGCCCGAGGCGCCGGCTCCGCCCGTTCCCTGGGTCGCAGACGAGCCACCACCGCCGTTCGAGGAGCACGAGACCCCAGCTGCGCCGAGCGAGGCGGCCGAGGCCAAGGCCAAGAAGAGCGCGATATCGCGCCGAAGTTTGGTTTTCATGGTGGGATGATCGGGAGCCACCGGCCGGCGTCAAGGCTCGGGCGCAGAGCCCGCCCGATTGCGACAGGATTCCCGCGGTTGACACGCGCTCGCCCAGCGCCACGGGACCTACATGGCGGCGAGGGGGAGACAGCGATCGATCATCGCGCTCTCGGGCGGCGTGATCGCGGGCATTTTCGCGGGAATCGTGGCGAGCCTGTACGGGCTCCTCTCGACGGTCGCGCGCGGCGGCGATCCGTGGGTCGTGTTCAAGTGGGCTTCGGCGCCGTTCCTCGACGATCGCGCATTCGCGCCCGGCTTCGACGCGGGCGCCGTGGTGCTCGGCATCCTCGTGCATTTCGCCGTGTCGATCGCCTGGGGCGCGCTGTTCGGTCTGCTCGTCTTCGGCGCGAACGTGTTCCGAACGCTCGTGTTCGGCGCGGCGTACGGCGTGATCATCTGGTTCGTCATGTACAAGGCGGTGTTGCCCGCGGTAGGCCTCGGCGCGATCGCGGAGCGCGTGCCCGTGGGTCCGGCGATCCTCGAACACGTGATCTTCGGGCTCGCGCTCGCAATCGGGTTTCTCCCGTTCCAACGACGCGCGCCCACGGTTTGACGCGTAGCGCCTTCCGAAGCGGCCTTCGCCTCGACTAGGATGCGGGGCATGCCTCTCACGGTCACGTCGCAGGCCGCGACGCACGTCGGTCGCAAGCGCAAGCGCAACGAGGACAGTCACCTCGTGGACCCCGACCTCGGCCTGTACATCGTGGCCGACGGCATGGGTGGTCAGGCGGCCGGTGATGTCGCCTCGCGCCGCGCGGTCGACGTCGCGCGGGCCTACGTGGCCGACCGAGTCGAGGTGCTGACGCGCTTTGCGGAGAACCCGTCGCAGGAGAACCGCGTCGCCGCGCAAGAGCTCGTCGCAGCGGCAATCCAGGCTGCCTGCGCCGATCTCTGGAGCATGGCCGAGAACGACCCGAAGCTCCGCGGCATGGGCACGACGATGGTGCTCTTCGCCGTCGCAGGGGATCGCGCCGTGGTCGGGCACGTGGGCGACAGCCGCGCCTACCTCCTGCGGCAGGACGTGGCGAACCGGCTCACCGAGGATCACACGATCGTCGCGGCCTCGATCAAAAACGGGACGATGACGAAGGAGCAGGCGAAGATCAGCGCCCTGCGCAGCGTGCTCACGCGGGCCGTGGGGACGCAGGAGTCGGTGCAGGTCGACACGCTGCTCGTGGAGATCACGCCGGGCGACCTCTTCCTGATCTGCAGCGACGGCCTGCACGGTTACATCGAGGACGAAGAGGTCCCCTTGCTCTGCGCGAGCGTACCGGACAACCTCGCGGAGCAGCTCATCGACTTCGCGAACGAGCGTGGCGGCCGGGACAACATCACGGCAATCGTGCTCTCGTTCCACGGCGCGACGGCGGAGGAGCCCGAAGCGCTCACGAAGCACGAGGCGCTGCGCGGCATCCCGCTGTTCATGCACCTCACCTACCGCGAGCAAGCCGAGATCCTCGCGATCTCGGAGGTGAAGAGCTACCCCCTCGGCGCAGCCATCGTGACCGAGGGCGAGCCCGGCGAGGACCTGTACGTGATCCTGCGCGGGCGCGTGGCCGTCGAGAAGGACAACGTCGCAATCACGACGATCATGACGGGTGGTTATTTCGGCGAGATGGGCCTCGTCGACGACTCACGGCGCTCGGCCACGGTGCGGGCACTCGAGTCGGTGCGCACGATGGTCATCACACGAACGGACATGATGAACGTCATGCGACGCGAGCCAGTGCTCGCCGTGAAGCTGCTCTGGAGCTTCGTGCAGGGCCTCTCGCAGCGTCTGCGCACGGTGAACACCGAGCTCTCCGAAGCCCGCGCCGAGCTCTTCGAAGCACAAGGCGTCGCGCCGTACACGTCGTAGGCCGAGCGGTGGGGCGCCGCGCCGGGGCGCTGCCCCGGACCCCGGCAGGGGCTATCCGCCCCTGCACCCGGACCAGGCACGGCCTGGACCGAGGGGGGAAGAACTGCGCGATGCGCAGTTCTTCCCACGGGCCCGTGACAAGACCACGAAGGTCTTGTCCACACGTCGACGAGGGAGAGCAGGATCGTTGGTGGTCTTGTCAGCGGCTGTTCGATGAACTGCGCATCGCGCAGTTCATCGACCCCGAGTCCAGCGCTTGCGCTGGTCCGGGTCCCGGGGCGGACAGCCCCGGGTGGGGCCTGGGGCAAAGCCCCAGCGACGCGGCCTCAACCCGAGCCTCAAGCCGTGCGCTTCACGTACTCGAAATCGACCGGCCGCCCTTTGATGCCGTGCTTCGGCGGCGCGATCCAGTTCGCCATCTGCTTCGGATCGTAGATTGGCGCCGTCATGAGGCTCTTCACGTAGGCCTCGTCTGCCTCGCTCGGCAGCCACTCGTCGCGACGACGCTCCCAGTCTTCCTTCGTGAGGACGTTGCCCTGCACGTCGAAGTAGAGCCCGCCGTAGATCCCCGTGCGCCGATGGAACCTTCGGCTCGGCAGCGTCAGCCGGTACGAGATCCCCGCCTCGGCGAGCGCGCGGTTCCACTTGTCGACTCCGCGCTGCGCGTCCTCGATGTACTCGTCGCGCAGCACCTCGTTCATCGCGTTGCGCAGCGGCACCTCTTCGCGCCGGAAGCTCGTCACCACGCCGGGCCCCGCGGTCACGGGCACGTCCATCGGATAGACGCCGTCGACTGCGCGGTGATCCTCGTAGCTCTCCTCCTTCGCGCGCCCTTTCAGGCTCGACGCGAAGAAGTTTGCCGCGTTCGACGAGATCTCGCCGCCGAACAGGTCGAGCGACACCGAGTACCAGAAGTTCAGGTACTTCTGCATCGTCGGCAGATCGATCCCGCCCTCGGCGCGCGCGTCCTCGTTCTTGTTCTTCTTCATCAGCTCCGCGGTCCGCTGCACGATGCGCAGGATGCCCGTCTCGCCGACGAACATGTGATGCGCCTCCTCGGTCAGCATGAACCGCGTCGTGCGCGCGAGCGGATCGAAGCCGCTCTCGGCGAGCGCGAGGAGCTGGTACTTCCCGTCGCGGTCCGTGAAGTACGTGAACATGAAGAACGACAGCCAGTTCTGACACGGCTCGTTGAACGCCCCGAGGATCCGCGGTTTGTCGGGGTTGCCGCTCCTGCGCTCGAGAAGTGCTTCGGCCTCCTCGCGGCCGTCGCGGCCGAAGTAGCTGTGGAGCAGGTACACCATTGCCCAGAGGTGCCGGCCCTCCTCCACGTTCACCTGGAACAGGTTGCGCAGATCGTAGAGGCTCGGGCACGACTGGCCGAGCAGACGTTGCTGCTCGACGCTCGCGGGCTCGGTGTCTCCTTGCGTCACGACGAGCCTGCGCAACACGTTGCGGAACTCGCCGGGCACGCTCTGCCAGACGGGCTCGCCCATGTGATCGCCGAAGCCAATCTTTCGATCGGACACGGGATCCGTGAGGAAGATGCCCCAGCGGTAGTCGGGCATCTTCACGTAGTCGAAATGGGCCCAGCCCTCGTGATCGACGCTCACGGCCGTGCGGAGATAGATCTGGTCCTCCTGAAAGCCCTCGGGACCCATCTCCTTCCACCAGTCGATGAACCGCGGCTGCCAGGCTTCGAGCGCCCGCTGAAGCTTCTTGTCGGACGCGAGATCGACGTTGTTCGGAATACGCTCGGAATTGACGACAGAGCTCACGTTCGCCTCCAGTCGAATTCGGGTCGCTCGGGCCGGCCGTACATCGTGAGCGCGCCCCGCTCGCCGACCGCATTCGGGCGCTGGAAGATCCAGTTTTGCCAGGCCGAGAGACGCCCGAAGATCTTCGTCTCCAGCGTCTCGGGCCCGGCGAAGCGCAGCGAAGCCTCCATCCCGGTCAGCGCGTCGGGCGACAGGCTCGCGCGCTCCTCGACCGCGATCCGCACCTCGTCGTCCCAGTCCATCTCGTCGGGCGTGAACGTCACGAGCCCGAGCTTTGCCGCGCTCTCTGCGTCCACCAAGGACGTTTGTCCTTCCAGACGCTTCACGGCCGAAGGATCGTGGAGGAATCGCGTCTCGAGGCGCGTGAGGCCGTTCGGCATCGGGAACGGGCCGAAGTTCAGCGGCGAGAGGCCGATCACGGGCGGCTCGTCCCCGCCGTCGAGCATGTACGTCCGGTCGCCGGCGAGGGCCAGCTCGAACAGGCTGCCCGCGAAGCACGAGCCGGGCTCGACCAGCGAGAACACGCTACGCGCCGTGAGATCCAGGCGCTTCAGGGTGCGGCGCATCTTGAGCAGGATCTCGCGGGCGAACCAGTCGTCGCGCAGCGCGTGGAGCGCCTTGTCCGCGGCGCGCACGGCCTCGGGATCACCCTTCGTCCGGAGCAGCACGAGGCCTGCCTCCGGATGGTTGAAGCGCAGATCGAGCAGCGCATCGTCGATCTCGCGGAACACGCGGAGCGCCCACACGTCGGAGCCGCTCTTGTGCAGCGCCTCCGCGGTGGTCTCCGGCGCGCCCTCGGGCGCGCGCACCTCGAGCTCGGCGACGCGCGTCTGGCTGTCGACGACGAGCGTGACGTACTTGTATTCGGCCTTCGACTTGCTGCCGTCCTCGGAGCGCTTCACCTCGAGCGGGACCAGCGTCACGCCCGGGCCCTGCTTGTCCTTCGTGCGCGCGGCGATCGCGTTTGCCTCCTCGATCACTCCCTGATCGAAGCGGCTCTTCGGGATCGAACGATCGACGAGACGCCACTCCTCGGCGCGCTTGCCGCGAACGCCCTCGGCGAGTGTGCTGAACACGTCGGCGAGATCGCGGCGGACCTTGCGTTTGTCGACGAGGCGCGTGAGCCCGCCCGTGCCCGGGAGCACGGCGAGCAGCGGTGTCTCTGGGAACGAGACCGCGCTCGATCCATCGTCGCAGAGCAGGATCTTCTCACACGCGAGTGCCAGCTCGTAACCACCGCCCGAGGCCACGCCGTTCAGCGCGGCCACGTAGTGCTGGTCGCTCTCGCTGCACGCCTCTTCGAGCGAGAGGCGCGTCTCGTTCGTGTACTTGCAGAAGTTGACCTTGAAGGCGTGCGTCGACGAACCGAGCATGTAGATGTTCGCGCCGGCGCAGAAGATGCGCGGCTGACCGCTCGTGACGATCACGACCTTCACCTCGGGATGCTCGAAGCGCAGCCGCTCCACCGCGTCCGCGAGCTCGATGTCCACGCCGAGGTCGTAGCTGTTCAGCTTGAGCGTGTAGCCGGGGCGCATCGGCGCCTCCTCGACCACATCCATCACGAGCCGCGCGATCGCGCCGTCGAACGACAGCTTCCAGTGCTTGTACCGGCTCGGATGTGTCTCGAAACGGATGGCGGGCGCCTTGGCCCCGCTGCTTTCACTCTCGATGCCCATCGCCGAAAACTCCACCACCGGGGCGATGGAGTGTCAAGCAATATACTGCTTGTTGGATCTTGGTTCATGAAATATAGTGCATGACGTGGCGGCCCGAAAGAAGCCCGACGCGGGTGCAGAGGAAGCGGAAGGCACAGGCTCGCCCCTCTTGCAGGCGCTCGGCGAGCGGGTGCGCGAGCGGCGGCGCGCGGCGGGTTTGACGCTGCGGGATCTCGGGGCCGCGTCGGGCGTGAGCGAGCGCTTTCTGGTGCTCGTCGAGGGCGGCAAGGCGAACGTGTCCGTGGTTCGCCTCGACGCGATCGCGCGCGCGCTCGATACGACCGCCTCGACGCTGCTCGCGAGTGCTCCCACGGAGCCGCCGCGCGCGGCGGAGAAGGGCCCGCTCGTGGCGCTGCTCGGCCTGCGTGGGGCGGGAAAAACCACGCTCGGGAGCCGCGCGGCCGCCCGGCTCGGTTTGCCCTTCGTGGAGCTCGACAGCCTCGTCGTGACGCGGGCCGGTATGAGCCTCACTGAAATCTTCGAGATGCACGGGACCGCGTACTTCCGCAGGCTCGAACGCGAGGAGCTCGAGCGGCTCGTGGCGCGCGGCGTGCGCGGGATCGTCGCGACGAGCGGCAGCCTCGTGACCGATCACGAGACGTTCGAGCTGCTCTGCCGCGAGGCCGTGACCGTGTGGCTGCGCGCGCGCCCGGAAGACCATTTTCAGCGCGTGATCGATCAGGGGGACGCGAGGCCGATGGCGAGCCGGCCGGCGGCGATGGAGGAGCTCCGCGCGATCCTGCGCGCGCGAAGGGCTCTCTACGAGCGCGCGGCCCACATCATCGACACCTCGGCGCTCGGACTCGAACGCTCGATCGACAGGCTCGTGAAGATCGTCAACGCGGCGAGCCGTGGTAGGCTGCCGGCACCGTCGGTCGGTTGAACGCATGCCCCGCCTCCGCATCCTCAACGTCGTCTCCGAGTGCGTCCCTTTCGCCAAGACGGGAGGCCTGGCGGACGTAGCCGGCGCGCTCCCCATCGCGCTCGCGGCGCGCGGACACGACGTCCGCACGGTGATGCCGCGCTACCGCGTGGCGAAGAAACACCCGGCCAAACGGCTGCCGATCTCGCTCGGCGTGCCCGTGGGCGGCGGCGAAGCGTGGGGCGCGGTGTGGGAGGCGCGGCTCGGCGAGAGCACGTCGCGCGTGTACCTGCTCGAGCACGACGAGCTCTACGATCGCAGCGGCATCTACAACGATTCGAACGGGGACTACCGCGACAACCTCGCGCGCTTCACGTTCCTCTCGCGCGGGGCGCTCCGGCTCGCGCTCGCGCTCGGGTTCATCCCCGACGTCGTGCACGTGCACGACTGGCCGACGTGCCTCGTGCCGATTTACATGAAGACGCTCGACGCCCGCTCCCCGCTCGGCGGCGCCGCGTCGGTCCTGACGATCCACAACATGGGCTATCAGGGCTGGTTCGGCAAAAACGAGCTCTACCAGACCGGCCTCGGCTGGGACGTCTTCCACCACCGCGCGCTCGAGTCCTACGATCGGCTGAACCTGCTGAAAGGCGGCATCAACTTCTCGACGATGCTCTCGACCGTGTCGCCGCGGTACGCGCTGGAGATCCAGACGAGCGAGGGAGGCCACGGGCTCGAAGGCTCCTTGCGCGAGCGCGGCGGCGACGTGCTCGGCATCCTGAACGGGATCGACGACGAGATCTGGAACCCCGCGACGGATCGGCACCTCGCCGCGCATTTCGACGCCGACGATCTACAAGGGAAGGCCTTCTGCAAGGCGGAGCTCCAGCGCGAGATGGGGCTCCCGGTTCGTCCCGACGTACCGATCATCGGCCTCATCAGCCGGCTCGTGCACCAGAAGGGCATCGACATCTTCGCGGGCGCGCTGGGCACGCTACTGAACCACGACGTGCAGGTCGTGGTGCTCGGATCGGGCGAAGGCTGGGCGGAGGATCTCTTCAAGCGGCTCAGCCACTCGACGGATCGATTCCGCGCATACATCGGCATGAACGACGCGCTCGCGCACCGCATCGAGGCGGGCGTGGATCTGTTCGTCATGCCGTCGCGGTACGAGCCTTGCGGGCTGAATCAGCTCTACAGCCAGCGATACGGCACGCTGCCCGTCGTACGCGCGGTGGGCGGGCTCGACGATACGGTCGAGCACATGGCGACGGGCTTCAAGTTCCTCGACCTCTCGCCCTCGGTGCTCGCGGACACGGTGCTCGAAGCGGTATGGATCTACCGCGAGCACCCCGAGCATTTCCGCTCGATGCAGCGACGGGCCATGAAAAAACCGTTTGGCTGGGATTACGCGAGCCGCCAGTACGAGGCGCTTTATCGGCTCGCGATCTCGAGGCATCGCGGCGAGCGCTGAGGCGGGCCCGAGAGCCCGCCCCCGCGACCCTCGCCTCAATGCGCGTGGCCGGCGTGATCGTCGGGATGCTCGACCTGCTGCCCCGGCGTCGGGATCTGCCGCATGGGCGGGCCCGCCTTCGGCTCGACGACCTGACCCTTCGCGGTGAGCGAGCGGGAGAGCGCGCGGTGCTTCGCCTCGATCACCGACGTGAACCCGTTGACGAGCGAGAGGAACGCGTCGGGCTCGATCCCCTTGTCGCTGATCTTCGCCTGGGCCTCCTCGGCTGCCTTCTGGAACGCGCTCAGCGGCGGGACCGTGATCTTCGCCCACGGATCGTTCGGGTTGTTCGTGCCGAACGTCTTGATGGCCTCGATGTCCTTCGCGAGCGCCGCGACGCCCTCCTTGTAGGCGGCCGCGTCGATCTTCTTCGCGAGCACCGACAGGACGAGCGTGCGCGCCTTTTCGTAGGCCGTGAGCACGAGCCGCTCGCCCTCGTCGAGCTTCGCCATGTCGACGGGGTGATCCTTGCGCCACGCGGCGATCGTGCTCCCGAGTTTGTCGGCGGTCTCGTCGAGCTTGGCGAAGTCGGCGACGAGCTTCTTGTGCAGCTCCTTGCCGCGCTCGAACTTGTCCTTCGAGTACTCCTCGCGCTGGTAGTACACGCTGGCCGCGGCGATGTTGCGGCTGAGCTCCAGGGAGAACGGGGCGAACGTCGCGAGCGCCGCGTCGACGTCGGGCATCGGCGGCTCCTTCAGGCCGGCGGCGACGGTGCAAGCCCGCGCGTTGCGCTCGTGCGGCGCGCGCATGCCCATCTCCGCCATCTTACGGCCCGCGTGGACGCTCGGCGCGCCGGAGGGGCCGGGGCCGGCCGAGGGCGCGGGGCCGGCCGAGGGCGCCGCGGAGCCGCCGGGCTTCGGCGGAGCCGCAAGCGTGGGCGGGGCCGGCGGCATGGAAGAGCCGGGGATGCCGAAGCTCGGGATCTTCTTCTCGCTCGGTTCGTCCTTCCCGAGGCTCGTGAGGTAAGCGTCACGCGCTTGGCGCAGGGTGAGCGTACCGAAGTAACAAACCTCGAGGCGGTAGTCCTTCATCGCCTGCGGGTCGAACTTCGGGACGGGCGCGATCGGACTGCGCAGCGGCAGCTTGCCCTTCCCGCTCGGCAGCGCCGCCGTCGACGGCTTCGCCTCCGGCGCGGGCGCGGGCGGCTCGTCCTTCTTACAGCCTACGGCCAGGGGAGCGAGCGCGAGCACGAACGGAAGAAAAGACCGCAGCCGGATCATGAAGACATGCCTCCTCGAAGACGACCTATGTCAGGGCATTGGCCCCGGCGAGGTCGGACCGGCATCATGCCCGACCAGCACGGACTTTCAAGCGTGGCCCCGTGGCGATCCTGCGCCCGCCCCTTGCGGCCGCGCGCAGCGGAATCATGTTGGCCGTCGTGAAAAAGACCACCGACCTGCGCCCGCAGAAGCTCGAAGGCAAGAAGGTCTCCGGAAAAGCTCGCGGGCTCGCGCTCGTGCCCCTTCTCCGGGATGCGCCAGCGGCTTGGCGGCTGCTCCGCGACCGGGAAGCCGCGCTCTGGGCGAAGGCGCTGGTCGTCCTTTCGGTCGTTTACTGCGTCTGGCCCCTCGATCTCGTGCCCGACGCCGTGCCTTTCATCACCTGGATCGACGATGTGGGCGTGGTGCTCCTCTTCCGGCTGATCCTCCACCGGCAACTCGGCCGGTACCACGAGCCCCGAGAGGAAATCGTGGCAGACGTGCGTGGGCCTCGATCCGGAGCCGATGTCCGCGTAGCCTGAACGCGGGTTCCCGTGCGACTTCAACGTTTCACGCTCGACAATCTCCGCATCGAGGACGAGCGCTCGTATCGACACATCGGCCTGTACGCCGAGCTCAAGCGCGCGCTCGTGCGTGACCACGTCGCTTTTCTCGTGCCGAAGCCCGGCACGCCGGAAGCGCGGTGGGATCGCGCGCTCTTCTTGAACCTCACGTTCTGGTCGCCCGACCAGCCCGGCGACGTCCTCGACGGCGACGCGATCCACGCCGACGTGGTGATGCACGCGGGCTGGCATCACGTCACGCGTCGCGCGCTCGAGGCGCTCGGCACGACGGCGAGTCAGAGCCCCGAGGCGCTCCTGCTCGGCGAGTCGATCGCGAGCGCGTTCGATCTCTACCTCGTCGGTCGCTTGCTCGGCCACGCGCCGGACGCCGCGTTTCTCGAGACGCAGGTGCCCGCGATGGCCGAGGTCGCGCAGCAAGCCGGCATGCCGGAAGACGCGTTCGAGGCGATGCTCGACGAGGTGTCGCAGGACCCGGACAAGGCGTTCGAGGATCTGCGCGAGCTGCTCTTCGACGCGAGCACCGCGCTCGTGCGCGCGCCTTCCGTCGAGGAAGCCGCCGAGAGGATCGCGCGTTTCGACACGCATCGTTTCGGGCCGCTCCTGCACCACTACGAGCTCTCGACGTGGATCCTCTACGCGCGCGCCTACGCCAAGGATCTGGGCGCGCCGGATCCGCAAGTGATGGCCGTCGACGCGGCGCTCCGCAGCGCGGACGTCGCGCTCGATTGGCTCGAAAAGCACTGGATCTCCGGGGTCTCGGGGGCCGGACCCGACGGCGACGAGGTTCTTCCACGATGAGCAACAAGAAAAACGACACGACGACGGCGGCGGGCAACGTGGAGATTCCGCCAGAGACGATGAAGTCGATCCCCGAGCGGACGAGCGTCTTCGACCTCGACGTGTCGGCCGAGGTCGTGACGGTGCCGCCGCCCGCGCTCGCAGGCGCCGACAACCCGAAGATCCCACCTCCGCCGCCGGCGCCGCGCGCGAAGGCGGCCTCGCAGCCCGCGCTCGCGAAGACCTCGGAGCCGGTCCCGACCACGACGAAGAGCACGACGACGTCGAAGGACGACGACGACAGGCCCTCGTTCTTCGAGGTCTTCGACGTCGAGAAGCACGAGGCCAAGCACGCGCAGCCCGAAGCCGCCCCGGAAAAACCCGCGGACAAGGCGGCACAGCGCGGCTCGAAACCCGATCCGCGCGAGATCAGCCGCAGCCGGAAGATCGTCGACGAGGATCTGTTCAACCTGAGCAGCAGCCTCTTCAACAACCAGTCGCTCACGCCGCTCGTGGCGCCCGACGTGTCGGCGCTCGGCGTGTCCGCACTCGGCAAGGATCTCACGACCGCGCCGAAGCCGGCCGAGGCCGCCGCAGGAAAAGCCGACGCGGCGAACAGCGGAGGAGCGCTCTACCTGGCCGCGCCGCCGATCACGGCGCCGCCGGCGCCTGCGACGAAGTCGTCGATGGACGCGATCGATCTCGACGTCGATGTCGCGGCCGCGAGCGGGAAGCTCGATCGCAAGCGCCTCGGGATCGGCGTCGTGGTGGTCGCGGCCCTCGCGGGTCTTGTGTTTTTCGCGGTGCAACAGGCGTCGACGACGACCGAGGAGCCGACGGCCGCGGTGGGGATCGAGTCGACGACCTCGCCGAGCCCGGCGAACGACACGGTGCCCGCGCTGCAGACGGCGAACACGAACCAGGCGCCCACGCCGACCACGAACACCCCGACGTCGAAGGCTGGCACCGAGGCGCCCGCGGACAAACGCGCCCCTTCTTCGACAGAGGCGGCGGCGAAGGGCGATGGTCGCGACAAACCCGCGGCGGGCGGCGACAAACCGGCCGAGAAGACGCCGGAGACGAAGCCGAACGAGGCGGCATCGGGGAACAAGGCGCAAGATCTCGCGGCCGCGATGGCCGCGGCGAACAGCAAGCCCGCTGCGCCCGAGGCGCCTTCGGGCGGCGGGAACGAGTTCAACAGGGGCGCCGCGTCGTCCGCGCTCGGCGCCGCCGCCGGCAGGGCCGCGGGCTGCAGGGCGCCCACGGATCCGAGCGGCACCGCCCGCGTGAGCGTCACGTTCGCCCCGTCCGGCCGCGCCACGAAGGCGCAGGTGAACGGTCCGCCGTTCGCCGGCACGCCGACCGGCGGCTGCATCGCCGCGGCGTTCCGCAGCGCCTCGGTCCCGCCGTTCTCCGGCGATCCCGTGACGGTGAGCAAGTCGGTCACGATCCGCTGATCGTCGCGCGGAACGCGTCGACGTTTCTCGCCGCGTTCTTTATCCTCCCGGCCCCGTGCTGGTCGCCCTCCGCGTCAAGAACTTCGTCCTCATGGATTCGCTCGAGCTCCGCCTCGAGCCTGGCTTCAACGTGCTCACCGGCGAGACCGGCGCGGGCAAGTCGATCGTCGTCGGCGCGCTCTCGCTCGTGCTCGGCGGCCGCGGCAACGCCGAGCAAGTGCGGCCCGGCGCCGACGAGGCCGAGGTCGAAGCGCTCTTCGATGTGACGGGCAGCGAGCGGCTCGCGACGGCCCTCGAAGCAGCCGGCGTGTCCTCCGGCGGCGAGCTCGTCATCCGCCGCGTGGTGCAGCAAAACGGCCGATCGCGCGCGTACCTGAACGGGCGTCTCTGCACCGCGGGCGAGCTGCAAGCGCTCGCGTCGGAGCTCTGCGACGTGGCCTCGCAACACGAGAGCGTCGCGCTGACCGATCCCTCGACGCACCTCGGTTACCTCGATCGTTTCGGCCGTCTCTCGACCGCACGCGAGGCGCTCGCCGCGGAGGTCGAGAAGCTCGAGAAGGTCGTCGCCGAGATCCGCGAGGTGCGCGAAGCCGAGCGCGGGCGGGCCGAGCGCGAGGCGTTCCTCGGCTTCCAGCTCCAGGGCATCGACGCGGTGTCCCCGCGGCCCGGCGAGCTCGAAGAGCTCGCGGCCGACCGGCAGAGGTTGCGCCACGCCGGCCGGCTGCGCGAGCTGACCGAGCACGCCGCCGCGCGGCTCGATCAGGGCGAGCACGCGATCTGCGACGAGCTCGCGAAGCTCTCGAAGGATCTGCGCGCCGCCGCGGATCTCGATCCATCCCTCGAGGCGACGGCGAACTCGCTCGATGGTTTGTTCTCCGAGCTTCGCGAGATCGCCCGCGAGGTCGATCGATACGCCGAGCGCGCCGAGGCGAACCCGTCGCGGCTCTCGGAGATCGAGGACCGCATGTACCGGCTCGAAGGCCTGCTCCGGCAGCACGGGCCCACGGTCGACGACGTGCTCGCGGCGCGATCGCGGATCGCGGCGGAGCTCGAAGGGCTCGGCAACGTGGAGACGAAGCTCGAAGCGCTGGAGCACGAGCGCGATCGGCTCTTGCGCGCGGCAGGCGAGCGCGCACGGCAGCTCTCGCAGAAGCGGCGCGAGGCCGGCGAGAAGCTCGGCGCGTCGATCGGCGGAGAGCTCGCCGATCTCGGCATGGGCGGCGCGCGCGTGATCGTCGACGTCGCGCCGCTCTCGGGTGACCGATCGGAGCTCGTCGTCGACGGCGCGCGTCTCGGTCGCGACGGCATCGACCGCGTGGAGTTCCTCATCGCGCCGAACAAGGGCATCGAGCCGCGCCCGCTGCGCAAGATCGCCTCGGGCGGCGAGCTCTCGCGCGCGCTGCTGGCGCTCAAGCGCACGCTCGCGGAGTCGGGGCCGGCGGGACTTTACGTGTTCGACGAGGTCGACGCCGGCGTCGGCGGCGCGGTGGCGGACAAGATCGGCCGCGCGATCGCGGACGTGGCGCGGCACCACCAGGTCCTCTGCATCACGCACCTCGCCACGATCGCGGCGTTCGCGGACGCGCATTTCGTGGTGTCGAAGCAGGTCGACGGGCCGATCACGAAGAGCACGGTCAAGCGCGTCGAAGGCAAAGATCGCGTCGCGGAGGTCGCGCGCATGCTTGCGGGCGCGAAGGTCGGCCCGAGCGCGCTGAAGGCGGCCTCCGAGATGCTGGACGAGGCGAAGGCGCGTTCGGCGGCCGCCGCCGCGAGTCCGAAGCGCGGCGGCAAGGGCCGCGCTTCTTCTACAGCGTAGCGCCGGGGTTTCACCCCGGACCCGACCAGGGGCTATCCGCCCCTGGACCCGGACCAGCGCAAGCGCTGGACCCGGGGCGACAGCGCGCGATGCGCGCTGTCGACAGGGAAGGCGTCCCCAGCACGTACGGCAGCGCTGTTGTCTCGATGGGCAAGGCCTTTGTGGTCTTGCCACGGCCTCTGTTCGATGAACTGCGCATCGCGCAGTTCATCGACCCCGAGTCCAGCGCTTGCGCTGGTCCGGGGTGCAGGGGGCGGACAGCCCCCTGCTGGGGTGCGGGGCAACGCCCCGCGCATCCCGTGGGGGTCAGGCGCGCGAGAGCGTGTAGTCGCCGAGATCCACGCGGACGAGACCTTCGAGCCAGGGGTGCACCGCGATCGCCGCGCGGAAGAGCCCCTGCGCGATGCGCCGGTAGCTCGCGTGCCCTTGCCGCGCCGATCGCAGCTCGATCACGTGGAAAAGCTCGCGCAGGTTGAGCGTCCAGAGCGTGCGGATCCGGAAGCCGAGCGGCACCGCGTACTGCGCTTCGAGCGGCCGTTGGCTCTCGAGCACCTCCCACGCGTCGCACGCTGCGACCATCGCGTCCGTGTAGGCCCGAGCGAGCTCGAGCTCCTCGAGCTCCGCGGGCGTCTCGAAGCCGAGCCGGCACGTGAGCCGCTGCGTCGCCGGCAGGAGCATGCGATGCCTCTGCAGATCTCGGTACGCGCCGTAATCGAGCATCAGCTCGAACGTCATCGTCGTCGCCTCGAAGCCACGCGGCACAGGATCGTACGCGCCGCGACGCGCGAGCGACGCGCGCACGACGTCTTCGAGCTCGCGCGACGTCGCGTGCCGCATCGCCTCCGTGAGCCCGCGGGCGTGCACGTTCGGCTCGCTGCTGTCGTACGCGAGTGCGAGCACGATCCGTTCGAGCGCGTCCTTATCGTGACGCACGAGCCGCACTGGCTGCCCGACCACGTTCGTCGCGCCGGCGTCCCAGGGGCCGGGATCGTAGATCGAGCGCAGCTTGTCCCCCACGTCGGCCCGCTGCGCGGATCGGTGCTCGCTCCGCGCAGCGTACTTGACGAGGGTCGGCGTCACGGTGCGCGCGGCCGCGTGCATGCCTGTCGCGATCTTCCGGACCTCCGCGAGCGGATGCGAGAGCATCTTCGTGAGCAGCGCTTCGAGCGCGCGCGCGTTCGCGGTGAGACCGAGGTTCGTCCGCGTCCCGGCCGGCAGGAGCCCGCGCAACAGATCACAGGCATGCGCGCGGATCGCCGCTGCATGCGCTGCCTCCGACGCGCCCGGCGGACGCAGCACGCGCACGCGCAGCGCATCCATCACACGCGCCATGAGATCGACGTACGTCGTGAAAAGGCGCTCTGCGCTCGCGCGGTACGTCTGGCCCAATGACCCTTCGAGCTCGGGCAGGTTCACGAAACTGTTCCGATCGAAGACCACGTAGCGCGTGCTCTTCTCGGTGTACGAGCCGAGCCTGAGGTCCTCGATCACCTTCGAGGCCACGATGCTCACGTTCTCGATCGCGAGGTGCACGACCGCGTGCTCCGCGACCGACGCGTGCCCGTAGCCAACGACCCACTTTTCGTGGAACGCGCGCGCCTTCTCGGTCGCGAGCCCGAACGAGGGGCGCGTCGTCACGCCCTCCTCGACGTCGAGCTCCTGATCCGCGAGCAGGCGCGCGAGGTTCGTCCGCAGGTCGTCGCGGCTGCGCGAGTAGTAGGCGAAGAGGACGGCGATCACCTCCTCGGGCAAACCCGAGAGTGCGAAAACGTCGTCGGTCAGGCTGGAGACGTACGGCGCAATGCGGCCACGCGCAGCTTCATCGAGGGACATGGGACCGAAGGTCCGTTAGCGCGTCGTGGCCGCGGCGGCGACCGAAAACACGTCCCCGAAGATCTCGCTGTTCGCGAGCTTCCTGCTCCGACGCGTGAGCACCTCGCAGCCGTTCTTCGTCACGACCAGCGTGTGCTCGAACTGCGCGGAGAGCGATCCATCCGCGGTGACGGCCGTCCACTTGTCCGAGAGGACCTCCACGTCGTGGTGGCCGAGGTTGATCATCGGCTCGATCGTGAAGCACATCCCGGCGCGCAAGCGCATGCCCGTGCCGCGCTTGCCGACGTGCGAGACCTGCGGCGCCTCGTGGAACACCCGGCCGATGCCGTGCCCCACGAACGCGCGCACCACCGAGCAGCCCTCGCCCTCGGCAAACTCCTGGATCGCCGCGCCGATGTCCCCGAGCCGCGCGCCCTCGCGCACCTGCGCGATCGCGAGCTCGAGCGAGCGCCGCGACACCTCGGTCACGTGCTTGGCCGCGGACGAGGGTTTGCCTACGTAGAACGTCGCCGACGTGTCGCCGTAAAACCCGTTGTAGATCGTGGTGACGTCGACGTTGATGATGTCGCCGGGCTCGAGGACCCGCGCGCCCGGGATGCCGTGGCAGACGACCTCGTTCACCGAGGTGCACACGCTCTTCGGGAACCCGTGGTAGTTCAGCGGCGCGGGCCAGCCGCCGCGCCGAACCGTGTCGTCGTGGACGAAGCGGTTGATGTCCTCCGTGGTGATCCCCGGGCGGATCATCTCCCCGACGTCGAGCAGCGTCTCCGCGGCCATCTGGCACGCGGCTCGCATCCCTTCGACTTCCTTCAACGTTTTGATGCCGACGTTGCTCACG
Organism: Polyangium sp. 15x6; assembly: GCF_029960785.1. GTDB lineage: Bacteria > Myxococcota_A > Polyangia > Polyangiales > Polyangiaceae > Polyangium. Next base: position 32,702 of record NZ_JASBQE010000031.1, read on the forward strand.
ATCCCGACAGCTCCGCGAGGGCGAGGGCATCCGTCACGGCAGCCGCCACCTCGGCGGTGTCCGGCGACAGGTGCCAGTGAAGCCTGCTCGGCTCGTCCCCCTCGCCGGCGAAGCGACGGAGAAAGCCAATGAACGACGCGCCACGAAGGCGCATGTCGAACGCCTGCGCGACCCCGTAGGACGGGGCCGTTGGGCCAATGACGAGCTCGAACGCCGTCTGCTCGAAGGCCGGCGTGCCGAACGGCGGCGCGACGACCTGGAGGACGAGGCGGTAGGTGCGGACCTCGGCCAGCGACTCCACGGTCACCGTGCTCACGCGCACCCGCGAGACGAGCTCGGAACCACGCGCCCGCTCTTTCAGGAGAGGATCCTTCTGCGCGTTCGAGACGTCGGCGCCGAGGCCGAGGGCGGCCGCGTCGACGACGTCGTCGAAGAGGACCCGGTCGTGCCCGAGCCAGGCGGGATGCGCGGGGGTGGTCGTATCGCCCTGGACGCCGGCGGCGCCGCACCCGGACACGAGCCCCCCGAGGGCCGCGCCGAACGCGACCGCTCTGGCCCGCCTGGCCGTTCGCGTCGAGGGCTGCGCCATTGGGCCTGCACGTAGCACGTCCCCTCCGATCTGTCAGTGCTGGCAGGCTCCTGCCTCGATCGGATCCTTTTCCATCGATCCGGCGCGGGCTCCGTCCAACCCCCCGAAGACCTCGGCGGGCCCCTTTTCCCGCAGAATCTGGTAGATCCCGGTTGCCGGCCGCGGGCCGGCGGGGCGGAGGATTGGAGATGAAGGTGAACAAGCTTTGGGCAGCGCTCCTCGCGACCACGTTCGGCCTCGCGGCGACGGCAACCCCGGTGGTGGTCGAGGCGCAGGCGAAGAAGAAAGCGGCGGCTGCGCCCGCCATGACGGGCCCGGCCGTCGCCAAGAAGCCCATCGCGCTCGACCCCACTTCGCTGAAGTGGGGCATGAACACGAAGCAGGTCGGCGAGGCGATCGACAAGCAGCTCGACGAGGAATACAAGCCGCTCTACCAGAAGGTCTCGCCCGGCGTGAAGATGCGGGAGCTCGACGCGGCGCTCCTGGAAGAGAAAAACGCCTTCCGCCGCAGCAAGATCGAGTTCGGCAAGCTGCCCACGGCGCTCGACTCGACGGCGCTCCGCGGTGAATACAGCTACCTCAACAAAGAGTGGATCCTGACGCTCTCGCGCAAAGACAAGCCGACGCGTCACTTCTTCTTCATCCAGGACAAGCTCTGGAAGATCATCGACGAGATCAAGCTCTCCAAGGGCGGGCCGCTCGGCGCGAACTTCCAGGAGTCCGCGGTCAAGCTCTCCACGACGTACGGCACGCCGGGCCGGATCATCCCGCCGAACCCGGACCTCGGATGGTTCGCGACCGTCATCGACTGGAAGGACGCGACGACGCACGTGCGCCTCATCGAGCGCGGTGAGACGGCGATCGCGATCGCGTACGAGGACAACGCGACGCTGCAGAACATCGAGTCGCTGCGTCCGAACAAGCCGAAGCAGGAGGACGCCATCGATCCTGCCGTCGCTGCCGCGATCCGCGGGCCCGACCCCGAGCCTGCGCCTCCGCCGCCCGCCGACAACAAGAAGAAGAAGTGAGCCGACGAGGGCCCCGCCAAACGCGGGGCCCTTCGCTTTTCAGGGGGATCAGCGTCACCTCCGCAGGCGCGTCGCTCAGGTGACGAGCGACGCGCCTTCGGGGATGCGGATGCCGCTCGTCACGACGACACGCGCCGAGGGCGCGACCGCATGCACGGCCGGCTCGATGACGCCCTTCGTGGTGAGGTTCGCGCCAGGGCAACCCGCGCACATCCCAGCGAGGTGGAGCGTGATCTGGTCGGGCTCCACCGCCACGAGGTACAGCTCGCCTTGATCCGCACGCACGAGCGGAGCGATCACCTCACGGCAAACCTTGAGCATCTGGTCGATGTTCGCGGGCATCGTCTCGAGTTATCTCCGGGGCCGAACGTACCACGAAGCGATCAGAGCGTGAAGCACACCGGAAAACGATAGAGCAAGCATTGCAGGCGGAAGCTCGCGCGCTCGATCGCCCGGGCGTCCTCGGGGGTCCACACGTGGCCCGGCTCGGCCATGGCATCGAGGCGACCCCGATCACCGAGGATGCGCACCGCGGAGATCGGGCTCGTGCCAGGGATCGAGCTCCACGGCTTGGCGGCCGCGTCGAAGGCGAACCGGAGGGTGTCGCGATCGGCCGCGAAGTCCTCGCCGCGCGGGTCGAAGGAGAACGCGGGCGGCGACGCGGCGAGCGCGGCGACGAGCGCGGCGATCCAGCGCGAGGTGCGCGCCATGCGGTCGTAGTAGAGCGTGTCCGGTAGGTCCGAGGCGCGGTGGTAACGAGGTGTGCGGCCGCTCGAGAGGAAGAGGAACGGGACGCCGTGGTCGCGGAAGACGTCGTAGTCGGAGAAAGGCTGCGGCGCGTAGCCGGGGATGTTCTCGACCGCGTGGATGCCGAGGCGGCGAACGTCGAGCCGAGGCTCGCGGACAGCGTCGACGATCGCCGGGAGGCCGCGGGTCTTCTCGGCGCCACACGCGAAGATGGTGTCGGCCGTGCGGCGCCAGACGACGCCGCCGATGAGGTCCATGACGAGGGCGAGGCGAATCGAGGCAAAGCCGCCGATCTCCTTGGGGAGCGTGGCGACGAAGCGCTGCGAGCCCTGGCGCGGGGTGTTGAAGTAGGGCGACTCTTCGGTGTTGAAGAAGGCGACCGCGATGCCGTACGGGCGCGGGCTCTGCGTGAGGAGCGAGGGGATCACGCCGAGGAGGACGGCGACGGCCGCAGCGTTGTCGTCGGCGCCGAGGAGGAGGCCTTCGTCGGTCTGGCCGAGGTGATCGAAGTGCGCGCCGAGGACGATGGTGCCGCGCGGCTCGCCGGGGCCTTCGGGCGGGATCCATCCGAGCACGTTGTGCCCGAGCGGCGAGCTTGGCTCGGCGAGCGGCGCGAGGTAGCCGCCGAGCGACGGGAAAGGTTTTACGCCGGCCGCGGCGAGCGCGTCGGCGAGGTAACGCGCGGATGCGGCGTTGCCCTCGGTGCCGGGAACGCGGCCGCCCCACGCGGGCGCGGCGAGCGTCTCGACGTGCGCGCGGAGCGTGGGCGAGAGCGGGTCGGTCTGCGGAAAATCGCGGCCCGAGAGCTCACGCACGCCGACTTGATCGAGGACGAGGAGGAGCGCGACGGCGAGGACGACGAGCGCGGCGATGCGACGACGACGCGAGCGAGGCTTGCGCGGCGCTTTCGCCGCGGGATCACGGGCCGGAGGCGCGGGCGGGGGATCGCTCGCCACGACGAACCACGCTTCAGACCGAGGAGGCGATCACGGAGAGGATCGTGCCCTCGCCGAGATCGGGCATGCGCTGGGCCGCGACGCCGTACGAGCGGTTCGTGATCTCGATGGTGCCGCGGAAGGGGCCGCTCTGCGTCTTGTTCGCGAGATCCAGTCCCTCGACGGCCTGCGCGTTGATGTCGGGCGTGACGGGCGCGCCGTAGGCCTTCCCGTCGCGGACGAGGAAGACGTACACGATGGGGACCTTCTTCTGCTTCTCGCGCGCGGCGCGATCGAGGAGCTCGCGCTTCGCCATCTCCTCGAGGTGAAGCGCGAAGCGGCGGAAGGACCAGCCGGTGACGAACATGCCCTTCACCTGGCCTTCCTTGTCCTTCACGGGATGCGCCGCGACCCACTGCGTGTCGGGACCCGTGCGCACGCCGCGCATCTCCTGCATCTCGCCCCACGCCTCGACGAGGCCCGCGCTCGGCTCGAGCGCCTTCTTCAGCGAAGGGAACGAGGAGAGGACCGACTTCTGCGCGAGCAGATCGGGGTCGGCCTCGCTGCGCAGCGCGATGCCCGTGGTATCGACGAAGGTGAAGAACGTGCTCTTCGCGATGTCGAGGTCCTTCACCGACGCGCGCGCCCCACGGATGGCCTTCTGCAGGGCGACGAGGTTGGCGCCGGGATCGCTGTCGACGATCTCGCCGAGCTTCTTCGCTCCCTCGGGCAAGCCGCGGCGCACCTGCGCGGCGTCCTCGTTCGCGACGGGCACGAGCTTGTCGAGCACGTAGCCAGCGGCCTGCTCCTGCTCCTTGCTGTTGTCCTCACACCCGGAGAGCGTCGCCACGAGGGCGGCAGGGACGATCAGAGAAGCGAGCCAGCTCGAACGCATCGGGACCTCATGCGCAAAAACGCGCGCGCGGGTGCATGCTACTAGAATGTCTCGGGAGTGACGAAGACGATCTCGACGCGCGCGTTGCGCGCCCGATCGCTGCCCGCAGGATCCACGACGGGCGAGGCCGCGCCCGCGAGGACGACGTCGACGCGCGGCGCGTTCGCCCCCCGGAGCGCCGTCGCGACGGCATCGGCGCGCGCCTTCACGGCCGCCTGCTCCTTCGCGGAGGGCTCCTTGTCCTGATGCACGACGACCGCGAGCGGGAAGCGCGGGTTTTGCGCGGCGAGCTTGCCGAGCCGCGTGATCTGCTCGGTCGCGGCGGGCGTGAGCTTGTCGCCGGCGAAGAGGTTGCGCAGCGTGATCACGATGCCGCGATCGTCGCGCGACGGCGAAAACGCCCGCGTGGCGGAGATCTCGCCGAGGAGCGCGTCCCCCGCGCCGGGCGCGCGCGTGACCGGGGTCATGGCGCGGCGCATGCCCGTGAGCGCGGAGAGGCAGGTCGAGCGGCCGCGCGTGGCGAGATCGATCGGCGCAGGGCCCGCCTGTGCGAGCGACTCGTCGAGCTTCTTCACGATGAGCTCTGCCTCGTCGAGCTCGGCGACGAGCGCCTCGCGGGTCGGCGCGCCGATGGGCGCGGGCGTATCCGCCTTCGGTGCCGGGACCTCGGGCAAGAGCAGGCGCGCCGCCGTGCAGAGCATGCGCGCTTCGAGGGCGAGCGAGCGCGCCGCGGCGACGCGGGCCTTCTCGCGCGCCGCATCCGCGGGGCCGGACGGCGCGACGGGCTGCGCGTCGCGGGCGACCTTGATGCGGGCTTCGAGCGCCGCGACCTCGGCGGTCGCGCGGCTCTGCTCACCGTCGAGCGACGAGAGCTCGGCCTGTCGCGAGGCAAGCTCGGCCTCGGCGCTCTTTGCGTCCGTCTCCGCGCGCGCAACGCGGGCAAGCGTGTGAGCGTGGGCGTACGCGGCGAGCGCCCACTCGGCGTGAAGCTGCGCGCCCGCGACGTCGCCGGCCTCGTATGCGGCGTGCGCTTCTTTCCGGTGCTTTTCGGCGCGCGCATACGCGAGCGGCGCAAGATCACGCGCCTCCTTCGCCGCTGCGCCCTGCTGCACGGCATCGACCTCCGAGAGGATCGGCGGGCGCGGCACCGGAGCGCACGCCGAGGCGAGCGCGACGAGCGCCGCGAGGAGCATTCGCTTCATCACTTCCCCTTCCCCTTCTTGGGGACCGCGGCCGCGCCGCCGCCGGCCTTCTTCGGGGCCTTGGCGTCGTCCTTCTTGGCCGGTTTGTCCTTGCCCTTGCCCGCGGCGATGCGCGCGTCCTCGGCCTTCCCGGCGGCCTCGCGGGCCTCTTTCTCCTCGGCCGTCGCGCGCTCGAGCTCGGCCTCGGCGCGGCCTCTTCGGGCCTGCGTCTCTTCGAGGAGCGCGCGCGCGCGCTCGGCCTGCGTCGAGGCTTCCTTCGCCTTGTCGGCGACGGCCGCGGCCGCCTGCTCGGCCTCCGCCGCGCGGAGCAAATCCCTCGCCGTCTCCGCCCATTCGAGCGCGAGCCCGTCGAGGAGCCGCGCGTGCGGAGCGTCCCCCGACGCGCGCGCGCCGTGCGCCCGTTCGAGCGCCTTCTTCGAGCGCGTGACCGCGTCCGCGACCGCCTTCTTCGAGCGTGGATCCTGGGCCTTGGCTTCGACGTCCTTGAGGATCTGGAGCGCCGTCGCGCCGTCGCCCGGCGGCGGCGGCGGGACCTCGATCGGCGGGCTCGCCACGCCTCCGCCGTGCGCGTTCGCGGGCGCGGGCAGGAGGAGCGCGGGCAAGAGGAACGCGACGCCGGCGAGCGACCTTGGCCGCGGGCGATCGAGCCTATGGCCGGACGGGAGGAGGTGACGCACCAGACGCGGGGTAGCAAAGGGGCCGAGCGCAAGCAAGGCGACTGTCCGCGCTCGGGGGCCCATCAGTGATGGAGGAAATTCTTCACCGACCAGTCGATCTGCTCGGCGAGCCGCTGCATCTGCGGCCGAGCCCCGCCCGCTTCGAGGACGAACACGCGATCGTCGGTCACGAAGATCGTGAGGTAGTAGAGGTACGGCTCGTCCCCCTCGTCGTGGCCGAAGCGGAGCTGCGTCCCCGCGAGGCCGGCGCGATCCTTGACCTCGCGCTTCTCGAGCAGCGCGTAGCCGCCCATGTCGCGCACGCGGTTCTCCAGGGCGCGCACCCAGAAGGCGCGCTCGCCCTTGGGATCGTTGTCGAACGCGCGGACCCCGAGCACCACGCCGTCGGCCGTCGTGGCGCGGTACTCGGCGCGGCCATACCGATCTTCGAGCTCGACGAAGCCGGGCGGCGTGGCCGGCTCGAAGGGACGGCAGGCCGAGACGAACAGCAGAGCGAACAGAGCGATGGAGTCAAATCGAGCTCGCACGAAATACTCCGTCACAGGCTGAGCAGCCGGCCGAGGCCGAGCTCGTAGATCCAGGGCACGGGCAGGTTGAAGCGACGCTTGCCGAGCTCGGCCGAGCTCTGCGGCTGGAACGTCACGGTGATGGTCGAGAACGCCGCGCGATCGCGGAGGAACTTCATGCGCCCTTCGAGCCGGTCGATGGTCTCGGCCACGCGCTCGAGCTCCTTCTCGATCTGGATCGACTCCTCGACCTTCGTCGCCTTCGCGAGGAGCTGCTCGAGCCGCTCGCGCACGGCGCGCGCGTTCTTCAGGCGGATCTCGGTGTCGTGGTACTCCTCGGTCACGTCCTCGACCTGCACGTCGCGCGAGAGCATGTCGCCGAGCTTCTCGATGCGCCGGATCGCCTCGTCGAAGCGGGCGGCCGGCACGCGGATCGTGATCGACTGATCGTTCCTCCGCGCGAGGAAGCCGCCGAGGCTCCGCGCGAGCGACTCGACCTCGCCGAGCGAGCTCTTCACCTCGTAGACGGCCATGTTCACGCGGGCCGTGTAGACGAGCATCGGCGCGCGCATGACGGCCACGGTGCCGTCGCCTTCGAGCTGCTTGCCGGTATTCTCCGCGCGCGGCTTTGTTTCACCCCCCACGGGCGACTCTTTCGCGGGCGCCTCGTCCTTCTTGCCCCCCGACGGCGGGGGCGGCGGGGGCGGCGGCGCCGCGGGGGCCGTGTTCGCCTCCGCCGCGCGCAGGCCCAGCGCGAGGCTGCCCGGCGTCGTGCTCGCGTACGAGATGCCATCCTCATCGCCGCCGCTGGCCGTGAGCGCCTCCCCCGCGCCTTCGACGGCGCCGGCGACCGTGATCTCCTCGGCCACGCTCGCGTCGGCCATGGATCGCGAAGGCGCGTACGACCGCGCTTGCGCGCCCGCGTAACAAGCCGGCAGGAGCCCGAGAATCACGCTGGAGAGCGCGAGGAGCACTTTCGGTCGCATCGTTCGTCCTGGTCGAGGAGGCACCTTGGTGTGGCGACCAGCACGTTACATGCGCCCGCGTCGCGAGCGAAGGGGCTCGTTCGCCTCAGGGGCCGCGCGGCGCCCCGCCCGCGAGCTTCCGCGCCCGATCGATCTCGCGCGTCCAGTACGACACGCCCGCCAAGGTCCCCGCGCACGCCGAAGCGACGAGCATCCCTTCCACGAGATCAGGCGCCGTGATCGCCGTGACCACCGCGACGAACTGCACGCAGGTCGCGAGCTTGCCAGGCACGTTCGACCGCGCCCCCGCCCGCCGCGCCCCGCGGAACCTCGGGCTCACGAGCACCCACACGAGCAGCGGCGCCTCCAGGATCTCCCGCGAGAGCAAGGCCAGAGGCGCCCACACGGGCATACGCCGCGTGTAGAGCAAGGTGCCCACGACGGTCACCGCGAAGACCTTGTCCGCGATCGGATCCACGACCGCGCCGACCGCCGTGAGTTGACCCCGGCGCCGCGCGAGCCAGCCGTCGAGCACGTCCGTCAGCGCGGCCGCGAACAGCACGGCGAGCGCGGCCCGCACGTCGTCGACGACGAACGGGAAGACCGCCGCGAGCGGAAGGCGCAGCGCGCTGAGGACGTTCGGCAAGAGACCGAGATCCGCGACACGGTACTGCGGCATGAAGGCCCCCCCGGGTCTTTCAGTCCGCCCGCACGGTCACCACGGGGACCGGGCTCTTCCGTACGATCTTCTCCGCCACGCTGCCGAGGATCAGGTGTGCGACGCCGGTGCGCCCGTGCGTGCCCATGACGATCATCGTGGCGCCGAGCTCTTCCGCCGCCGCGAGCACCTCCGTCGCGGGATCGCCCTCGCGCAGCACCGCGGCCACGCCTTCCTGCTTCGCGAGTTGATCCACCGCGCGTTGCGCCGCCGCGGCCACCTCCGTGTGGAAGCCGGGCAAGAGCGTCGGTTCGAGGCCCGGGTACGTGTAGACCGGGAGCTGGTAGGCGTGCACCAGCACGACCTCGGCTCCGAGGCGCGCGGCGAGATCCTTCGCCAGCGCGAGCGCCTTGGCCGAGGCGGCTTCGAAGTCGATGGGGACCAGCAGTTTCTCGTTCGCTCCCGTCGTCATGAATGCTCCTTTTCCCTGGGGAGCGCAGGTTGCAAGCTCACCCCGAGCCGCGCAACCAGGGAGATCTCGCCCCTCGGCGGCACCTCCTTGCTCGGCCGCCGGGGCCTGCCCGAGGGACTTGCACGCGCCGAGCCAGGGCGGGGCGCGCTGCTGCTTTCTCGCGGCGCGGGGAGGCCTCGCGGTACGCTCGTCCTCGCCGTGAAGAGCTCGAACCTCCGCGCCACCGTCACCGTGCACGCCTACGCCGTGACCGTCGTGGACGACTCCCAGCGGGCCGGGGCCCCCCCGCACGAGAGCCAAAGCCCTCCTTCGGTGGTCGTCATGCCGACCATCGACGACGTCGTGGGCGGTGTCTACCGGCTGAAGCGCCTGCTCGGCGCCGGCATGTTCGGCAAGGTCTACGTCGCCCAGCGCGAGGACGTCCCCGAGCACCAGGTCGCGCTGAAGATCCTGCCGCGCTCGCACTTCGCCGGGCGCAACGTCGAGCGTGAGCTCGTCATGCTGGCGACGGTCGGCCACCCGAACGTCGTCCAGATGAAGGACCACGGCACGACGCCCGAGTACGTGTGGCTCACGATGCCCGTCTACCGCGGCGAGACCCTCGCCGAGCGGCTCGAACGGGGTCCGCTCGGGCTGCGCGAGGCGCACGACGTTTTTCTGGCGATCGCCCGCGGCCTCGAAGCGCTGCACGGGGCTGGCCTTCGGCATCAGGACATCAAGCCGGACAACATCTTCCTGGCCACGTTCGGCGGGCGCGTGCACCCGATCCTGCTCGACCTCGGCGTCGCGGCGGAGCGCGAGGGCACGTTCGTCGCGGGCACGGCGCTCTACGCCTCGCCCGAGCAGCTCGCCGCGATGAGGGGCAACCTCGCGGCTCTGCCCATCAGCGAGAAGATGGACACGTACTGCCTCGCCGCGACGCTCCTCGTCTCGCTCGTCGGCGAGGATCGGTACCCGGGTTCCACGGCGAACACGATGGACGACCTCGAACAGGCGCTCGAGGTCCGCGCGAAGCATCCGCTGCCCGACGGCACGCTCGCCGAGGTGCGGGGCGAGGCGCGCGAGCTCATCGATCGGGCGCTCGCGCGGTGGCTCGCGCACGATCCACGCGAACGTCCGACCATGAGCGAGCTCGCGGAGGAGCTCGACGTCCTGCTCGAACCGGAGCGCGAGATCGCCCGCGCCGAGGAGCGACAGCGCCAGAAGCAACGCGCCTCGCTCCAGGCCTTCCGCGTCTCGGCGGGCGCGCTCCTGCTGCTCGCCGCCGCCGGCGCCGTCGTCGCCTTCTCCAAGCGTGAAACCTTGAAGCTCGCGACGGAGCTCGAACGCGCGCGGGCCGAAGGCGCGCGGCGGTTCGATCAGATCGAGATCTGCAACGCCTCCTACAAGACGGCGATGTCGGACGTCGACAAGTGCAAGGCGTCCGCGAGCAAGGACAAAAAACTCTTCGAGGAGCAGCTCGACGCGCAGATGAAGCTCTGCGAGTCGGGCAGCGAGCTCGATTGCGCCATCGAGATCAAGAAGGTCCGCGATCAGGGCGCCGCGCGCCTGCAGACCTGCGAGGAGACCGCCGAGAAGGCCGAGGCCGAGTGGAAGCGCCGCGAGGCCGAGTGGGACAAACAGCGCGTCGCCCTCAGTGGCGAACGCGACGAGCAGCGCACCCTCGCCGAAAAGAAGGCCGAGGAGCTGAAGAAGCTCACCGAGGAGCGGGATCGCGCTGTCGCCGAGCAGAAGGCGTGCAGCGACGAACGGGACAAACTCCGCGCCGAGGTGAAATCTTCCGGGGCAGGCGCGGCGAGCCCCGCGAGCTCCGCCTCCGTCTCGCCTTCGCCGGCCGTCACGTCGATCGCCTCGGTGGGACCGCCCCCTCCCCCTCCGCCGCCTCCAGCGCCTCCGCCGCCTCCACCTGCGCCGCCTGCGCCGCCTGCGCCGTAGCCACTCTCCCGCGGTCGATCCTCATCGACGACCCTTGCTCCCCCCACTAGCTTCTCCGCAGCGCGGCCCGCTTGTTCCACCGGCGCGGCCTTGCTATCCGTAGGAAAGCTTCCGATGCGTAACATTTCGCGCCGTGAGATGATCGAGCGCCTCGCCGCCGTGGGGCTCGTGCTCGGCGGGGCCGGGGCCCTCGCGAAGATGCGCTTCGATCGCGGCTCGATCACCGAGGGCCCCTCGAAGGATCGGCCCCAGACGCGGGATTATCGGCTCAAGGACGCCCCGGCGGAGCTCCCGAAGCTCGTCATCGCGAAGAACGAGGCCGAGCCCGAGGCGCTCGTGCGCAAGGCGGTCGCCGCGCTCGGCGGCATGAACCGCTTCATCTCGCGCGGCGACATCGTCGTCGTGAAGCCGAACATCGGCTGGGATCGCACCCCCATCCACGCGGCGAACACGAACCCGCGCGTCGTCGCCGAGGTGGTCAAGCTCGCCTACGACGCGGGCGCCAAGCGCGTCGTGGTCACGGACGCCTCGTGCAACGAGCCGAACCGCTGCTTCCAGCGCTCCGGCATCTGGAAGGCGGCGTACGACGTCGGCGCCGAGGTCGTGCTCCCCGCGGCGCATCGGTTCCGCGGCATGCGGCTCAAGGGCGAGGTCCTCGACGAGTGGCCCGTCTACACGCCGCTCATCAACGCGGACAAGGTCATCAACGTCCCGATCGCCAAGCACCACAACCTCTCGAAGTACACGGCGGCGATGAAAAACTGGTACGGCTCGCTCGGCGGACGCAGAAACCGGCTGCACCAGAACATCGACGTCTCCATCGCGGATCTCGCGACGTTCATGCAGCCGACGCTCACCATCGTCGACGCCTGGCGCGTCCTCGTGCGCAACGGCCCGCAGGGCGGCAACATCGCCGACGCGAAGGAGATGCGCACGCTGCTCGCCTCGACGGATCAGGTCGCCGTCGACGCGTACGGCTGCCAGCTCGTCGGCCGCTCGCCCGAGGAGATCCCGTACCTGCGCATGGCCCACGAACGCGGGCTCGGCACGATGCACTGGAAAGACCTGCGCTGGGTGGAGGTCTGACGATGGCCGCTCCCGCTGTCGTCGGAACGGCCAAGGCGCCGCCTGCAAAACCCGCCAAGGTGAAAGGGCGCGCCGGCTCGGGCATCGAGGCGCGTTTGTCGATCCGCATCCTCGTCTGGGTGCGTCGCGTCTCGCAGGCCGGCTTCCTCGCGCTGTTTCTTTATTTCCTCTTCCAGACCGCGTTCCGCGGCTCGTTCGCGTCCGCCGAGACGGCGGTGCGCCTGCCCCTGCCCGTCGAGGCGTTCCTCCTCGCCGACCCGTTCGTCGCGGCGATGACGCTGCTCTCGACGCACACGGTCTACCGCGGGCTCGCCTGGTCCGTGGGGCTCCTCGGCGTCACGCTCGTCTTCGGCCGCGTCTTTTGCGGGTGGATCTGCCCGTTCGGCACGCTCCACCATTTCTTCGGCTGGATCTTCCCCTCCCGTTATTTGCGCGGCAACAAGCGCGTCGAATCGAACAAGACCGCGCCGCGCCAGCAGGTGAAGTATTACCTGCTCTACGCCTTCCTCGCGGCGAGCGTCGCCGGCAGCGCGATCGGCGGCCTCTTCGATCCGATCTGCGTCGCGGTCCGCGCGATCGGCCTCGCCGTCGTCCCGGCCCTCCAATACATCACCGGCGTCGCCAGCATGGCCACGGGCCAGACCGGCATTCGCCCCGTGCAGGCCGCCGCCGACAGCGCCCAGGATTTCCTGGCGCAGACCGTCTGGCAATCGAAGCAGTTCTATTTCCACCAGACCTGGTTCATCGGGATCCTGCTCGTCGCGATCCTGTTCATGAACCGCGTGATCCCGCGGTTCTGGTGCCGCGTCCTCTGCCCGCTCGGCGCGTTCCTCGGCGTCTTCGCCCGCTTCGCGCTCTTCGGCATGGAGAAGGACCACGCGAAGTGCACCGATTGCAATCTCTGCCTCGTGCATTGCCAGGGCGCGGATTCGCCGCAGGGAGGCGTGAAGTGGCGCCAGGACGAGTGCCACATGTGCCTCAATTGCGAGAATGCCTGCCCGGAGGACGTGATCAAGTTCCGCTTCCTCCCGACCCGCAAGAGCACGATCTCGAAGCCGGACACGGGCCGCCGCACCGCCATTGCCTCGGCCGCGGCGGGCGCCGTGGTCATCCCGGCGATGCGCATCGCCGACGTCATCGACGCGAACTACGACCACCGCGTCATCCGGCCGCCGGGCTCGGTCGAGGAGCGCGAGTTCCTCGAGCGCTGCATCCGCTGCGCCGAATGCATGAAGGTTTGCCCGAACAACGCCCTGCACCCCGCGTTCTTCGAGGCCGGCGTCGAGGGCATCTGGACCCCGATCCTCATCCCGCGCATCGGCTATTGCGAGCACTCCTGCGTCCTCTGCGGCCAGGTTTGTCCCACCGGCGCAATCCAGAAGATCACCGAGGACCAGAAGCTCGGCATCAACCAGAAGGCCATCTCGATCGGCACCGCGTTCTACGACCAGGGCCGCTGCCTGCCCTGGGCCATGGCCACGCCGTGCATCGTTTGTGAAGAGTTCTGCCCCACCTCGCCCAAGGCCATCTGGGTCGAGGAGGTCGACATCCCGAAGCGCCTGCCCATGGCGGGCGAGGACGGCAAGGAGCCCGGGATGACCACCGTGCACGTGCAGCGCCCGCACGTCGACCCCTCGCTCTGCATCGGCTGTGGTGCCTGCGAAAAGGTCTGCCCTGTCCAGGACAAGCCCGCCGTCTACGTGACGAACGTTGGCGAGACCCGCTCGAAGACGAACGTCATCCTGCTCGAAGACACGAACTACAACCGACCCGGCTGAAGCGCCTTTCCGCGCGCCCGCCGAGCCGCCGTCCCCGGCGATGGACGCGGTCCAAACCTTCGACAAGCCCGTTCGACCGCGTCGTTCTCGAACGATTCCGCTTGTGTTAGGTTCGTGGTTCGTTCAGCAAACTAGCGGCGCTCACGTGAGCAAGTGGAGGGGAACAACGGGGCCAGCGTGGATGGGCAAAGCCTTCGGGCCGCACGCCATGGAGGGCTCTGCCGCGCGTGATTGGACCCGCGAATCCGTGGCAGAGCCCTTCGAGCGCCTGTACACGGCGGCGCTCCGCGCGCTCGACGCCAATGTTCTCTTGCTTTACCTGCCGAACGCGAGGCGCGCGCTCGAGCTCGTCGCCCATCGCGGCGGACCGCCGGAATGGCCCCCTCCGCTCCACCGCATCGCCCCCGGCGCGTCGAGCCTCGTCGCTCGGGTCGCTCGCGACGGCACGACCGAGGACGTCGACGCCGAGGCGCCCGCCGCTCCCGAGGACGTCCGCATGGCCCACGCGGCGAGCGGGGCGCGCCATTTCATTGCCGCGCCCGTCGCCCTCCCCGGCGGACGCGCCGGCGCGCTCGTGGCGGGTTTGTCGGGACCAAACAGCCCAAGGTCCCGCGGCGCGCTCGAAGCCCTGGCCATCCTCGCGGCGAGCGTCCTCGAAGAGAAGCTCGCGCGAGCCGAGGCCGAAGCGAATGCCGAGGCCTGGCAGAATGCGTTTCAAAGCTTCTTCGACGCCGCGTTCGACAGCATCCTCGTGGCGAACGACGACGGCCGGTTCGTCGAGGCGAACCCCGCGGCCTGCAGCCTGCTCGGCCGGACCCGCGAGGAGATCCTGGGCCTCACGATCCACGAAATCACGCCCGCCCACGGCACCACGCGTTTCGAGGAGCTCTGGCGCGAGTTCCTGGTCGAAGGCATCCTGACCGGCGATTTCACGTTCGTCCGGGGCGACGGCAGCACGATCGACGTCGCGTGCCACGCGCGGGCGAACGTGGTCCCCGGCTGCCACGTCGCGGGCTTCCACGACGTGACGGCGCGAAACCGCGCCGCGGAGCAGCTCCGAAGGAACCACGAGAGCCTGGCGCGCGCGCAGCGGGTCGCGCGTGTCGGCAGCCTCGACTGGAACATCAAAGAGAACCAGGTCGTCTGGTCGGACGAGTACTACCGCCTGCTCGGGCTCGAACCCTCCCCTACCCCGCGCACGCTCGCGGAGGCGAACGCGATCTTCGCGGCGCGGATGACCCCCGAGGAACAAGCGCGCCTGCGCGCGGCCTACGAGGCGGCGCTCGAGACTGGCGGGAGCTTGTCGGTCGACATCCACATCCGTCGCCCGGACGGCGCGGAGCGGCTCCTCCACCAGGAGGCCGACATCGAGCGCGACGCCGCGGGCAAGACCGCGCGGGTCGTCGGCACGCTCCAGGACGTGACCGAGCAGCGCCGTGCCGAGCAGGCGCTCCGGAGGAGCCGCGAGAGCCTCGCGCAGGCGCAACGCGTCGCGCACGTCGGCCACTGGGAGTGGGACGCGAAGGCGGGCGTGTCGTCCTGGTCCGAAGAGGTTTACCGCATCTTCGGCCTGCCGCCGCGCGCCGGCCCCGAGCCGCCGCAGACGCTCGCGAGCGTGCTCCTGCCCGAGGACCGGATGCGGGTCCTCCTCGGCTTCCGCTCGCTCGTCGAGGACGGCGAGCGCTTCGCGTGCGAGCACCGGGTCGTCCGGCCGAACGGCGAGCTCCGGATCGTCCGGATGGAGGCCGAGCTCACGCGGGACGAGGCGGGCAAGCCGCTCAGCGTGCTCGGCGTGGTGCAGGACATCACGGAGCTACGCCGCGCGGAGCGCGAGCGCGAGGCGCTGCTCAAGGCCCTCGGGGACGAGCGCCGCTGGCTCCGAGCCGTCATCGAGAGCTCGCCGATCGGCATCCAGCTCTGGGAGGGCGTGACGTCGCCGCGGGTCACGCGCAATCGCATGGCGGACCAGATCCTCGGGGAGCTCGTCGACGCCACGCCGAACCTCGACGACCTGCGGAAGCTCGTCACGCGCCCGGACGGCACGCCGATCGAGCCCGGCGAACTGAGCGTCGAGCGCGCGATGGCGGGCGAGGTGATCGTCGGCCGCGAGCTCATCCTGAAGCGGCCCGACGGAACCTGCATGCACTCGCTGGTCAACGCCTCGCCCGTGCGCGACGAGAGCGGCGCGATCCAGGGGGCGGTGGTCCTCTTCAACGACATCACGGCGATGAAGGAGCTCGCGCGCCTGCGCGAGGAGTGGACGAGCATCGTCGCGCACGATCTCAGGCAGCCCATCACCACGATCCTCGCGACCGCGGCGCACCTCGTCCGCTGCGTCACCGATCCTTCCGTGAAGCTCAAGATCGAGCGGATCCGGGCGAGCGCCGAGCGGCTCGTCCGCATGACCGACGATCTCTCGGACCTGTCGCGCCTCGACACGCACAAGCTCGAGCTCGTCCGCGCCCCGACGAACCTGCCGGCCCTGCTCCGGCAGATCGTCGAGGACATGGCCGACGAGGACGCGCGCGCGCGCGTCTGGCTCTCGATCGATCGGGACGTGCCGCTCGTGCACGTCGACGCGGGGCGCATCCAGCAGGTGGTGGAGAACCTGGTCTCGAACGCGGTGAAGTACGGCAAGCCCGGGACGCCAATCGCGATCCGGCTGCGGGTGCAGTCGGCGGAGGTCGCGCTCAGCGTGTGCAACGAGGGGCCGGGGATCGACCCCGAGCTCATGCCGCGGCTCTTCTCGCGTTTTCAGCGGGGGATGGCGAGCACGTCCCGGATCAAGGGGCTCGGGCTCGGCCTCTACATCTGCCGCGGCCTCGTCGAGGCGCACGGCGGCGTCCTCCGGGTCGAGAGCGAGCCTTTCAAGACGACGACGTTCTCGTTCACGCTGCCGCTCGGCGCGTGATCGCTACTGGGCGCGGAAGCCCTCGGCGGGGCGGAGGCGGGCGGCGTAGAGGCTCGGCACGATGGTGGCGACGAGGCAGATCACGATGGCGATGGCGCCCGTGATGATGAACTCGAGCGGACGCACCTGCACCGGCAGCTCCGAGATGAAGTAGACCTTCGGATCCAGCGGGAAGCCGTAGACGAGCAGGCCCTTGCAGACGGCGACGCCGAGCAGGAGCCCGAACGTCGTGCCGAGCAGGCCGATGATCCCGCCCTGGTAGAGGAAGATGCGCAGGATCTCCCCGTCCGTCGCGCCCATCGCCTTGAGGACCGAGATCTCCTTCGTCTTGTCGAGCACGACCATGATCAGCGTGGCCACGACGGTGAACGCGGCGACGACGATGATCAGCGCGAGCACGCCGCTCATGAGGATCTGCTGGATGAGCAGGGCCGTGAACAGGCCGTGGTTCAGCTCCTCCCAGTCCATCGTGTGGTAGAGGCCGCTGGCGAGGTTCTGGCTGATCTGCTTGGCGATGGGCTTGGCCTGGTCGATGTCGTCGACCTTCATCTCCACGCCGGTGACCGTGTCGCCCTGGTCGTAGAAGGCCTGCGCCTCGTAGAGGTCGGTGTAGACGAGCTTCGAGTCGTACTGATCGAAGCCGGCCTCGAACTGCGCGATGACGCGGAAGCGCTTGGCCACGGGCGGCTTCAGCGACCCGCCCGAGTACGAGTAGCCGATCGTCGGCGAGGTGACCGTGACGCAATCGCCGAGTTCGAGCTTCAAGGTCTTCGAGAGCGACATGCCGACGACGATGCCGGGGAGCTTCGCGACCTCGGCCGGATCGGCGCAGAGGTCGGGATCGACCTCCTTGGGCACGTCGTCGTCGTCCGGCAGCTTGCTCGCGTAGCCGCCCTCGGGCTCGACCGAGCCGACGGGCGCGTTGGCGGCGAGCTTGTCGTCCGCCGCGGCGGCCTTGTCGTCCGCCGGTTTGTCCGCGCCGGGTTTGTCGTCCGCCGGTTTGTCCGCGCCGCCGAGCTTGCCGGCCTCGATCGCGAGGATCTCCTCGATGCCCCCGCCGCTCGGCTCGAGCTTCTCCTTGTCGGGTGCGGGCGCCTTCTCGGCCTTGCGCAGATCCTCCTCGATCGCGCGGAGCAACCCCTGCGTGCCCGAGCCGCCGTCTGCGCCCGCGTCCTGATCGAGCGCCCGTTTGTCCGGCAGAATGGGCACGGGAGGCAGCTCGGGCCCGCTGCTCCTACGCTCGGGCGGCTTTGCGCCGGGCAGGCGCAGGCCGTTGAGGGAGCCGAACTTCACCTGCTTCGGCAAGTCCAGGACGAACGACGACCCCTCCGGCATGCCCACGCCGAGGCTCGTCGCGGGATCGACGCCCTTGAGCAGCACGCCCGTGGCCGTCGCGTCGCCGTGCGTCAGCATCATCGGGTTGATGCTGAACGGCGCCACCGCGAGCACGCCGGGGACCTTCCCGACCTGCTCCATGATCGAGCGATACTCGCGGAAATCCGTGGAGTACTTCAGCACGAGCACGTGGGCGTTCACGCCGAGGACCTTCTCGCGGAACTGCGCCTGGAAGCCGCCCGTCACGCTCATGACGGTGGCGAGCGCAGCCACGCCGAGCGTGACGCCCAGGATCGCGAAGGCCGTGCCGACCGAAATGAACGCGCGCTTCTTGCTCCCCAGGTATCGGAGCGCAACCTCGATAGGGTAGCCCATCTGGCGGAGCCTCTAGCAGAACGGGCGCGGTGCAGCACGTGGGAGCTTCGGGGCGGACACGGGAGCGCGTCGGGGTGACGGTGAGGGGGCTTCGGGGGATGCCCGAACATCGTCCCTGAAAGCCAATCCTGCCTGGACCGGACAGACGTCCTCCACGCTCTTCTCGTGCTCGCCGCGTCCTGCTACGATGGCCCCTAGCTTCCCGATCTATCTGCGATCTCCTGCATGTCTCCTCCGGACAACGAGCCCCCTGCCTTGCCCAAGCCGCCTGCGGTTCCCAAAGTCGCAGCGGGGAGCTCGCCCCAGCCTGGGGGCGGGAAACCCGCCGCTCCGCCCGCGCCCGCCGCTGGGACGAAGCCGCCGCCTCCGGTGCCGCCGATCCCGGCAGGATCGGCGCGCCCCCCGGCGCCTGGCATCCCGCGCCCGGCGACGCTGCCATCGCTGAAGAAGCCGTCCGCCGCGCCGCCCGCGCCGCCCGCGGCCGCGAAAAACCCTGCGAGCGTGCCGCCGCCGCCGAAGGCCAGCGTGCCGCCGCCTGCGATGCCGAAGTCGCCTTCGATCCCCGCGCCGCCGCCGGTGATCCAGATCGAAGAGGAGACGCTCGATGCGGATCTCGCGATGCTCGCGAGGTCGCAGATCGAGATCGACACCGGCGCGCGTCGGAGCCGCATTTCGGTGCCCGACGGCGAAGCCCCGCGCAAGAGGCTCAGCTCGAACCCGGACGATCCGCAGCCGATCTCGCGCCGATCGTACGAAGATCTCTTGCCTGCGTCGCGCCGCGGCGATCAGGACCCCGACATCCCGCCGCCCACGCACGTCGACGCGGAGCGCGCGCCCGGCTCGAAGGATCCGTACATCGGCACGACCTTCGATCACCGCTACAAGATCGAGAAATTGCTCGGTGAAGGCGGCATGGGGTTCGTCTACCTCGCCCGCCACAAGGTCATCGACAAGAAGGTCGCGGTGAAGGTCTTGCGCTCCGACATGGCGCGCGATCGCGAGATCCTCGAGCGCTTCCTGCAGGAGGCGCGCGCCGCGTCGAGCATCGGCAACCCGCACATCATCGACATCTCCGACTTCGGGGATCTGCCGGACGGCTCGACGTACTTCGTGATGGAGTTCCTCGACGGCAAGAGCCTGATCCAGCTGAACGAGGACAAGGCCAAGCGCCTCGAGACCGATCTCATCGCGAAGATCGCGATCCAGATGGCGAACGGCCTCGCGGCGGCGCACGAGCGCGGCATCATCCACCGCGATCTCAAGCCCGAGAACATCTTCATCATCCAGCGCGGGATCGACAAAGAGTTCGTCAAGATCCTCGACTTCGGCATCGCGAAGGTCGCGACGAGCGGCGACAACAAGCTCACGCGCGCAGGCGCGGTGTTCGGCACGCCGCACTACATGTCGCCCGAGCAGGCCGCGGGCGCGCCGCTCGATCACCGCACCGACATCTACTCGCTCGGGATCATGCTCTACGAGATGGTGAGCGGTCAGCTCCCGTTCGTCGCGGACAACTTCATGGGCATCCTGAGCCAGCACATGTACCAGCCGCCCACGCCGCTGGCGAAGCTCGGCCTCGATCCCCCGTGCCCGGCCGATCTCGAGGCGATCATCTTCAAGTGCCTCTCGAAGGTGCCCGACGATCGGTACCCCGACATGGCCGCGCTCGCGCACGATCTGCAGCGCTTCCAGCAGGGCCACGTGCCCGAGGCCGTCGCGGAGATGGCCTCGCGTCCCGACGGGCTCTCGGCCTCCGTGCCCGACGGGGTCGCGGACAAACCCAAGAAATCGCCCTGGCTCCGGTTCGTCGCGGTGGGCGCGGCGGTCATGGGCGCGACGCTCGGCACGGTGCTCATCCTGCTCAGCGGCCCGGCGCAGAAGACCGATCCCGGCGCGGTCACGTCGCAGTCCGCCGCGGCTCCGCCCGCGCCCACGGCCACCAGCGCTGCGAAGAAGATCGTGCTCGTCGACGTGGATCCGCGCGAAGCCAACGCGTCGACGACGTACGCAGGCAAGCTGCTCACGTTCCCCGCGAACTTCGAGGTCGAGCCGGGCAAACCCGTGACCCTCGAGGTGAAGGCCAAGGGCTACGATTCGCAGACGATCACGCTCGACGGCTCGCAGGACAAGCAGACCGTCAAGCTCGTCGCGATCGCGGGGACGACGCCGGCCACCGCCGACGCCGGGACCGCGCGCCCGCTCACCACGAAGGCCGGCGGCTCGCACGTCGGCCCGCTGCCCACGAACAAGAAGGGCAGCTCCGGGGGCAACAGCGGCGGCGACATCGTGGACATCTACCACGGCGGCAGCAACAAGCCGTGAGGGGTATCGCCGCGCCCGAAGCGTGGTAAAGCCGAGCGCCGTGGAAGGCGTCGCTCACCTCATCGAGAAGGTCCCCGAAGACGTGCTCGGGATCTGCCGCCGCCTGCGCGACAACGGCAAGCGGGGCTGGATCGTGGGCGGCTGCGTGCGGGATCTCCTGCGCGGCGAGCCCGCGAAGGACTGGGACGTCGCGACCGATGCGCGGCCGGAGGAGGTCATGCGGATGTTCCGCAAGGTCATCCCCACGGGCCTGCAGCACGGCACGGTCACGGTGCTCCTGCGCGGCGTGCACTACGAGGTGACGACGCTGCGCGGAGAAGGCGCCTACAGCGACGGGCGAAGGCCCGACTCGGTCGAGTTCGTCGATGACATCAGCGCGGATCTCGCGCGGCGCGACTTCACGGTGAATGCGATTGCCCTCGATCCCGTGGACGGCCACCTGATCGATCCGTTCGGCGGCAAGCGTGATCTCGACGCCCGCGTGGTGCGCGCGGTGGGCGAGCCGCGCGAGCGCTTCGGCGAGGACGGGCTCCGGATCCTGCGCGCCGCGCGCTTCTCGGCGACGCTCGAGTTCACGATCGATCCCGACACCGAGCGCGCGATGGGTGAGCCGCGATCGCTCGTGACCTTCCGCCGCGTGAGCGCCGAGCGGGTGCGCGACGAGTGGCTGAAGAGCATGCGCGCGCGGCGGCCGAGCGTGGCGTTCGAGGCCATGCGGCGCACGGGCGTCCTCGAGATCACCTGCCCCGAGCTGCTCGAAGGCGTCGGGTGCGTGCAGAACAAGTGGCACGCGTTCGACGTCTGGGGCCACGTGATGGCTTGCCTCGACGCGAGCGAGCCCGTGCCGCTGCTCCGCGTGGCGGCGCTCCTGCACGACGTGGCCAAGCCGCGCACGCGCGCGTTCTCCGAGAAGACCGAGGACTACACGTTCTACGATCACGAAAAGATCGGCGCGGAGATGGCGACGGAGATCCTGGGCCGCCTGCGCTTCTCGAACGAGGAGCGCGACCGGATCGCCGCGCTCGTCCGGCATCACCTCATCTGTTACGACGAGGGCTGGACCGACGCGGCCGTGCGGCGCTGGATCCGGCGCGTCACGCCGGATCTCGCGCCGGATCTGTACGCGCTCGCGCTCTCGGACGTGCGCGGCAAGGGGCGCGACGCGACGGACGAGGTGCAGGCGATCGAGCAGCTGCGGGCGCGCGCGACGAGCCTGCTCGCGGCGGGCACGGCGCTCGGCACGAAGGACCTGAAGATCCGGGGAAACGAGCTCATGCGGGAGCTCGCCATCCCGCCGGGGCCCGTGGTCGGGGAGATCCTCGCGGCGCTCGTGGAGCTCGTGACCGACGATCCGGCCGAGAACGAGCGCGATCGGCTGCTCGCTGCGGCGCGGCGTCTCTACGACGAGCGGCGGAAGAGCGAGCCCTGAGGCGCGAGAAAACGCGTCGACGCGCGGCGCGCGATTGGGTAGACGGCGCTCCGTGACTACTTCCCTCCCCGATCCGGGCCCGCTCGTGCGCGCGCGCGCCTACCTCGGCCGCGCCGCCTCGATCGGCGTCGCGATGGCTCGCTTCGCCAAGCTCGGGCGCAAGGACGGCGTCGAGAACGGCGTCCGCGCCTTCCGCGCGCTCGGCCGCGAGATCGGCGGCGCGCTCCGGGGCCGCGAGGGCGATCGGGTCTGCACGCTCTGCGGCTGGACCGGCGAGCGCTTCGGGCCGATCTACTACGTCGACAACTACCGCGAGGACACGCTCTGCTACGCGTGCGGCTCGACCGATCGCGTCCGCCTCTTGCCCCTCTTCTGCCGGGACGCGCTCGGCGGTTTCTTCGGCGAGAAGCGCCGCCGCGTGCTCGACATCGGGCCCCTCTCGAACTCGCGCCGCTTCTTCCCGGACGACGTCGACTACGTCTCGTTCGACCTCTACGCGAAGCACGCGATGGTGCGCGGGGACCTCGTCGCCGCGCCGTTCGCGGATGACACCTTCGACCTCTGGGTCTGCTTCCACGTGCTCGACCTCATCGAGGACGACGAGCGCGCGATGCGCGAGCTTTACCGCATCCTCGCGCCGGGCGGGATCGGCCTGCTCGACAACGCGATGAACTGGAACGCGCCGACCGAGGAGTACGGCAGGGTGCGGCCCGAGGACTCGCTGCATCGCCGCCGGTACGGCCACGATCTGCCGGATCGACTACGCAAGCTCGGCTTCGAGATCGAGATCGTCGACGTCGAGCGCACGTTCGACGAAGCAACGCGGACGCGCTACGGCATCCACCCGCGCAAGTTCCTCATGTGCAAGAAGCCGCGCCGCGAGGACGCGGATCAGACGCGCACGTAGGCGAACGAGGCCTCGATGTTGAAGACGCCGAGCGCCTGCACGAGTTCGGCGGCGGTGACGCCGAAGCGCGTGACGATGGACTCGGCCAGCGACGCGCGCAGGTAGTCCCGCTTGAACCAGCGCGCCTTGCGGCCGCGGAGGTAGCCCTCGAGCTCGGCGTACGAGAGGCGCTTGTAGTTGTCCGAGCCGCGCTCGTCCTTGCGGCTCATGTAGTCGTAGAAGAAGAACACGCCGCCCGGCCGCAAGAGCGAGAGGCACTTGTCCACGATCCGCTGCTTGAGCTCCGGGTCCTTGATCGACGTGAGGACCGCGACGAGCAGGATGACGTCGAACGGCCCGCCCACGTCGACCGAGGAGAAATCCCCCGCGAGCCAGCGGAGCTGCGGCAGCCGCTCGCGCGCGACGGCCACGCTCTCGGGCATGAGATCGATGCCCGTGCAGCGCGCGGGATCCACGCCGAGCTCGACGAGCCACGCGAGGTTCGTCCCCGTGCCCGCGCCGACGTCGAGCACGTCGATCGAGCGCAGCCGCTCGGGCGTGTCGATGCCGCAGGCGATGAGCGTATCGCGCAGCCTTCGCTGGCGCTGACGGAGGTAGAGGTAAGGGCGCGGCAGGAGCGTCGACCACGCGTTCGCGGGGAGGAACTTGTCCCGGTAGAAGCGCCGGATCCGGTCGAGATCCTCCTCGATGGCGGCGTCGCTCGGCGACGAGCTCGTCTCGCTCATTTCTTCCCCCGCGCGAAGTGACGTCCGATGTACGGGAGCGCGACGAGCGCGCTCCGCCAGGCGTGGATGCGCTGCGCGCGGATGCGCACGCGGTTCCGCTCCTTCACGGCGCTCATGTGCCCATCGAGGGAGCTCCGTTGCTCGGGCTGCCACAGGAAGAGCTCGCAGAGCTCCTGCCGCGTGCGCACGAAGGGGACACCGAGCTCCTCGGCGCCGATCTGGGGGTACGGCTCGTCCTTGAAGTTCTTCCAGATCAGCATGGGAAACTCGAGGCTCTGCCACGCGTGAAAGAGCTGCCCCGAGGGATCGAGGCGCTGCTCGACGCCGGCCGTGGGCCCGTGGAGGAAGACCTTGCGGCCGAGGTGCAGCGCGTAAAACGTGGCCGTCTGCGCGCGGTTCGACGACACGTACTCGTGGCGCAGGAGCAAGCGGCGCAGGTCGTAGAGGAAGCTCGGGTTATCGTCGCGCGGCCCCGAGGTGACGACCCGGTAGCCGCGCGCCTCGAAGGGCTTCCGGTAGCGCTCCTCCCGATGCTCGATCCAGTAAAGGCAGATGGTGATCGACCGAAAGTGGCGCTCGATCTCGGCGAGATCCTGCACGTACTGATCGAAGTCGCAGAGCAGCCGCGCCTTCTCCCAGCCGTGGATGGGCATCACCAGGAGCGAGCCGGGCTCGGCCTCGATCTTCTCTTCGAGCGGAGGCAGATACAGAAACGGCGCGCCGAGGGGCACCACGTGATCGAGCCCCCCGGCCTTGCGGCAATTGCGCAGGTTGCGCTCCGACCACACGTAAAACGGGTCCGGCAGCGGGTGGAGGATGTCTTCGTGGGTGGCCCCGAGGTCGTAGTTCCAGCCGTGCTCCACCATGCCGGGGATGGGCGTACCGTCGGGGACCCCGCCGTACCGGTTGAGGATCGTCCGATGACCGTAGTGGGCGTTGCTAACGAACATGAGCGCGCCGCCGCGTGAGGATCAGGGCTTGCGGAAGAGGTGCCACGTGATGCGATCGAACCCTTCCTCGAGCCCCTTGTAGCCCTCCTCGACCACCACGAGGTCGGGGAACATCTCGAGGAAGAGCTTCCTGTAGTTGCGCCGAAACAGGGCCGCGGCCTGGCCCCGCCAGGGCACGGCGACCTCGTCCTGATCGTCGTGGTACTCCGCGCAGAGCAAGAAGCGGCCGCTCACGCGGTGCATCTCGCGGATCGCGTCCCGGATGCCCGCCGGCGGGACGTGGATGAGCACGCCGCACGTGAACGCGAGGTCGAAGCGCCCGTCCCGGAAGGGCAGGTCGAAGAGGCTGCCCACGACGAAGTTGCCGCCGGCATGCGAGGCCCACGCGTCGCGGATGGCGCCGCGCTGGATGTCGATCCCCCAGACGTCCATGTCCGCATCACGGACGCAGTCGGTCAGGTTGAGGCCGAGGTTCGAACCACACTCGAGGACCCGACGGATCCCGTGGCGCCGGAAGAGGTCGTGGAAAAAGGCCGGCTTGCGCGGGTCGACCGCGCGGTTCCGATCGGTGTACTGCGCGCCGAATTCGCTTGCGAAGAGGCGCTCGACGTCGCGCGCGTCCGGGGACTTCGTCTCGTTCATGTCGTCCTTTTACCTCGATTCACCCGCGGTGCGGGCTGGGCGCGCGACGAGCGCGCGAAGCAGAAGCGGCCAGGGCTCGAGAGAGAGGGGCGCGAGCCGGAGCGCGCGGAAAAGGCTCTTTCGCGCGCCATGGATGTCTCCGCCCATGAGGCGGAGGCGCCCGTCGCGTAGCTCCGTGTCCCGATCGAACTGCCCGAGCTTGCCCGAGCGCCGGTAGCCCTCGAGATGCATGTCCCGGAGCAGCTCCCGCGACAGGCGCGTCTTTTCGGCGCGCTCGAGCGTCGGCTGCGACGTCCAGGAGCCCTCGTGGATGCGATACGCGTAGAGCGGCTCGGCGACGTAGGAGGCCGTGAATCCGGCCTCGATGATCGAGAGCCAGAAATCCCAGTCCTCGTTGCCGATGTTGAACTCGCTCCGGTAGCCGGGCGTCTTCGCGAAGGCGCTCTTGCGGAAGAGGCTGCCGGCGAAGATGTACTGGTCGACGTAGAGCAGATCCCGATCGAAGGGTTTTCCCCGCGCCGTGCCCTGCCGCCCGCCGAAGTACACGTAGTCGGTGTAGACGATGCCGCAGCGCGGATCGGCGAGGAGCAGGGGGACGGTGCGCGCGAGGTGATCGGGCTCGAGCTTGTCGTCCGCGTCGAGGCTCATCACGGCCTCGCTCTCGGCGCGCTCGATCCCGACGTTGCGCGCGCCCGCGCGGCCCATGTTCTCGGCGAGGTGCACGACCTCGACGCGATCACTCCGGACAGCGTCGGCGAGCGCGGGGGTCTCGCCGTCGGTCGAGGCGTCGTCGATCACGATGGCGCGCCAGCGCGAATGGCGCTGGCGCTCGAGGCTCCCGATGCAGTCCGCGAGGAAACGGCCGTGGTTGAAGCAGGGGATCACGACGGTGACGGGAGCGTCACCGCTCATCGAGCGCCCTCCGGGGCCGGCGGGCGCGCCGCGCGGACGAACACGGAAACCGTCGTCCCCTGCACGTCGCGGCTGCCCACCTGGACGAACCCCGCGCGCTCGAAGGCGCGCGCGCTCGCCGTATTGTCGGGACGAACGAGCGCGACGAGCTCTCCTTCGTGCCGCCGCGCGGCCTCGACGATCGCGGCGACGCCGATCCCGCGGCCGCGCGCCGAGGGCGTGAGGGCGATCGAGATCTGATCCTCCTCGCCGCGCCGCTCGATCCGCACGGTCCCCACGGCCTCGCTTTCGCACTCGACGATGAAGAGCGAGGCCTTCGGATCGGCGAGCCTCGCGGCGAACCAGGCCTTGTGCGCCTCCCACGGGATGGGGTCCTTCGAGAGCGACACGCGGCGGGCGCCCGGCTCGTCGTTGTAGACCCATACACGCCCCTCGTCGCGACGCTCGGCCTTGCGCAGGACGACGGTGGGCGCGGCGGGCGCGGGCACGGGCGCGAGGTCCTCGAGGCTCACGGGCTCGTAGGGCTCGAGGACGCGCGTCACCTTGCGCCCGAGCGCCTCGATCCCTTGCCGCGGCGACATCCCGTGCCGGTGCTTGCCGGCGCGCAGGACGATCGTGTTGCTCGTCGAGAGGGGCTCGCCGGGCTCGATCCTCCGCGACGAGAAGACCGTCCGCCTCGCGAAGGCGCGCAGCTCCTCCTCGACCGCGTGCACCTCCTTGCGGCCCGTCCCGAGCGTCCGCTCGACCTCGCGGATGCGCCGGATCATCTCCGTGAGCTCGTGCGGCTCGAGGGCGAAGGCGTGGTCGGGCCCCGGCAGGCGATTGCTCAGCGTGTAGTGTTTCTCGATCACCACCGCGCCGAGCGCCACCGAGGTCACGGGCGCGGCGACGGCGTCACGCGAGTGGTCGGACAGGCCCGTGAGGACCCCGAAGACCTCGCGCATCGTCACGAGCGCGCGGGCGTTGATGCTCTCGAGCGGCGCGGGATAGGCGGCCGTGCATTGCAGCACGATCATCTGATCGTTGCCCGCGGCGCGCACCGCCTCGATCGCCTCGCCCACCTCGACGAGCGACGCCGTGCCCGTCGAGAACACGATGGGCTTCCCCTTGGACGCCATGTGCCGCAGGAGCGGCGTGTGCGTCATCTCGTAGCTCGCGCATTTGTACGCATCGACGTACGGGTCGAGCATGTCCGTCGACGCCTCGTCGAACGCCGACGCCATGAACCCGATCCCCTTCTCCCGCGCGTACGCGGCGAGCTTGGGCAGCCACTCGGGCGGCATCTCCATCGACTTGATGATGTCGAAGATGTTGCGCTCGTCGCCGAGGTAGTCGCTCTTGCCCGCGCTCGGCGGGTAGAGCGCGGACGCGCGGAAGATCTGGAACTTGACGGCGTCCGCGCCTGCCTCGACGGCCACGTCGATCAGCCGGTAGGCCTGCTCCAGGCTGCCGTTGTGGTTGCTGCCGGCCTCCGCGATGACATAGCAGCCTTCGTCGAGACCGACGCGGCGCTGGCCGATGAGGATGCTCGGGATCGATCGCTCCATCATGCTCTCTCCTTGCGGTCTCTCTGCGCTGCCCGGGCGAACGCGGCGTCCGCGAGCGCGCGGCAGATACGGCTCGCGCCGCGGCCGTCGACGAGATCCAGGCACGCGCGCGCCATCGCTCGATGCGCGTCGGGGCCCGCGCGGACGAACGCCTCGATCGCGTCCGCGAGCTTGGCCTCGTTCCTCGCGTCTTCGAGATCGATACGCCGGGCCGCGCCGGCGGTAACGAGCGGATCGATCACCGCGCGCTGATTGTCGGCGACGGCCACGAGGAGCATCGGCGCGCCCATCGCCGCGAGCTCCCACGCCGTGCTCCCCGCCGCCGCGACGGCGAGATCGATCGACGCGAAGAGCGCGGCGACGTCCTTCGTGTCGTGCACGATCACCGGCCGGAGCGCGCCCTCGCCCGTGGACGCGGCGAGCGCGCGCAAGGCGTCGAGGTCCGGGTGCATCGGCCCCGCGAGGACCGTGATCCGAAGGGGCACGCTCGCCGCGATCGCGAGCGCGACCCGGAGCGCGAGGAGCGAGAGCCGCGCAGGATCACTCGCCCCGAACGTGAGGAGCAGGCCGAGCGGCGCTCGCTCGAACGATCGCGCAGGCGCCGCGTCTCGCCCGAACTCCGCGCGGAGCGGCGTGTACCGCGCGCCCGCGAGCACGAGCTTCGGCCCCACGCCACGCCCCTCCTCGCGCCCTCCCGCGTTGGGATCGAGGACCACGTCGACGGGGAGGTCCTGCTGGGAGAAATCGTCGACGTACGCCGTGACGAACGGGCCCCGGAGCGTCGCCAGCCATCGGGCCTCGAAGGCATACCCGTCCGCGACGACGACGACGGCCCCACGCGCCTCGGCCGCCTCGCGCAGCCAGAGCGCATCCGCCTCGGATCCAGGCACGATCCGGGTCGGCACGGCGTGCACCTCGATCCCTCGCTCGGCGAAGCGCTCGGCGATCGACGCGGGCACGAGGCCGAGGAGGGCGGCGCGCCCGCCCGCGAGGACCCAGGCCTCCGCGATCGCGAGGCAACGCATGGCATGACCCGCGCCGACCTCCGGCGTCGCGTCCGCGCGGAAAAACGCCCATGCGCCGTCGAGCCGCGCCGGTCCGTCGCTCTCCCGGAACGAGCGCTGCCGCACCGAGGCATTGAGCCGCGCGATCTCGGGGTGCGCCGCGAGGAACCGCGCCGCGCGGGCGAGCGACATCCGATCGGGATCGCCTTCGATCGCCTCGAGCACCGTGCGCACGACGGCGAGATCCTCCGGCGTGTCCACCGTGAGGCGCAGGTGCGAGAGATCCTCGGCGGGGTGCACCACGCACGTCCGGAACCGCCCCTTCTCTTCGTAGAGGTAGGGCGTCACGTGCTCGCGGTGGTAGCCCGCGCGCCCCTCGGCGTGCGCGCGTTCGAGCGCCGCGCGGGAGAACACCTCGACCGAGAGGCCGAGCGGGATCCGTCGATCGTCGGGCGCGAAGTTCGCCGCGTAGTCGAGCGGCGCCGCGAGGAACGCCGCGACGACCCGGTCCACCTCGGCCGGATCGAGCAGCGGGCAGTCGGCCGTGATGCGCACGACGACGTCCGCGTGCGCCGCGCGCGCCGCGAGGACGAACCGCTCGAGCACGTCGTCTTCGCTGCCACGGAAGCAGGAGAGCCCGAGCCGCGCCGCCTCGGCTTCGAGCACGTCGTCGAGCGGGCGGCGCGTCGTCGCGACGACGATCGCCGACAGCCGCTTCGCCGCGCCGAGCCGCTCCGCGAGGTGATCGAGCAGCGCGCGGCCGGCGGCGCGCTCGAGCACCTTTCCGGGCAGCCGGCTCGACCCCATGCGGGCCTGCACGATCGCGACGACACGCGGATCAGACACCCAGGACCTCGACGAGGGCGGAGACGACCCGATCGACGTCCGCGTCCTGCATGGCCGGGAACATGGGGATCGAGAGCGCCTCGGCGTAGAACGCATCCGCCACCGGGAAGCTCCCCGGACCCCAGCCGCGGTCGGCGTACGAGGGGTGGTGGTGCACCGGCACGTAATGCACCTGGGTGCCGATGCCGCGCTCGCGGAGCGCGATCATCACCTCGGCGCGGGACTTACCGAGCCCGGCGAAGTCGATCCGCACGACGTACAGGTGGAACGCGTGCTCCGTGCCCTCGAGCCTCCCGACCGGCTCGACGCCGCGCACGGGCTGGAAGAGCGCGTCGTAGCGCGCCGCGATCTCGCGCCTCCGGGCGACGAAGCGCTCGAGCTTTCCGAGCTGGGAGCGGCCGAGCGCCGCCTGGATGTCCGTGAGCCGGAAGTTGTGGCCGAGCAGGATCTGCTCCTGGTACCAGGGCCCCGGCGACGGCGCGTGGAGCCGGGCCGGATCCCGCGTGATGCCGTGGCTCCGGAAGAGCCGGAGCGCGTCGCGGAGCTTCTCGTCGTTCGTCGTGATGGCGCCCCCCTCCCCCGTCGTCACGTGCTTGACCGGGTGGAACGAGAACATCGTCATGTCGGAGAACCGACCCGAACCGATGGGCGATCCGCCGACCGTGGCCCCGAGCGCGTGCGCCGCGTCGTCCAGGATCGCGAGGCCGTGGCGCTTCGCGATCGCGCTGATCTCCTCCATCCGCGCCGGCTGCCCCGCGTAATGCACCGGGATGATCGCGCGCGTCTTCGGGCCGATGGCCGCTTCGAGCCGCGCCGGATCGATCGTCGCGGCCTTCGCCTCGATGTCGACGAGCACGGGCGTCGCGCCCACGTACCGCACGCAGTTCGCCGATGCGGTGAAGGTGATCGGCGTCGTGATCACCTCGTCTTCGGGGCCGAGCCCGAGCGCGGCGCAGGCCGCGTGCAAGGCCGTCGTGCCGTTCGAGAAGGCGACCGCGAAGCGGGCCGAGGTGAGCCGCGCGATATCGGCCTCGAAGGCGTCCACGGTGGGGCCCTGTGTGAGCCAATCGCCGCGCAGGACGGCCGCGACCGCGGCGATGTCGTCCTCGTCGATCCACTGCCTGCCATACGGGAGAAACGTACTCATGACGACCACCTCGCGGCGATCACGCCGCGCTTGTTCGCTATCCACGCCCGCTCTTCGTCCGTCAAGAACCCCGTGGCGGCGAGCAGGACCGGCGCCGCGACGGCAATGGCGAGCTTGAGGCCGAGCTCCACGGCGACGGAGAACCTCCCGTCGACCCCCATCGCCGCGGCCGTCACGCAGACCGCGACGAAGGCGATCCGCGCGAGCCGCCCCTTCTCGTAGGGCAGGCGCTCGCCGCGCGCCCCGGCCCAGAAGAGCAGCGCGAGGATGGCGTACCCGAGGAGCGTCGCCCACGCCGCGCCCACGATGCCGTAGCGCGGGAGCGCCCACACGTTGAGCCCGATGTTCGCGAGGCCGGCGACGAGCGTGAGGACCGGGATGATCCGCGTCCGCGACGCGTGGAAGAGGGCGCCCACGTGCACGAGGTAGACGGCGTGCAGCGGCGCGGCAAGCGAGAGGACCATCGTGAGCGGAGCCGCCTCGGCGAAGCGCGCGGAGTAGAGGGTCCGCACGATCGTGGGCGCGAAGATCACGAAGCCGAGCGTCGCCGCCGACACCGTGAGCAAGACGAGCGTGATCGCCCGACCGATGAACTTCTCTTCGTCCGGCTTTCCATGCGCCCGCATGAACTGCGGCACGTACGCGCCGTTGACCGACTGGTTGATCATGAAGAGCGTCGTCGTCGATCCGTACGCGACCGTATAAAGGCCGACCGCGTCGCGCCCGAGGTACTTCTCGATGAGGAGCCGATCGGCCGCCTCGAGCGCCCAGTGGCTCGACAGGTGCACGACCATCGGCAGCCCGAACGCGAGCGCGCGCCGCAGCACCGTGAGGTCGAACGCGAACCCGAACGAGCGGTACGCGAAGCGGAGGTGGACCCAGAGCATGATCGTCGGGCCCACGACCTGCGCGATGTAGACCGACATCACGCCGAGCCCGGAGAGCCCGAGCAGCCCGAACATGATGGCGTTCGTGAGGAGCGCGCTCGTGATGCGCACACCGACGAGCTTCTTGGCGCGCTCTTGCGCCCCCCAGACCGTCTGCGCCACGGCGATGAGCGTGTTGCAGAGGAGCGCGTAGGCGACGAAGCGACCGTAGGGCGCGTACGGCACGCCCGAAAAGACGCGGGCGTAGATCGCGGGGCCGAAGATCTCCTGCGCCACCGTGAGCAGGAGCGCCCAGCCGAGCAGGAACGCGTTCACGGTGCCGAGCGCGCGCCGTTGAGCCTCGGGGTCGCGCTCGACGTCGAAGTACATGCGGTTGACGGCGCCGTCGAGGCCGAGCCGGTAGCCGCTCGCGAGCAGGTTCGTCGTGGTGCGCGTGAGGCCGAGCAGGCCGAAATCCGCGCGCGTGAGCAGGTAGGAGAGGAGCGGGTCCGCGGCGAAGGAGATGAGCGAGACGGCGAGCTGGCCTACGCCGTAAATCGTCGCGTTTCGAAAGAGACGCGAGACGCTCGAGCGGAGCGGCGCCGCAGCGGCCCGCTTGTCCGCCTCTGCCTCGAGCTCGGCGGCCATGGCGGCGATCTCAGGCGGCGCTTTGGGGCGGCAGGAAGCCGAGGCTACGGAGCATGCCGCGCAGCTCCTCGACGCCCGGCCGGTGCGTCGCGTTCGCGCTCGTGTAACAGAAGTCCTCGGGCACGCGGCGCCCCTCGTGGTGCGAACCGCCCCACCACGGGAAGCTCGGCTCGATCACGTACACCTTGCCCGTGTCGACCACCTGCCGCGCCTCGTCGGCCGTGATCAGCGCCTCGTGCAGCTTCTCGCCGGGCCGGATGCCCACGATGCGCCGGCGGCAGTCGGGCGCGAGCGCCTCGACGAGCGTCGCGAGGTCGGTCGCCGGGATCTGCGGGACGAACACCTCGCCGCCCTTGCCGACGGCGGCCGCGTGCAGGCAGAGGTCGAGGGCCTGATCCATGGTGATCCAGAAGCGCGTCATGCGCGGATCGGTGATGGTGATCTCGCCCTTCTCGCGCTGCGCGAGGAAGAGCGGCACGACGGACCCCTTGCTCCCGACCACGTTGCCGTACCGGACGACGGCGAACGAGGTGCCGCGCGAGGCGCCGCGGTAGCTGTTCGCAGCGACGAAGAGCTTCTCCATGCAGAGCTTCGTCGCGCCGTACAGGTTCACGGGATTGACGGCCTTGTCGGTCGAGAGCGCGACGACGCGCTCGACACCGCGCTCGAGGGCCGCGTCGATCACGTTCTCGGCGCCGCTGATGTTCGTGCGGATCGCCTCGATCGGGTTGTACTCGGCGAGCGGCACGTGCTTCATGGCCGCGGAGTGGAAGACGACGTCCACGCCCTCGAAGGCGCGCCGCAGCCTGTCCCTGTCGCGCACGTCGCCCACGAAGTACCGCAGCCGCCCGTCGTCGAGCGTCTGCTGCATCTGGTAGTGCTTCTGCTCGTCCCGGCTGAAGACGATGACCTTGCGTGGCGAGGCCTCCGCGAGCAGCCGGCGCACCATCGCGGTGCCGAACGATCCCGTCCCGCCCGTCACAAGGACGACCTTGCCCTCGAGATTGGGCGACACATCACCGAACGCGAGCTTCCGTTTCACGACCTTCTCCTCGGAGCGCCCGCGCCTCGAGCCGCGGACGAAAGCATCGCCCCCGACGTAGCACGACGCCCGGGCCATGACGAGGGGCCGGAGGCGCGCCTCGTCGCCCGCGCGAGCGCGTGCTAGCGCGAGCCCGCGAGAACGAGAAAATGACTCTGACTGTCGTGCTTCATGGCGATCCGGCTGCCACCCAGCAAGCCCGGCTCGCCTCCGCGCTCGTCGCGCGTGGCCACCACGTGGTGCTCTGCGACGCGCCCGGAATCGCCGCCCGCGTGCGCGCGACGCACCCCGATCGCTGCACGGAGATGTCGAGCCACCCGCGGCTGCCCATGTTCCTCCGGCGTCTCCTCGCGCGCCGGACCGCGCGCAAGCTCGGGGCGAGCGTGGTGCACCTGAACTCGCTGAAACACTGGCATACGCTCTGGATCGGCATCCTGCCGTACGTGGCCACGGCCTGGGGCAGCGATCTCAACGACGAGGTGTTCCCGAAGCCGAGGCATGTGACGCGCGCCGTCGACCGCGTCCTCGTCCACGCGGCAGCCGTGACCGCCGACTCGAACGCGCTGCTTCAGAAGGCCCGCGCTCGCGCGAAGGGCTCCCGCGCGCCCTTCGAGCTCGTGTTCTGGGGAGTCGACCGCGCACTCTTCGACCCAGCGAAGGTCTCGGCCCGCGCGCGCGCCCTGCGCGAGGAGCTCGGCATCCCGGAGGGCACGCGCGTGCTGCTGAGCCCGCGCCAGAACAAGCCGCACTACCACGTCGACCGCATCCTGCGCGCCTTCGCAGCGAGCGCATGGTCCCAGAGCGGCGTGATGGTCATCAAGCTGCACGGCCGCGAGGACGACGCCGTGCACGAGGCGCGTCTCCGCGCACTCGCCGAGGAGCTCAGCGTCGCCACACGCGTACATTTCGCGCCGCCCTGCTCGTACGAGGATCTGCCCGCGACCTACGCCATGGCCGACGTGGCAGTCTCGGCCCTCGAAGCCGACGGCGTGCCAAGCACGTTCTGCGAGCTCATGTCACTCGGCGTGCCCATCGTGGCGACGGACCTGCCAGACTACGCAGGCGTGCTCGCGCACGAGGATCGAGCCCTGCTCGTCCCCCCCGGCAATCACGCCGCACTCGTCGGAGCCCTCGATCGTCTCGCCGCAGACCCCACGCTCGGCGCCGCCCTCGCCAAGCGCGGCAAGGCCTGGGCCGAGCAACACGCCGACTGGGAGCGGTGTGTCGACCGCTGGGAGGCGCTCTACCGGAAGGCGATCGCCTAGCAAGGCGGCGCCGCGCCGGGGGATTGCCTAGCAAGGCGCCGCGCCGGGGCTCTGCCCCGGTCCCCGCGGGGGCTGTTCGCCCCTCGACCCGAACCAGGGCAAGCCCTGGACTCGGGGTGGAAGAACTGCGCTCCGCGCAGTTCTTCCAACGGGCCAGTTTGGACCGCGTTGCCCGTTGAAACGACAGTGCGGCTGTCTTGGTTGGCAGGTGCGTCGCCGGTCTTGCCTCGGCCTGTTCGATGAACTGCGCATCGCGCAGTTCATCGACCCCGGGTCCAGCGCTTGCGCTGGTCCGGGTCCAGGGGCGGACAGCCCCTGGTGGGGCCTGGGGCAACGCCCCAGCGAAACGCCCCCGACTAGCCTGGCTCGCCCTTCAGCGCGCGCAGCAGCTCTGCCACGCTGAAGGCCTGGGCTGGGCCGCCGTTCGGGGAGAAGGGCATGTTGCCGCTCCCGAGCTCTGGCACCTGGCCCACGGCGAGCTCGCGATCGGCTGCTGCGGCGATCAGATCTGGGATCTCGACCACGAGCGGATCCTCTGCGGGGAGCACGCTGCGCACGGCGCGCGCGTAAAACCCGAGCAGCCATGGCCAGGCTGTCCCCTGGTGATAGGCGGCGTCACGCTCGATCACGTTGCCGCCGTAGTAGCCGTGGTACGAGGAATCCGACGGCGCGAGCGTCCGGAGCCCTGCGGGCGTCACGAGCTCGGCTCGTGCACGCGCGATCGTCGCGCGTGCTTGCTCCGGCGAGAAGCAGGCTGGATCGATGGCCAGCGCGAGGATCGCGTTCGGCCGGATCGACGCGTCCTGGAATGCGCCTTCGCCGGCCGGGGACTCCGAGATCACGTCGAATGGGTACGACGTCTGCTCGCACCAGAACCGCGTGTGGAACGCGGCACGCGCCCTGCGGCATGCGATGTCTGCCCGATCGGCGAGCGAGCCTGCGCCTGCTGCGTGCGCCAGCCGCGCGAGCGTGTGACAGCCGCGCGCCCACAGCGCCGACAGCTCGATCGCGCAGCCCACGCGCGGCGTCACCGGCCTGCCGAATGCGCGGGCGTTCATCCACGTCGGCGCGTCGCCGGGTTTGCCTGCTGCGAGCAGACCATCTGCCGTCACTCGGATCCCGTTCGGCGCGTCGCCCCGCAGGATCGCCTCGAATGCGGCCGTCATCGCTGGCACGAGCTCGCCTTGCAGGAACGGATCCGACGTGCCGAGCACATCGGCAAAACACCGCGCCGCTTCGAAGAGCCAGAGCGTCGCGTCGGCCGAGGCCGTGTCTGGGCGGCCGTCTTCGTCGGCCCTGCGGCTCGGCACGAGCCCGCCCTCCATGCTCGCCACGATCCGGCGCGCCACCTGCTTCGCCTCTTCGACCTTGCCCGTCGCCAGGTACAGCCCCGGCAGCGCGATCAGGCTGTCGCGCCCCCAGCCCTCGGCCCACGGATAGCCTGCGACGATCCCCGGCTCCGGCGCGAGATCCGCGCGGTAGAGCTCCGCCGCCACCGACAGCTTCCGCTCGAGCGCGGACTTCTCGGGCCCCGGATCCTCGGCTTCGAGCGCCGCCGTCGTCGCTGCGATGAGATCCTCGGGTTTGCCCTCGGGCAGCTTCTCCACCCCGACGACGAGGAAGCTCGGCGTCCCCGATCCATCCGCGCGGATCTCGAACACGCCCGGCGTCCAGAGATCCTCCTGGAACTCCAGCCCTCGATCCCGCTCGATCAGGTACTCGAAGCGCCGCCACCAGTCCGGCGAACCCACGAACGTGCCCTCGTAACGGAAGCAGAGCTTCGGCAGCGCGCGCATCGGACGCACGCGCATCTCCCCTGCGCGGAGCTCCACCCGCTGCTCCATCGCCCCGTGCTCGCGCATCAGCGCGTGCATGTGCCGCATCGCGAGCAGCGGCCGCAGCGTGATCACGACCGGCTGCGGACCGCGCCACGTGTAGCGCAGCACCGCCGCGTTCTCGCCGCGCACGAGCGCGAGCAGCACTTCGAGCTCGCCTCCTCCGACGGAGTAGGTCCAGCGCGGCACCGGATCTTGCGCGAAGCGGTCGAGGTAAAACGGCCCGCGCTCCGGGTTGATCCCCGGGAACTGGTGCGTCGCGAGATCCCACATCCCGCGCGGCGCGAGCGACTTCACCGCGACGTCGACGTGCGAGAGCACGACGTGCCGCGCGCGCGGCGGCTCGAGCGCCGCGACGAGCAGGCCGTGGTAGCGACGCGTGTGCATGCACGCGATCGAAGAGCTCGCGTAGGCGCCGGCGCCGTTGCCCGCGACCCACTCCCGGAAGAGCGCACGACCGAGATCGTGCCTCACGTCGACGCGCGGCCAGATCGACTCGTCCGAGGCGCCCCCGCGCCCGCTCATACCGTGTGCCCTCCGCGATCGAGCGTGTCCTCGGCCGCGCGTCGCATCACGTCGAGCGGAGGCTCTTGCCCGGTCCAGAGCACGATCGATCGGGCGGCCTGCCTGACGAGCATCCCGAGCCCGCCTTCGGCCCGGAGGCCACGAGAGGCGGCGGCGTGCAGGAACGGGGTCATTCTTGGGGTATACACGACGTCGTACGCGAACGTGTCGCTTCCGAGATCGTCCCACGGAACGACATCCCGGACCGACTCGCCCGGGTCCTTGCCGAGCATGCCCGCGCTCGTGGCCTGCACGACGAGCGACGCGCCCCGCGCGAGATCCCACCATTGGAGCCGGAGCGCCTGTGACGCGAAGCTGTCGGGCGCGGGCTCGCCCGGCGAAGGCCAGGGCAGCGGCAGCGCCCCCATTCGCCGGACCTGCTCGGCCGACGGCGCCGTCTCGACGTCCTCCGACCGAGCCCACGAGCGCGACGTCACCGCGATCACTTTGAACCCCAACCTCTTGCACGCGGCCACGGCCGCGACCCCCGCCCCGCCCGCGCCGATGATCATCGCCCGTTTGCGCGATGCGTCGGGCGCAAGCGCGGCGATGTCGTCCGCGAGCGCGTCCGCGTCCGTGTTGTAGGCCCGGAGCCGGCCGTCCTCGCCGCGGCCAAGCACGTTTGCCGCGCCCGGCTCCCTTGCGCTCGCGTCGACCTCGTCGGCGAGATCGAGCACGGCGCGTTTATGCGGCAAGGTCACGTTCGCCCCGGCGAGCGCGCCGCGGCGCACCTCGTCGACGACCGCGACGAGCTCGGCGGCGGTCGGCACGTCGATCGCTCGGTACACGTGCGGCAGGCCGAGCGACGCGTACGCGACCGTGTGAATCACCGGCGAGAGCGAGTGCGCCACCGGGTGCCCGAGAACGGCGAAGACCTTTCCCTCAGCCATCGTTCCCCTCGCCGTTCGACGCTTCCGCCGGATCGATCACGGCCGTGACCTCGGCGCGCAGCGCGCCCTCGTGCACCCGCACCGTGATGGACTCGCCCACGGCGACCTCCTTCGCGGCCCGCACCGCGCGCCCCGATGCGTTCGTCGCGATCGCGTACCCGCGGGCGAGCACCCCGAGCGGCGAGAGCGCATCGAGCCGCGCCGCGTGCCGCCCGAGCGTCGTTCGCAACTGCTCGACCCTGCGTCGCTCCGCCGCCACGAGCCGCACCTCGAGCGGACCGATCGCCGCCCGCGCGTCGGCGATCACCGCCCGCGGGTGACGTGCCCCGAGCCGCCGCTCGATCTCCGACAGCTCTTCCTTGCGCCGCACGGTCGCCCGCTCCATCGCGCGTTCGAGCCGCATCGTCGCCTCGTCGAGCTTCTGCTGCCGCTCGGCGAGCAGGTCCGCGGGCGAGCCGATCGACCGCGCGAGCCTGTCGACGACGACCCGCCGCCGCTCGATCGTCTGCCGCGTCGCGCGCCACATGCGCGTGACCAGGTGCCGGAGCTGCTTGCGCCGCTCCAGCCGATCCGCGACGAGCATCTCCGCGGCCTGCGAGGGCGTCGCCGCGCGCGCGTCCGCCGCGAGATCCGTCAGCGTCACGTCGACCTCGTGCCCGACGGCGCTCACGACCGGCACGGGAAAACTCGCCACCTTCCGGACGAGCGCCTCGTCGTTGAAAGCGGAGAGATCCTCGGCCGATCCGCCGCCGCGCCCGAGGATCACGACCTCGACTTCGGGCACGCGCGCGAGCTGATCGAGCGCGCGGGCCATCGACTGCGCGGCCCCCGGCCCTTGCACCGTCGCCCGCGCGAGCAGGATCCGCGGCGCGCCGCGCCGGTACGACACGGTCACGATGTCGTGGATGGCCGCGCCGTTGCCGCTCGTCACGACTCCAATCACCGCCGGATCCACGGGCAGCGCGCGTTTCCTCTCGGCCGCGAAGACCCCCTCGCCGGCGAGCTTCTGCTTGAGCCGCTCCAGCGCTTCGAGCAGCGCGCCGCGCCCGGCCGGCCGCACATCCGTCACGGAGAACTGGAGTTTTCCCCGCGGCACGTACACCGTCGCGCGCCCGATCAGCACCACGCGCGCGCCGTCCGCGAGCAGCTTCCGCGCCCGCGGCGAGGCCGTCTTGTACATGACGCAGTCGATGCAGGCGTCCTCGCGCTCGTCCTTGAGCGTGAAGTACGCGTGCCCGCTCGAGTGCGGCCGGAAGCCTCCGACCTCGCCGAGGACCCGCACGTCCTGCGTCGCGCTCTCGACGACACGACGGAGCCGCTGATCGAGCGCGGCCACGGAGAGGACCTCGGGCTCCTCCGCGGCGGCGCGGGATTCAAAGGACCCCCGAGGCTGGTAGGCCGCCACCTCGTCGGGGTCTCCGGCCCCGTGAAAAGAGGCCGCAGGGCCCGATTCGCGTCGCTGCACGGCGGGCGAGAGGTAGCTCGTAACCGGCCAAAGGGAAAGGGATTCGTTGAGCACTCGGGGCCCCGGGTCGCCTTCGGCGCACGGAGCCCCGAACACTTGAACGCTCGGGGCTCCGGGTCGCCTTCGGCGCCCTCCGCCCCGAACCCCCACCCTCCCGCCCCGAGCCGTGCTACGTGGCCTCCGTGATCCGCAAGGTCCTCATCGCCAACCGCGGCGAGATCGCCGTCCGCATCATCCGCACGCTGCACGAGATGGGCATCGCCGCCGTCGCCGTCTACAGCGAAGCCGACCGCAAATCGCTGCACGTGAGGGTCGCCGACGAGGCCTACTGCATCGGCCCGGCCCCCGCGCGCGAGAGCTACCTCGACATCGAGCGCGTCCTCGACGCCGCGCGCAAATCGGGCGCCGACGCGATCCATCCCGGCTACGGCTTCCTCTCGGAAAAGAGCGAGTTCGCGGAAGCCTGCGAGCGCGCCGGCATCCTCTTCATCGGCCCCCCGTCGCGCGCGATGGCGGCGATGGGCTCGAAGACCGCGGCGCGCGCAAAAATGGCCGCGGCAGGCGTGCCGATCACGCCCGGCGGCGACGCGTCCACGGTCGAGGAAGCACGCGCGACGGCCGAGCGCGTCGGCTACCCGGTGCTGATCAAGGCCGCGATGGGCGGCGGCGGCAAGGGGATGCGCCTCGTGCACCACGCGGACGAGATGGCGAGCGCGTTCGAGCGCGCCCAGAGCGAAGCCGCGCGCGCCTTCGGCGATCCCACGGTCTACATCGAGAAGGCGATCCTCCGGCCGCGGCACGTGGAGATCCAGGTGATCGGGGATCGTCACGGCAACATGGTCCACCTCTTCGAGCGCGACTGCTCGATCCAGCGTCGTCACCAGAAGGTGGTGGAAGAGACCCCCTGCCCGGTCGCAACGCCCGAGCTCATCCGCCGCATGGGCGAGGTGGCGGTGAAGGGCGCGCTGTCGGTCGGTTACTTCTCGGCCGGCACGTTCGAGTTCCTGCTCGGCGAGGATGGAAGTTTCTACTTCCTGGAGATGAACACGCGCCTGCAGGTGGAGCACCCGGTCACGGAGTGGATCACGGGGACGGACCTCGTGTCCGAAATGGTGCGAGTGGCCGCAGGCGAGCGGCTTTCGTGGCGGCAGGAGGAGATCGTGCGTCGGGGCGCGTCGATCGAGTGCCGCATCTACGCGGAGGATCCGATCGGCTTCCTGCCGAGCCCCGGCAAGATCGAAGCACTACGCGTGCCCGGGGGCCCGTGGGTGCGCGACGACGGAGGCTTTTACGAGGGCGCGACGGTGCCGAGCCATTACGACCCGCTGATCTCGAAGGTGAGCGTGTGGGGCCCGGACCGGAAGACGGCGATCCACCGGATGCGTCGCGCGCTGTCGGAGTACGTGGTGACGGGCATCAAGACGAACATCGTGTTCCACGAGAAGCTGCTCGCGCACCCGGCATTCGTCGAAGGCCGCTACACGACAGGCTTCATCGAAGAGAACAAGGAAGCGCTGCTCGGCTACTCGGACGTGCACGAGGAGGACGAGGCAACGCTGGCCGCAGCGATTGCTGTCGCAGCGGCGCGGGCAGAGATGAAGGCGCGGAGGACGGAGGGACAGGCGCTCGAGGATCGCGGGCGGCTGTCCCCGTGGGTGGAGCAGCATCGGGGGCGGGTGCTCAGATAGGCAGGCAGCGTAGCGCCGGGGTTTCACCCCGGGCCCGACCAGGGGTTGTCCACCCCTGGACCCGGACCAGCGCAAGCGCTGGACCCTTATGCATCGGCCGCGATGCGGCCGATGCATAAGGACGCTGATCAGGCGGGCGTGGAGGTGTTCGGCGCTTCCTCGTTGGCGCGCGCCCTCTCCTTCGTGGCGACGGCCTTGAGGGCGGGCGCGGACTGGTAGGTGAGCAGCTTCTCGAACAGCGCCAGGATCTCGGCGCCGTCGGGCGAGCGATCGGCGCGGCGACGGATCTGCTGCGCCATCTCGCCGAGCCGCATGGCGATCTCGTGCCCGCGCATGAGGCGCGTCTCCTTGATCAGCTCCAGGAGCTTCTCGACGGCAGGCTGCACCTCGTCGAGGCGCTGGACGTCGGACCAGAGCGCGGCGACCGTCTGGGGCTCATCGGGATGGATGCCCGCGCGCTTGAGCGAGCCAGGCGACGCCGAGACGACGCTGTCGATGGCGACGGGGTGCCCCTCGCGGAGCTTGGTCAAGTGGCTGATGTACTCCGGCGTGATGTCGATGAGCGTGAGATCCGAGAGATCGAAGACCTGATCGTAAGGCTTGGGATGCTTGGGATCAGACATGGATGACTCCTCCCCGAATGCGGGGGGTATAGGGGTGTACAGTCCGGCTGCATGATTGCAGCGCGCGTGTTGGACGAATCCGTGTCTTCAAAGGTGGAGGTCGAGCAAGAAAGCGTCGGGGACGTGTGCGCGAGAGCCGAGGGCGAGGTCCGGAGAGACGAGGTCGAGTCTCCGGAGTCACGACGACGTGCGTTCGGGAGATGGGGCCGCATCCCGGGGGGATGGGGCCACGTCTCGGGGGGATGGGGCCCCATCTCGGGGGGATGGGGCCGCGTCTCCAGAGACTCGAGGGCGTAGACGGGAGAAAGGAGGGCCATGCACTGCGCGGCGGGTTCGCTGCGTCGAGAGACGGGCACTCCGCGGCAGGCGGCGGGGGCGCCGGCAAAGGCCTACGAGGTCATCGCTAGGGGTGACGGGGGCGTGTCTCCGGAGACGCGAAACATTCGCGAGCGCGCGTCGGATCCTGTAGAGTGGCCAGGGGCACACGGGGGATAGGCACATGACCCGCCAAAAAAAGCTCTTTGCCGCTGCGATCGCCTTGCCGATCGCTGTCGCCGTCGGTGTCGGCCTGAAGGTCCGCCGCGCCTCGTCGGACACGCTCGGGGCGGACGCCTGCGACAAGGATCTCGCCGCGGTGTTCGAGTTGTGCGAGGCAGGCGGGGAGATCTGTCAGAAGCCGCCCGAGGGGCAGGAGGAAGCCTGCCAGGCCGGCTGCGTAATGGCGAAATGCCCGAATCACGTGGCGTGCACGGAGCTCGATCCAATCTGGTGCAAGTCGTGCGAGGATGAGGAGGGGGCGCTCTTCTGGCGCAACGTCAACGAGGCCGACCAGCGCTGCGACCCGATGCCAGGTACCCCTCTTTCCCAGTGGAGCCTCGCGATGATCAACGCCTACTACGCTTGCTTCCATGCGGAAGTGGAGCAGAGGTGCCCCGCGCTCGTCGGTACGAAGTGGTATCTACCGCCCGAACGCAGGGAATGAGCTTCGCTTGACGAGCGCCGCTCAGATTCCTCCCTGCCCTCCCGCGCCGTGCCCGCTGCCATGGCCATCCGTTCCTC
Source organism: Polyangium sp. 15x6 (assembly GCF_029960785.1). Classification (GTDB taxonomy): domain Bacteria; phylum Myxococcota_A; class Polyangia; order Polyangiales; family Polyangiaceae; genus Polyangium. The sequence goes on from NZ_JASBQE010000031.1 coordinate 75,172, forward strand.
CCACGCCCTGCGGGTCGCTTCTGTAATCGCCACTCGCTGCACTCCCCACGATGATGACGGTGCCGTCCCCGGGGCCTGCATTGCAGCCGTCCGAACCAGGTGGATCGAGGCAGAGTACCTTGGGGTCGACCTCGATCTTGTGGCAATCAATCGAGATCCCACGTGCCTTTGCTCGCTCGATACACGCGTCCTCATTGGCGCTGGAACTCCGGAGGTCGACGATTTGCGCGTCCTCGAGCCCCTCCAAGCGCTTCTGAAAATCGCCCCGCATTTGCCTGCTACACGTCAAGACCACGTTGCACTGCACCAGGACCCCCTCCCTGGCGCCTGCCTCGCCGTTCGGCGCTCCCCGCTTCGGGTTCTTGCACTCGGACTCCCAGCAAGCCGGGCCGAGCACGACGAACCACACGAAAAGCAAGCCAACCACGAGCGCTCGCATGCCCCCACCTCCGCATTGAGGCCATCGTAGAGACCGGCAGCGAAATACACAACATTCGGGCAACGGCCCGGACGCGTGGCAGGAGGCGGCAGGCCATCGCAAATGTATCGGCCAGGCATCGAGGGGCTTGAGCCCCGTCCCCCACCTCCCGTACCCTGGTCCCCTCCCCTCCTCGCCATGAAGAAGAAAGACCTCAGCGAACGCGACATCACGACGAAGTACGTCCTCCCCGCGCTGACGCGTGCGTCGTCGGGCTGGGATGTCCGTCTTCAGATCCGCGAGGAGTTCACCCTCACCGCCGATCGCGTCACCACGAAGGGCCACGGCGGGCAGAATCGGATCCCGAAGACCGGCAAGCGCGCGGACATCGTCCTCTTCTACAAGCCGAACCTCCCCATCGCCGTCATCGAGGTCAAGGACAACAATCACGCCGTCGGGGCCGGCATGCAGCAGGCGCTCGCGTACGCCAAGCTCCTCGATGTCCCCCTCGCCTACAGCACCAACGGGGACGCGTTCCTCGAGCACGACCTCTCCGGCACCTCGAAGACAATCGAGCGCGAGGTCCCCCTCGATCGATTCCCCACGCCCGACGAGCTTTGGCGCCGGTATTGCGCCTATCGTAAGATCAGCCCCGCCGAGGAGGCCGTCGCCGCGCAGGATTGGTATCCCGGGACCGAGGACAAGAGGCCGCGGTATTACCAGATCAAGGCCGTCAATCTCACGGTCGAGGCCATCGCCAAGGGGCAGTCGCGGGTGCTGCTCGTCATGGCCACCGGGACGGGGAAGACTTTCACCGCGTTCCAGATCATCTGGCGGCTCTGGAAAGCAGGGGTCACGAAGCGCGTCCTCTTCCTTGCCGATCGCAACATCCTCGTCGACCAGACCCGAAACAACGATTTTCAGCCGCTCGGCAAGGCGCTCACGAAAATCACGAATCGCAAGGTCGACAAATCCTTCGAGATCTACATGGCCCTTTACCAGGGGGTCACGGGCTCGGAGGAAGAGAAGAACATCTACAAGCAATTCTCCCCCGGGTTCTTCGATCTCGTCATCGTCGACGAGTGCCACCGGGGCAGCGCCGCAGAGGACTCGGCATGGCGGGAGATCCTCGAATACTTCAAGTCGGCGAGGCAGATCGGGCTCACGGCGACGCCCAAGGAGACGGAGACCGTCTCCAACATCGATTACTTCGGGGAGCCGGTCTTCACGTACTCGCTTCGGGAAGGCATCGAGGATGGGTATCTCGCACCGTACAAAGTGATCCGCGTCGAGTTCGACAAGGATCTCGAAGGCTACACGCCCGGCAAGGGCAAGTTCGACAAGTACGGGCAGCTCGTCCAGGATCGGACCTACACGCGCAAGGATTTCGATCGCACGCTGGTCCTCGAGAAACGCACCCCGCTCGTCGCTAGGAAGGTCACCGAGTATCTGAAGCAGACGGGTGATCGCTTCGCGAAGACCATCGTCTTCTGCGAGGACACCGAGCACGCCGCGCGGATGCGCTCCGCGCTCGTTCAGGAGAACGCGGATCTTTGCCTCGAAAATGATCGGTACGTCCGAAAGATCACGGGCGACGAGCCGACGGCCGATCAGGACGCGTACGATTTCACGACGCTGGATTCCCGTTATCCGGTGATCGCGACGACGTCGAAGCTCCTCACCACGGGCGTCGACACGCAGACCTGCAAGCTCATCGTCATCGACCAGGAGATCGGCTCGATGACCGAGTTCAAGCAGATCATCGGCCGCGGGACGCGGCTGCGCGACGAGTACGGCAAGTTCTGGTTCACCATCATGGACTTCCGCGGGGCCACGCGGCACTTCGAGGACGAGAAGTTCGACGGCCCGCCCGAGCAGATCTACGAGCCCAAAGAAGGAGATCCGATCGTCCCGCCGGAGGCTGACGATAAGGACGCGCCCCCGCCCTCCCCCTCGTCGCCGCGGCGCGGGACGAGCCGAGACAAGGTTTTCATTGACGACGAGGATGTGCGCGTACATCGCCAGGACGTGCAGCGGTACGACGCGACCGGCAAACGTATCGAGGCACCGGTCGAGGAGCATGCGCGCGCGGTGCTGCTGGGGGTTTGCAAATCACGCAAGGACCTTCGGCGTCTTTGGCTCGCGGTGGAAGAGCGGGGCAAGTTGCTCGGGGTGCTCGAACAGCAGGGCGTTTCGACGGGCGACCTCGCTGCGAAGTATGGCGAGGGGTATGCCACCTACGATCTTCTCGCGCATGCCGGCTTCGGCGCGTCGCTCGTGCCCCGTCGGGAGCGGGCCAAGAACGCCCGCGTGGAGCAGGTCCTCACGCGGCACCAGGGGCTGCCGCGCAAGGTGCTCGAAGGGCTGCTCGCGAAGTTCGCGGAGGAGGGGCTCGAGGCGCTCGACGACACGGCCCAGCTCAAGCTGCGACCCTTCGACAAGATGGGCACCGTCGTGGAGCTCCTGCGCGCCTTCGGCGACCGGACCAAGTTCGAGAAGGCGGTCGCCGCGCTGGAAGGCGCGCTCTACGACGACGCTTGACGACGGCCGCGCCAAGGGGGTAGCGAAGTCCCCGCCATGGCCATCGGTACGACGATCAAGACGATCCAGGACATCATGCGCAAGGACACGGGCGTCGACGGCGACGCCCAGCGCATCGGCCAGCTCGTCTGGATGCTCTTCCTCAAGATCCTCGACGATCGCGAGATCGAGAAAGAGACGGCGAAGAAGCGGTACCGATCGCCGATCCCGGATGAGCTGCGCTGGCAGGCCTGGGCCGCGGATCCCGAGGGGATCACGGGGGACACGCTGCTCGCGTTCGTCAACAACGAGCTTTTCCCCGGGCTGAAGGGGCTCCCTGGCACGGATCCGCTTTCGAGCGTGGTTCGCAGCGTGTTCGAGGACGCCTACAACTACATGAAGAGCGGGACTCTGCTGCGGCAGGTGGTCAACAAGCTCAACGAAATCGATCTCAATCGGTCATCGGATAAGCACGAGATCGGGGGGATCTACGAGCAAATCCTGAGCGACCTCCGCGGGGCGGGCAATGCGGGGGAGTACTACACCCCACGCGCGGTGACCGAGTTCATGGTGGAGCGGGTGGATCCGAAGCTCGGGGAGACGGTGCTCGATCCGGCGTGCGGGACCGGCGGTTTTTTGACCTGCGCCATCAAGCATTTACGGAAGTACGGGAAGACGGACGCCGACGAGAGGACGATCCAGGCTTCGCTACGCGGCATCGAGAAGAAGCCGCTGCCGCACCTGCTCTGCATGACGAACATGGTGCTGCACGAGATCGACGCGCCGACGCAGATCCGCAGGGACAATGCGCTGAGGCGTTCCATTGCCGATTACGGGCCCAGGGACAAGGTCGACGTGATCCTGACGAACCCTCCGTTCGGGGGGATCGAGGAGGACGGGATCGAGAATGCGTTCCCGTCGGCGTTCCGGACGCGGGAGACGGCGGACCTCTTTCTGTACTTGCTGACCGTGCTTTTGCGAGACGGTGGGCGTGCTGCGCTGGTTTTGCCGGATGGGACGTTGTTCGGTGAAGGCGTGAAGACGCGGCTCAAGGAGCGGCTCCTAACGGAGTGTGATCTGCACACGATTGTCCGGCTGCCGAAGGGGGTCTTCAATCCGTATACGGGGATCAAGACGAACCTGCTTTTCTTCACGAAGGGGAAACCGACCACGGAGGTCTGGTACTACGAGCATCCGTATCCGTCGGGGTACAAGAGTTACTCGAAGACCAAGCCGATGCGGATTGAGGAGTTCGGGCCGGAGCGGACGTGGTGGAACGAGCGCAAGGAGACGGAGCAGGCCTGGAAGGTTTCGATCGAGGATATCAAGGCGCGGGGATACAACCTCGACATCAAGAATCCGCGGGCCGTGGAGGATGGGCCGGGGGATGCGGAGGAGTTGCTCAGGGAGTATCGGGCGCTCTCTGCGGAGGTGGCGGAGGTGCGGGATCGGCTCCGGGATGAGCTGCGGGCGTCGCTGGAAGGGGCGGCGCGATGAAGGGGAAGAAGCAGCAGCTTGGGCTTTTCGAGCGGAGGGAGTTGACGCCGGAGGCGGAGAGGCTGCTCGGGAATTTCGAGGTGGTGGCGGGGGCGTCGGGAGGGATAAAGAGGCTGCGGGAGCTCGTTCTGGAGATCGCGGTGCGCGGAAAGCTCGTGCCGCAGGATCCGAAAGATGAACCTGCTTCGCACCTTGTGGCAAAGATGGCCGCAGCCAAGGCTATCCTTCCTGTCGACAATTCTAAGCAGCCCTACGCATTGCCGGGCTCCTGGCAATGGGTCCGCCTTGGCGATTGCGGCGACTTCATGGGCGGTGGGACACCGTCGAAGTCCAATTCATCGTTCTGGAACGGCCCGATACCTTGGGTAAGTCCCAAGGACATGAAAAGGCCGTACATCGACGATGCCGAGGATCATATCTCCGAGGAGGCCGTCGAGCACTCTGCGGTCAAGATGATCCACAAGGGTGCCCTGCTTTTCGTCACCCGCGGGATGATCTTGGCGCACTCGTTCCCCGTAGCAATCGCCGCAAGAAGCGTCACGATCAACCAGGACATGAAAGCTCTTGTGCTGACGGTTCCTGCGGTCGGGGAGTATTTGCTCCGTGCCTGTCAGGCTGCCCGCAGTCGGATGCTTCAGCGGGTTGAGCGTTCGTCACATGGCACGTGTCGACTCGACTCCGAGGAAGTTGCCCGATTTCCGATCCCATTTCCGCCACTGGCGGAGCAAAAGCGCATCGTCGCCAAGGTCGACGAGCTCATGCAGCTCTGCGACGATCTGGATGCCCGCCAGGCGAGGCAGCGGGAGACGGCGGCCCGGCTGAACAAGGCGGCGCTCGATGCGCTTACGAGCGCCAAGGGGCCGGAGGAGCTGGCGCAGAGCTGGGAACGGATAGTCGAAAGCTTCCCATTGCTCACCGACGTGCCGAGTCGGATGAAGAGACTACGCGAGGTGATCGTGGACCTCGCCGTCAGCGGTAAGCTCCTCAAGCAAGACCCGAAGGACGGTGCTTCCTTGCGATTGAATGCCACAAGCGCAGTCGAAGATGCCGCCCTTTATCCCGAATCGTGGAGTGTGCTTCCGCTGGGCGCATTGCTCACATTCGGTCCCAAGAACGGCTATTCTCCCAAGTCGGTTGATTATCCCACGAAAACCAAGAGCATCTCGCTGACTGCAACCACTTCGGGGAAGTTCGATGGACGTCACTACAAGTTCATCGACGAGAAAATCCCTGATGACTCCCATCTTTGGCTATCTGATGGAGATGTCTTGCTGCAGCGCAGCAACACGATCGAGTACGTGGGTGCTGCTGCTGTCTATCGGGGCCCTCCCCGAGAGTTCATCTATCCTGATTTGATGATGAAGCTGCGTATTCGCCCCGACGTGGACACCGAGTACGTCCATCTGGTCCTCAGTTCCTCCGGAGCGCGTTCATTCATGCGTGCTCGTGCTTCAGGCACGGCTGGGAGTATGCCCAAGATCAATCAGACAACGGTCGCAAGCATACCCATTCCCGTTCCACCCTTACCGGAGCAGCGCCGCATTATGCATCAGGTTCAGGCGCTGCTGTCCCTCTGCGACACCCTGGCGGAAAAACTCCGCCGCGCCGAGGAAGGCGCCCGCAAGCTCGCCGACGCCCTCGTTGCTGAGCTCCTTGCCTGAAGACGCGAACCATGGGCCGGGCGACCGGATCGATCACCAAGCGCCGGGGAGGTCGTTTCCTTCCGCGCGCGAGGCTCGCGGTCGGGCAAGCTCCGGTTAGGGCAGTGGCCTCATTGGGCAGCAGCATGAAATGAACGGGCCGTAAGCCCCGCATCCCGGATGAGCGCCGTATCCTCGTCCGTATCCGGGTTCGGCGTCGTGAGCAGTCGATCCCCGTAGAAGATCGAGTTCGCCCCCGGCATACAGGCCCATCATCCGCGCCGCGCGCGGCGAAAACCCCCGGGCTCTGCGTGTGAAGTGTCCGGACAGGTCGAAGAACGGATGCAAGAAATAATCGCCGAAAGGCAACTGGACTTCTATTCGCCGCGAGTCCGACGCCCCAAAAAGGTCATCGTCCCCATCGGTAGGCCCGAACTCGACGAGACGGGCGAGACCTGGCGCGCGCCCATCGAGATCCTTGGGCCCAGGGCCGGCCAGGTCTTCCGGAGTCGGGCGTCCGGCGCCGACTCCATGCAAGCGGTCACTGGGGCGATCTGGCTCGTCCCGGTCTTCCTTCGGACCATCACGAACGACACGGGCGGACGGCTGGAATTCGAGGGGAGCGCCGATCTCGGCTTCTACATGGAGCCGCACGAGGCTTTCAAGCCGCCGGCGGCCGTGGAAGCGCGTCGCCTCGATCATCCAGTTCGGCTTCGGCGTCGAGGTCAAGGACCCTGACCACCAGCTCGCCCGCGCGATGGAGCACGCCAAGCTCCGCACGCGATGCCCGAAGAGCGCGGTCGCGCGGTTGGACTTCAGCGTCGACGACGACGATTGACGATCGCGTCGTCGGCGGCGCTGGCACGCGTCGGTCCGGCCTGGTAGACGCGATGCATGGGCGATCTCGTTCTCACCACCTACGATTGGGTTCCTCCGCCGCCGCGCGGGTTCGTGCGGGACATCCGCGTACGCTGGGCATTGGAGGAGGCGAAGCTCCCGTATCGCGTCGAGAGCGTGTCGTTCAAGGAACGCGGCCCCGAGCACCTTGCGCACCAGCCGTTCGGGCAGGTGCCGTGGTTGACGGACGGCGACATCTCGATCTTCGAGACCGGCGCGATCCTGCTGCACCTCGGCGAGCGGAGCGAGGCGCTGATGCCTCGCGATCCGAAGGGGCGCACGGAGGTGATCGAGTGGCTCTTCGCCGCGCTCAACTCCGTCGAGATGGCGAGCCTCCCGTGGGCGCTCCTCAAGTTCTCGGGGCGGAGCGAGAAGCTCTTCGACGACTTCGTGAAGGTGCGCCTCGATCGCCTCGAGCCGGTGGTCGCGAAGCGCGAGTGGCTCGCGGGCTCCTTCTCCGTCGCCGACATCCACATGGCGGACGTGCTGCGCCTCGTCGATCGCTTCGACGGGCTCGCGGCGCATCCCGCGACGCGTGACTACATGAAGCGCGCGACGGCGCGGCCCGCGTTCGTGAAGGCCCACGCCGACCAGATGGCTCATTTCGCCAAGGCCGACACATGAGCCTCGAACTCGATCCGAAGACGACCGCGCGGGGATGGATGGATTTGCGCGTCCTCGAGTCCTCCAAGCGCTTCTAAAAATCGCCCCGCATTTGCCTGCTGCACGTCAAGACCACGTTGCACCCCACGAGCCGCAAGCCACACGCGCGCTTTGCATCCGAGGCCCGGGCATGTTACGCCTCGTCCTGTCGAAAAACGGCGGACCGGTTCGGTGAGCCCCGGTCACTCCCAGGTCGGGAGCCCTTGTCCCTCCAGCACGGAGTGAGACCCACGGCACGATGACGCACGTGTGCGTCCAACGTGGAGGCTCTCATGAAACTCAATCACCTGGACCTGCAGGTTCCCGACGTTCGCGCCGCTGTCGAGTTCTTCGAGCGCTACTTCGACCTCGAGCTTTGCAGCAACCGCAAGTCCCCCGCGATTGCGATCCTCTCGGACCGCCACGGGTTCACGCTGGTCCTCCAGCGAACGCAGGACGCGCAGGCGTCCTACCCCGAGGAGTTCCACATCGGCTTCCACATCGACGACGAGGAGGAGGTGCGCCGGCAACACGCGCGCCTCGTCGCGGATGGGATCGGTCCCATCACGGACGTGATCCAGAACAACCGCGGGGTGATGTTCTATTGCAGAGGGCCGGGCTCGATTGCGATCGAGGTCGGCTGCATGCGCCGCCGGCAGGTCGATCCTGCCGATGTGTCGAACGGATAGCCCCGGGCGCCGGCCGGACTCTCGCCGAACGAACCTCCGCCACTTCCATCCGCGCCTTGCACGCGGCGAAAACGTCCATCTCTACGGGCGAGGGCCGCAGACACAGGTCGGGCGGGCTCTCGGAGAGGCACGACCGCGTGTCGGACACTGTACGATTCGAGGCAGTGCTTTTGCTTCGTATCTCGGCTAGCAGGACGCCGCATGAACATTCGTGATGCGGTTCTTGGTTGCTTGTTCCTTACTTTTCTACTCGGCGCATGTAGCGGGGACTCGAACGAGGGGTCGGGCTCGGACGGCGGTGGTGGGACCTCGTCAGGCAACCCGTCGTGCGCCGACGTCTGCGCGGCCATCGGAAAGCAGTGCGGACAGGTGCCCCCGAATTGCAGCGATGGCTGCTCGATGCTGTCGGACGAGGCCAAGGCGTGCGTCGTGAGCGCGAGCTCATGCGCAGCCATCGACGGCTGCGGGAGCAGCAGCGCGAGCAGCGGATCGGGGGGCTCGTCGAGCGCGAGCAGCGGAAGCTCGAGCGCGAGCAGCGGATCGGGGGGCTCGGGTGATGTTTGCGCGGCCTGCAAGTCGGATGAGTTCTGCGTAAAAAGCTCGTCGGTCGCGTCCGAGGTCGGTTGCGTCGGTCTCCCGTTTGATTGCAACGACGGGCTCTGCCAGTGCCTGATCGCGAAGGGGTGCTCGCAGGGCGGCAAGACGTGCGAGGGTAGCATCGTCGAATGCCTCTGAGGCCGCGCTCGAGCGCCCACGGCAGGAACGCCGGCGCCGCAGGTGCGCGCGGCGGCAGCGCGCGTTTTCCTTTCGGTCTTGTCGTTCATGAAATAGGTTTCATGAAGGGCGAATAACACCTGGGTCAGGAAAGACCTGGCGCGCGCCCATCGAGATCCTTGGGCCCAAGGCCGGCTAGGTCTTCCGGAGTCGGGCGTCCGGCGCCGACTCCATGCAAGCGGTCACTAGGGCAATATGGCTCGTCCCGGACCTTCTTCGGACCCTCACGAACGACACGGGCGGGCGGCTTGCATTCGAGGGGTGCGCCGATCTCGGCTTCTACATGGAGCCGCACGAGGCTTTCAAGCCGCCATCACCCGTGAAGGAATGAGGCCGGGAGGCCGGCGGCCGTGGTCAATTGTCGTCGAACCGAAACAGCCAGGCGAGGCTCGCGGCCTTGTCCATGCGCTTCCCTGGCATGGGGCGACCCATGGAAAGCAATGTGCTGCGTGATTTGGGCCTTCGTTCGCACCTTCGTGGTTGGTGGAGACGCCGTTGACGGCGCCGCGTGGAATCGGCTAGAGAGCTCCCATGTCGAAGTCGAAGCGCTTGCTGCCCGCGCTGCCCCTGTTCGCGCTCGTCCTCTCTGCCTGTGGCGCGGGGCCGCTGGCCTACGTGCAGGATCACCCGGCGAGCGAGCTATCATGCCCTCGAGAGAAGCTGACCTACGAGCGCATGGGTGAAACCGGCCTCATCTATGCAAGTGGCTGCGGCGAGATCGTCCGGTACGTGGCCCAGTGCAATCCGAACGGGTTGTGTGTCGGCGAGACGCACGTCGTCGTCTCGCGCGGGCTGCGGCGCCAAGCTGGCTTCGATCTCCAGTGCAACGATACGATCGAGTTGACGCGGCTCGGCCAGGACACGTTCGGCGCAACGGGATGCGGGCGTCGCGCCAGCTATGCACTGCTGAACTGCGGTGCGAATGAATGCACGATCGTGCAGAATACGCAGACGCAGTAACGCCGCGCCAATCAAGGCGCAGAGGTGTGCAGAGCGAAGGCGGCAAGCACGGTGCGACAGCGCTCCTGACATCCGGGAGGCCGGCGCGTTCCGGCTGAACACGCTTGGCGTGGGGGCTTTGGAACCGCCGGGGAAGCGAAGGCAGGGCGCGCCAGAGTGAATGAATGACGGCGCGGCGCGCCCAGGCGTCACGGCTGCGCGATGGACTGCTCGAACGCGGCCGTGTCACTCTCGTGCTGCCACTGGATTCGTGCCTTGCTGTTCGCCCCGAGGAAGGCCTCGCACGCGGCGGACGGAGTCATCCCCGGGACGTCGGCCGCGCATACGCCATCGGCGGTTTTCCAATCACTTCAACGACGCCGCGAACGCCTTCGCCTCTTCCAGTTGCTCGAAAAGCGCGATCGCCGAGGTTTTCGCGTCCGTCTGCAGGCCGTCGGGCTCACCTGGCCAAGCCACGCACACGTGGGCCGGGATCTCGGAGATGCCCGCCGTCATGCGATATCGGACCACCCCGAAGACGAGGCCCGTCTCGGACGCGAGCCCCTCGACGAAGTAGCAAGCGTGCCCGCCGAGCCAGAAGTACCGGAAGCCGTCGATCTCGCGCGCGAGCACGTACTGCCCTCCTGCGCCGGTGCACTCCTCCGTGAAGGAGATGTCGGTCACGGCGATCTCGTCCCCGGTGTCGCCCGGCGCGAGCACGTCGGCGGCCGTGTCCGGCGGCGGCTGCGTGGCGCAGCCCTCCCCGTCCGGCACGAAGAGCTGGATGGCCTTGGGCTGCGCCTCCGGGGCGGGGTCCACGACCACACCGCCGCACGCGGCGGCCAGCAGGCACAGAGAGGCACAAAGGAAGCGGGTGAACTTCATAGACCCGGGCATCCTAGCAAGAACCGTGACCATCCTCGCTCACCGCTTGGATACCGGTGGCCTCTGAAAGCGAACGTAGTCGAAGCGACTGATGAGGTCCGGCACTCCGTCGGTGATGACGCGATGGTGATAAGCGTCGACACGATTGAAAATCAGGTCCCACTTCAGCGAGTCGTAGTCCGTGTACGCGATGAGCCCCACCTGAAGCGTTCGCGGCAGGTCGGGACGCTCTTCCCGGCGCATGACGCGCCAGTCTTCCTTCTCCGCACGACGAAGAAGCGTGATGCGCGTGCCGACGCGCGCAATACGAAGCTCCACCCAGCCGAGGGTTCGCGGGCTGAGCTCGAGTCGACTCGAGCTGTCTTTGGTATTCTTCGTCTCGAACTGAGGGACGCCCTCACCGTCGCCGCTCCCGGCCGTGATGAAGATCCAGTTCTCCGTGCCTTCCTTCCAATTCTTGCGCCCTTCGTCGTGCGGTGCGCGAGCGAGCAGACCAGCAAGCGAATACCCCCGCGCTGGTACCTCTGCGGTCGCACCCGTTACGAGCACGCGCGTCGTGACGATGAAATCACCCGTCACCTTCTTGAAGAGGAACGGCGCGTGAAAGTCGCCGAACCAGAAGCTCGCATAGGGTTCCAAGGTGAGATTTCCTGGGTTCGCCGTGCTCACGTCCAGCTTTTTGATCTCATCCGGCCATCCCTCCACGTCGCTCAGCTTTGCCCACTGCGGAAGCGTTGAAGCGTCCTCGAACTCGTCGCTCAGTGGCGCGAGGTCATCGTTGCCTTGGGGTGAGGAGTCGACGGCAAGCGTCTTCTCGTCAGCATGAACGTCCCACTCTGGCCCCACCCGTTCAACATGGCTAATGACGCAGCCACTGGCAAACGTCGCAGCACCGAGCGCGAGTGCGATGGAGGCAAGAACTTCTTTCTTGAACTTGGTCAGCATGTGGATTCTCTTCGCGAGCGGTTCAAGACCGAGTGCGATTGTCGTGTGCGATCATGAAGCGAGGAGAGACACGACGCTGCTCGCGGTCGCCTTCGCTGATTGAGGGTTCTGGCCCGTCACCAATCTCCCGTCGACGACGACCTTCGATACGAACGGGACGATGCTCTTCTCGTATCGCGCGCCGCGCGCGCGCATCTCCGCCTCGGCGTTATAAGGCACCTTCGACGCAACACCGGCGAGCACTTCCTCCCACCACGAATAGCCAGTGACGCGCCGTCCTGCGACCAGGAGGCGTCCGTCCGACAGCTTCGTGTTGAGGAGGCCGCAATAGCCGTGGCACACCGAAGAGACGACCCCACCACGCTCGTAGATGTCGCGTGTGAGAGCTTGGAGCGCCTCGTCGCCCGGGAAGTCCCACATGACGGCGTGGCCGCCGGTAAAGTAAATCGCGTCGTAGTCTGCGGCGTCGATCTCGTCGGGCCGAGCGGTGGACGACAGCAGCGCCGACCAAGTTGGATCCTCCCAGCGCGCTTTGGCAGACGCGTCGAGAAGCGGCCACTCGAGCGAACGCGGCTCGAGAGGTGTCCGCCCTCCCTTCGGGCTGACCAAGCGCTGCTCGTAGCCTCGCGCGGCGAAGACGTCATAGGCATGCGTCAACTCCGAGAGCCACAAGCCGGTCGGCGTCGACCGGCCGTCATAGTGGTCCACGTTGCTGACGACGTGGAGAATGCGCTTGGTCTTGCTCATCCGCCCCGTCCTCGGAACAGCCGCGTGAACAGTCCGGTGACGGCCATTTGGCTGCGTAGATAGCCGGTGTACTTGGGCAAGTCGTCGGCGGCGTCGTTCAGCCTCCGATGGTAGAAAATGTGTATCGCCGGCGGCGGGAGGAGCTCCTGGCGTTCGAAGTTGATGCTCGGAAGGAAGGCGAGCTTCGCCGGGCCGAAGCCAAAGAATTCGATCGCGGGCTTGCCGCACGTCTTGCAGAGCCCGCGGTTGATGTTCGGCGGCGGGCGGTACTTCTTGAACGCAATCTGGCTCGTGTCGTTCACTGCGACGTACTTGGCACGAAGCACCGTCACGTCGGCAAACGGCTTGCCGTTGTAGGCTTGGCAGATCGTGCAGTGGCAAAAGAAACGTACGGCCGGCGCGGCGCCGACCTCGAATTGGCAAGCGCCGCATTCGCAGGTCGCTTGCTGCTCCTGAAGAGTCTCTGTCATGGCCGATGTCCGCTGTTCGGGGGAAGATCACGCGCTCTCGACACGGGAGGACTTTGCGCTGAAACTTCCCGATGAAGGAAGTGATATGATTTCATGCACCTCGATGCATCGCGTGCATGATCGCTTCGACACGATGGACCTCAACCTGCTGCGCGTCTTCGAGGCCGTCTTCCGGGAACGCCACCTGACGCGGGCGGCGCGGGTCCTCGCACTGAGCCCCTCGGCGGTGAGCCATGCGCTGCGAAGGCTCCGGGAGCACCTCGACGACCCGCTCTTCGAGCGGGAAGGGACCGAGATGGTGCCCACGGCGACATGCCTGCGCATGGCGCCCGCGCTCGTCGAACAGCTGGCTCAGTTGCGCGGGCTCCTCCATCGGTGGGGAGCGTTCGAGCCTTCCACGACGACGCTGATGTTTCGCGTCGGGATGCCCGACTCCATCGAGCCGATGCTCCTGCCTCAGCTCCGGAGCGCGCTCGCGAAGGCGGCTCCGCTCGCCACGCTGGCGAGCGTCGCGTACCGACGCTCAGCCATTGCGCGTGAGCTTGCGTCCAGGCAGATCGATCTCGCCTTCGATGTCTCCATGCCGGTCCACGAGCCGGTACGACACCGTCGCGTTCTGGACGACGACTTCTGCCTCGTCGTGCGAGATGGGCACCCCCTTCCGCGGAAGCTTTCGGTCGCGCAGTACGTCGCGGCGTCTCACGTCCTCGTGTCGAGTCGAGCGACGGGGCTCGTGCTCGAGGATCACGCGCTCTTGAAGCTCGGCGTCGAGCGGCGCGTGGTGGTGCGCTGTCAGAGCTACGACTCGGCGTTCCGCGTGGTCGCTCACTCGGACGACGTGCTGACCGCGCCACGACGCTTGACCGGCGAGGTCGGGAAGGTCCACGCGCTTTCGCGACGCGCGTTGCCGTTCGAGTTGCCACCCGTGCAGCTTCACCTCTACTGGCACGCGCACGTGGAGTCGGACCCGGCAAACGTGTGGCTCCGCGGGTTCGTGGAGAAGGTCGCCAACACCGGTTCGGCCTGACGTTGCAAGCCGCGCGCGATGTCTGCTCCATCAGGCAACGCGTGACCTCGGTTGATCCCACAGCCCGTCGAGCGCGCCGAAAACACGGCGCCGCGTGGGGAGATGCAATGCGGTGAAGATCGTCAGAATCGCCGCCAATGGCACGTAGTCTTCAGGACGCGGGACGATCCGCCCCGACCCGTTCGAGAATTGATGACAGTAGACGATGAGCCCCGACTCCCCCCACGCCAGGAAGTAGATCGGCAACAGGATCACGAGCACCATGGCCAAGCGACCGGCATACCGGAGCACGGCCGCGCGTGCGGCAGACGCGGGGCTCGAGAACGGGAGCAGGGTGCCTGGACCGCCAGCGGCGCGGCAGCGCAAACGGGCGAGCGATCTGCGATGCCAGACGACCGGGAGGAGGACGCTCGCCATCGCGAGGACCGCCGCCACCGCGCACAGACGTAATTCAGGCCCGCCATCAGACCACTCGAAGCATGGAACATGTGATGGCGGGCAACTGTCGAGCCGCCACCACCGCGCATGGAGAAACGGTAGGGCATAGATGTAGACTGGAGAGACCAGCGCCAGCAACCACATGGCGCGCAATGCTCCGAGGCCGCCCTGCCGCCACCGCCCTTCCATACACGGCAAGGATGCCCCGCTGCTCGCTGGTTGTCATCTCCTTCGTTGGGGCTAGAAATTTATTGCTCGAGCTCACCGCTCTTCATGAACCTTCCATTCACCGCGAGCGCAGCGAGGTTCGGCGATGCGGCGGGAGCGTGAGGAGACGCGCTGACGTACCGTCGGGCTACCAAAACACACCCACGGCAACGGAATGCTAGCTCGACGGAGCCTGGGGAGGAAACTCCGAATACTGAGGGGCATCTCCCCCGATGTGATCCCAGGGCGCCTTCGACCCGACGAAGATATGCATCTCGATCTGCACACCCGGATCTCCATCCACGCTGCCGAGCGTCACACCGTGCACCTTCTCTCCGGACATGCCGCACAGCGTGCTTCCACAGGTCCGGCAGAAGCACAGCCCCCATCCAGGCGTCGTTTCATAGAAGCTGAGATTGTCCTCCCCGCTGAGCCACGAGAACGAACCCGGCACGACCTCCGCGTAAGCGGACCCCGTCCCGCTGAATGCTTTTCTGCATCGAGAGCAGTGGCAACAGCGCCCCGGCCCAAGCGGGGCATCGATCTGGTATCGAACCTTTCCGCAGAAGCAACCACCAGTCAACGGCATGATCTCTCCTATCGGCCATCACTTGCATGATGCCGGAATGGGTGCGTTTGCGAGGGGTACTCGAATTTGAGCGAGCCACTCGTCTTCGGATTCAGGGATCAACTTGCCGACGAACTTCTCGCAGATGCGCGTCGCTGCCAGGTATTCGACTTTCATCGCCACCGGGGCGGCGTTTGCATTGTGATGAAGTGCCCCGCAGCAACGCGAGGTGCGGCTCATCCAATGGTCCGAGCGTCGCTGCGGTGCGGAGGCAGGCGGTGGAATCGCGGATGCGGTCGGTGGACTCGACGGGGGCACATCCTGCGTCGTAGGCACCGATTGGATCTGACTGGGGCCTGGGGAGCTCTCCGGCGAAGAGCACCCGAGTGACGACGGCATGTGGAATGCCACTGCAAACAGGCTCGGAAACCAACCGAGGCAGCTCGTCGTCGACCACCACCGCATGACCGCCCCCCTCGCGCTGGTGAACCCGCTACGGCCTCATGTGTCGATCGTCAAGCCGCCCGCGTGTCCCCCCCAAAACCCTTGACACGCGGGCCCCTGCCCTACCTCACTCCTCCGCCGACGCGTCCGACATCCCCACCGACGGCTTCCGCGCCGTGAGCCCTGCATCCCGGATGAGCGCCGTGTCCTCGTCCGTCTCCGGGTTCGGCGTCGTGAGCAGCTTGTCGCCGTAGAAGATCGAGTTCGCCCCGACGTACAGGCACATCATCTGCGCCTCGCGCGACAGGTCCGTTCGGCCGGCCGACAGGCGCACCATGCTCCTCGGGAACACGATCCGCGCCGTCGCGATCATCCGGATGAACTCCACCGGATCGAGCGGCGGCAGGCTCTCGAGCGGCGTGCCCGGCACACGCACGAGCGCGTTGATCGGCACGCTCTCCGGGTGCGGACGGAGGCGCGCGAGCTCCACCAGCATCGCCGCGCGATCCCGCACCGACTCGCCCATCCCGATGATCCCGCCCGAGCACACCGTGATGCCCGCCTTGCGCACGTTGCGCAGCGTCACGAGCCGCTCGTCGTACGTGCGCGTCGAGATGATCGAGCGGTAGTGCTCGCGCGACGTGTCGAGGTTGTGGTTGTACGCGTCGAGCCCCGCGTCCTTCAGCTTCTTCGCCTGCTCCTCGGTGAGCATCCCGAGCGTCACGCACGCTTCGAGGCCGCGCTCCTTCACGCCGCGCACCATCGCGAGCACACGGTCGAACGCCGGGCCGTCCTTCACCTCGCGCCACGCCGCGCCCATGCAGAAGCGCGTCGAGCCCGCGGCCTTCGCGCGGTCGGCCGCCTCGAGCACGCCGTCGACGTCGAGCATCTTCTCCGGCGACGTGCTCGTGTCGTGGTGCGACGACTGCGGGCAGTAGGCGCAATCCTCGGGGCAGCCGCCCGTCTTCACGCTGAGCAGCGTGCAGAGCTGCACCTCCCCATCGACGTGGTGCGCCCGGTGCACACCACGCGCGCGGTCCATCAAAGCAAAAAGCGGCAGGTCGTGGATCGCGACGACTTCGTCCACAGTCCAGTCGTGGCGGATGGGGTTTGGGGCGGAGGGCGCCGAAGGCGACCCGGAGTCCCAAGCGTCAAAGGGGTGGGGCTCGGTCATGGCCGGCCGGTGTAGCCGACAAAGGCCCGCGCGAAAAGCCGTTGCCCCACCTCGCCCGAGCTCGCCCCCTCGCGCCGCCGGGGACTGGCACCGATCTGGCACGTTCTTCCCGCCCAAAAACGCAGAGGAGTGCCCTATGTCCCTCGATCGATACCGTCGCCCCCGGTTGATCGTCCTCCACCCCCGCTCGACCACCTACGAGGCCGCCCGTGCCATGGCCGACAACCACGTCGGCGCTGTCCTCGTCGTCGAGGATCAGCGCCTCGTCGGCATCGCGACCGACCGCGACCTCGCCCTGGACGTCGCGGCCGCCGGCCTCGACCCGCGCACCACGTTCCTGCGCGACGTCATGAGCGACGAGGTCACCCCCGTGGACATCGACGACACGATCCAGGACGTCGTTCGTGTGATGCGCACGCACGCCTGCCGTCGCGTGCCCGTGCTCGAAGAGGGCCGGCCCGTCGGCATCGTCTCGCTCGACGATCTGCTCATCGAGCGCGCGATCGACATCGACACCGCCCGCTCGATCATCACCGCGCAGCTCGAGGTCGCCGCGCGCTTCAAGCCGGCCGGCGCGACGAGCCCCGGAGCCGTGCCGCAAGGCCGCGGCGGCGAACGCGCTCGCCAGCGCCGCGCTGCGCGCGCGGAAAACACCTACGGGCGCCTCCTGCACGCCTGCATGCGCCAGACGGGCCTCGCCACGCGCGAGCAGGCCGAGCGGGCGCTGCTCATCGTGCTCGGAAACCTCTGCAGCCGCCTCACGGAGGACGAGGCGCAGCACCTGCTCGCGCAGCTCCCGTCGAAGCTCGTCCCGCAGCTCGACGCGACGATCGGCGGCTCGGACAAGAGCATCACGCCCGACACGATCGAGGCCGAGCTCCGCCGCGCGCTGCAGCTCTCGCCCGAGGCCGCGACGGACGTGCTCTACGCGACGTGCGAGGTCATCGCCGACAGCGTCTCGGCGGGCGAGATCGAGGACGTGCGCTCCGAGCTGCCGGCCGCGATGAAGGACCTCTTCCCGCCGATGCCGTATCGCCGCGCGGGCTAGAACTGCGTCGCTGCGCGTGCGACGTCCGCGTCCACGAGCCCCTCGGCGACGAGGCGCTCGATGTGCATCGCGAACGTCTGCATCCCGTAGGGCGTCACGCCCTTCTCCATCAGCTCGCGGAGCGAGGGGTTGCCCTCGGGGTGCTTGATCGCGGCGCGCACCGTGCCCGTCGCGACGAGCACCTCCGACGCGAGCACGAGCCCGCCGCCTTCACGCCGCGGCAGGAGGCGCTGCGCCACGATCCCCTGCAGACACTCGCTCAGCCGGTCGCGTGTCTCCTGCGGCGTCGAGCTCATCGACAGGAGCCGGCCCACGGTCCGGCCGACGTCGGGCGTGTGCAGCGACGAGAGCACGAGGTGCCCGGTCTCGGCCGCTTGCAGCACGACCTCCATCGTCGCCGCGTCGCGGATCTCGCCGACGAGCAGCACGTTCGGATCCTGCCGGAGCGCCGCGCGCACGCCCGACGCGAACGACTCGGTGTCGCTTCCGACCTCGCGCTGGCTCACGGTCGCGCGGCCGCTCGCGTGGACGAACTCGATCGGATCTTCGATGGTGACCAGGTGCTTCGGGTACGTCTCGACGATGTGCGCGAGCATCGACGCGAGCGTCGTGGTCTTGCCTTGCCCCGCGGCGCCGACGACGAGCACGAGCCCGCGGCTCTTGTCGGCCAACCCGCGCGCGGCAGGCGGCACGCCGAGCGCCTCGAACGCGAGGGTCTTGCCGGGGATCACCCGCATGACGAGGGAGATCGTCCCGCGCTGGAGGTAGACGTGGACGCGGAAGCGCCCGAGGCCTTCGATCTCGTAGGAGACATCGACCTCGCGGAGGGATCCGAGCGCGCCGAGGACCGAGGGGCGCCGGGCGAGCACGAGCCTGGCGACGGCCTCGGTGTCCTCGGGCAGGAGGGGCTCGGCGCGGAAGTAGACGATGTCGCCGTGGACCCGGGCCCCGGGCGGCTGCCCCACGCGCAGGTGGATGTCGCTCGCCTGGGCCGCTTGCGCCTTGGCCAGGATCTGGTGGAGGAACGCCTCGCTCGCGTAGGGGGTGGTCACGGGGGCGTCACGGTAACGCATGAGTCCCTCGAAGCGCGAGGCGCACCCTGCGACGGTGGCGCAGGCTACCCGCGCGGAAGCCACCTCCAGGCCGAAAGCTCGTACTTGACCCCTTCTCGAAGACCTCCCGTAGGTCATCGGCGCGATATCGATGCCGACACGCGGACCTTCCCGAGCCTTCCGGCTGGGGGTCGATATCGGCTTGCCGACCTCGCAGGGGTCCCCGGCTGGGGATTGATGTCGGCTTGCCTACCTCGCAGGGGTCTCCGGCTGGGGATTGATGTCGGCTTGCCTACCTCACAGGGGTCTCCGGCTGGGGATTGATGTCGGCTTGCCTACCTCACAGGGGTCTCCGGCTGGGGATTGATGTCGGCTTGCCTACCTCACAGGGGTCCCCGGCTGGGGGTCAGGTCGGCGCGTTCGCGGTAAGGAGTCGCGGGCGGTATCTCCTCGCCTCTTTCGGGGTTCGCCGGGGACATCCGTGTGCTGGAGTTCAGCAAGCTCATCCGGGCCCATTGAGCGGGCCCAGCGCAGCACGCCCGCGCACGACGCCTACGCCCGCCGCCTCCGCCAGGCCATCGCCGCCATCCCTGCCAGAAGCCCACCCATCCACGCCGCGCCCGTCGTTCGTCCGGGCCCGACCGCGCACGCAATGCCAGCGGCATTCTCCTCGGCGCCTACCGGGTCCGCGTCCGCTTCCGCCTCCGCTCCTGCCTCCGCTTCCACTTCCGCCTCCGCCTCCGTTTCCGCCTCTTCCTTGACGCCCCCGAGCCCTGCCCCCTCGTACGCGCCGATATCGATCGCCCCCGCCGCGGCCCGACCGAGCAGCCCCGCGTCCGTCACGATCTTTTTGGCCGGCGGCACGAACAGCGGCGTCGCGAGCGGCGACGGGAAGGGATACCCCGCCGGGCTTGCCGGCGCGGCGGCGCCCGCGTCCCGGAGGGGGCTATCTGCCGCGGGGCGCAGGTCGAACGCCGCGAGGTCCACGAACTTCGGATTGCTCCCCTGAATCGTCCCCTGCCATTGCGACGGCACCGTGCTCCCCTGCGGCACCCAGTTGTTCCGTCCCCCGATCACCGCCTTGCCTGCCGCCCACGCCACGTCCGTGAGCTTCAGGATCGTGACCGCGCCTCCCCCGACCCGGTAAAACGCGTTGTTGTGCATCTCGATGCTCTCGATGCCCCAGAAAATCTCCACCACCGGCTTCGCGTTCTGCGGGAGGAGGAACGTGTTGTTCACGAAGCGATATCGCCCGTTCGTCGACCCGCCCGTCGCGTCGCTCCCGAGCCGCACCGTGTAAAACGTCCCCGTCTTGCGGAAGACGTTCCCCACGATGTCGCCGTCCTCGCGCGCCACATCCTCGGCCTCGCCGTCCGGCGCCACGAGCTCGAGCTCCCGGTAATAGGCGCCCTCGATCCAGTTGTAATAAATCTCGTTCCGCTCGGCCCGGCTCTTCACCGCGTGGCCGCCGAGGCCGTCGTGCACGAAGCAATGCTGCATCCGGAACACGGCGCCGGGATGGGTGTTCTCGTCCGTGTCCATGTAAATGGGGTGGCGCTTGTCGCCGAGGCCCGCCTTGTAGACCTCGACGTATTCGAGCGTCAGCGAGCCGGAGCCGTCCATCGCGCCGAGGATGCCGTGCGAAGGGCAATCGTGGACCGCCGTGTCCCGGATCGTGACGTCGTGCCCGCGGTGGAAGACACACCGCGAGCTGCCGCCCACCACCTCGAAGCCCTCGATCACGTAATGGTTCGCCCCGACCTCGAGCGTGTTCGTCCCGCCCGAGAGCACCGGGCGCTTGCCGGCCGCCCGCACGCCGCGAATCGTGATCTTGTTCGAAGCCGTGCCCGATTTCGTGAGCTTGACGTCGCCCGCGTACGTCGTGTTCCCGGAGACCTCCACCACGTCGCCCGGCTGCAAAAGCGACGCCACCGTTTTCAGGCTCGCATGGGGTTTGCCCGGCCCGACCTGGTATGTCGTGGCAAACGCGCTCGACGAAAGGAAGAGCGTCGCCCCGAAAACCCCCGCCACGGCCCCACGGTGAATGGTCGATCCGTTTACCATGAACGGAGCTTCGCCCGGCAAACGTGGCGCACTCAAGCAATACCAGCACCGATATCGGCCGCGGAGCTGCCAGAAATGTGCTTGACCCACGAAATGGAAAGCCCGATCGGCGCGCCAAACCTGGGCGCTCCCGATGTTCCAGCCTTTTTCGATTCAGGGAGGATCGAGATCGCTCGGGATCTTCGCCGGGTCGACGAGCTTCTTCTCCGCGAGCGCCCGCGCCGCCGAGACCGCGAGCGCCCGGTGTTCCCGCGGGAGCGCGGTGTTCGTCGCGATCGTGACCACGGCCGCGGCCGCCTCCGCGGCGCCCTCCGGATCGAGCGGCTCCCGCGCGGTCGCAGGCCGGCCCGCCACGCCGAGGAGGGCTTCGAGCGTGGGCCCGCGCTCCTCGTCCGCGGCCGCGAGCGCCCGCTTCCCGAGCACGCCGAGCGCGAGATCCGCGTCGTCCGCGAGCGGCAAAGCGAGGAGCGCCGTCTTCGTGATCGCCCCGCCATCCCCGAGCGCGTCCACGAGCCCCGCCGCGCCGAGCGTGTCCGCGAGCGCCTGAAGCCCCGCCGGATCGTCATCCATCGCCCGCTGCCACCGCGGATCGTCGAGCCGCGCGCTCCTCCGCGGCGGCGCGTTCGCCGAAGCCTGTGCCCCCGACGCCGCCGCCTCGGTCGCTCCCGGCGAACCCAAAGGCGGCGAGGAGACCTCCGACGGCGCGGAGCCGCGGCTGCACGCGGCGAGCGTCGCCACGAAAAGCACGGTCCACGTTCTCCTCGGATGCGCGTTCGAGTCCGGCATGGCCCCGGCGGCTTACCGCGCCTCGAAGGTCCTGCCAAGCGTCCCCGTGGGGGAGCCGGTCAGCTACGCGCGCGCTTCGGCGAATACACTTCCCGATTCCGCGCGTCGGCGATCCCGAGGAGCGTGTCGCCGTCGAAGCGCGCGATGTACCCGACGGGCAGCGCCAGCACATCGAGCAGCCGCTCGCGGCCGAGCCGCACGAGCCCGCAGCTCATGAAGCCCGCGAGCTCCTCGGCCGATGGTTTTCCCTTGGCATCCGCGCGGCCCATGTACCAGCCGGAGTCCCCGCCCTTCGCGAGCCCCGTCCGATGCAGAACCACCTCGCGGGCGCGCAGCGCCGCGCGATCCGCGACGATCTTGTCGTCGAAGCGGCACCCGTCGGGCTTGACGCCGAGCATCTTCACGAGCCCCACCTGCCGCGCCACGACGCGGAGCGACGCCGTCACGTCGGGCCGGAATTGCCGCGGATCCTCGTCGAAGTCGGGCTCGCACACGAGGAGCTGGCCCTCGCGCCGCTCGAGCCGGTAGGCGGCCCAGCCGAACACGACCACCGCGCCTGCGAGCCCCGGCTTTCGTCCGGCGAGCGGGCCGAACCCCCGGTCGATCATCGTGCGCGCTTCGAGCGCCTGCTCCGGCGCGCACCGAGCCACGACCGTCTCGCCTGCGATCTCTGCCGCGACTTCGAGATAACGTCCCACCGGCTGCCCTCCGCGCCCCTTCGGGCGGCGCGAGTCTGCGCCTCTCGTCGTCCGCTTCGCAAGCCCGGCGAGGCCTCGATCGGCAGTCTTTCGCCGCCGCGCTCGCTCGATCGTCCTGCCGAACCGACGGCGCGCGTGGCAAGGTGGGGCCGCCGAATGCTCTATCCGATCGTCCTCACGCTCCATTCCTGGCTTCGCTGGATCGTCCTCGGGCTCGGCCTCGGCGTCACCGTCACGTCGGCTCGCGCGCGCGGGCGATCCGGCACGTACGAGCGTTCCCACGACCGGCTCGGGCTCTTCTTCGTCGCCGCGCTCGATCTCCAGCTCACGCTCGGCCTCGTGATGTATCTGTGGCTGAGCCCCATCACGCGCCTCGCGTTCCAGGATCCCGGCGGCGCGATGCGCACCTCGGCGCTCCGGTTTTTCCTCGTGGAGCACGTGTTCTCGATGGTGCTCGCGCTCGCCTGCGCCCACGTCGGCCGCGTGCGCGTGCGGCGAAGCACGAGCGACGCGGACAAACACAAGCGCGCGGCGTGGGGCGCGGGGCTCGCCCTCGTGTGCATTCTCGTGGGGATCCCCTGGCCGTTCATGCCTTATGCCCGCCCGCTCGCGCGGCTCTCGGTGGAAGAAGCGCCGCGGCAGGAGCTCTCGGGCGCGGCGCTCGAAGAGACGCGCAAGCTCTACGAGTCTCGATGTGGTCCTTGCCACGGCGCAAACGGGCGCGGCGACGGCCCGGCCGCGGTGAACCTCGTGCCGAGGCCGCGTGATTTCGGCGACCCGCAATGGCAAACCGCCACGAAGGACGAATCGATCGAGCGCATCATCCGCGAGGGCGGCCGCCCCGTGGGCAAGAGCATGATGATGCCCGCGAACCCGGATCTCGACGAGGCAACCGTGAAAGCGCTCCGGGCCTACATCCGCCGCATGAGCCGCCACTGAGCATGGGTCTCATGTCGAAGCCGCTGCGCTGGGGCGTTGCCCCAGGCCCCAGCAGGGGCTGTCCGCCCCTGCACCCGGACCAGCGCAAGCGCTGGACCCGGGGTCGATGAACTGCGCTCCGCGCAGTTCATCGAACAGGCCGAGGCAAGACCGGCGGGCGACCCTGCCAAACCAAGACCGCCGTGACTGGCAACGCTGTCGCTGGTCTTGCCACCGGGCCGTTGGAAGAACCGCGCATCGCGCGGTTCTTCCACCCCGAGTCCAGCGCTTGCGCTGGTTCGGGTCGAGGGGCGAACAGCCCCCGCGGGGTCCGGGGCAGCGCCCCGGCGCGGCGGCCCAAGTCAAGCCGGCTCTGCCACTTCCGCGGGAGGTGCGTCCTTCGGGTACGGCACCATCTTGCCGGCCTGCGGGTCCCAGAGCTTCAGCGAGAAGCAATGCAGGATGTCGCGCGGCGACAGGCTCGTCTGCGGCTCGACCTGGAGCTCGGGGATCGCGGCCATCGCCTCGCGCAGCCGGTAGAACGGGATCGCCGCGTTCAGGTGGTGCACGTGGTGATAGCCGATGTCGCCCGTGAAGTAACTCATGAGGGGCCCGCAGCGCATGAAGCTCGACGACTCCACGGCCGCGCGCGCGAACGTCCACGTTTGCCGCGGCTGCATGTGCACGCCCGGGAAGTTGTGCTGCGCATAAAAGAGATACGAGCCGAGCGCGCAGGCGATGAACAGCGGGCCCACGAGCACGAGCAGCGTCATCTCCCAGCCGAAGAAATACGTGATCGTCGTGACCAGCGCCGCGTGCAGCACGAGCGCCGCCGCCGAATCCCAGTTCTCCTTGGGGTTTCGCAGGAACGCCGAGATGCACATCCCGCCGAGGAAGATCGTCACGTACCCGAAGAGGATCGTCAGCGGATGGCGAGCGAGCGCATACGCGATGCGCTTGCCGCGCGGCGCCCGCTTCCACATCTCCACCGTCATCACCGGATACGAGCCGATCTGCGCGCCCACGATCTTCGCCGTGTGCGCGTGGTGGTAGTTGTGCGTCTGTCGCCAGACCCGCGGCGGCGTCAGCACGAGCGCGCCGTAGAGGCCGAAGATCACGCTGCCCACCTTGGACTTGCGCAGGAGCGCGCCGTGATGGAAGTCGTGCGCGAGAATGAACGCGCGCACGATCACGAGGCCCTCGATCACGCTGCCGAGGATCCGGAGCGGCTTGTACGGCGCGGCCGCGGCCACGGCCGTCGCGAGCGCCAGGACCGCGAAGGTCGAGGCGACGTGGTAGACGCTGCGGGCCCGATCCTCGGAGGCAAAGGGCCGCGTGACGGCGACGAGCTCGTTTCCCTGCATGGTCCGCGAAGATGGCCGGTGAATCCGGGCGAAGAAGAAGCTTTGGTGCGCGTGCTCTTATCCAACCTCGCGCGCCGTGGCAAGGTCCGCAAGGGCTTCTTGGCTGCGCAAAAAGCTACGCGCCGAGCCTCTTGGATCCCGGACGCCTTTGGACTAGCCCCGACGCTGCCATGCGCTCTGCCCTCCTCGCCCTCCCCGCCGCGGCGCTCCTCGGCTGCGCGACACAGGTAGTCCCGAATCCGGCTGATCCGGCCGCCCTCGCCGCCGCGACTCCCCAGACGCTCCGCGCGCGTTGCATCGAGGGCGACGGACCGAGCTGCACCGAGCTCGGCATCCGCGTCGAGCGCGGAATGCCGAGCGGCCGCGAGACGGCCGCGTCCTTCTACGAAAAAGGCTGCGACTACGGCGACGCGAACGGCTGCAACGACCTCGGCTGGCTCCTCCACAATGGCAAAGGCGTGCCCGTCGATCTGGCGCGCGCGGGGCAGGTCTATGCACGCGGGTGCGACCTCGGCAGCGCCCGGGCCTGCACGAACCTCGGCAACCTCTACGAGGACGGGCTCGGCGTGCCCATGGATGTCTTCCAGGCGCGCGAGCTCTACCGCAAGGCGTGCAAGCTCGGCTTCGGCATCGGCTGCCGCAACGAGGGCCTGCTCCTCGAAAACGGAAACGGGGGCCTCACGCCCACGTCCCCTGAGAGCGCGCGCGTGGCCTACGATCGCGGCTGCAGCCTCGGCGACGCCGGCGCGTGCGTGAACCTCGGCAACCTCGTGCGCGAGGGGCGCGGCGGCCCCGTCGACTTCACCCGCGCGCACGCGCTCTTCACGCAGGCCTGCGGCGGCGGCGATCTGCTCGGCTGCAACAACCTCGGATTCCTCTACGACAAGGGGCTCGGGGTCGCGCCGGACATGTGCAAGGCCGTCGCCGAGTACAAGCACGCCTGCGCGGGCGGCGAGCCGCTCGGGTGCACGAACCTCGGCAATGCGTACACGGAAGGCTCCTGCCTGCCCAAGGACGTGCGCCGAGGCCTCGCCCTGCACACCAGCGCCTGCGATCAGAAAGAGCCCCTCGGCTGCAACAACCTCGCCGTCTTCCTCGAGCGTGGCGAGGAGGTCCGGCGGGACCTGAGCCGAGCGCTCGGGCTTTACCACTCCGCCTGCGACCAGAAGGAGCCGCTCGCCTGCCACAACCTCGCCCGCCTGTACGAGCGCGGAGAGTTGCTCCCGCGGGACCTCGACCTCGCGGCGAGTCACTACCGGATCGCCTGCGAGAGGGCCCATGGCAAGTCCTGCGCGGCCCTCGCCCGGATGCACCACGAGAGCCTGGGTCGCCTCGCGCCGGACCCGGAGGAGGAGCGCAGGCTGCGCGCGCGCGCCTGCCAGCAGGGATTCGTCGAGGCTTGCGAGAGGCCAGGGACCACGCCGCCGTAAAATCCGTCTCCGCGGTGAAGCCGCCCGCGTCCCTCTTGCGCTCCTCCCCCACCGCTGGTGCATCCTCGTGAGCAGTGCGCAAGTCAGGTGACGTCATCGGCGGGCGTTTCGTGCTCGATGGGCGGCCGATCATCGGTGGGATGGGCATCGTCTGGCCCGCCTACGAGAAGGACACGCGCGCGCGCGTCGCCATCAAGTTCGTCGCGGAACCGAGGGACGGATCCACGCCGAAAGAGAGCATGATCCGCAGGTTTCGCCGCGAGATCGAGATCCTCTCCCGGCACCTCTACGACCATCCGCACATCGTCCGCTACGTCGACCACGGGATGATCGATGGCGAGCCCTGGCTCGCCACGGAGTGGCTCGACGGCCGGGGCCTCGACGACGTGCTGAAGAACGGCCCGCTGAGCATCTACGACACGATCAAGCTCGGCCTGCGCGTGGCCCTGGCCCTCGGCGCGGCGCACGCGGCGGACGTCGTGCACCGCGACATCAAGCCCTCGAACCTCTACCTCGTGGCCTCCGACGTCGAGCGGGTGAAGGTGCTCGACTTCGGCATCGCGCTGCTCGCGGGCGGACACATGACCTCGACGGGCGTGGTCATCGGGACCGTCGGGTACATGGCGCCCGAGCAGATCGACTACGGCGGGAACGTGGGCGCGGCGGCGGACATGTTCTGCCTCGGCGCCGTGCTCTTCGAATGCCTCACGGGCCGCAGGGCCTTCGAGGGGGGCCCGCAGCACGTCGTGCTCGCGAAGATCGTCATGGCCGAGGTGCCGCGCGTCGCCGAGATCCGCCCCGAGGTGCCGTACGCGCTCTCCGAGCTCGTGGCCCGCATGCTCTCGAAGGATCCTTCGCAGCGGCCGCAGAACGGCGCCACCGTCGCGAACACGCTCGAGGGCATGGCGAAAAAGGCGTCGACGCGGCCGCCGGACCGGCGCTCGAACCCGGTCATCACGACCTACCCGCCCGCCTCGCCGAACGACCCCTGGGCGCGCAAGCTCACGCCGATCCCGCCGCCGCCGGCCGTCCCCGGGAGCGAGCGGATGAGCCCGCAGGAAAAACAGCTCCTCTTCGTGGTCGCGGCGAAGCCCGTCCCCGACGCCGACGACCTCCTCTCCGACAAACCCCCGCGCGGGATGCCGCCCGAGGTCGTCGCGGCGATCCGCGCCGAGGTCGATCCGAAGAAAAACGAGCAGTTCCACGAGCTGCCCGGCGTGGCGCTGCTCATCAAGATCCAGGGCCGCGGCAACCCCACCGAGATCGCGGGCCGCGCGGCCCGGCTCGCGCTCGAGATCGCGGGGCTCGCGAAGGGCTCGCGCGTGGCGATCTTCGCGGCGTACGCCGAGGCGAACGACAAGGCGCCCGTCGGCAAGATGCTCGACGGCGTCTTCCACCTGCTCGACATGCCGACGCTCGACGGAGGCAAGGGGCCGAGGCCCGTGCGCATCAACGATGTCGCGTGCGCCTTCCTGGATGCGCGCTTCGAGGTGGCGAGTTACCTCGGCGAGTTCTGGCTGCGCGGCGAGCGCGAGGCCACGCGCGCGGTGCGCACGCTGCTCGGCAAACCCAGCCCTTACGTCGGGCGCGACGAGGAGCTCGGCACGGTTCGCAAGTACGTCGAGCAGGCGCTCCAGGGCAAGAAGCCGAAGGCCGTGCTCGTGCTCGGCGAGCCGGGCGCCGGCAAGTCACGCCTGCGGTTCGAGCTCGTCGAGCGCCTCGCCGTCGAGAAGCCGACCCTCAGCGTCGTCCACGGCCGCGGCGATCCGCTGCGCGCCGGATCGGCCTTCACCATCGTCGGCTCCGCGCTGCGCAGCGCCGCCGGGATCTCCGCGGGCGAACCCGTCGACGCGAGCCAGGAAAAACTGCGCGCGCTCGTCGGAACGTACCTCGCCGGCCCGGACAAGCGGCGCGTGACGGAGTTCCTGGGCGAGGTCGTGGGCTTGCAGTTCCCCGACGAGGGCCGGACCGAGCTCCGGGCCGCGCGCAGCGACGCGGCCCTGATGGCCGATCACATCAAGGAAGCGTTCTTCGATTTCATTCGCGGGCTCACGGAGACGACCCCGTTCCTGCTCGTGCTCGAAGAGCTCGAGTGGAGCGACGCCGCGTCGCTGAAGCTCGTGGACGCCGCGCTCGACGCGCTCCGCGACCGTCGGTTCGCGGTGCTCGCGCTGGCCCGGCCCGACGTGCGCGAGCGGCTGCCGGGCCTGTGGGAAGGCCGCGAGGTGCAGGACGTGCGGCTCCACCCGCTCGACAAGGACGACGCCGAGCAGATCGTCCGGAGCGCGCTCGGCCCGCAGACGCCGCGCATCGTGGTCGATCGCATCGTCGAGCTCGGGGCGGGCAACGCGTTTTACCTGGAAGAGCTCATCCGCGCGGTGAACGAGGGCCGCGGCGGCGCCCTGCCCGAGACGGTGCGGGGCATGGTGGACGCGCGCATCGATTCGAAGTCGCTCGACGACGAGGCGCGGCGGGTGCTGCGCGCCGCGAGCATCTTCGGCGAGGCGGCGTGGGAGGGGGCCCTGCGCCCGATCGTCTTCGGCCACGGCGAACCCACGGTCTCGCTCGGCAAGACGCTCGACCGGCTCTGCGACTGCGAGCTGCTCACGCGGCGAAGGCAGAGCCGCTTCGCGGGCGAGACCGAGTACGCCTTCCGCCACCCGCTCCTGCGCGAGGCGGCGTATGGGCGGCTCACGGACGACGATCGGCAGTTCGGCCATCGCCGCGCCGCCGAGTGGTTGCTCTCGGCCGGCGAGAACGATCCGAGCGTGCTCGCGCTCCACTTCGAGCGCGCCGGCGACGGTCCCCGCGCGGTCGAGTTTTACGTACGCGCGGCGGAACAAGCGCTTTCGGGCGGCGCCCTCGAAGCGGCCATCGAGCTCGCCAAGCGGGGCCTCGATCTCGGCGCCGACGGCGAGGCCGCGGCCGAGCTCTGGGCCATCGCCACGGACGCGCAGACCTGGCGATCGAGCCACGCCCGCGCCTACGAGGCCGCGCGTTGCGCCTTCATCTACGCGACGCCGGGCAGTCGCCACCACGCCCGCGCGCTCGGCGGCGCCATCCGCTCCGCGCTCGCCCAGGGCGACGCGCGGGGCGCGGCCGAGCTCTTCCAGAAGCTCCTCCACGAGCGCCCCTCGCCCGACGCGGTCCTCGCGCTCTCCTGGGCCTTCAGCGCCACGATCGACTCGCTCCTCGACCACGAGCCGGCCGCGGCCCTGCCCTACCTCGATCGCATGCGGCTCGTCACGGCCGCCGCCGCCGAGCGCGAGCCCGTCGTCGCCGCGTGGACGCTGCACACGCACGCCCACTGGGCGCGCGCGGTCGAGCAGGACCCCTGGGCCGCGCTCGGGCTCGATCGCGAGAGCGTCCTGCGCTTCAAGACGATCGGCGACCGTCGCTACCTGCCTTATGCGCGCGTCCACGTCGGCCTCGATCTCCTGCTCCTCGGCGCGCACGAGCTCGCGGACAAGGCGCTCCAGGAGGCCCTCGATCAGGAGCCCGAAGGCAGCCTCACCTCGATCGTGGGCAGCACGTTCGAGGCCCTGCGCAGCCTGGAGCGCGGCGCGTTCATCCCGGCGCGCGAGATGGCCGAGGACGTGGTGAAGCAAGCCGAGTCACGGGGCGAGCGGCTCGCGGCGCGGCGCGCGCGCCTGCTCGCGGCGCGCGCCAGCATCGCGCTCGGCGAGCTCGACAAGGCCGATCGGATGCTCGGCCCGCTCCGGGCCGCCGGTGCGCCTCCTGGCGCGCTCTACGGCGTGCGTGCGGCGTTCTTCCTCGCCTCGAAGGAGCCCGACAAGACGCTCACGCTCGTCGATCGCGCCCTCGCCTTGCGCCCTGTCCGCGGCGCGCATCCGGCCCCGGCGCCGCCCGAGATCACGCTCCTCCGCGTCGAGGCGCTCCTCCAGCTCGGCACGCACCACGAAGCGCGCGCGATGCTCGCCGCGGCCCGGGCCGACATTCACAAGCGCGCGGCGACCATCCTCGACGACGAACTCCGCCAGTCGTTCCTCGAACGGCGCGCCGCGAACGCCCGCCTGCTCGGCCTCTGCAAGGAGTGGCTCGCGGGCGACGACCCGGGCGACGACCCGGGCCGGCGCCTGATCATCCGCCCCACGCCGTGATACACGCGGCCTCGGCCACGTCGCAGAACTCGCGCTGGATCTGCCCGAGCGTCGCGTCCTGCGCGAGCAGCTCCGGATCGAGCTCCTTGGAGAGCCTGTCCACCACGGGCGCCGCGGCGTCCGCGGCTTCGAGCACGCGCGTCGTCACCTCGGCCTTCGGCTCCGTCGCGGCGACGAGCAGATCCCGCGCCGGATCCACGAACACCGGCCCCACGTGCGCGATCGACTTCTCCAGCGTCGAGAGCACCTCGCCCACGTGCCGCTCCACGCCGGCCCGCCGCTCGCGCGCGAGCTGCCGGAGCGCCTCCTCGCGGCCCTGCGTCGCGGCCGTCTCCGCGCTCTGCACCATCGTGGTCACGTGCTGCCGCTCCACGCCGATCTGCTTCATGCGGTTGAGCACGCGCACGGCCTCGTCCTTCTGCCGCCGCATCTCGGCCTTGAGCGCCTCCATCCGCTCGGCCACGCCGAGCTTCGCCTGCTGCAGCGATGCGAGCGCCTTGCGCGCGTCGTCCGCGGACACCGCCCGCGACGGCCTCGCCGCCCCGAGCTTCGTCCCGATCTCCCGGATCGTCAGCTCCAGCGTCGCGGCCTTGCTTTGCGCCTCCACGATCTGCCGCTCGAGCAGCGCTTGCTTCTGCTGCTCCGTCTGCACCTCGACCGACACGCTCGAGTGATCGATCTGGAACTGCTGCAGCGTCGCGAGCCTTTGCCCGTAGACCGCCTGCTGCTGGGCCTTCTGCTCCTCCATCGCGGCGACCTTCGCGCGCCACTCGTCCTTGCCGAAGAGGACCGGCTCGTCCTTGCGTGTCTCCACGAGCTGCGCTTCGAGCGCCCCGAGCTCTCCGTGCCTTCGCCTGAGCTCGTCCTCGAGCAGCTTGATCGCCGCCTCGATCTGCCGCTGCCGTGACAGCACCGCGCCCGCGCTCTCGACCCGCGACGCCCGCTGCGCCGCGAGCCCTTCGAGCTCGATCCGCGTCGCCTCCGCCTGCTCGGCGGCCACCGCGAGATCCAGGATGGCGTGCGCCGTCGCGATCTCCTGCGCGATCTCGGCGTCCTTCATCTGCGCCGCGGCCATCTCCCCTTCGAGCCGCGCCGCGGCCGTGGAGACGGCGTCACGCGCGCGCCCGAGCTGGATCTCCTCCTCGGCGAGGGACGCGACGCTCGCGCGCGCCTGCGTGAGCTCCTGCGATCCGGCCGGCGGCACGGTGACGAGCTCCGGCGGCAGATCCTTCGTGATCGGCAGCGTGTCCGGCCACGACGCGGTCGGCTCGGCGTTCACGAACGCGTAGAGGTTCTGGATCGCCTTGCGCAGGAAGGGCAAACACGTCTGGTAGACGTGATCGAGCTTCGCCGCGTGCTTGCGGTACTCCTCGGCCGCGGTCTCGGCGTTCGAGAGATCCGGGAACGGCACCGCGCGCACCGCGTCGATCGTCTGCTTCGCGCGCGTCACCACGGTCTCGGCGAGCGGGCCGAACGCGGCCATCTTCTCGGCCCGCTCGGCGGCCGCGCGCGCCTCCTCCTCGGCGCGCAGGCGCGCGGCCGCGGCGCGCGCCGCGTTCGGCAGCTCGCGCAGATCGGACAGCCTGCGCCGATGCCCGAGGATCTCGTTCCGCGCGGACGCGACGAGCCGCTGCACGCGCGCGAGGTTCTGGTTGTCCTCGCCCTGGAAGCCGAACCTCCCGGCGACCTCGTAGATGTCGTTCAGATCCGAAAGGTCTTTCTCGTCGACCGGCCGCCAAAGCGCGGCGATCGCTTCCTCCGACGGCGCGGGATCTTCCAGCGCGGCGAGGAGCGGCGCATAGGCGACGGGCGCGAGCGGCTCGGCGAGCGGGGCGAGCGCGTCCTTCGCCACGAAATGCAGGCGCGTGAGGTTCTGCCAGGCGGCCGCGAGCTGGTTCACGACCGTCTGGTAAAACCGAACGTAACTCGACAAACGCGCGAGATCGTAGGCCACGGATCACGCTCCTGCCGTCGCGGGCCTGGCCGCGGCGGGCTTCTGCGGTTCGGACTTCGTGACGGGCGCGCTCCCGCCGAAGAGCTCTTCGAGCGCCTCGATGTCCGCGCGCGCCCGATCCTTCTCGGCCTCGATCGCGGCGAACTTGTGCGGCCAGATCCGCGCGCACTCGCTGCGCACCCAGCGCCGGAGCGACTGCTCCCCTTCCCGATCGAGCCACGAGTCGTGCACCGTGCGCACCGCCTCCTCGTGGTACTTCTGCAGGCCGCGCGGGTGCTTCGCCAGCGCTTCGAGGAAGTCGCAGATCCGCTCCACGTCCACGCGCACCCGCGCGAGCATCTTCGACCAGTCGCGCACGTTCCCCGCCGTCGCCCCTTGCGCCGGCGCCGCGCCGGGGTTCGTCTGCGGAGGCTTCGTGCTCCCCGCCGGGGCCGCGGCTGCTTGCGGGGCCTGGGGCCTCGCCACGGGCATCGCCGCGCCCACCGTGGGAAAACCGCCGATCGCCGGCGCCGGTGCGGGCGCGGCGGCCGGCGCGCTCCCGTCGGCTTTTTCCTCCCCGAACCCGAGCTTCGCCTTCACCGAGCCGATGACGCCGCTCGCGGCCGCGGCCGCGCCCGTCGCCGTCGCCTGCGCCTTGTCGGCGATCCCCATCCCGAAGAACTGCTCGAGACCGCGCATCTCGCGCTCGCGGATCTCGCGATCGTACGGATCCGTCGCGTCGAGGATGTCCACGATCTGCCGCGCGAAGTACCGCGAGAGCACCTCGAACGCGACGTCGGCCTTGGCCATCTCCTGGTTCTGGTACCGGACCACGCTCTCCGACACGTGCCCCGACCGACCGAGCGCGTCGATCCGCTCGATGAGCGTCTTGCCCGCCGGGAGCAGCACCTCGAGCCGCCCGCCTTCGTAGCCTGCCTCGATGAACATCTCGTGCAGCATCCGCTCCACGCTCTCGCGGGCCGTGTTGCGGAAATCCTCGCCGAGCCCCGCGATCCGCGACGCCACGCGCTCGCGCATCTGCTTGCGCATCTCGATCTCGACGGCCGTCTCGTTCATGAGACCCGGGCTCGGCATCTGCCGCCGCTTCGCCTCCGCCTCCTCGGGCGTGAGCCGCGCCAGGAGATCGCTGCGGATCTGATCGATCCGCACGTCCGCGCGCGCGGCTCGGGCCGACCGCTGCGTGTCGCTCATCTCGAAGTCCATGAAGGCCGACATGCGCTTGCGGATCTCGGGCAGGAGCCCCGTCGGATCCTCGCCCGACTGGATGTGCTCGTAGTGCAGATCGAAGACCTGCTCGGCGCGCCGATCGAACTCCCTGTCGCTGAGCCCGTCCTTCACGGTCACGAGCACGCCGCGGAGCAGCGCCTCGACCTCGCCGAACTCCCCGTTGATCGCCTGCGTCACCTTGCGATCGAGCGCCTCGACGTCGGTCGAGAGGTACCGCTCGACCGCGTCCTTCAGCTTGTCGAGCCCGTTCACGGGCGTCGTCGTGCCGAAGAAGTCCATGAGCTGGCGCGCCACCGGGTGCTGCGTGTCGACGCCCTGGTGCACCCACACCTTCGAGTACGGGAAGATCCGATCGACGCCCTGCTCGCGGAAGTTGCGCGCCGCCAGCGACCAGTGCCAGTTGCCGTTCTCGTCGGCGTGATCGAAGAGATCCACCTTCGTCAGCACCACGAAGATCCGGTCCTTCAGCGAGATGCTGCGATCGGCCGTCTGCGCCATGCGGAGCAGCTCGACCTCGTTTCGCACGAGCGACGGCCGCGTGATGTCCTTGACGAAGATCGTCACGTCGACGTCGTTCGCCAGCGCCTCCTCGGTGTCGCGCCGCGCCTTGTCCGAGGGCGCGTCGATGCCGGGCAGATCCATCAGCTCGACGCCGGGCATCGCGCCCTCGACGGGGATCGTGACCGTGACGATCTTCACGGCCCGCACGCCCGGGTAGGGCCTGTTGCCGTTCTTCGTGTCCTTGAGCGCGATGTACGGCCGGATCTGCTCGGCGAGCGCGTCGAGGCTACTCGCCGTGATCTTCTCGGGCGACCGACCGAGCCGCGCCTTGATCTCGGACAGACCCGCGCTGATCTCCACGAGCTCGGCGAGCGCCGTCTGCTCGCGCCGCCCGGCGCGATCCGGGTCGTCGACGTCGTAGCCTTCGCGCGTCTTGAAGCTCGCCTTGAGCCGCAGGATCTCGGACTGGTTCAGGCCCTGCCAGCGCTCGACGCTCCCCGGCTCGAGCGCGTCGAAGTAGCTCTGGATGCGCGCCTTGAAGTCGGCCTCGTTGTAGTACGTGACCGTCGCGGCAAACTGCCCGACCTCGCCCGGCTCGATGACCGTCGTGCTCCAGGTGCAGCGCTCGGCCTCGCTCGGCAGGAGTTTTTCGCTCTTCAGCCACGCCGAGAGAAACGCGCTCTTGCCCTGCTTCTCCAGGCCGACGACGCCGATCTTCACGACGCCCTTGGCGAGCCGCTTCTCCCGATCGAGCGCGCGCCCGCGCAGATCTTCGAGCTTGCTGCGGATCTGACGGAGCTGGCGGGCGTTGTCGCTCTCGGGCTGGAAGTAACTCGCGAAGCGGTCGCAGAGCTGCCGGTATCGCAGGACTTTGTCGGCGATCCGGCGCAGCTCGCGAGCGTTCTCCTTGCGGCCTTCAGGGCTCCACATGGCCGACATGGCAAGCCATGCCAGCCGTGGGTGTCAACAGGGATGCGTCACCGCCGGCCGGAAGCAGGCGCGCGCCATGATACCGTGCCGCTCGCCATGCCTCGCGCCCCGGGCTTCCCGCTCCTCCTCCTCCTCCTCGCGGCTTGCGCCTCCCCGCCCCCGCCCGCGGCGCCCCCGCCGCTCGTCGCCATCCCGCCGCCTCCCGCCGCCGGGCCTCCCGCGCCCCCGGACCCGCCACCCCCCGAACGACCCTTGCCTCCGCCCGTCGCGCTCGACGCCGCGGTCGCGTGCGCCTTCGAGGCAGCGCAATGGAACGGCGCGGCGGACGTCACGGACCTCGCCTTGCTCCCCGACGCTACCCCCTTCGTCCGCATCCGGGGCGGCGCCGCCCGGCTCTCGATCCCCGTCGGACCCGTCGGCGACACCCTCCTCCGGATCCGCGACCAAGGCGTCACCGTCGAGGGCCACACCCCCGCCTCCGCCTCGGTCCTCCGCGCGAACGTACCCATCGTCATGAATGGGTTCGCCATCCCGACGATCTTCGCCCACCTCGGCTGGTCCACGGCCGAAGGCCAATCCCTCACCGTCACGCACCCCGACTCCGAGGAGCTCGAGGTCCTCGACCCGCCCCTCCGCGCCACGCGTCCGTGCGGCGACGTCGGGATCGAAGGCGACTCCTTCTCGGCGGAGGACGCCGTCCCCGGCGGGGGGGAAGCGAAACGGAAGGAGGTCAAAATCATCCTGCCCGGGAGCCCCGTGCCCCTCTCCCTCGAACCCAAGGGCAAACCCGTCGCCCGCCTCACGCTCTCGACGGCGACCCACGTGAGCGTCTTCGAATCCCGCGGCGGCATGTCGCGCATCTCGCTCCCCGTGGACACGCTCTACGTGTTTGGCTGGGTGAACACGTCGGACCTCAAGCCGAGCCGATCGCTCACCGGCTACGGGTCCGGCGGCAGCCGCGGCGGCATCCGGCACCCCCCGTTCGTCGTGAAGGAACGCTTGCGCTGCGAGCACGACGTGCCGCTCATCGCGGAGGCCGGAGGCGAGCGGAGGACGGTCGGGTCGATCGGGAAAAACACCACCCTCGAGATCCTGGACCGCGCCAAGGACGAGGCGCGCGTGCGCGTCTGGACCAAGGTCATCCACATGGTCGAGAGCGCGAGCTTCCTCGTACGAAGCGTCGACATTTCCGGCTGCTCCCGCATCGACGGTTGAGCACGAAAGCGGCCGAGCGCAGGTGGTCACAGCTCTTCCCGTCCGCCTGCGCTAAGTGATAACTTATCACTCAGGAGGCCGAGACATGCACGCGATCACGCACAACCCGCTGACCCTGCTCATCTTGCAGATGACAGTCGTCGTGGCCCTGTCACGGCTGCTCGGCGCGTTCCTCCGGCGGATAGGCCAGCCCATGGTCATCGCCGAGATCACCGCCGGCATCCTCCTCGGCCCTTCGCTCCTCGGCTTGGTTGCGCCGGGCGTCATGGATGCGGTCTTCCCGAAGAGCTCGATGCCCGCGCTGAGCATGCTCAGCCAGGTCGGGCTCGTGCTCTTCATGTTCCTCATCGGGCTCGAGCTCGACCCGAAGCTCCTCAAGAGCCGCGGCCATGCCTCGGTGGTCATCAGCCACACGAGCATCATCGTCCCCTTCGCGCTCGGCGTACTCGCCTCCTCGTGGCTCCGCAGCCGCCTCTCGGAGCCCGACGTCCCGTTCACCTCCTTCGCCCTCTTCATGGGCGTCGCCATGAGCATCACGGCGTTCCCGGTCCTCGCGCGAATCCTCGCCGAGCGCCGCCTGCTCCGGACCAAGGTCGGCGCC
Organism: Polyangium sp. 15x6; assembly: GCF_029960785.1. Classification (GTDB taxonomy): domain Bacteria; phylum Myxococcota_A; class Polyangia; order Polyangiales; family Polyangiaceae; genus Polyangium. Next base: position 112,002 of record NZ_JASBQE010000031.1, read on the forward strand.
CTCGCCATCACCTGCGCCGCCGTCGATGACGTCACCGCCTGGTGCTTGCTCGCCTTCGTCGTCTCGACCGTCCGCTCGACCGGACTCGACGGCGCCGTCCGCACGACCGTGCTCGCCCTCGGCTACATCGCGGTGATGCTCTTCGTCGTGCGGCCCTTCCTCGCGCGGCTCGGGGCGCGCGTCGGCTCGGGGCAGCAGGTCACCCAGGGCGTCGTCGCGATCTCGCTCCTCTTGCTGCTCGTCTCCAGCATGGTCACGGAGGTCATCGGGATCCACGCGCTCTTTGGCGCCTTCGTCCTCGGCGCCGCGATCCCCAAGGACGGCGGCCTCGCCGAGGCGCTCGCCCACAAGCTCGAAGACGTCGTCGTCGTCCTGCTCCTGCCCCTGTTCTTCGCGTACAGCGGCCTGCGCACGCAGATCGGCCTGCTCTCGAGCCCGCACCACTGGGGCATCTGCGCCTTGCTCATCCTGCTCGCCTGCCTCGGCAAGTTCGGCGGAAGCGCCCTCGCCGCGCGCTTCACCGGCCTCGGCTGGCGCGAGTCGAGCGCGATCGGGCTCCTCATGAACACCCGCGGGCTCATGGAGCTCGTCGCGCTCAACCTGGGCCTCGATCTCGGCGTCATCTCGCCGACGCTCTTCACGATGATGGTGCTGATGGCGCTCTTCACCACCTTCATCACGACGCCACTCCTCGAGCGCGTCTACCCGTTCGAGCTCTTCTCCAAGGAGCTCGCCGACACGCCCGAGGCGACGCCCGTGCCCGTGAGCCAGACGCCGCCCTTCACCGTCGTCATGTGCGTCGCCGATGACCGCACGGGCCCGGGCATGGTGACGCTCGGCCACGCGCTCGGCGGACCCGAGGCGGCCGAGCGGCTCTACGCGCTGCACCTCATCGATCCCGACGATCGCGCCTCGTTCGTCCTGCGCCAGGAGCGCGGCGACACCTCGGGCGACGGCGACGCGCTCGAACCGCTGCTCACGCGCGCCGCGTCCCTCTCGGTGCCGGTCAAGCCGCTGAGCTTCGTCTCGGGCGAGCCCTCGGTCGACATCTGCCGCGTCGCCGAGGCCAAGCATGCCGATCTCCTGCTGCTCGGCTGGCGCAAGCCGCTCATCGGCAAGGCCGCGCTCTCGGGCACGGTCTACGAGGTCATGAAGCGCGCGCCGGCCGACGTCGCGGTGCTCGTCGATCGAGGCCTCACGCAGATCCGCCGCGTCCTCGTGCCCTTCCTCGGCAGCGCGCACGATCGCGCGGCGCTGCGCCTCGCCCAGCGGATCACGCACATCGCCGGGTCCGACGTGACGGTCCTGCACGTGGTGGCCAAGGGACGCGACGGGGGCAAGCCGCTCGGCGCGAAGGCGCGCATGGAGGAGGTTTTCCAGGAGCCCGGGGCCGCGGGCCAGGTGAAGTTCGAGGTGGTCGAGCACGACGTGCCCTCCGAGGCCGCGCTCGCCGAGGCCGCGCGTGGCTACGACCTCGTCATCGTGGGCGCGGGGGCCGAGTGGGGCCTCTCGGAGCGCCTGTTCGGCCTGCAAGCCGAGCGCATGATCCACGCCTGTCCGATCTCGCTGCTCGTCGTCCACCAGCACGGCGAAGTCCGCGCCGCGGCGCCGAAGCCCTCGCTCGCCACGATCGTCCGGGCGACGGGTGAACAAACTTCGTCCTGAGAAACGCCATGCACCTCGGAGCGACGATCCGCCTCTTGCGACTCGACGCGGGTTTATCCCTGCGGGACCTCGCGCAACGCATTGGCGTCTCCAGCGCTTACCTGAGCCGCGTGGAGCATGGCCACGACGCGGTCCCGACCCCGGATCGGCTGGAGGCCATCGCGCGGGAGATCGGCATCCCACCACGATTGCTCGTGGGCGCCGCGCACAAGGTCGGCTGTGCAATCGAAGGCTATGCCGAGGATGTCCCGAGCGCAGGCATGCTCTTCCTCGACATCGCGCGCCGGAGGCTCGGTCCTGCGGAGATCGCGCGGATCCGCGCCTTCGTGGAGCGCGAGTTCCCGGCGCCCGAGCGTCGCGAGGAGCGCCCATCGCTCGCGCGCCTGCTCGCGCCGGAGCGCGTGATCCTGCAGCTCACGTGTCCCGGGCTGGAGGACGCGATCGAAATCGCAGCGAGCCGATTCCCACGACTGCACGGGGAGCCGAGCGTACGGCACGTCGTGGCGGAGCTGTTGGCACGGGAGCAAACGGCATCGACGGCGCTCGGGGGCGGGGTGATGCTCCCGCATGGCGTGTTTTCGCCTTCGAAGACGACGGCGGCGCTGGTCACACTAGCGCGGCCGCTGGTCTTGCCCGAGGCGCCGGATGGTCTGCCGATCCGGGTGCTTCTAGTCTTGCTGCTCGGAGAGCCAGGCGGCGCAGCGCTCTCGCTCCTGGCGCACGCGGCGCGGCTCTCGAGTGACGGGCTCGCCGACAGGCTCGCCGCCGCGACGAGCCCCGCGGACGCGATTCGCGGGGTCGAGGAGATCGAAGACGCGGGCTGAGCCGGTTGGGGGCGTCGCGCCGGGGCGCTGCCCCGGACCCCGCGGGGGCTGTCCGCCCCTCGACCCGGACCAGGGCAAGCCCTGGACCTCAGGGGGAAGAACTGCGCGATGCGCAGTTCTTCCCACGGGCCGGTGGCAAGACCAGGCAGGGCGTTGCCGGTCACGGCGGTCTTGGCTGGCAGGTCTTGCGCCGACCTGTTCGATGAACTGCGCATCGCGCAGTTCATCGACCCCGGGTCCAGCCCCTGGCTGGTCCGGGTCCAGGGGCGGATAGCCCCTGGTGGGGCCTGGGGCAACGCCCCAGCGAGGCGCCCCCAGGAGCCGACATCACGGCGCGACGCGAGGCTCCGCGGCGGGCGCGTTCTTCCGGCGCTTCCCGCGGAATCGCATGTTGAGCAGCTCCACGCCGAGGGCGAAGGCCATCGCGAAGTAGATGTAGCCCTTCGGGATCTTCTGCCCCATGCCCTCGGCTACGAGCATCACGCCGATCAGCAGCAGGAATGCGAGTGCCAGGAGCTTCACCGACGGGTGCGCGAGCACGAAGCCTGAGATTCCCTTCGCGAAGAGCAGCATCACACCCACGGAGACCAGCACGGCGGTCACCATGACCCACATCTGCTCGGGCGGGATCATGCCTACGGCCGTGATCACCGAGTCGAGCGAGAACACCACGTCGAGGGCCAGGATTTGCGCGATCACGAGCCCTACGCTCACCGCCTTGGCTCCGCCTCCGTGCTCCTCTTCCTCGTCTCTCTCTACCTTCGCGTAGATCTCGTTCGTCGACTTGCCCATCAGGAACAGACCACCGATGAGCAGGATCAGGCTCTTGCCCGAGATCGCTGCGTTCACGAGGGGCAGCGTGAAGAGCGGCTTCGTGAGACCCATCAGGAAGCTGATCGTGAAGAGCAGACCGATCCGCATCACGAGTGCGAGCAGGAGCCCCATCCGCCCCACGCGGTCCCTCTTCTCTGCGGGCAGACGCGCCGTGAGGATCGAGATGAACACGACGTTGTCGATGCCGAGCACGATCTCCATCGCGCAGAGCGAGACCAGCGCGACCCACGTCTCCGGATCCTGGATCCCTGAAAGCATCCTCTCACACAACCCTTTCGCAGCTCATGACCGACGTCGGACTCGTTGCGGGACCAACTATCGCACGGCCGGTCATGCCCCTCTAGGGCCTGCGTCCTCGCCTGGGAAGCTCCTGCTCCGGGTGCGCTTCGACACGGCGCTGCGAGCGCGGCCCTGAGCCAAAGCTCGAGCCGGAGCGGCACACACCGGCGCAAGCGCACACGCGCATCCAGGGAAAACAACGGCGATCTTCCCTGGTATACGCATTGCACAACGCGTTCGCGCATGAGGAATCCTCGGAATCTTTCTCATCGCTCGCACCTCCCTCTCCTCACGCTGCTCCTCGGGCTTGCGTCCCTCCCCGCCTGCTCGGGCGGCGTGGTCGACCAGACCTTGGGGATGGCGGGCGGAGGCGGTGGCGGCGCTGGGGGCAGCGGCGGTGCGGGGGGCAGCGGCGGCGCTGGGGGCAGCGGCGGCGCTGGGGGCAGCGGCGGCAGCGACGGCGGGGCCGTCGCGTGTACGCAGAAAGAGGACTGCGGCGAGAACGAATACTGCCGCTTCGCGGATCAACGGTGCGGCGAGGGCGAGGCCCAGGGCGTGTGCACCGTGCGTCCTATCGAATGCGGCCACATCCCGAACAAGGTTTGCTCGTGCGATGGCAAGACCCAGCTCCAGGACTGTCCGCAGCTCGGATTCGTCGACATCAGCGTCAACGGCAACTGCACGCCGCCCGACGGCACGTTCGCCTGCGGCTACACGTTCTGCGAGACCGGCACCTCCTACTGCGTGAAGACCACGAACAAAGACCTCGTGTATTACGGCTGCGGGTATCTCCCCCCGTCGTGCAATGGCGTGGAGAGCTGCGACTGCATCGCGAATGATTTCAACCTGTGCCCGGGGGCCACCTGTACCATGGACGCCGCGGGACACGCCGCCGTGCAGTGCGGGGACTGAGCCGGAGACGATCCCGGCCTCAAGGGGATGAGCCCCGGAGCCCTCGAACCAGTCGTTCGAGGAACTCCCTCTCCGGCGGCTCGAGAAACTCGTACACCTCGGACCAATCGGCCTCCGTCGAATACTCCATCAGATTGAGCACGCAGGCTCGGAACAGGTGGAACATCCCGACGAAGTCGTAGTTGGGCTCTCCCCCCAGCGTGGTCCAGTTGCGAAGCAAGGACTCCAATTCATCGTACTTCACGGTGTTCACACCTCCGCTTCCGCGATTCGTCCGGGAAAAATGATGGCCGTAGCCCTCGACGCGCGTCAACACACGCTGGACATCGTGATCAGCGCCTCCTGACGCGCGTCAACCACCCGCTGACCATCGTGACCAGCGTCCCCTGACGCGCGTCAACACCCACTGGTCATCGTGAACAGCGCCCCCTGACGCGCGTCAACCCACGCTGGTCATCGTGATCAGCGCCCCCTGACGCGCGTCAACACACGCTGGACATCGTGACCAGCGCCCCCCTGACGCGCGTCAACACACGCTGTCCAACCTGATCAGCGCCCCTGACGCTCATCGACGCCCGAAAACCACGCCGACGCCGAACACCGCACGGTGGTAAGCTCACTCCGTGCCATGAAGACCACCTTGAGGATGCAAACCGACAGCCCAGCGCGTCTCCTGACGGTGATCCTCGATCCGGGCGAGTCCCTGGCGGGCGCCCTGGCCCACGCGTTCGTGTCCCAGCATATCAACGAGATCACCGAGCTCGTGCTCGTCGCGGACTCTTTCGACGACGACCCTCTCGCGGGCTGCGACGCCGTGCGGGCCCGCGTCGCGCGGGGCGACCTCGTGTTCACCCTGCGTCCGCTCGCGGAGCAGGAGGACGTCGAGGTCGACACGTTCATGCTGCGCATCCGTGCGGCGAGTCGCATCGCAGGCTCGGACGCGCTCCCTAAAACCCCACGGATTCGCCCGCCCCATGCCGACGCGGCTTCCCTCCGATCCCCGCCGATCAGCGGCAGCGACCGCCTTTCGCGCCTCACCGAGCAGGGCAAGCGCGGCCCCGCGTCCCCACCCCCGACGAAGCCCACCGGCCCGCTCGCGCCCTACCTCGGCGCCCAGCACGACCTCGACGCGCTCCTCAGCGAAATCGAGGGCCCCGAGGAAGCCGCATGTGTCCTCGCGTGGCCCGTGCCCGCGCTCGTCGGCCGCGTGATCGTCGCGCCCGACTTCGACGGCCTCGCAGGCGCGATCCGCGCCGTTCTGTTCGAGGCGCTCGGCGACCTGCCCTTCGCCGTCGATGGCGGTGGGTATGGCGGCCTCGGCAGATACATGCATCTGCACACGAGCGTCCTCGCGCCGCCGATGCGCGACGAGCCAATGGCGCTCGAGCTTTATGGTCGTCTCGTCGCCGTGGGTGATTACGACTTCAGGACACGCGAAGCCGGGCGTTACCTGCTCCGCCGCGAGCGCGAGATGCATTCGCTCTGCGGCCCCGACGCTTCCCCGACCGACGCCGAACGTCTCCGCATGATGGAGCTCATCCACGGGCGCGATTTTCCCGGACCGCTCGTCGTCATCCTCTCGGCAGCGACCTACGCGAACGTCCGCTGCCCCGGCGTGGGCGTGCCGTTCTACATGTGAACGCGCGAGCGTCGCGGGCGGAAGCCCTCGCCAGCCGAGCACGCGCGAGCCTTTCCACGGTCGCGACAATCGTGGCGCGCCTGCGTCGGCCGTGAGAAGACAAGGGGCATGGAGGTATCGACCCCTCGGGCGGCGGCGGTCACGGATGCACCTTCCAGGACGCACATCGGCGCGCTCGGTGTCGTGACCACGATCTTTTTCATGTGGGGCTTCATGACCTGCATGAACGACATCCTGATCCCGCACCTGAAGAACGTGTTCCACCTCGGCTATGCCGAGGGCGCCCTCGTGCAATTCTCATTTTTCTCGGCGTATTTCCTGATGTCGCTGCCCGCCGGCAAGCTCGTCGCGCGTATCGGCTACAAACGAGGCCTCCCGTTCGGCCTCGCGACGGCCGGCACCGGCGCGCTGCTCTTTTATCCGGCCGCCAGCCTGCCCTCGTATCCCTTTTTCCTTGCCGCGCTCTTCGTCCTCGCCACCGGAATCACGATCCTCCAGGTCACGGCGAACCCCTACGTCGCCGTGCTCGGCCCGCCGGCCACCGCGTCGAGCCGCCTGAACCTGACGCAGGCCTTCAACTCGCTCGGCACCACGGTGGCGCCCTATTTCGGTGGTCATTTCATCCTCGGCGCCGTGAAACACGCCGAAAACCCGCTCGCCGAGGCCCACGCCGTCCGCCTGCCCTACCTCGGCCTCGCGGTCATGCTCTTCGTGCTCGCCGGCGCGCTCGCGGTCCTCAAGCTCCCGACGATCCCGTCGGTCGAAGGCGAGGAGGCCAAACGAGGCTCCTTCCTCGACGCCCTCGCATTCCCGCAGCTGCGACGCGCCGCCCTCGGCATCTTTCTCTACGTCGGCGCCGAGGTCTCGATCGGCAGCTTCCTCGTCAATTTCTTCGCATTGCCCTCGATCGCGGCCTTCACCGAGGCCCAGGCCGCGAAATACGTGTCCCTCTACTGGGGCGGCGCAATGGTCGGCCGCTTCATCGGCTCGGCCGTCCTGCGCAAAGCCGATCCAGGGCGAGTGCTCGGGGGGAGCGCAATCGTCGCGGCGCTGCTCGTGACGGCGACCGTCTTGCTCAATGGTCCCGTGGCGATGGGGACCATCCTCGCCGTCGGCTTCTTCAACTCGATCATGTTCCCGACGATCTTCACGCTGGGGATCGAGGGCCTCGGCAAGCTCACGAGCCAGGCGTCGAGCATCCTCGTGATGTCGATCGTCGGCGGCGCGATCGTGCCGGTGCTCTTCGGCTGGCTCGCCGACGGCATCGGCGTCCACCACGCCTTCCTGCTGCCGGCGCTTTGCTATCTCTACATCGTCCACTTCGGCTTTCGTGGGTCGCGCCGCGCGGGCGTCACCGCCTGAGAGCGGACGATTCCGCTGGCGCTGTTCGCCATTGACAACACCCCCTCCCCGTTGCTCGTTTCCATCCAATGCATCGCATACATTCCGTTCTTGGATGGGTCTCTGCGGGGCTTCTCGGCCTGGTCGTCGTCGCCGGCTGTGGCAGCACCGAAACGCGGCCTTCGGACGCCTCCTCGTCCAGCTCCGGCGGCATGGCCGGCGCGGGCGGCGCAGGCGGCTCGGGTGGCTCGGGTGGCATGGGAGGAGCCGGCGGCTCGGGCGGCGCCGGCGGCGTGGGCGGCTCGGGCGGCGCCGGCGGCTCGGGCGGCAGCGTCGATTCTCCGGTCCAGGTGCAGCTCCTCGGCTTCAACGATTTCCACGGCGCCCTCGAACCGCCGCCGGGCAGCGCCGGGCGGATCACCTTGCCCGACAACACCACCGTCGACGCTGGCGGCGCGGCCTTCTTCGCGCGGCACGTCGCCACCCTGCGCGCGGAAAATTCGAATACCCTCGTCGTCTCGGCCGGGGATCTCATCGGCGGCAGCCCGCTCGTCTCCGCCCTCTTCCACGACGAGCCCACGATCGGCGCGATGAACCTCATCGGCCTCGACATCAACGCCGTCGGCAACCACGAGCTCGACGAGGGCAAGAACGAGCTCTTGCGCATGCAAAACGGCGGCTGCCACCCGAAGGACGGCTGCCAGGGCAGCCCGGATTTCCCGGGCGCGAGCTTCGCGTTCCTCGCGGCGAACATCGTCGATCAGACGACGGGAAAGAACCTGTTCCCCCCGTACGCCATTCGCACGTTCGAGGACGCCAAGGTGGCGTTCATCGGGATGACGTTGAAAGCGACCCCGACGATCGTCGATCCCAGCGGGATCCAGGATCTCTCCTTCTACGACGAGGTCGAGACCGTCAATGCGCTCGTGCCCGAGCTGAAGGCGCAGGGCATCGAGGCGATCGTGGTGCTCCTCCACGAGGGCGGCGCCACCACGGGCTATTTCGACGAATGCCCGGGCATCTCGGGGCCGATCGTGCAGATCGCGACGAACATGTCCGACGCCGTCGACGTCATCCTGAGCGGTCACACGCACGCGGCCTACAACTGCACGATCGGGGGCAAGCTCGTCACGAGCGCGGCTTCCAATGGCCGCCTGCTCACGGACATCGACCTGGAGATCAGCCGCCTCACCGGGGACGTGATCAGCAAGAAAGCGAAGAACGTGGTCGTCACCCGCGAGACGGCCGATACGCAGGTCGAGACGTACGTGAATGGATATGCCGCGCAGGTGGCGCCGCTCGCGGAGAAGCAGGTCGGCACCCTCACGGCGACGCTGAATCGGGGCGAGCCGCCGCTCGGCGCGAGCCTGTCCACGCTGGGCGTGGTGGTGGCCGATTCGATGCTCGCCGCGACGAAGGATCCGGCCCAGGGAGGAGCGCAGATTGCCCTGATGAACGCGGGCGGCGTGCGGGCGAATCTGCCATTCATGGCGGCCGCGGGCGAGGCGATGGACGGGATCGTCACCTACAAGGAGATCTTCTCGGTCCTGCCGTTCGGCAATTCGATCGTGGTCATGAGCTTGACGGGCGCGCAGCTCGAGTCCCTGCTGGAGCAGCAATTCGGGACCGATCAAAACGGCACCCCCTTCATCTACCTCCTGCAGCCGTCGAGCAATCTCCGTTATACGTACAGCGCGAGCGCGCCGGCCGGGTCGAAGGTCGATATCGCCTCCATCACGATCGACGGCGCGCCGATCGCTCCGGGCGCGACGTACCGGATCGCGGTGAACAGCTTCAACGCGGCCGGCGGAGACGGCTTTTCCGTGCTGACGAAGGGCACGGATCGCATTGGCGGGGCGCTCGACGTCGACGCGCTCCAGGCTTACTTCGTCGCGAACTCGCCCGTCTCGCCGCCGGCCGTGGATCTCGTGCAGGTCTTGCCCTGAGGCGGGCCCGCCGGTCAGGCGGGCGGCGCGCCGAGGACATCCTGCTCCACCGTTGCGTTGGTGCCCCAACCGTCTTCATCGCGTAGTCTACGAGACTCGTCCTTTTCCTGGAGCCTACGACATGCTGATCCACCGCACCCGTACCTGGGCCGTCGCCCTTCTCGCCGCCCTTCCCTTTTTCGTCTCCCTGCCCGAGGGCGGGGCCGCGCCGAAGGAGCCGTCGATATCGTCGGCCGCGTGGCAGCCCATTTCGCCCATGACCTCCAAGCGCCGCGGGCAGGTGGCGCACTTCGTCGCCGACAAGGGGCTCGTGGTCCTCGGCGGATATGCGGGATCCGGCGGCACGGATACGGGCCTGCAGACGGCCGAGCGCCTCGATCCTGCGACCGGGACGTGGTCGCCCCTGAGCATGGCGCCGCGCGCGATCTCCAGCGGGCTCAGCCTCACGCTCCCCGATGGGCGCATTTTCGTCGTCGACGGCGACGGCACCAGCACGTACGACCCGGCGACCGATACCTGGGCGAGCGGGTCCGCTTTCCCGATGAACTGGGAGTACACCGGCACGCTCGGCCTGCTGCCGGACGGTGACGTGATCCTCGCGGGCCCCGTGCAGGGCGAGGACGTCACGAACAAGTCGATCCGCTACGACCCGGCCACGAATACCGTGGTGAGCAGCCCGAAGCTGAAGGAGTTTCGAAGCGGCCACACGGGGACGGCGCTGCCCGATGGCCGATTCCTGGTGACGGGCGGCTGGCAGTGGGGCTCGGACGAAGACGGAGGCGAGATCCACGTGACCCTCACGAGCGCGGAGATCTTCGATCCGGCGACGGATACGTGGACGCTCGTCGCGCCGATGGCGACGAGCCGGAAGGGGCACGCGGCGGCGCTCTTGCCGTCGGGCAAGGTGCTGGTCACGGGCGGCGTGCTGGAGGGCCAGGGCGTGATCACGTCGGCGGAGATCTACGATCCGGCGACGGATACGTGGGCCACGGTCGCCCCGCTGAACGAGGCGCGGTGGTATCACGTGATGACCGCGCTGCCGAGCGGCCGCGTGATGGTGTCGGGCGGCAGGACGGGCGGGCTGAACTACCTGTCGAGCGTGGAGATCTATGATCCCGATGTGGATGCGTGGGTCTCGCTCCCGCCCATGGCGTCGGGGCGGCTCGACCACACGGCGACGTACGCGCCGGGGCACGGCGTGTTCATCGCAGGCGGCTATGACGGCTCCACCAGCCTGAGCGGCGTGGAGCTCTATCCGCTGGGAAATGCCGCGGCGGGGACGGCGTGCGTGATCGGCGACGAATGCACGAGCGGGGTCTGCGAAAGCGGCCAATGCATGAATTCAGGAAACGGCGCAGGTGGCGCTGGCGGCGAAGGCGGCGGCGGCACAGGCGGTGCGGGCGGCGAAGGCGGCGAAGGCGCTGGCGGCGCGGGCGGCGAAGGCGGCGGCGGCACAGGCGGCGCGGGCGGCGAAGGCGGCG